>CAVWYT010000007.1:0-198494 GCA_963759295.1 uncultured Solirubrobacterales bacterium | reverse complement strand
GTGCCTGAAGAGCGGCAACGCGATCGTCCTGCGCGGCTCCAGCTACGCCGAGCGCTCGAACGCCGCGCTCGCCGCGCTCGTCGCGCGACGCGGTGGTCGGACGCCGGGCTCCCGGAGGGATCGGTCGAGCTGCTCTGCCGGCGACCGCTCCGAGCTCGAGCAGCTGGCGACAGCCGAGGGCCTGGTCGAGCTGGTGATCCCGCGCGGCGGCGAGGGGCTGAAGCAGGCGCTGAAGTCGGTCGCGACGGTGCCCGTGCTCTACGCGGCCGGCGGCAACTGCCACGCTACGTCGACGACGACGCCGACCTGCAGATGGCGCGGCGGATCGCCTTCAACGCGAAGGTCGACCGCCCCGGCGTCTGCAACGCGGCCGAGACCCGCGCGCACGCGGCGGTGTCCAGGGTCTCTTGCCCTGGACCCTGGTGACCTGCACGCGGCGGGAGTCGAGCTGGTCGGTGACGCGCGCACGCGAGCCGCAGCCGGCGACGTGCCGGTCGGCGAGGCAACGGAATCTCGACCGGGACACCGAGTACCACGGGCTGAAGATGGCGGTCGGGATGGTCGACTCGGTCGCCGATGCGATCGAGCACGTCAACGGGCACACCGACCGGGCACAAGCGAGGCGATCGTGACCTCGTCCGACGAGGCCGCGAGCGCGTTCACCGACGGCGTCGACGCCGCGGTGGTGTTCCGTCAACGCCTCGACCAGGTTCACCGACGGATTCGAGTTCGGCATGGGCGCCGAGATCGGCAACTCGACCCAGAAGCTTCACGCGCGCGGCCCGATTGGCCTCCGCGAGCTGACCACGACCAAGTACATCGTCCACGGCGACGGGCAGGTCCGGGGGTAGCCCGGTCGGGAGCTCGGTCGCGTAAAACTCCGGGCCGCGTTCAATCCGCCCCACATCGGTCACCTCGTGCTGGCCCAGGAGGCCGCTTCCCAGCTCGGGCTCGACCGGGTCGTGCTGATGCCGACCGGAGAGGGGCCGCACAAGCGGATCGACCCGGAGCCCGGGAGGCAGGTGCGGCTCGGCTTGCGCGACTGGCGGCCGAGGACGACGAGCTGCTCGAGGTCTCCGATTACGAGGTGCGCGAGCCCGGCCCGTCCTACACCGCGCGTACGCTTGAGTGGTTGCGAGACGAGCGATCCAGTTCCGAGTTCTTCTTCCTCATGGGGGCCGACGTTGCCGCTACCTGGCGTCCTGGCACGAGCCGCGCCGGCTGCTCGAGTTGGCGCGCATCGGGATCGCCGGGCGCGCGGGGGCCGTGATGGACGAGGCCGAGGCGGCGCTCGAGCGGCTCGGCGGGTCCGAGCCCGCGCTGACCGTGCGGATGCCGGAGCTCGACGTCTCCTCGACGGCGATCAGGCACCGGGTTGACCAGGGCAAGCCGATCCGCTATCCGGTGCCGGAGCCGGTGCGCGCGATGATCGTCTCGAGCGGCCTCTACCGGGAATCGGTGGTCGCGTGAGTCCGACCGCGGACCGGGGGGCCGAGCGCGAGGCGGTCGTCAATGAGCCCCGCACCGACGACCCCGCGGCGTCGGCGGCGCTGGCGCGGCGGATCGCGGCGATCGTCGACGACAAGAAGGGCTTTGACTCGTCGCCCTCGACGTGCGCGAGCTCGTCGGCTACACCGACTACCTGGTGATCGCGACGGCGCGCAACGAGCGCCAGGCGAAGGCGATCCACGACGACGTCCACCTGCGGCTCAAGCGCGACCATGGACTGCTGCCGGCCAGGGTCGAGGGCGAGCGCGAGGCGCAGTGGATGCTCGCCGACTATCTCGACTGCGTGCTCCACATCCTGGTCCCGAGATGCGTGACCGCTATCGGCTCGAGCGGCTGTGGGGCGAGGCGCCGCGCCTCGAGCTGGGCCCCGAGGGCGACCGGACCGCCTGAACGTGAACGGGCGCCGGACGCGCCCGGCGCCGGCGAACGTGATCTCGTCCGACCGGGCGCCTAGTTTCTGCACATCGAGGAAGGCGGTTCAGCGATCGCTGTTCGGCTACCGCCGTGGCGACGTGGACGAGGCGCTCGCGGCGAACGATGCGCTGCTCGCCGAGCAGGAGGGGATTCTCGACCGGCGCGCCGCGGAGCTCGAGGAGCGGGCGGCGCGGATCGTGCAGCTCGAGATCACCTGCGACTCGCTCTCCGAGCGCGTGGTTCGCCGAGAGCAGGAGCTCGCCGACGTCAGGGCGGATCTCGAACGGCTGCGCGCCGAGGGCGAGCGCGGAACTCGCTCCCTTCTGCTGCTCGCCGAGGAGATCGAGGCGGTCCGCAAGCAGGCCCGCGGCCAGGCGACCCGGATCAGGATGCGCGCGCTTCGCGATGCGGTCGAGCTCGGCGAGCGGATCGGGGAGCTGGCGCGCGACCCGGGCGGCGCCGGCGAGCGGCTCTTCGAGTCGCTTCAGGGGGCGATCGCGAGCATCGCGGCCGGCGAGGGTTCGGGCTCGAGGAGCTCGAGCAGCCGCTGGCGCCGCACGGGCGCGCGAACGGGTCGGCCGCCGAGCTGTTCGACGGGGCGGTCGAGATCGAGGTTGGCCCGCTCGACGACTTCTCGCAGCTCGTCGGGTTCGAGGACGCGGCCGGCGGGATCGCTGCGACCTCGGAGATTTCGGTGAAGCGGTTCGCCTCCGGGCGAGCGACGCTGGAGATGAAGCTGGCCGAGCCGGTCAAGCTCCTGCGCGAGCTCGAGGAGCGGACGCCGTTCGAGTTCAAGGTGCGCGACCTGCGCGCCGACCGGCTCGTACTCGACGTCGACCACGAGTAGGGTCGGCATAGCCGCCGTGCCCGAGGCGGGGCGGATCGCGTTAGCCGCGAGAGGACGAGGTCATGGGCTCCCAGGACCCGCTGCTCGTGCGCCTGGGCAGCCCACCTGCTGGAGCGCGGCTTCCGTCCGCAGCGAATGCGAACATACGTTCGTGTTGACGCCGAACGACAAGGGGAATATCGCTGAGGCGGAGATCGTCGCAGCCGCAACCCGATTGGGCGTCGGCGTGCTTCGTCCGATGATGGAACACGCGCGCTACGACCTTGCCTTCGAATTGGGTGACCGCCTGCTGCGCATCCAGTGCAAATGGGCGCGGCTCGACGGTCAGGTGGTCGTCGTGCACCTCGCCGGCTTTCGTTACACCGCGACTGGCCACGTTCGGCGCAGATACACCCCCGACGAGATCGACGCCGTTGCCGCCTACTGCGACGAACTCGACCGTTGCTATCTGATCGACGCGGACGTGATCGATGGGATGAGCGCATTGCATCTGAGGCTGACGCCTCCCAGGAACGGCCAGAGAGCTTGTCTAAACTGGGCCGCCGACTACGAACTCGCTGGGGCTATAGCTCAGTTGGGAGAGCGCCGCCGTGGCACGGCGGAGGTCGCCGGTTCGAGCCCGGCTAGCTCCACTCCTTCGAATCCGGTCGTCCTTGGCGCCCACGAGTACCGCAACCATTTCGGCTGGTACATGGAGCGTGCCGCGGCCGGCGAGAGCTTCTTGATCACCCGGCGCGGCACGCCGTACGCGCGCCTGTCGCCGGCACAGGACCAGCTCGATCTGTCGCCGGCCGGAGCCGACGTCGTCGCGGTCGCCTCGGCGCAGAGCTCGCCGACGGAGGCCGGGTGATGCCGCCTCGAACCGGCGCATGGTCCGGGACGCCGGTTCCAGCCGCCCGGCGGAGAGGCTGTTGGAATAGGCCCGCGCCGCGGTCCTCAGCCCGCGCGCAGCGCCCGTCGCGCCGCCGCGAGCGCGGGGCGCGAGCGTTCCGGCAGGTGCGGGCGCAGCCGCCAGGCGGCGCCCGAGAACCCGAGGTTGGCGACCTTCGCGAAGCCGAGTTCGTCCTCGCGCAGGGCGAGCAACAGGTGCGCGACGCGATCGCCCGCCGGCAAATCGGCGGTCTCGGCGACCCGCACACACCAGGCGTCGACCCGGCGCCCTCCTGGGCGGACGAGCAGCGCGCCCTGCTCACCGAGCAGCCAGATGCCGAGCTCGCCGCGCTGCAGCGCGAGTCCGGTGGCTGCGAGCAGGCGTCGCTCGTGGTCAGCGACGAGGTCACCAAGCAGCCCGAGCGCAACGGCCTCGGCGCCGCCATCGGCGCCGGCGCGGCGACCCGCGCTGCGTCCGCTTCCGATCTGCACCACCTGGCGCGCGCCGCGGCGCGCCTGGATCCAAGGGATCGCCCAGGCATGGGCGAAGGAGAGCAGCGCGACCGGAAAGGTGAGCGGCTCGACCGCGACCAGCAGCGCCCCCGGGGCCACGAACACGCAGACGATCCACGTCGTCCACGCGGTCCAGCGGCGTCCGTCGCGGCGCAGCGTCCGTTCGCTGGCGTCCTCGCGCCAGTGAAGCCTCGCCGCCTCGCCGAGTCCTCCTGGCGCCCAGCCGCGGCCCGCGAGAGCCGCGCCGGCCGGCTCGGGTTCCAAGTCCGACCCCGCCCGGCTAGCCGCCGGCGATCGGGCGGCGCAGGACCACGAGCTCGGCGTCGAGCGGCAGCTCGCGGACGACCTCGGCGGTGCCGTCGGGGTGCGACACCGACGCCACCATGCCGAGATCGAGCTCGCGCCTGAACGCGTCGACCGCCGCCTCGCGGTCGGCGTCCGAGCCCGTCCACTCCGCCAAGGTCGTGTGCCCACTGCGGTCGAGCCTGATCAGACGTCCCATCACAACCTCCTCGTAAAAGGGCCTCCCGGAGCGAGTCTACGCCGGCTCCGGGCCGGCGGCCGCGGCTTGCGCCCCGGCGGGCGCTCGTAATATCGGGGCCGTGGAACGCTACGACCCGCACGAGATCGAACGCCGCTGGCAGGGGGTGTGGGCGCAGGAGCGCACCTGGGAGGTCCCGAACCCGGGCGAGCCGGGCTTCGACGACTCGAAGCCGAAGTACTACGTGACCGAGATGCTCCCGTATCCCTCGGGCGAGCCCCACGTCGGCCACCTGAAGAACTACTCGCTCGGCGACGCGATCGCCCACTTCCGACGCCGACGCGGCTTTCAGGTCATCCACCCGATGGGCTACGACGCCTTCGGCCTTCCGGCTGAGAACAACGCGATCAAGACCGGCGAGCACCCCCGCGACGCGGTCGAGGCGTCGATCGCCGCCTACCGGGAGCAGTTTCGCGCCTGGGGGATCTCGATCGATTGGTCGCGCGAGATCTCCAGCCACACGCCGGCGTACTACCGATGGACGCAGTGGATCTTCCTGCGCCTGTTCGAGCGCGGCCTCGCATACCGCGCCGAGGCGCCGGTGCAGTGGTGCCCGGTCGATCAGACCGTGCTCGCCAATGAGCAGGTGATCGACGGCCATTGTGAGCGCTGCGGCTCGCTGGTCGAGGCCCGGAACCTCGAGCAGTGGTTCTTCAAGATCACCGACTACGCCGATCGCCTGCTCGCCGACTTCGACCTGCTCGAGTCGTGGCCCGAGCACGTGATCACGATGCAGCGCAACTGGATCGGCCGCTCCGAGGGCGCCGAGGTGACCTTCCGCTGCGAGGAGATCGGGATCGACTTCCCGGTGTTCACCACCCGGGCCGACACGCTGTTCGGCGCCACCTTCTTCGTCGTCGCGCCCGAGCACCCTGAGGTCGAGCGCCTGGCCGCAGGCACGGGGCACGAGGCCGAGGTGCGGGCATACGTCGACGAGGCGATCCGCGAGTCGGTTGATGAGCGCGGCTCCGAGGCGCGCGCGAAGACGGGTGTCCCCCTGGGGCGCACGGTGACGAACCCGGTCAACGGCGAGCAGATCCCGATGTTCGTCGCCGACTACGTGCTGATGGAGTACGGGACCGGTGCGCTGATGGCCGTTCCCGCTCACGACGAGCGCGACTGGGACTTCGCCAAGGCCTTCGAGCTGCCGATCCGGCAGGTGGTACGACCGGCCGGGGGAGAGGTCGCAGGGGGGCAACCCTTCGTGGAGCACACCGAGGACGAGGTCTTGGTGAACTCCGGCGAGTACGACGGGATGCCGGCGCCGGAGGCGAAGCGGGCGATCGTCGAGTCGCTGCGCGAGCGCGGGCTCGGCGACTTCGCCGTCAACTACCGCCTGCGCGACTGGCTGCTCTCACGACAGCGTTACTGGGGCTGCCCGATCCCGATCCTCTACTGCGAGAGATGCGGGATGGTTGCCGGTGCCCGACGACCAGCTTCCGGTCGAGCTCCGGACGTCGAGGACTACGCGCCGAAGGGAAAGAGCCCGCTGGGCGCGGTCGAGGCTGGGTCGACACCACCTGTCCCGAGTGCGGCGGCGCGGCGCGCCGCGAGACCGACACGATGGACACCTTCGTCGACTCGTCCTGGTACTTCATCCGTTACCTCGACCCGCGCAACACCGAGCTGCCGTTCGACCGCGCGATCGCCGACCACTGGATGCCGGTCGATCAGTACATCGGCGGCGTCGAGCACGCGATCCTGCACCTGATGTACGCGCGCTTCTTCACCAAGGCGTTCGCCGACATGGGGATGCTTGAGCGTGCAGGAGCCGTTCGCGAGCCTGTTCACCCAGGGGATGATCACCATGGGCGGGGCCAAGATGTCCTCGTCGAAGGGCAACACGGTCAGCGCCGTCGAGACGGTCGAGCGCTACGGCGCCGACACGGCGCGCGCCTACGTCTGCTTCCTCGGCCCGCCCGAGCGCGGCGGCGACTGGGTCGCCGAGGGCGTCGAGGGCGTGCACCGGTTCCTGACCAGGCTGTGGCGGCTGTCGGCGGAGGTTCGGGGGCGAACCTCCACCGACGAGCCACCGCCCGACACCTCCTCCGCTTCGTCTCCCGCAGCGTCGGGGTCCGAGCGGGAACGCGCCCGAGCCGATGCGCACGCGCTGCTCGCAAAGGCGCATTGGGCGATCGACAAGACGACCCACGACATCGAGGGCGGGTTTCAGTTCCACACCGCGATCGCCGCGGTCATGGAGCTGGTCAACGACGCCTACCGGCTCAAGGACGCGCTCTACGGCGATCCGGTCGGGGAGGCGACGCTTCGCTTTGCGACCGCCACCGCGGCCTCGCTGATCTTCCCCTTCGCCCCCCACCTCGGCACGGAGGTCTACGAGGCGCTGACCGGCGAGCGCGTCTGGGAGCAGCCGTGGCCCGAGCCCGACCCGGCGCTGCTCGTCCGCGAGACGTTCACGCTCGTGGTCCAGGTCAACGGCAAGCGTCGCGACCAGATCGTCGCCGCTTCGGGCGCCTCGGAAGCCGAGGTGCTCGAGCTCGCGCGCGGCAGTGAGAACGTCCGCCGCCACCTCGACGGGATGGAGGTCGTCAAGGAGGTCGTGGTGCCAGGCAAGCTGGTCAACTTCGTCGTCCGGTAGCCGGTGGCGCGCTTTCGCGCGATCGCGGTCCGGGGGCACCACCACCCGTGGGCCGCACGTCTGCTAGAAACCTCGCGTGCTCGTGAGGCGGCTGTCCGACGCTGCGGTGACCGAAGTGCACGGGCTGCGCCCGCACATCCTCATGGACGCCGGCGAGCTCGGGTCGCGGAACCTCTCGGTGAACTGGCTCGAGGTGCCGCCCGGGGTTTCCGAGCAGCTGCGCTCCCACGAGGAGGCCGAGCAGGTCTACGTCGTCGTCAGCGGCACCGGGACGATGTCGGCGACCGGCGACTCACAGCGGCTCGAATCGGGCGACCTCGTGCTGATCCCGCCGGCGACCGACCACGCGGTCGCCAACGACGGCGGCGAGGCGCTGGCGCTCGTCTCGGTCCAGTCGCCCGCCGTCTCCGCCGACGAGCTCTACAGCCGCCGGCTCGCGACCCAGGCGGCCGGCTACGACGACGAGGACTTCGACGGCTAGAGACCCGGTTCGGCGAGATGCTCCGCTTCGCGTCGGCACTCGCCCCCTCAGCGTGATCCGCCGCCGAGTGATCGTTCACGGCCACGTCCAGGGCGTCTTCTTTCGCGACACGACGCGCCGCCGCGCGGAGTCGCGCGGGGTCGCGGGCTGGGCGTCCAACCGCCCCGACGGCGCCGTCGAGGCTGTGTTCGAGGGCCCGCAGGAGGCGGTCGAGGCGCTGGTCGACTTCTGCGCCCGGGGACCGAGTCGGGCGGAGGTCGTCCGGATCGATGTCATGGAGGAGCGGCCGCAGGGCCTGCAAGGCTTTCTCGTCGGGTAGGGCAAGCGTGAGCTTGCGCGCGCCACTCGCGCGCCTGTCTCGTCGACGATCCGCGCGTGACCGAGCTCAGCCGCCCGCAGCTGATCGTCTACGGCGCGATCGCCGTCGCGGCGCTTCTCCTCGGCGCCCGATGGCTGAAGTCCGGCGACTCGGGAGACGACGGCTTCGGGGAAGTCGCGAGCGCCGCCGGCGGTCCGCCCCTGGAAATCGACGCCGGCGGCGGGAGTCGTCGTCCATGTCGCCGGCGAGGTTCGCGAGCCGGGTGTCTACCGGCTCCCCTCGGGCTCGCGGGTGACCGACGCGCTCGAGCGGGCCGGGGGCCCGACCGGCGGCGCGGCCGAGGACGCGATCAACCTCGCGGCAAAGCTCGCGGACGGCCAGCAGGTAGTCGTGCCGGCGAGAGTCGATGGCCGGGTCGGGATCGAAGGCGCGACGACGTCAGCGACCGGCGTCGAGGACGGGCCGATCAGTCTCGGCACGGCGACCGTCGAGGACCTCGACACGATCGAGGGGATCGGCCCGGTGACCGCCGGCGACATCGTCGAGTTCCGAGACCAGCACGGCGGCGTCGCTTCGATCGACGATCTCGATCAGATCAGCGGCATCGGGCCGGCGACGATGGAGGCGTTGCGCGACCGCCTTCAACCGTAGTCGCGTGCGGTCGCGACCGACGCCCGAGCTCGATCCCGCGCTCGGGCTCGGGTGGCGGTTCGCGGCGCTCGCGGGGCTGACCTTCGGCCTGGCGCTGTCGCCGGCGGCGGCGGTCGAGCCGCCGCGCCTCGAGGGCGCGACCGCGGCGGCGCTGGTCGTGGTCGCCGCGCTCGCCCGCTCGGCGCCGCGCCGCGGCGGCCCGACGGCGATCCCGTGGCTCGTCGCGGTGGCGCTCGCCGCGGCTGTCGCCGGGCTCGTCGCCGGCCAGGCCCGGCTCGCCGTGATCGACGCCGGGGCCGCCCGGCCCGCCGCCGGCACCAGGGTGACCGTCGCCGGCTACGTCGCGACGGTTCCGCGCCGCGACCACGGCACGGTCGCCGTGCGAATCCAGACGCGGGGCGGGCGGCTGCTGGTCGAGGCACCGGAGCCGGTGCCCGACCTCGAGGTGGGAGGCGCGATCCGCGCCAGCGGCACCGTGCACGAGCCGCAAGAGCTCGAGCGCGCCTACCTGGAGCGGCTCGGGATCGCCAGGGTATTGGCCGCGAAGCGGATCGAGCCGCTCGACCTCCGCCGCCGCGGGTTGGCAGGACTCCTCGACGGGATCCGGATCCGTGGCGAACGGGCGCTCTCGACCGGTACGCCGGAGGCGTCGGCCTCGCTGCTGCGCGGTTTCGTGCTCGGCCAGGACGACCGGATCGACGCCGCCACGGTGGACGACTTCAAGCGCTCCGGGCTCGCGCACCTACTCGCCGTCTCGGGCCAAAACGTCGTCCTGCTGGCGGTGCTCGCGGCGGCGGCGCTGGGCGCGCTCGGCGTCGAGATCAGGACGCGGCTGGTGACGATCCTCGTCCTGATCGCGATCTACGTGCCGGTCACCGGAGCCGGCCCGTCGATCCAGCGCGCCGGCGCGATGGGCGCCGCCGGCGTCGTCGCGGCGCTCGCCGGCCGCCCGCGCTCTCGCTGGTACGCGATCCTGCTCGCCGCCGCCGTGACGCTCGGGCTCGACCCGCGCGCCTGCGCCGACGTCGGCTGGCAGCTCAGCTTCGCGGCGGTGATCGGAATCGCGATCTTCGCCGCGCCGCTCGCCACCCTGCTCGCCGGCGCGAGCGGCGGCCCCGCGCGCCGGGCGCTCGCGGAGGTCGCGGCGCTGACGATCGCCGCGACCGCCGCCACCGCGCCGCTGATGGCCTTCCATTTCGGGACCGTCTCGCTGACCGCGCTGCCGGCGAACCTGCTCGCCGCCCCCGCGGAGGCGCCGCTGATGTGGCTCGGGATGATGGCGGCGGCCGCCGGCCAGCTACCGGGGCTGCCGGTCGCTCCGATCACCGGGCTGGCCGGCCTGCTCGCGGCCTACATCGCCCAGATCGCGGACTGGCTCGGCACGCCGTCTTGGGCACAGGCCGAGGTCGAGGTGGGCAGCGGACCGGCCCTCGTCGCGCTCTATCTCGTGCTGCTCGCCGCGCCCACGCTCGCGCTCCGGCTCGCCGGTCGGCGACGGCGACTCCGCCCGCCGCAGTCTGGCCGGGATCGGGGCGCGCGGGCCCCGGGGCGCGGTCGGATCGCGATCGCCGCCGCGACGATCGCCGCATGCGCGCTCCTGCCGCTGCCGATCATCGGCTCGGGAGAGTCACGGGGACCGCGCGACCTGCTGCGGGTCACGGTGCTCGACGTCGGACAGGGAAGCGCGACCCTGATCGAGCCCGCTCGCGGCCAGCCGATCCTGCTCGACGCCGGTCCCCCGGACGCGGACGTCGCAGGCTTGCTCGCCGCGCGCGGCGTCGACCGCCTCGGCGCGCTGGCGATCACCCACACCGACACCGATCACACCGGCGGCGCGGCCGCCGTGCTCGAGTCGACCCAGGTCGACCGGCTGCTCTACGCGCGGGCGGATCGCGCCACCCTCGCCCTCGCCCGCGCGGCCGGCGCGCGGCTCGGCCAGGTCACCGAGGGGTCGGCCGTGCGGGCGCGCGGGCTGCGCCTCGACGTGCTTTGGCCGCCCGCCGATCTGCTCCGCGCGGCGCCGGGATCGGAGCCGAACGCTGCCTCGCTCGCAGTCCTCGTGCGGTCCGGGCGGTTCGAGATGCTGATCGCCGGCGACGCCGAGGCGGAGCTCGCCCCGATCCACCCCGGCGACGTCGATGTGCTGGAGGTCGCGCATCACGGCAGCGAGGACGCCGGCTTGCCGCGCCTGCTCACCGAGGCCGAGCCGGAGCTCGCGGTGATCTCGGTCGGCGCCGACAACCCCTACGGCCATCCGGCTAGCGCGACCCTGGCGGAGCTCGCCGAGGCCGGGGTCCCGGTGCTCAGGACCGACACCGACGGCGAGGTCTCGATCGATGTTGCCCGGGATCGCTGGGGTGTCCTGTAGGGTGCGCGCCGTCGCGGGGCTCGGGGCCCTGCTCGCCCCGAGGTCCACAGGAGGACGACGATCATGGAAGCAAGCGGTACCCCCACGCCCCCGGCCGGCGATACGTCGCCGCCCCCGCCCCCACCCCCGCCGACCGCCCAGGAGAGCAAGCCAAGCGGCGGTTGGCGCGCGCTCGCCGTGCTCCTCGCCCTAGCGCTCGCCTTCGCGTGCGCGGTGATGGTGATCGCGATGGGCGACATCGGCGACACGCCGACCTGCGATGACGTGCTCAGCGGCGAGGCGGAGCTGCCGAGCGACAACGAGTGCTTCGACGGATCCTCGACCCAGAAGACGATCAGCCTCGTGCTCGGCTGGCCGAGCGGCGTGCTCGCCGGGATTGCGGCGCTGGTGGCGCTGTTCTTCGCCTCCACCGGCCGCCAGGGCAGGTTGGTCCTCCGGCTCACCGGGGCGGCGATCGTGCTCGGCGCGCTCAGCATCCTGATCGGCAGCGTCTAGCCCGGCGGCGCCGTAGGGCGGAATAGACTCGCTTCGGCTTTGGCCGGGGCGACGCCTGACAGAACGGAGATCGGGCCCGCGTACCTGATCGCGGGCACCGACGCGGCGAAGATCGACGCCGCCTTGGCGCGCCTGCGCTCGCGCGCGGAGGCGGAGGGCGGCCAGGGTTCGCTGGAGTCCTTCGCCTCGGCACCGGGCTCGAACGCCGGGCCGGACCCGGCGGCTCTGCTCGCGGCGCTCCCGGCTCTCTCGCTGACCGCTGCTCGCCGCTACCTGGTCGCCGACGGGGTCGAGCGCTGGTCCGCCAAGCAGGCCGCGCCGGTTGCCGAGGCGCTGCGCTCGCTGCCCCCGGAGGTCACGGTCGTGCTCGTCGCCCGCGAGCAGCCGCCCAAGCGGCAGGCGCCGAAGGCGCTCGCCGAGGCGGTGAACGCCGCCGGCGGGCAGGTGATCGCCTACGCCGCCCCGAAGCAGCGCGACCTGCCGCGCCGGCTCCGCGAGGAGGCGCGCGGCCGCGGCTTCGACCTCGACCCGGACGCGGCGGGGCTGCTCGCGCAGCGACTCGGGGAGAACACCGGGCGGCTGACGACCGAGCTCGACCGGCTGGCCCTGTGGGCCGGTCCCGGCGAGACCGTGACCGTCGACGACCTCGCGGCGATGGTCGCCGACACCTCCGAGGAGGTCGCCTGGGCGCTGTCGGACGCGATCGTCGATCGCGACCCTGCGCGCGCGGTCGCCGCCGCCGAGCGCCTCGCCGATCAGGGAGAGGGGATCACGCCGCTCATCTACCAGGCGGCGAAACGGTTGCGTGAGGCGAACGCGGCACTCGAGCTGCTCGAATCGGGACGCACGCCGAAGCAGGTCGAGGCCGCGCTGCCGATGCATCCGTACGCGGCCAAGATGCTGGTTCGCCGTCTCGGGGATCGCTCGCCGGCCGAGCTGCGCGCCGCGACCTGCGCGATCGCCGACCTCGAATGGTGGACCCGAGGAGGCGCGGATTACCCCGAACGGGTGGCGCTGACGCTCGCGGTACGGCGCGCCGCGGGCGCGTGAGCCGCCCCGCCGGCGCTCAGCCGGCGAGGATACGCGCGGCGCGGGCCTTCTTGCGCGCGCCGGCGTTTCGGTGCAGCGCGCCCCTGGTGACCGCGGTGTCGATCCGCGAGCTGAGCGCCCGGTGCTCATCCTGTGCCG
Organism: uncultured Solirubrobacterales bacterium; assembly: GCA_963759295.1. Taxonomy (GTDB): domain Bacteria; phylum Actinomycetota; class Thermoleophilia; order Solirubrobacterales; family 70-9; genus WHSW01. Next base: position 185,699 of record CAVWYT010000007.1, on the reverse strand, counting down.
CCGCGGCGTCGCCCTCGGCCACCGCGGCCTCGAGGCGCCTGAAATGCGTGCGCACGGCGCTGGTCAGGCGTCGGTTCTCGTCGTGCTCGCGCAGCGAACGGGCGTTGCGCTTCTTCTGTGAGGCGATGTTTGCCATCTGAGCGACGGCGGACTATAGCGGGGCGACGATGACCGACCCCGAGGATCGCGGCGCGACGCCGGCCGAGCTCGCTGATCTGGCGGAGGCGGAGGTGATGCCGAACGAGGGCGCGCGCGCACCGCGGCCGCGCTCCGGGCGGCTAGCCCGCTCGACCGCGTTCTTTGCGATCGCCACCGGCTTCTCGCGCGTCGCCGGGTTGGTGCGCGAGATCTTCGCCGCCAGCTACTTCGGCACCAGCGCCCAGATGTCGGCGTTCACGATCGCCTTTCTGATCCCGAACACGGTCCGCAGCCTGTTCGCCGACGCCGCGATCCAGGCCGCCTTCGTGCCGGTGTTCACCGAGGAGCTCGAGCGCAACCGCCGCCGCGAGGCGTTCCGTCTTGCCTCGACCCTGATCTTTCTCGTCGGCCTCGTGCTCGGCCTGATCACGGCTCTGTTCGTGCTCGCCGCGCCGCTGCTGGTGCCGATCTTCGCGCCCGGGTTCGACGCCGCTACCACGGAGCTCACGGTGTCGCTGTCTCGGGTGCTGTTCCCGATCCTCGTCTTGCTCGGGATCTCGGGGATGGTGGTCGGGGTCCTGAACAGCTACGACCGGTTCAGCGTCTTCGCGATCGCGCCCTTTTTCTGGAACGTCGCGATCGTCGCCGTGCTCGTCGGCCTGGCGCCGGCGTTCCCCGAAGACGACCAGATCTACGCCTACGCGATCGGGGTTGTCGCGGGCACCGTCCTCCAGCTCGCGATGCTCACCTACGACCTGCGAAACACTCCGTTCGGGATCCGGCGCGCGGTGCTGTCGCCGCTTCAAACCCGGGTCGCCTCCGCCTTCCGCGACGCCGACGTGCGCCGCGTGCTCTTGCTGATGCTCCCGGTGACGATCAGCCTCGGGCTGATCAACATCAACCTGCTCCTCAACGGGCTGTTCGGCAGCCTCGTCTCAGATCAGGCGCCGGCCGCGATCGACAAGGCGTTTCGGATCTACATGCTGCCGCAGGGGATCTTCTCGGTCGCGGTGTCGACGGTGCTTTTCCCGACCCTGGCCCGGTTCGCGGCCCGCGGCGAGCTGGACGACCTGCGCGCGACGATGGCGAACGGGATGCGCCAGATCGTCCTCCTGCTCGTTCCGGCCGCGGCGGCGATCCTCGTCCTCTCCGAGCCGATGGTCCGACTCGTCTACGAGCGCGGCGAGTTCGGGACCGAGGCGACCCAACTGGTCTCGACCGCGCTCTTCTGGTTCGCCTTCTCGCTGCCGTTCAACGGGTTGTTCCTGCTCCTCACCCGGACCTTCTTCAGCCTCCAGCGGCCCTGGGTACCGACCGCGATCTCGGGCATCAACCTCGCGATCACGGCCGTCTTCTCGCTCGCCCTCTACGGGCCCTTCGGGGTCGGCGGAATCGTCGCGGCGACGGCGATTGCGACCGCGGTCAGCGTCGCCGCGCAGGCCGCGGTGCTGCGGCGCACCCTGGGCCGCCTCGAGCTCGGCCGGCTCGCGTGGACGAGCGTCGGTGTGATCGTCGCCTCGGCCCTGCTCGCAGCGGCGAGCTATGGGGTCTGGTCGCTGCTCGACGATCTGCTCGGCCGCGGCCTGCTCGCCCAGATCGTCTCGCTCGGAAGCGGCCTTGCGGTCGGCGCCGCCGTGTACGCCGTCGCGGTCACCTTCCTCGGTTTCCCGGAGGTGACCCAGCTTCGCCGCCTCGTGGTTCGTCGATAGGCGCCGCCCCGACGCGAACCGTCGCCCCGGTGAGTAGCCATCGCTCGCGGGATCGGTGCGGCCGTATCCTCGTGCGTCGACCATGGACCGCGTCCGCAACTTCTCGATCATCGCCCACATCGACCATGGCAAGTCGACGTTGGCCGACCGCATCCTCGAGGTCACCGGGGCGGTCGACGCGCGCAAGCACATGCCCCAGCTGCTCGACTCGATGGACCTCGAGCGCGAGCGCGGGATCACGATCAAGGCGCAGGCGGTGCGGGTCGAGTACGCGGCCGCCGACGGCGAGGCCTACCACCTGCATTTGATCGACACTCCGGGCCACGTCGACTTCTCCTACGAGGTCTCGCGCAGCCTGGCGGCGTGCGAGGGGGCGCTGCTGGTCGTCGACGCGGCGCAGGGGGTGGAGGCGCAGACGGTCGCCAACACCTACGCTGCGATCGAGGCGGGGCTCGAGCTCGTGCCGGTGCTCAACAAGGTCGATCTGCCGAGTGCCGAGCCCGACCGCGTCTCGGGCGAGATCTGCGATCTGATCGGTTGCGATCCGGATGACATCCTGCGGATCTCGGCGAAGACCGGGGACGGGGTGCGCGAGGTGCTCGAGGCGATCGTCGAGCGCATCCCGGCGCCGCGGGGCAACCTCGAGGCGCCACCGCGGGCGCTGATCTTCGACTCCGAGTTCGACCAGTACCGCGGCGTCGTCGCCTACATCCGAATGGTCGACGGCTCGTTCTCCAAGGATGAGGCGATCCGCGCGATGCAGACCGGCACCGAGGCCGAGATCGACGAGATCGGGTTCTTCATGCCGGAGATGAAGGCCGCCCGGAGGATGGGCGCCGGCGAGGTTGGCTACGTGATCACCGGCCTCAAGGACGTTTCCAAGCTTCGCGTCGGCGACACGTTGACGGCGAAGGCGCGCCCCGCTTCCGAGGCGCTGCCCGGTTACCGCGAGGTCAGGCCGATGGTCTTCTGCGGGCTGTTTCCGATCGACACCGACCGCTATGAGGATCTGCGCGACGCGCTCGAGCGGCTGGCGCTCAACGACGCGGCGCTCTCCTACGAGCCGGAGACGTCGCAGGCGCTCGGCTTCGGCTTTCGCTGCGGCTTCCTCGGCCTCCTGCACATGGATATCGTGCGCGAGCGGCTCGAGCGCGAGTACGACCTCGAGCTGCTGGCGACGACGCCGAACGTCCGCTACGAGGTCAGGTTGACGAGCGGCGAGCGGCTCGAGATCCACTCGCCCGTCGAGATGCCCGACCCGGGCCTGATCGCGGAGATCCTCGAGCCCTACATCCGAGCCTCGATCATCTGCCCGTCGAACTACGTCGGCCAGGTGATGGAGCTCTGCCAGGCGCGGCGGGGTACGCACGTCGACATGCACTACCTCTCGCCGGAGCGGGTGCAGTTGCGCTACGACCTCCCGCTGGCCGAGATCGTGCTCGACTTCTTCGACCAACTCAAGTCACGGACGGCGGGATACGCTTCGCTCGACTACGAGCCGATCGGCAATCGCGCCTCGGAGCTGGTCAAGCTCGACGTCCTGCTCGCCGGCGACAAGGTCGACGCGCTCTCGCAGATCGTCCATCGCGATGCCGCCTACGACGCCGGCAAGGCGCTCGTGGACCGGTTGAGGAAGACCATCCCGCGCCAGCTCTTCGACGTGCCCGTTCAGGCAGCGGTCGGCTCGCGGGTGCTCGCCCGCGAGACGGTCAAGGCGCTGCGCAAGGACGTCACCGCGAAGCTCTACGGCGGCGACGTGTCGCGGAAGAAGAAGCTGCTCGCGAAGCAGAAGAAGGGCAAGAAGCGGATGAAGCAGGTGGGCGCGGTCGAGGTGCCGCAGGAGGCGTTTCTGTCCGTGCTCCAGGTCGATGAGTAGAGAACGCAACGTCGAGCTCGTCCAGGCGGGGGTCGAGGCCTTCAACCGCGGCGATGAGGACGCGGTGGTCGGCGTCTTCGCGCCTGACCTCGAGTGCCATGTCGGCGGCGGGCTGATGAACGTCGGTACCTGGTACGGCCACGAGGGCTACCGCGAGATGATCACCTCCTGGGGCGAGGCCTGGGAGCGCAATCGGAACACGCTGGTCTCCGTCGAGTCCCCCGACGACGACCACGTGATCGCCGAGATCCATCAGACGGCGATCGGCGCCGGCAGCGGGGTCCCGGTGGAGATGACCGTCTTCTACATGCTCGAGGTCCGCGATGGCCAGGCGGTCCGCTTCCACCTCTACGCCGATCGCGAGGCGGCTCGCCGGGCGGTCACGCGCAGCTAGCGGCCGGGTGGTCGCCCGTTACGGCTCGGGGGCCCAGCCGGCGGTCCCGCTGGCGCAGATCTCGGTCGCCGTCGCACCGGCTGCTCGCGGGCTGTGAATAGACTGCCGCCGCGATGCCCGTCAACAAGGAGGCGATCGGCAAGCGCTACCCGCCCGCGTCGTATCAGGTGGGCCGCGAGAAGATCCGCGAGTACGCGAACGCGATCGGCGCCGGCGACCCCGTCCACCACGATCGCGAGGCTGCCCGCGCGGCCGGGTATCGAGATGTGGTCGCTCCACCGACGTTCTGCGTCGTCTACTCGGCGCCCGCAGTCGGGCCGGGGGTCCTCGACCCGGAGGTCGGGATCAACCTCGCGGCCATGGTTCACGGCGGCCAGGAGTTCGTCTGGGGCGAGCCGGTCTGCGCCGGCGACGAGATCACGACGACCGCCACGGTCGCCGATATCCACGAGCGCGACGGCAGGGGCTTCTACGTGTTCGAGTCGGTGTCCACGAACCAGGACGGGGCCGAGGTCGTGCGCGGGACCTGGACCAACCTCGTCAGGGGCGTGTGAGCGTGGCGGGCGCCGACCAGCTGAAGCCGGGCGACGCGATCCCCGCGCTCGAGGTGACGCCCGACAAGTACCTGCCGCACCGCTACGCGGGGGCCTCGGGGGACTTCAACCCGATCCACATCGACCCCGAGTTCGCGAAGGCGGTCGGGCTGCCGGGCAACATCCTGCACGGCCTCTACTCGATGGCCCTGGTCGCGCGAGGCTGTGCCCAGCTCGCCGACGGCGATCCGCGGGCGCTGAAGCGGCTCAGCGTTCAATTCCGCGGCATGGGCGTGCCGGAGCAGCGGATCACGGTCAGCGGCACGGTGCGGGAGGTCGCCGGCGGCCGGGCGACGGTCGACGTCGTCGCCGAGCAGTCCGGCAATCAGATCATCCGCAACGCCGAGGCGGAGCTCGAGCTGAGCTCGAGCTGATGCCGCTCAGGCGGGGTTCGCGCGCAGCCACGCGAGCACCTCGCCCGCGTGGCCGTCCGCAGGGAACACGGGATACCAGACACGCTCGATGACGCCCTCGCGGACGAGCAGGGTGAGCCGCTTGATCAACGTCTCGCCGCCGACCTCGAAGGTGGGCAATCCCAGCGAGCCGGCGAGCTCGAGCCGGGCGTCGGACAGGATCGGAAACGGCAGCCGCAGCCGTTCGACGAGCTCGCGCTGGTATGCCGTCGCCTGGGTCGAGAGCCCGACGACGCCCGCCCCCGCCTCGGCCAGCTGATGATGGTGATCGCGAAAGCCGCAGGTCTCCGGAGTGCAGCCTCGCGCACCGGGAATCCGGTCCCAGTCCTCGACCAGCGAGGGCTCCCCGGGCCGCCCGGTCCGCGGGTAGGCGTAAACGACCGTGCGTCCGCCGAGCGCCCGAAGCGCGACCGTGGCTCCGTCGGTCGCCGGCAGCTCGACGGGCGGCATCTCGCGCCCGCTGAGGTGGTCGCAGGCGCCGTCGTCGATCGGCGCGGGGAGGTCGTCGGGGAGCGCGTACGGGTCGATCACCGGCCTCGATCCTAGAATCGATCCATGCTCAGCGAGCGCCAGCAGCGGATTCTCCGGTACGTGGTCGACGCCTACCTCGAATCCGGCACCCCGGTCGGCTCGGCGACGATCGCCGAGGCGGGCGATATCGAGTGGGGTCCCTCGACGGTGCGCGCCGAGCTCGCCGAGCTCGAGCGCGACGGATACCTGACCCACCCTCACACTTCCGCCGGGCGGGTACCGACGGACCATGGCTACCGCTTCTACGCCGACGCCGTGCTCGCCGCGGGCGCCAAGCCCGGGCCGGTCAGGGGCACGCTCGACCTCTCGCGGATGCGCCGCGAGATCGAGGAGGCCCTGCGCGAGACCGCGGCCACGCTGTCGCGGGTGACCGACCTGCTCGCGGTCGCCACCGCTCCGCCGCCGTCCGCGGCGCGCGTTCACCGCGTCGAGGTGCTCCAGCTCCAGCCGCAGATCGTGATGGTGGTCGTGATCGCCTCCAACGGCGCGGTGACCAAGCGCGTCTTCAACTTCGCGGGCCCAGTCGATCCGGGGCTCGTCCAGTGGGCGTCGAGCTTCCTCAACGAGCGGCTCTCGGGCCTCGCGCTCGGCGCCAGGATGACCGGCGATCGGCTCGACGATCCAGAGCTCGGACCGGCCGAGGTGGGGTTCTTGAACGAGATTCGTGCCGGGTTGACCGGGCTCGAGGAGGAGGCAGAGAGCGATCTCTACGTAGAGGGGGCCGCACGGCTGCTCTCCGAGGAGCACGCGCCCGATCTGCCGAGGGCCGATGCTCTGATGCGGGCGTTGGAGCGGCGCGCGAACCTGCTCGAGGTCCTGCGCTCGACGCTCGACGAGCGCTCGGTGTTCATGTGGATCGGCGGCGAGAACCCGTCGCCGGAGCTCCGCTCGGTGAGCGTCGTCGGCGCCAACTACGGCCTCGGCTACCGCAACCTCGGCGCTGTCGGGGTGGTCGGGCCGCTGCGAATGGACTACGCGACCGCGATCGCTTCCGTGCGCGAGGCCGCCGGCGAGCTGTCCCGCTTCTTCGAATCGATGTACGGGTAGGCGCTCTTGGCACGGGACTACTACGAGGTGCTCGGCGTCGATCGGGGCGCCAGCGAGCGGGACGTCAAGCGGGCGTTCCGCCGCCTTGCCCGCGACCTGCACCCGGACGTCAACCGGCACGATCCGGAAGCGGAGGCGAAGTTCAAGGAGGCGGCCGAGGCCTATGAGGTGCTCTCCGACGCCGATCGCCGACGCACCTACGACGCCTACGGGCACGCGGGCCTGCGCAGCGGCGGCTGGTCGCCGCACACCGCGGGCAATTTCGACGACATCCTCTCGGCGTTCTTCGGCCAGGGCGACTCGCTGTTCTCCGACCTCTTCGGCGGTCGAGCCGGGCCGCGGGCGGGGGCGGACGTCGGCGTCGAGGTCGAGGTCTCGCTCGAGGAGGTGCTGACCGGCGCGAGCCGCGAGATCAGCTTCGAGGCGGTTACGGTCTGCGAGCACTGTCGCGGCAACGGGGCGGAGCCGGGGACCCCGATCCGGACCTGCGAGACGTGCGGCGGCTCGGGGCGCGTGCAGCAGGTCCGGCGCACGGCGTTCGGTCAGCTCGTGCAGACCGGCGCCTGCCCGAGCTGCGACGGCGACGGGCGGATCGCCGAGCAGCCGTGCGAGGTCTGCGACGGTGCGGGGCGCACCGCGGGCCGGCGGACCTGGGACGTCGACATCCCGGCCGGGATCGAAACCGGCCAGCGGATCCGGATCTCCGGCGCCGGGCACGCGGGCGAGAGCGGCGCGCCGTCCGGTGACCTCTACGTGCTCGTGCGAGTGGCCGAGGACTCGCGCTTCGAGCGCCGCGGCGAGGACCTGATCGCGGTCGCGAAGGTGCCCGCGACGCTGGCGATGGTCGGCGGCTCGATCTCGGTGCCGACCCTCGACGGGGACCGCAGTGTCGAGATTCCCGCCGGCGCCCAGGCCGGCCACACGATCACCCTCCGCGGGCTCGGGCTGCCGGGTCTGCGGGGCCGGCGACGCGGCGACGAGCACGTGCTGGTCGATCTCGTCGTCCCCGAAGAGCTGTCCAAGGACCAGCGCGAGCTGGCCGTGCGGCTGCACGAGTCGCTCAACGGCGACGGGGGGACTTGATCCGGCTCGCGCTCCGCTGTCGGGCCGAGCTCGCGGAACGGGTGCTCGTCGACCTGCTCGAGCTCGCCCCAGGGGGCGTGGAGGAGGACCGGGGCGATGGCTGGGTCGAGTACGCGATCTACGGGCCTGAGGGCGAGCTACCCGATCTGCCCCAGATAGCGGCCGCGGCGGGCGGTGGCGTCGTCGAGATCACCTCCACGGTGATCCCGGACGACTGGGCGGACCGCTGGCGCGACTTCCACCGCCCGGTCGTGATCGCGGACGGCCGGCTCGTCGTCCGACCCTCCTGGCTCCCGCATCCCCCAGCGGGCCCCGGCACCCCCGGGCACGCAGCGGAGGAGGCGCCGGGCATGGATGTCGTCATCGACCCCGGGCAGGCGTTCGGCACCGGAGCGCACGCAACCACGACCTTGTGCCTAGAGCTGCTGCTCGAGCTCGCCGAGGCCGGCGAGGCCTCGGGCCCGCTCGCCGATCTCGGCACGGGTTCGGGCGTGCTCGCGATCGCGGCCTCGAAGCTCGGCTGGGGCCCGGTGATCGGCTGCGACAGCGAGCTCGCCGCGCTCGAGGCCGCGGGCGCCAACGCACGAGCGAACGAGGTCGCGCTCGAGCTCGAGCGTGTCAACCTGCGCGAATCCGCGCCGCCGCGGGCGCCGACGGTGGTCGCCAACCTGACCGCGCCGCTGCTGCGCGCCGTCGCCTGCCGCCTCGACGCGCCTCCGCGGACGCTCGTCTGCTCGGGGCTGCTGGCGGACGAGGTCGACGAGGTCGCCGCCGTGCTGGCGGCCGCCGGACTCGGGGAGCGAGAGAGGCGTGGTCGCGGCGACTGGGCGGCGCTGCTCTGCCGTGGCCCGGATTCCGACCTCGCCTCGGGGTAGGGTGGCGTCGTGGTCACGGTCGCGGTGACGTTCTACGACGTCGTCCTCTGGGTGCACGTCAGCTCGGTCGTGGTCGCCTTCGGCCCGACCTTCGCCTATGGCGTCTTCCTCGCGATCGCGGCGCGCGACGATCCCCGAAGCGTGCCGGTGATCTACAGGGTCCTGCAGCGAATCGATCGCTCGTTCGTGACCATCGGCGCGACCGTGGTCCTTCTGACCGGCCTCTACCTGGCGTCGGACGCCTGGAACTTCGGCTACTTCTTCGTCGCCTGGGGGATCGTCGCGATCATCGTCCTGCTCGGGCTCCTGCACGGGTTCTTCCTTCCGAACGAGCGCCGCGCCGAGCGGCTCGCGCGCCGCGACATCGAAACGGCGGGCGGCGGCGAGGTGCGTTTCAGCCGCGAGTTCGACGAGGTCGGCGCGAAGATGGCGCGCATGGGCCCGATCGCGGGGCTGATCGTGATCCTGACCGTCTACGTGATGGTCGCGAAGCCGTTCCTCTGAGCCGCGCCACGCCCGACCCGCGGCCCCGGCCTGCGCGACTAGGCGCGTGAGCCGATCGCGATCCCCGCGACGATCAGCGCCGCGGCCGCAATCAGGCCGGCGCCCGAGCGCTCCTCGCCCATCACCGCACCGCGACTCGCGTACGACATCGCCGATGAGCGCGAGGCGGCCGACATCGCCGACCCGAGGGACGCCACCGAGGCGACCGAGAACGCCGACGCTGCCGACCCCAGCGAGCCGATCGAGAGCAACGACCCGACCGAGCCGATCGAGAGCACCGATCCCTTCGAAGCGACCGACAGCACCGAGTCCTCGGACCACAGCGACAGCGTCGAGCCCGTTTGCCCGGATCCGTTCACGCTTGCAGTCTCCCACCCGCGATCATTCGCCACCATGAGGTCAGAGAGGCCCGACCCGTCGCTGCCGATCGCCGTCTTCGACTCCGGCGTCGGCGGCCTCACCGTCCTGCACGAGTTCCTGGTCTCGCTGCCCGAGGAGGACTACGTCTATCTCGGCGACGACGCTCGCTTCCCCTATGGCGCCAAGACCGACGAGGAGCTGCGCGACTGCGTGCGCGGCGACACCGCCTTCCTGCTCGACCGCGGCACGAAGCTGATCGTGATCGCCTGCAACTCGGCTTCGGCCGCTGGACTCGAGACGGCCCGCGCGCTCGCCCGCGAGCGCGGGGTGGAGGTTGTCGCGGTGATCGAGCCCGAGGCCGAGATCGCCGCCGCGATCACCGACTCGGGCCGGGTGGGAGTGCTCGCGACCCCGGCGACGGTGGCCGGCGGCGCGTACCTGCGAGCGCTCGCGCGCGCTCACCGGGACCTGACCGTGACCGAGGTTGCGGCGCCCGATCTTGCCGCGATCATCCAGCGCGGCTTCCCGTTCTCCGAGGCGGTGGTCGAGAAGGTGCGCTCCTACTGCGCGCCCCTGCGCGCGGCGCGGGTCGACACGGTGATCCTCGGCTGCACCCACTATCCGCTGGTCGCGCCGATGCTCCAGCGCATCCTCGGCCGCGACGTGCGGATGGTGAGTGCCGGCCACGCGCTCGCCGCGACCGCTCAGCGACTGCTCGCGGCGCGCGGCATGGCTGCCCGAGATCGCTCCGAGGGCACCTACCGGTTCCTGTGCACCGGCGATCCGGAGGCCTTCCACCAGCTCGGCACACGCTTCCTGCAACTGCCGCTCGGCGAGGTCGAGCGGGTGGCGCTCCAGCCACGGGGACCGTGAGCCGGCGCCGCCGCCGGCAACACGCCGCCGAGCTCGCGAGGCAGTGCGCCCGGGGTCGGGTCATGGGGAGGTCGCGGGTACCCTTGTCGGGATGAGCGAATCGGCTCTCGACCGCGTCCAGGCGGACACCCGCGAGGCGATGAAGGCCGGCGAGCGAGACCGGGTCGGCGTGCTGCGGATGATCGCCGACGCGCTGCAGAAGGATCGCAAGGGGGGCGGTGATGACGAGGTCGCGGTGCTGCGCCGCGAGCGCAAGCGCCGCCTCGAGGCCGCCGAGGCCTACCGCGAGGGCGGCAGCTCCGAGCGGGCCGACGCCGAGGAGGCGGAGGCGCGCGAGATCGAGCGCTACCTTCCCGCGGAGATGTCGGACGACGAGCTCGCGACGCTGGTGGACGAGGCGGTTGAGGAGGCGGGAGCCTCCGGTCCCGCCGAGATGGGCAAGGTGATGGGCGCGGTGATGCCGAGGGTCGGCGGCCGCGCGGACGGCAAGCGGGTCAGTGCCGCGGTGCGGGAGAGGCTCCCAGGCTAGCTTTGGCCCGGCGCCAGCTGACGCTCGACAACACGGTCGCGGCCGAGCTCGCGGGCTCGGACGACACCGTCCTGCGAGAGCTCGAGGGACGCCTCGGGTGCGAGGTCTTCCTGCGCGGCAACGTGCTGACGCTCGACGGCGACGACGCGAACGTCAGCCGCGCCGCGACGATGGTCGATGAGCTCGTCGGCCTGGTCGAGCGAGGCCACGACCTCGCCCCCGGGACGGTGGACACGGTGACCGGCGCGATCGCAGCCTCGGAGCGCCCGGCGGAGATCCTCGAGGACGTGATCTGGCGCCACCGCTCGATCAAGGTGGCGCCGAAGACCGTGAACCAGAAGCGCTACGTCGACTCGATCCGCGACCACACGGTCAGCTTCGGGATCGGGCCCGCCGGGACCGGCAAGACGTTTCTCGCCGTGGCGATGGCCGTCGCCGCCCTCGACGCCCGCGAGATCAGCCGCATCATCCTCACGCGACCCGCCGTCGAGGCGGGCGAGCGGCTCGGCTTCCTGCCCGGGGACATCCAGGCGAAGGTCGATCCCTATCTGCGGCCGCTGTTCGACGCGCTCTACGACATGCTCGACCCGGAGCGGGTCTTGACCTACTTCGATCGCGGGATCATCGAGGTCGCGCCGTTGGCGTTCATGCGCGGGCGGACGCTCAACGACTCGTTCGTGATCCTCGACGAGGCCCAGAACACGAGCCCCGAGCAAATGAAGATGTTCCTCACCCGGCTCGGGTTCGGCTCGAAGATGGTCGTCACCGGCGACATCACCCAGATCGACCTGCCACGCGACCAGCGGTCGGGCCTGGTGGTCGTCGGCGAGATCCTCGCCGCGGTCGAGGACATCGCGTTCATCCGCTTCGGTGGCGAGGACGTCGTCCGCCACCAGCTCGTGCAGCGGATCGTCGCCGCCTACGACACCTACTCGCAGCGCCGCCTCGACACGCGCCCCAGCGGCGAGAGTTGATCGACGCCTCCGACGTCCCGTTGGAGCTGCGCCGTGCCGTGCTCGCGGCGCTCGAGGTGGCGGACGTTCGCGACGGCCACCTCTCGCTCGAGCTCGTCGACGAGCGCCGGATCCGCGAGCTCAACCGCGCGTACCGGGGCCGCGACGAGCCGACCGACGTGCTCAGCTTCCCGATCGACGGCGCCGGGCCCACGCAGGGACCCCGCGAGCTCGGCGACGTGGTGATCTGCCCCGAGCACGCCGCCGATCTCACCGAGGCCGCGGTCCACGGCGTGCTCCACCTCTGCGGCTTCGACCACGAGACCGACGACGGCGAGATGCTGGCCGTGCAATCACGGATACTTGCGTCCCTTGGCTGACCGCGACACCCCCGGACGCGAAGCGGAGGAGGCGGCACGCCCTGGTTCGACCCGCGCCGGATTCATCGGCCTCGCCGGACGGCCGAACGTGGGAAAGTCGACCCTGGTCAACGCGATCGTCGGCTTTAAGGTCGCGATCATCTCCGACCGCCCGCAGACGACCCGGCGCGCCAGCCGTGGCGTCGCCACCGACCTCGCCGCAGGCTGGCAGATGGTGCTCGTCGACCTGCCGGGCGTGCAGCGGCCGCGCGACGTGCTCACCGAGCGCATGCAGCGGCGCGTCGAGCTCGAGCTGACCGGCTCCGACGCCGTGCTGCTTGTGGTCAACGCCGAGCAGGGACTCGGCCCGGGCGACCAGTTCATCGCCCGGCACATGCTCGACGCCACCAGCGACACGCCGGTGATCTGCGCGGTCAACAAGATCGATCGGCTGCGCCCCCCCGAGCTCACCGCGGTGCTCGCCGAGGTCGGCGGGCTCGAGGTCGTCGACGAGGTGTTCCCGGTCTCCGCCAAGCGCGGCACCGGCGTGCGGCCGCTGATCGAGCGCCTGGCCGAGCTCTTGCCGGAGGGACCGCTCATGTATCCGCCCTCCGAGCGCACCGATCAGCCGAGCGAGGTCCACCTCGCGGAGCTGATCCGCGAGCAAGTCCTGCGCCGCACCCACGAGGAGCTCCCGCATGCGGTCGAGGTCGCAATCCAGGAGCTCGAGCAGCGCGACGACGGCCTGGTCGAAATCCGTGCCCAGGTCTGGGCCGAGACCGATTCCCAGAAGGCGATCCTGATCGGCAAGGGCGGCCGCATGGTCCGCGAGATCGGCAGCGCGGCGCGCAAGGAGCTCGAGCGCGAGCTCGGCACGAAGGTGTTCCTCGACCTCCGGGTTCGCGTCCGCGAGCGCTGGCGTCGCGACGAGGGGTTGCTCGACCGGCTCGGGATCGACTGAGGCGACGCTCGTCGTCGGTCCGTCGCTCGCCTCACGGATGAGAGAGCGCCGGGCGGGCCGCTACGGCCGGTCTTCGTCGCGATCCGCCTCGAGAAACCCCGGGGAGGCGATCGCGGTGACGCCGAGCGCGATCCCGACGAAGGTCAACGGCACGCCGACGATTCGCGCGATCCCGAGGTCGACGAGGAGCACGAGTCCGAGCCCGACCAAGAAGCAGGCGGCCGCGGCGCGCGTGAGGCGGCCGCCGCTCACCGTTGCTCCGTCTCCCGCGAGCCGATCGGCTGGAAGCGCTCGGCGAGGCGGCCCTCGAGCGCCAGCTTGAACAGCCACCACAGCGAGGGCACGATCACCGCGAGCGCGAGCACCAGCGCCAGGAGGGTCGCGATCAGGGTCGAATCGCCGGCGGCAGCATCCTGGAACGAGAGCTCGCCCGGCAGGAAGTCGGGACGCTGCGCCACCACCCAGCCGACCAGGATCGCGCCGACCGCGATCCCGGAGCTATAGCGGGCGATCTCGAAGCGCCGCGTCCACAGCAACCCGATCGTCAGGATTCCGACCAGCGCCGAGACGATCACCATCACCAGGCCGATGCCGGAGGTGAGTCCGTCGTAGAGCTGTGACGCGTCGGATTCGACCACCGCGAGCCCGCCGATCGCGAGCGCGCCGGCGACCACCGCGGCGCCGAGCGCCCGGCGGCGGAAGGCCGACGCGAGGTCGGGCATCCCGGCGCGGTTCGCGTCCCCGGCGAGGAAGATCGCGGAGATGTAGGCGCCGGATGCGACCGCCAGCACGCCGATGAAGATCGAGGTCGGCCCGGTCCAGCTCGAGAACGGCTCGCCGGGATCGCCGTCGACGGGCACCTGGCCCGCGGCGACGGCGCCGACCGCGCAGCCGAGGAAGAACGGGGTGAGCACCGAGGAGAGCGCGAAGGTCGCGCCGAGCAACCGCGCCTCGCCGATCGTCGCCGCCTCGCCGCGCAGGGCGAAGGCTGCCCCACGCAGGATGATCCCGACCCCGGCGAGGAAGAGCGGCACGTAGAGGGTCTCCATCAACGGCCCGAAGGCGTGCGGGAAGCAGGTCCACAGCACCACCAGGACGAGATCAGCCAGACGTGGTTCGCCTCCCATACCGGGCCCATCGACCGCTTCACGAGGCCGCGCAGGCGAGCGCCGCGCTCGGCGCCGCCGGCGGTCAGGTCCCAGAATCCGGCGCCGAAATCGGCGCCGCCGAGCACCGCGTAGGCGGAGAGAGCGATGATCAGCACCGCGAGCGCGAGGTCCGCGAGCATCAGGGCAGCACCTCGATCTCACCCGGGCCGTGACGATCCGTGGGCTCCGGGCCGTTACGGGCCAGCCGTCGCAGCATGAAGAAGGCGACCGCGATCAGGCCGACGTAGACGACGGCCAGGGTGGCGTAGCCGACCGGGATCCCCTCGGCTCCGGTCACCGCCTCCTCCGTGCGCATCAGCCCGTAGACGATCCACGGCTGGCGACCGATCTCGGTCACGATCCAACCCGCGATCAGCGCCACCAGCGCGAGCGGACCGGCGAGGACGACGGCCCGGTAGAACCACGGCGTCCTCGGTAGTGCCCCACGGCGCCATCGAAACCACAAGAACCAGAGGCCGAGCGCCGCCAGCAGCGTGCCTATCCCGACCATCACCTGAAAGCTGTTGCGGACCCAGGCGACCGGCGGCCGGTCGTCCGCGGCGACCGCGTCGAGGCCCTCGACCGTTGCGTTCGGGTCGTGGAAGGCGAGCAGCGAGAGCATCTTCGGGATCGAGATCCCGCCGTGGACCTCGCCGTCGACGTAGATGCCGCCGATCGTCAGGTCCGGGCCCTTGGTCGTCCTGTCGAGGCCCTCGATCGCCGCCAGCTTGGTCGGCTGCTTCTCGGCCACAGTGCGCGCCGCCCAGTCGCCGACCACGATCTGAGCCGGCGCCGCCAACGCCATCACCGCCAGCGGGACGATCAGGCCGGCGCGGTGGTAGCGTCGCGCCTGCCCCCGCAGCCAGGCGACCGCGTAGACGCCGGCGACCAGGGCGCCGGCGACGATGAACCCGGCGAGGTACATGTGCACCTCCTCGTGCCAGAGGTTCGGGTTGAACAGGGCGGCGAGGGGGTGGACGTCGGTGACCGTGCCGTCCGCGCTCATGCTGAACCCCTGCGGGTTGTTCATCCATCCTTGACGGCGATCACCGCCGAGGAGCCGAGGATCCCCGAGACGGCGACCGGGATCCCGCTCAAAAAGTGAATGCGCGGCGAGAGGCGATCCCAGCCGTAGACGTAGATCGTGATGAAGATCGCCTCGGCGAAGAACGCGAGCCCCTCGATCGCGAACGCGAACCCAAACACCTCGCCCCACTGCTCCATGAAGTTCGGGCCACAGCAGACCGAGCTCGAACGAGAGGATCGTGCCGGTGACGACCCCGATCGCGAACAGGATCAGCATCACCTTCGACCAGCGCTTGGCGAGCGCCTTGTACACCGGGTTGCCGGTGCGCAGGTGCAGCCCCTCCATGAACAGCACGATCACCGGGAACGAGATCCCGAAGCAGACGAGCGGGATGTGGACGCCGAGCGAGAGCGCCTGCATCTGCCGCGCCTCCAGCAGATACGACTGATCGGCGCTCGTGAACGCGTCGACGATCGGCAGCGCGGTCGCGATCACGCACCAAGACTATGGGCGCAGGCGGCGTCGGGCACTACGATCTCGCGGATGGCCGACCCGATTCGCTTCGACGACAGCGGACTCGTCCCCTGCGTGATCCAGGACTGGCGCAGCGGCGAGGTGCTCACCCTCGCGTACCTGGACTCGGAGGCCCTGCGTCTGACGCGCGAGACCGGCGAGATGCATCTCTTCAGCCGCTCGCGCGGCGAGCTCTGGCACAAGGGCGGGAGCTCGGGCAACGTCCAGCGCGTGCGCCAGCTGCGCTACGACTGCGACGGCGACGCGGTCGTCGCCCTGGTCGAGCCCGCCGGCCCGGCGTGCCACACCGGGCAGCGATCCTGCTTCTACCGCGACCTCGAGGGATCAGCCGACGGAGCCGTCGACGCGGAGCCCGTGCCGGGCGAGCCCGAGCCGGCCGCCTACGAGGCGCTCGCGGAGCTCGCCCGGGCGCTCGCCGAGCGCCGCGCCCGGCGACCCGAGGGCTCCTACACGGTCGAGCTGCTCGATGACCCGGAGCGGATCGGGGCCAAGGTCCGCGAGGAGGCCGACGAGGTCGCCCGCGCGGCCGCCGGCGAGTCGGCCGAGCGGGTGGCGGAGGAGGCCGCCGACCTCCTGTATCACCTCGAGGTGCTGCTGCTCTCGCGCGAGGTGCCGCTGTCCGCGGCGCTGGAGACGCTCAATGGCCGTCGCGGCTGAAGCCGCACCGGGCCACGAGCCCGACCTCGCGGGCGCTCGCGAGCTCGCCAGGGTCGCGAACGTGATCCCGCTCCACTACCGGTTCGTCGACGACTGCGAGACGCCCGTCTCCGCGTTCCTGAAGCTGCGCGAGGCCTTTCCCGGCCCGTCGTTCCTGCTCGAGTCGGCCGAGCAGGGGCGGTTGGGCCGCTACTCCTTCCTCGGCTTCCGGCCGCGGATCGAGCTGCGTTGGGCGGACGGCACGCTGACCGAGACGCGCGACGGGACCGCGACCGAGTCCGATGTCGAGGATCCGTATGGAGCCGTCGCCCGGGCCATCGGACGGTTCACGGTCGCGGCGCCGGAGGGGCTGCCGCCGTTTGCGGGCGGTGCGGTCGGCCTCTTCGGCTACGACCTCGTGCGCACGGTCGAGCCGCTGGGGCCCGCGAACCCCGACCCCCTCGGGCTGCCCGACATGGCGCTGATGGTCTGCGAGCTGATGCTCTCCTTCGACCACCTGAAGCACGAGCTGACCGTGCTCGCATACGCGTTCTCCGACCGCGGTGCCGGGCTCGAGGCCGAGTACGACCGCGCCCTGGAGCTGATCGACGCGGCGCGAGCGGCCCTGCGCGGACCGGTGCCCGCAGCGCGACCGCGACCGGAGATCGACGCGATCCCCGCCGGCCGGGAATCGTTCGAGCCCGAGGGCGTCAACGAGCCCTGGCGTTCGAACGTCAGCCGCGAGCAGTTCGAGGCCAACGTCAGCCGGATCATCGACTACGTTCACGCCGGAGACGCCTTCCAGGTGGTGCCCTCGCAGCGCTTCTCGGCCCCGGCGCCCGTGGAGGCGTTCTCGATCTTCAGAGGGCTGCGGACCGTCAACCCGTCGCCGTACATGTACTTCCTCGAGTTCGGCGACTTCCAGATCGCCGGCGCCTCGCCGGAGCCGCTGGTCAAGGTCAGCGGCCACCGCGCCGAGATGCGGCCGATCGCCGGCACGTACCCGCGGGGCGCCTCCGAGGAGGAGGATCGCCGCCAGGCCGAGGCGCTGCTCGCCGACCCGAAGGAGCGTGCCGAGCACGTGATGCTCGTCGACCTCGGCCGCAACGACCTCGGGCGAGTCTCCGAGTACGGCAGCGTGAGCGTCGACGAGTACATGGTGGTCGAGACCTACTCGCACGTCTTCCACATCGTCAGCCAGGTCTCGGGGACGCTGCGCGACGGCGTCGACGCGATGGACGTCCTGCGAGCCGTGCTGCCGGCCGGCACCCTGTCCGGCGCTCCAAAGGTGCGGGCGATGCAGATCATCGACGAGCTCGAGCCGTACAAGCGCTGCTCCTACGGCGGCGCGATCGGCTATCTGAGCTTCACCGGCGACCTCGACACCGCGATCCACATCCGCACCGCGGTGATCAAGGACGGGCGGGTCCACGTGCAGGCGGGTGGCGGCACGGTCGCCGACGCGAAGCCCGACTACGAATACCGGGAGTCGGTAAGCAAGGCGAGGGCGATGTTCCAGGCCGTCGAGCTGGCGGCGAGCCAGCCGGAATGGGGATGAGGGCTGTGAGGCGGAGCGAAGCGAAGCCGAGCCGCGCCGCCGTTGAGGCGCCTGCTTCGATGCGGGTGCTCGTGATCGACAACTACGACTCGTTCACCTACAACCTCGTCCAGTACCTGGGCGAGCTCGGCGCCGAGGTCGAGGTCGTGCGCAACGACAAGGCGACGGTCGCCGAGCTGCTCGGCCGTCGGCCGGACCGGCTGGTGATCTCCCCGGGCCCGTGCACGCCGGCCGAGGCGGGGATCTCGATCGAGGCCTCACGGGCCTTCCCCGAGGCCGGCGTCCCGACACTCGGCGTCTGCCTCGGCCACCAGGCGATGGTCGAGGCGTTCGGCGGGCGCACGGTCCGCGGCGAGCCGATCCACGGAAAAGACGCCGAGATCGAGCATCACGGCACGGGGCTGTTCGCCGGGCTGCCGAGCCCGCTGCGCGCCGGCCGCTACCACTCGCTCGTCGCCGACCCGGATCTGCCCGCGGAGCTCGAGCGCACCGCCGGCTACGGCGACGTCGTCATGGGCGTCCGCCATCGCGAGCTGCCCGCCGAGGGGGTCCAGTTCCACCCGGAGTCGGTGCTGACGCCCGACGGCAAGCAGCTGCTCGCGAACTTCCTCGCCCCGAGCGCCCGGCGCCCGGCGCCCGGCGACTGAGCGATGCCCAACGACATCCTCACCCGCGCGATCGATGAGATCGCATCCGGAGCCCACCTGACCGCCGATCACGCCTCCGCCGTCCTCGATGAGGTGATGGAAGGGCGGGCGAGCGACGTGCAGACGGGTGCGTTCCTGATCGCCCTGCGGGCAAAGGGCGAGACGGTCGCCGAGCTGGTCGGCCTGGCGCGGACGATGCGCCGGCTCGCCGCATCGGTGGACGCCGCGCGGGACGATCTGGTCGATACGGCGGGCACCGGCGGCGGGCCCTCCACCTTCAACATCTCGACCGCGGCGGCGCTGGTTGCCGCGGGCGCCGAGTGCGCGGTCGCCAAGCACGGAAACCGCTCGAGCACCAGCCGCAGCGGCTCGGCCGACGTGCTCGAGGCGCTCGGTGTCCGGATCGACCTCGAACCCGGGGCGGTGGCCAGCTGCATCGAGGAGGTCGGCTTCGGGTTCATGTTCGCGCCTCGCCATCACGCCGCGATGAAGCACGTGATGCCGGTTCGCGGGGAGCTGGCGGTGCGGACGATCTTCAACTTCCTCGGCCCGCTCACCAACCCGGCGGGAGCGACGCGGCAGCTGCTCGGGGTCTCCGACCGCCATTACCAGGAGACGATCGCCGAGGCGCTCGTCGGGCTCGGCTGCGCGCGAGCGCTGGTCGTCTCGGGCGACGACGGCGTCGACGAGATCAGCGTCAGCGGCCGCACGCGCGTGATCGAGGTCGCCGACGGGCGCACCGAGGAATGGTTCGTCGCCCCGGAGGACCTCGGCGTCGGCCGGGTCGAGCTCGCGACGATCGCCGGCGGCACCGCCGAGGAGAACGCCGCCGTGGTCCGCGCGGTGCTCTCCGGTGAGCCGGGGCCGGCCCGCGAGGTCGTCGTCCTCAACGCGGCGGCGGCGATCCTGGTCGCCGGAGGGGCCCACGACCTGGGTGCCGCGGCGCAGCGCGCCCGCGAGACGATCGACTCGGGAGCCGCCCTGGGCGTCCTCGAGCGGCTGGTCCGGATCTCGGCCGAGCACGCGCCCTCGGGCTGAGGAAACGGCCGGCGGCCCGGCGCCGCGGTGTGCGCTCGTTTACGCTCATGCGAGCATGAGCAGGCTCCAGGAGCTCGTGGGGGCAGCACGGGAGGACGTCGAGGACCGCAAGCAGCGGGTGCCGGTGGCGCAGCTGCGTGACGCCGTCGGCACGCTGAGCGGATCGCGGCCGTTCAGCGAGGCGCTGGTCCGCCCGGGGCTGTCGCTGATCGCGGAGTTCAAGCGCCGTTCGCCGAGCGCCGGCGAGATCGCGGCCGGGGCCACGGTCGCAGACGTGTGTGCCGCCTACGAGCGTGGCGGGGCGGCGGCGCTGTCGGTGCTCACCGATCAGCGCAACTTCGGCGGCACGCTCGACGACGTTCGTGCCGCCCGCGCGGCATCCGGGCTGCCGATCCTGCGCAAGGACTTCATCGTCGACACCTACCAGCTCTACGAGGCGGCGGTCAACGGCGCCGATGCGGTGCTGCTGATCGTCGCCGCGCTCGACGACGACGTGCTCCGCTCGCTTTATGCGGAGGCCCGGCTGCTGGACCTCGACTGCCTGGTCGAGGTCCACGACGAGCCCGACCTCGAGCGGGCCCTGGAGCTCGACGCGGACGTGCTCGGGATCAACAACCGCAGCCTCCGCGACCTCAGCGTCGACCTCGAGACGACCGCCGAGCTGATCGTCGACGTCCCCGCCGGCAAGACGGTCGTCTCCGAGTCCGGCTACGACCGCTGGGAGCAGCTCGCCGAGCTCGAGCGGATCGGTTGCGACGCCGTGCTGATCGGCGAGACCCTGATGCGCTCGGGTGACCCCGAGAGCGCCGTGCGTGAGCTGACGATGGACGACGAGCGCACCCGCGAGCACCTACATGGACAGGGCCTCTGAGGGCCGACGCGCAGGCGGCGATTCTTAGCCGCCGTTTCGTTTGGGCTTAGGGAGCTTTAGGCGTGTCCGGCCAAGCTGGTCGGCATGAGAAAGACCTTGAAGACCCCGTTCGCCTCCGCCGTCGCCGGAGGGCTGATCGTCGGCCTGCTCGGATGGGCGGCGATCGCCGCCGGCTGGGTGACGGGCGACGGCGGCGATTCCACCACAACCGTGAGCGCCCCCGCGACGGCACTCGCAGAGCCGGCGGCCGACCGGAACGGCAGGGCGCTGACCGTCAACCAGATCTACTCCGAGGACGCGCCCAGCGTCGTCTACATCGAGGCCAAGCAGTCGACCCAGAGCTCGCCCTTCGACCCGTTTGGCCAATCGGGCGGCGGCACCGCGACCGGCTCGGGCTTCGTGATCGACCACCAGGGGCACATCCTCACCAACGCCCACGTCGTCGACGGCGCCGGCGACGTCACCGTGCGGGTCGGCGGCGAGGACGGCGACACCTACGAGGCCAAGGTCGTCGGCGCCGATCCGTCGACCGACGTCGCCGTGCTCGAGGTCTCCGACGGCGCCGACCGGCTTCAACCGCTCACCCTCGGCTCCTCCTCCGGGGTCAAGGTGGGCGATCCCGTGGTCGCGATCGGCAACCCGTTCGGGCTCGACCGCTCGGCGACCGCTGGCATCGTTTCGGCCGTGCAGCGCCAGATCGCGGCCCCGAACGGCTTCTCGATCGAGAACGCGATCCAGACCGACGCGCCGATCAACCCCGGCAACTCGGGCGGGCCGCTGCTCGACTCCGGGGGCCGCGTGATCGGGATCACCTCGCAGATCGAGTCCGGGGGCGCGCAGGGCAACGTCGGGATCGGCTTTGCCGTGCCGATCGACACCGTGCGCGAGATCGCCCAGCAGCTGATCTCGACAGGCCAGGTCCAGCACGCGTTCATGGGGATCAGCGGCACGGACCTGACCCCGGAGATCGCCGACGTGCTCAACCTCCAGACCGATCACGGGGCGATCGTGCAGGCCGTGGTCCCCGACAGCCCGGCCGACAAGGCCGGGATCGAGGGGGGCAACGCGTCGGTCAACATCGGCGGTCAGCGGATCAAGGCCGGCGGCGATCTGATCACCGCCGTCGACGGGCAGGCGGTCAGCGGAATGGACGACGTGATCGCGGCGGTCGACGGCAAGAAGCCGGGAGAGACGATCGATCTCACCCTGCTGCGCGGCGGCCAGGAGCGGACTGTCGGCGTCGAGCTGACGCAGAGGCCGGCGCAGGCGCGCGATGGCCTCAGGGCCCTCCCGGGCGCGCGGCGGGCCGGTGAGAGCCGGCTCGCCCGCGTCGACCCGTGGCGGCGCTCCTGGCCTTCTCGGCGCGGCCGCCGCGTAACCTAGTTCGCGCGATGCGGGTCAAGTTCTGCGGCATCACGAGGCTCGAGGACGCGCGCGAGGCCGTGCGACTCGGCGCCTGGGCGATCGGCCTCAACCACTGGGACGCCAGTGTGCGTCGTTGCGACCCTGCGCTCGCGATCGAGATCAGCGCCGAGCTGCGCCGCCAGGTGAACGTCGTCGGCGTGTTCGTCAACGCCACCCTCGACGAGCTCGTCCATCGCGCGGAGGACGAGCAGCTCGCGATGCTGCAGCTGCACGGCGACGAGGGCCCGGACTTCTGCCGCGAGGCGGCACGGCGCACCGGCTGCAAGGTGATCAAGGCGATGCGCGTCCACAGCGCCGCCGACGTCCAGGCCGCGGAGACCTTCCGCACGGACTACCACCTGCTCGACGCCTACAGCCCGGGCCGTCCCGGGGGCACCGGCGAGAGCTTCGATTGGGAGATCGCCGCCGGCCGGCGCTCTCAGATCCCGCTGATCCTCGCCGGGGGCCTGAGGCCCGACAACGTCGGCGACGCGATCGCGGTCGCGCGCCCGTTCGCGATCGACGTCGCCAGCGGCATCGAGTCCGCGCCGGGAATCAAGGACCATGCCTTGATGCGGGCGTTCGCGGAGAGCGCTCGGTCCGCGAGCCCGGACCCGGCGGTGATCGGGCGGTGAGCGCGAGGCGGACACCGTGAGCTCATCGGTTCCCGCGGGCGCGGCCGGTGGGATCCGCGCGACGGTCGGCGTCGAGGAGTGGTTCGGCGAGTACGGCGGCCGCTTCGTCCCCGAGGTGCTGGTCGCGGCGCTCGACGAGCTCACCATCGCCTGGGCGGAAGCGCGCGACGAGCCGACCTTTCGCGCCGAGCTCGATCGCCTGCTGCACGAGTTCGTCGGTCGGCCGACCCCGCTGTACCTCGCCGAGCGGCTCTCCGAGCGCGTCGGCCGCCGCGTCTACTTGAAGCGCGAGGATCTCGCCCACACCGGCGCCCACAAGATCAACAACGCGGTCGGCCAGGCGCTGCTCGCCACGCGGATGGGGAAGTCCACGGGTGATCGCGGAGACCGGCGCCGGCCAGCACGGCGTCGCCGCGGCGACCGCGTGCGCCCTGCTCGGGCTCGAGTGCCTCGTCTACATGGGCACCGAGGACATGCGCCGCCAGGCCCCGAACGTCGAGCGGATGCGCCTGCTCGGCGCCGAGGTGATCCCGGTCGAGGCCGGCGCGCGAACGCTGAAGGAGGCGGTCAGCGCCGCGATCCGCGACTGGGTCACCAACGTCGCCACGACCCACTACGTGATCGGCTCGGCCGTCGGCCCGGCTCCCTACCCGGCGCTCGTGCGCGACCTCCAGCGCGTGATCGGCGATGAGGCTCGCGCGCAGGCACTCGCCGCCGAGCGCTCGTTGCCGGGCCGCGTGATCGCCTGCGTGGGCGGCGGCTCGAACGCGATCGGCACCTTCACCCCGTTCCTCGACGACTCCGAGGTCGAGCTGGTCGGCGTCGAGGCGGGGGGAGAGGGGATCGCCAGCGGTCGCCACGGCGCGTCGCTCGGCGCGGGGCGCACCGGGGTGCTGCACGGGGCGCTGTCCTCGGTCCTCGCCGACGAGGACGGGCAGATCCTCGAGGCGCATTCGGTTTCCGCCGGGCTCGACTATCCGGGGGTCGGTCCCGAGCACGCCCACCTGCGCGACATCGGGCGCGTCCGCTACGAGGCGGTCACCGACGCCCAAGCGCTGATCGCGTTCCGCGACCTGGCGCGGCTCGAGGGAATCATCCCGGCGCTCGAGCCCTCGCACGCGATCGCCTGGCTTCTGCACGGCGACGGCGCCACCTCCTCGGCTGTGGCCGGATTCGACCTCTTGACGCTGAGCGGCCGCGGCGACAAGGACCTCGCCGAGGTGGTCGAACGGCTGGGCGATGGGTGAACGCATAGCCGCCGCCTTCGAGGCGGCGAGGGCGGAGGGCCGGGCCGCCCTGATGCCGTACATGATGGGCGGGTTCCCGAACGCCGAGACCTCGGACGCGGTCGCCGACGCCTACGTCGCCGCGGGCGCCGACCTGATCGAGCTCGGGATCCCGTTCTCGGATCCGCTCGCCGACGGGCCGGTGATCCATGCCGCCGCCACCTCGGCGCTCGACGCGGGCGCGACGCTCGACTCGGTGCTCGTCACCTGCGAGCGGGTCGCCGACCGGGTGCCCGTGGTCGCGATGGCCTACGCGAACATGGCCCTCGCCCGCGGCCCGGAGCGCTTCGCGCGGGCGCTCGCCGGCGCCGGCGCCGTCGGGGCGATCGTCCCCGACCTCCCCGGCGAGGAGGGCGGCGAGATTGCCGCTGCCCTGCGGGCGGCAGGGCTGGCGCTGATCCCGCTGGTCGCCCCGAACACCGCTCCCGAGCGGCGGGCCGCGATCTGCGCGTCCGCGGAGGGGTTCGTCTACCTCGTGTCCGACACCCGCACAACCGGCGAGCGCGACGAGCTCCCGGCGGCGCTCGCCGATCTCGTCCGCGCGGCGCAGGACGACGCGGCGGTGCCGGTCGCGGTCGGATTCGGGATCGGCACTCCCGAGCAGGCCGCCGAGGTCGGGGCGGTGGCCGACGGGGTGATCGTCGGCTCGCGGCTGGTGCGAGCGGTCGCCGAGGCGAGCGATGCGCCCGCCGCCGCCGCCGCGGTGAGCGAGTTCATCGCCGCGGCGCACGCCGCGATGTCGCCGTGAACGGGTAGATTTGCGCCCGCATGCGGCTGCTCGTGTTCACGGTCGTCGGACTGATCGCGATGGTGATCGCCTATGCCTTCTCGCTCGGCGGCACGATCGCGGCGCTGATCTTCCTCTTCGTCCTCGTCAACGGCGTGCTCGATCGCTGGGCGCAGCCGATGCTGGAGCGCCTGCGGGCCTGAGTCAACCGGGCGGCTCCGATCGAGACACACGGTTCAAACCGACTCCCGGGGTCGAGGTGATCGCCGATCCGGAGTTGGCCTGTTGAGGCTGGAGCCACTTCCGGCCGGCTTCGTGACCACCCGCGACGCGCTTCACCGGGTCGCCGAGCAGATCGTCGCTCCGGCGCGCAAGCCGGACAACGAGATCGCGCTCGAAGCCACTCCCGGCGGCTTCGGCACCCCTCCCTTCGAGGTCGACGGCCGGGCGCTGCAGGTGATGGTCGCCGGTGCCGAGCTGGTCGTGGTCGAGGACGGGGCCGAGCGGCGCGCGCCGCTGACGACGCTCGCCGAGGCGGCCGGGTTCGTCGGCGCCGAGCTCTTCTACGACGGGGCCCCCACGGACCGAAAGCCCCTGGAGATCGACCCGGTCGGGGCGCGACGTCTCGGCGATCTCTACGGCTTCGCCGCCGAGGCCCTCGAGCGTCTGCGCGCCGGCCTCGACGATGCGGCCGAGCCGAGCTCGATCAACCTCTGGCCCGAGCACTTCGACATCGCCTTCGAGGCGGGCGCGGAGGCGACCGGCCGGCGCGCCAACTACGGCGTCTCCCCCGGTGACGAGGTTCATGCCGAACCCTATGTCTACGTCGGGCCGTGGACGGCGCCGCCCGAGGGGGAGCTCTGGAACGCGTCCGGGTTCGTCGGCGCCGAGCTCTCCTACGCCGAGCTCGCGGCCGCCGCCGATCCGATCGGGGCGGCGGTCGCGTTCATGGACGTGCGCCGCCGCGCCGTCGAGGGCTGAGCTCGCAGGCGGGCGCGCGCCGGGTATCGTGCCCGCGTGCGATTCGGCGTTCTCAACGGTGGCGGTGATTGCCCGGGGCTGAACGCCGTCATCCGGGCGATCGTTCGCAAGGGGGCCGGCGCCTACGGCCACGAGTTCGTCGGCTACCGGGATGGCTGGCGAGGTCCGCTCGAGGGCGTGGCGCAGCCCCTTGGAATACCGGAGGTGCGCGGGATCCTGCCTCGCGGGGGCACGATCCTCGGCTCCTCGCGCACCAACCCGATCAAGCAAGAGGGGGGCGCGGAGCGGATCGCCGCCAACCTGGATCAAGCGGGGGTCGACGGTTTGATCGTGATCGGCGGCGAGGACACGCTCGGGGCGGCGCAGAAGCTGCACGAGCTCGGGGTCAAGGTCGTCGGGGTACCGAAGACGATCGACAACGACCTCGGCGCCACCGATTACACGTTCGGCTTCGACACGGCGGTCAACATCGCGATGGGCTCGATCGATCGCCTGCACACGACGGCGGAGAGCCACAAGCGCACCTTGATCGTCGAGGTCATGGGTCGCCACGCCGGCTGGATCGCGCTTCACTCCGGGCTCGCGGGCGGCGCCAACGTGATCCTGATTCCGGAGAACCCGTTCGACCTCGAGCGCGTCTGCGACTACATTCAGCGCCGGTTCGAGAGCGAGTACGCCCCGATCGTCGTCGTCTCCGAGGGCGCCGAGCCGATTGGCGGGATGCCGATCACCAAGGATGCGCCGACGGACGCCTTCGGGCACGTTCGCCTGGGCGGGATCGGCCATTGGCTGGAGGGCGAGATCGAGCAGCGCACCGGGCACGAGGCGCGGGCGACGGTGCTCGGTCACGTGCAGCGGGGCGGCACCCCGACGGCGTTCGACCGCGTCCTGGCGACTCGCTTCGGCCTCCACGCGGTCGACGCTGCCGACGCCGGCCGCTGGGGGATGATGACCGCGCTGCGCGCAACGGAGATCGTGCTCGTCGACCTCGCCGATGCGACCGCGGAGCTGAAGGTGGTGCCCGAGTCGCTGTACCGCGAGGCCGAGGTCTTCTTCGGATAGTCGCGACGGGCGCCCCGCGCGCTCGCGGGCGGCGAAGATGGAAGCGATGCCGGCTCGCCTCGCATCGGTCGCCGCTGCCGCGCTCGCCCTGGTGGCGATCGCCGTGGGCTGCTCGACGGGCTCCGGCCCCGGCGAGGACGCGACGCTCGCCATCTACGCGAGCCTGCCGCTGCGCGGTCCGGACGCCGCGAACGGGCGCGACGCCGCCGACGGCGCGCGGATGGCGCTCGCCGACGCCGGCGGCGAATCCGGGGGGATTCCGATCGAGGTCCACTACCTCGACGCCGCCGAGGGCTCCGGCGGCGAGCGCGGATGGTCTCCCGGGCGCTCGGCAGCCAACGCGCGCACGGCGACCGAGGACTCGACCGCGATCGCCTATCTCGGCGACTTCCAATCCGGCGCCACGCGCGCCTCGCTGCCGATCACCAATTCGGCCGAGCTGCTCCAGGTATCGCCGGCCAGCGGCGCGGTCGACCTGGTGGAGCCGTTCCCGGGCTCCGACGAAGTTCCTCAGGTCCAGCCCTCGGGCGCGCGCACCTTCGGACGGGTGATCGCCGCCGACGATGCCCAGGGGCGCGCCGCGGCGCGCTGGGTCGGTCGCCTCGGCGTGCGACGAGTTGCGACCCTCTCCGACGGAAGCGAGTTCGGCGACGGGCTCGTCGACGCGTTCGCGGATGCCCTCCGGGGCGCCGAGGTGACCCGCCGCGACGCGCCACAGCTCCTCTACTTCGGAGGCATCGCCGATCGCGAGCCCGTGTCGGGGGTGCGGGGCTTTCCGCGAGGGCTGATGACCTCCGACGCCGAGCTCGAGCCGGCGGCCGTCGCCGGACAGCCGCAGGGCACGATGGCGACCTCGGCCGCCCTCGACCCAAGCCAGCTACCGCCCGCCGGCCGGGCATTCGGGCGCGCCTTCGAGCGTCGCTTCGACCGGCCGCCGGGTCGCTACGCCGCCTACGGGTACGAGGCAATGGCGGTGATCCTCGACTCGATCGAGCGGGCGTCGGAGCCCGCCGACCGCGATGCCGTGGTCGAGGCCTTCTTCGAGACCGCCGACCGCGACTCGATCCTCGGCCGCTACTCGATCGACGAGGTGGGCGACACGACGCTCGTGCGGATGACGGGCTACCGGATCGAGGCGGGCGCGGCGCGCCCGGTTGCCGTGCTCTCGGGCGCCTACTGACGCCGCAACAGGTCGCGCAGCGCCGGCTCGATCTCCGGGAACCGGAACTCGTAGCCGAGATCGCGCGTGCGGCGGGGGACGACCCGGATGCTCGCCAGGATCTGGTCGGTGAGCTCGGGCCCGCGCATCGCGTTCAGGACCAGGCGCGGCACCGGCATGAACGCGGGTCGGCGCACGGCATTGCTGAGCGCGTTCGTGAACTCGCGATTGGTGACCGGGTTCGGCGAGGTCGCGTTCAGCGGCCCGCTGACGCTCGCCTCGTCGAGTGCCCAGAGGACGATCCCGGTCTCGTCGTCACGGTGGATCCACGGCATGTACTGGCGCCCTCCGGCGAGCGGGCCTCCGGCTCCCAATCGGAACACCGGCAAGAGCTGCTTCAGCAGGCCGCCTTCCGGATCGAGGACCGGTGCCGAGCGCAGGACTGCGACGCGGACGTTGCCCTGCTCCGCGGCGAGCGCCGCCTGCTCCCATTCGGAGCACATCCCGCCCACCCAGTCCGATCGCTGGTGGGGTCGACTCGTCAACGATCGCCGCGCCGTGCTCGCCGTAATAGCCGACCGCGCACTGGCTGACCAGGATCGCCGGCGTCGTGGCCGCGGCCAGCATCCCGTCGACGAGGTTCTTGGTCGCTCGCACGCGGCTGTCCCTGATTCGCTGCTTGGACTCGTCCGAGAGCCGCTGGTTGATGTTCTCGCCGATCAGGTTGACGACCGCGTCGACGCCGTCCAGCGCCGCCTCCGGCGGGCGCTCGCCGGCCGGGTTCCAGGGGTGCCAGGAGACGGTCGGGTTGGCGTCGCGGGCGCGAGCCGGGTCACGGCTCAGGGCGACGACCCCGTCGCCGCGCGCCAGCAGCAGGTCGCAGACGCACCTGCCGATCAGCCCGCTCGCTCCAGTGACCAGCACCCGCATCTCGGCTCCCCTTCCTACCCCGGCTACTCGATCGTGGAGAAGGTGCCGGTCTCCTCTGAGACGCGGGCGATTCCGTCGCGCCGGGCTTCCTCGACCACCGCCTTGGCGACCGTGGGCGCGACGTCGCGGTCGAACACCGACGGGATGATGTAGTCCTCGGAGAGGTCCTCTTCGGCGACCACGTCGGCGATCCCGCGCGCGGCGGCGAGCTTCATCTCCTCCGTGATCCTGGGCGCGCCGGCGTCGAGCGCGCCGCGGAAGATGCCCGGAAACGCGAGCACGTTGTTGATCTGGTTCGGGTAGTCGGAGCGACCGGTGGCCATGATCCGCACGTGCGGCTCCGCCTCCTCGGGCATCACCTCGGGCGTCGGGTTGGCCATCGCGAATACGATCGCATCGTCGTTCATGCGCTCCAGCGCGGCGGCGTGGATCAGCCCCGGCCCGGAGACGCCGACGAACAGGTCGGCGCCCTCGATCACCTCGGTGGGCGATCCGAGGCGATGCTCGGGGTTCGTGTTCTCCGAGTACCAGCGCTTGATCTCGGTCATCTGCTCGTAGTCGTCGCGGGTCGTCGAGAGCGCCCCATTGCGGTCGCAGCCTATGACCTTCGTGATCCCGGAGGCGAGCATCATCTTCGTCACCGCGACGCCCGCCGCCCCGAGTCCGAGCATGAGGACGTTGAGGCTCTCGATCGGCTTGCCGACGATCTTCAGCGCGCTGAACAGCGCCGCCATCGTCACCACCGCGGTCCCGTGCTGGTCGTCGTGGAAGACCGGGATGTCGATCTCCTGCTTGAGGCGGTCCTCGATCTCGAAGCAGCGCGGCGCCGAGATGTCCTCGAGGTTGATGCCGCCGAAGGTGGGCGCAATCAGCTTCACGGCCTCGACGATCTTGTCCGGGTCGTTGGTGTCGAGGCAGATCGGGAAGGCGTCGATCCCGGCGAACTCCTTGAACAGCATCGCCTTGCCCTCCATCACCGGCATCGCGGCCTCCGGTCCGATGTCGCCCAGCCCGAGCACCGCGGAGCCGTCTGAGACCACGGCGACGGTGTTCTTCTTGATCGTGAAGTCGAACGCCTTCTTGCGGTCCTCGTGGATCTCCATGCAGACCCGCGCGACGCCGGGGGTGTAGGCCATCGAGAGGTCGTCGCGGGTCTTGAGCGGGTACTTGTTGTGCTGCTCGATCTTGCCGCCGCGGTGCATCGCCAGGGTGCGGTCGACGTAGTCGATCACCCGCGCGCCCCGGGTCGATCCGATCGCCCGCAGGATCTGCTCCCAGTGGGCCTGGTTGCGAGCATCGATCGTGAACTCCCGCACCCGCTTGCCCTCGCTGCCGGCGCCGGGGACGAGATCGACACCCTGGAGCGCCCCCCCGGCCTCGGCGATCGCCGCGGTCAGCTTGCCGAGCGGCTCGGAGCGCGCGTCGAGCTCGACGCGCACGGTGACCGAGAACTGGGCGGAGACCGAGGCCATGGGGGCCGCGATTCTACGCAGGGGGGCGAGATCGCCCGCTGGGGTCTCAGTCGTCGGAGCCGGAGCCGCTGCCCGACGAGTCGCCGGAGCCGGAGTCGTCGGAGCCCGAGCCGCTGCTGATCGAGCCCGGGCCCGAGTTGTCGACGCTGCCGCCGTTGTCGTCGCCGAGCTCGCTGGTCGTCGTCGCGGCCGGCACGGTCGTGGTCGTGGCCTCGCTCGCCGGCGCGGTGGTCGTCGTCTCGCCGGAGGCCGCGGGCCCGTCGTCCTCGGGATGGTCGCGACCGCGATCACCGCCGCGGTGGTCGTCCCGGCGGTCTTCGCTCGCGGCCGGCGGGGCGACCTGGGCGCCGGCGCGCAGCGGCTCGGCGGAGAGCCCGATCGAGTCGCCCGAGATCGCGTTCGCGAGCAGCCCCATCAGCGCCGCGGCGATCAGGCCGAGCAAGGCGACGACGGCGATCGCAAAGACGTTCTTCGAGGCCATTGCCCTTCGAGGCTAGCCCGACGCTTGGTTAGCGGTCCTCCAGGTCGAGGTCAGGATTCTGCAAAGTCGCGTCGGCGTCGAGCGGAATCCGGACCTCGGCCCGGAGCCCGCCCTGGCTGCGGTTGGCGAGCTCGACGGTTCCGCCCCAGCGCCGGGCGATGGCGTCGACGATCGCCAGGCCGAGTCCCGTGCCCGAGGTCGTCGCCCCCGCGCGCCCGCGGTAGAAGCGGTCGAACGCCCGGCGCTCCTCGCCCGGCGCCAACCCCGGCCCCTGGTCGCTGACGGCCACGAACCCGCAGCGCCGGTCGCGGCCGTGCCCGCCATCGCGCTCGAGCGTGGTCCCGGACTCGAGCGTGATCTCGGTCCGCGACGGCGAGTAGCGCAGCGCGTTCTCGATCAGGTTGTCGAGCACGATCCCGAGGTCCGACGCCGCCGCGCGCACGATCGGGCCGCGGCGACCGGGGCCGTCGTCGGTGACCACCAGCCGCGTCTGCATCGCCTCGACCTCGGCGCGCCAGCGGTCGTGGGCGGCGTCGACCACCTCGGCGAGCGACAGCGGCTCGGCGTCGGCGGTCTGTCCCTCCTTGGCCAGCGTGAGCAGGTCGTCGATCAGCGCCGCCAGCCGGACGACCTCGTCCTCGGCGGCGCGCAGCTCACCGGCGACATCGGGGTCGCGCTCGGCGTCGGCTGCGGCCTCGAGGCGCAACCGCAGCCCGGTGAGCGGGGTGCGCAGCTGGTGCGAGGCGTTGCCGACGAAGTCGCGCTGGGCGGCGAGCGCGCTCGCGAGCCTCGCCGTCATCTCGTTGAACGCGTGGGCGACCTCGCGCTGCTCGCGCGGGCCGATCTCCGGCGCGCGCGCCTCGAGATCGCCACCCGACACCCGCCTCGCGGCCTCCGCGAGCGAGCGCGGGGGGCGGGCGAGGAAGCCGGCGAGGACCCAGGCGACGCCGAGCCCGAGCAGCAGCGCCGCCGCTCCGACGCCGATCAGCGCCACGGCGTCGTCGCGAACCTCGGCGTTGACCGCGTCGACGCTCTGGGTGACGCGCACCGCCCCGACGGTCGTCCCCTCGCGAACGATCGGCACCGACGTGAACAGGAGGTCCTCGTCGAGCGAATCGCTGTGACGCTCGCCCTGGGCGGTCTCACCCTCGAGCGCGTTGCCGACCTCCGGCCGATCGGCGTAGGAGGCGCCGCGCAGCCCGGTGCCCGCCGAGTCGACGAGAACGCGCCCGTCGGCGTCGACGACGATCACGCGCCCGCCGAGCGAGCGCGCCGAGGAGTCGGCGAGCGCCTGCAGCGCGGGCGGCGGACCGTCGAGCCGGTCACCGGCCGAGGTGGCGACCAGCTGCGCCTGGTTCGACGCCTCGGCCTGGACTTCGGCGTCCACGCGGCGGGAGAGGTTGACGACCAGCGGG
The DNA here is from genome assembly GCA_963759295.1 of uncultured Solirubrobacterales bacterium. Taxonomy (GTDB): domain Bacteria; phylum Actinomycetota; class Thermoleophilia; order Solirubrobacterales; family 70-9; genus WHSW01. The sequence continues at coordinate 153,490 of CAVWYT010000007.1, read as the reverse complement.
ACCTCGAGGACGATGATCGCGATCAGGAGCACGTACGCGATCACCGCCAGCAGAGTCGCGCGCAGGCTCATGGGACCGAACCTCAGCGGTCGAGCTCGGCGGGCTCCGCGAGGCGGAAGCCGACCCCGCGGACGGTGTGGATGAACCGCGGCTCGGCCGGATCGTCGCCGAGCTTCTTGCGCAGGCTCGACACGTGGACGTCGAGCGTCTTCGTCGAGCCGAACCAGTTCATGTCCCAGACGTCTTCGATCAGTTGCTCGCGGGTGACGACGGCGCCGGCGTCGCGCATCAACCGCTCGAGCAGCTCGAACTCCTTGCGCGACAATTCCAGCGACTCGCCGTCGAGCGTCGCCCGGCGGCGCTCGGGATCGACCTCGAGGCCGCCGACCTCGATCGGCCCGTCGCCGGCGCCCGCGGTCCGTGGACCGGCGCGCCGCAAGACGGCTCGAATCCTGGCCACGACCTCGCGGGCGCTGAACGGCTTGACGATGTAGTCGTCGGCTCCAAGCTCGAGCCCGACGACGCGATCGGCCTCGTCGCCGCGGGCAGTGAGCATGATCACCGGGACGCCGGTCGTGGTCAGCTCGCGGCAGACGTCGAACCCCGAGCCGTCGGGGAGCATCAGATCGAGGAGGACGAGGTCGGGCGCCAGCGAGCGGCCCATCTCGATTCCCTGCTCGGCGGTGCCCGCGACCTCGACTGCGAATCCCTCGCGCTCGAGGGCGGCAGTGAGGGGCTCGACGATCGTCTTCTCGTCCTCGACGACGAGGACGGTCCTCCTCTCCACCCCCTGATCGTAGGCGTCGACGGCGGCGGGGCGGCGCGACGCCGCCCTGCCGACCGTCTCGGACCGGTGGAGATCGAGCCTCGGCTCAACCGGGGCCGCTGTCGCCCCCGTTTTCACCGTGACCGCTCGAGTCCTCGAACCCGTCATCGTCCGAGATGCTGCCCGGACCGCTGTTCGCGCTCGGGCCGCTCGAGTCCTCGAATGCGTCGTCGTCGCCGTGATCTTCGGCGGCCGCACCGGCGGCGACTCCCTGACACTCGGCGTCGCCGAAGTGCTCGGGCTCGTCGCAGTTGCCGGAGATGTCGACGCCCGGCGCCGGCGCCCGCGCACCATCGTCGGTGGCCGGCGTGACCCCCTGGCACTCGGCGTCGCCGAAGTGCTCGGGCTCGTCGCAGTTGCCGGAGATGTCGACGCCGGCGGCCGACGCGTCGTCGTCGACGGTGCCGTCGTCCTCGGGGTGATCGCGGCCGCGTCCGTCACCGCCGCGGTCACCGCGGTCGTCGCCGGAGGTCGTCGTGGCCGTCGTCGACCGATCGCCCGGCGAGTCGTCGCCGATCGAGGCGAACACGACGGTCGCGCCGGCTGCGATCAGCGCCAGCGTCAACGCCGTCAGCAACAGCCGCTTCATCGGTGATCACCACCGTGGCCGCTGTTGTCGTCACCACCGTGGTCGTCACCGCCATCGTTGCCCTGGGGCTCGACCTGGCGGGCGAGCAGACCGTTCTGCTTCTTCTTCGCGTCGACCTCGACCGCGAGTCCGCGCTTGAGCCCGTCGAAGCCGCCGGCGATGCGCTCGAACTCGGTCGAGCGGTTGACGCGGAACTTGATCTTGCGGCCGCTCTCGCTGACGATCTTGAACGTCGACGAGCCAGAGTCGACGGACTTGACCGTGCCGTCGTAGTGCTTGATTGCCGCCTGCGCGGGCGCGACGGCGATTACCGCTGCGATCGCGGCCGCCAGCGCGGCGATCGGGATCGCCTTGATTGCCTTGACCATGTCGATGGTCTCCTTCCTGGTCGGGTGCATGGGGCGAGACTGACGGCGCCGGGTCAGGTAACGGAAGGTCTCGGCAAGGCCCGCAGAAGGACAGGGTTAGGAGTCGTTAAAGGCGCGCGCGTGCTGCTGGGCCTGCTCGCCGCCCGTCGTCGCGCGCGCCAGCGGCGTCCATAAGATCAGTGGGTGCCGAAAAAGCTCGCCGACACGAAGGACGCGGAGCTGTTCTTGATCGATGGCAACTCGCTCGCCTACAGGGCGTTCTTCGCGCTCCCGGAGTCGATCGCGACTGCCGACGGGCGGCCGACGAACGCGATCTACGGGTTCGCGTCGATGATGGCGAAGCTGCTGATCGACTTCAGCCCCCGCGCGGTGATCGTCGCCTGGGACAAGGGGTGGTCGGGGCGCGAGAACGTCTACGCCGAGTACAAGTCGCAGCGCAAGTCGCGCCCGGACCTGCTCAAGGAGCAGTGGCCGGCGCTGGCGCCGCTGGCGGAGGCGTTCGGCTTCAAGAACGTCTCGGTCGAGGGATACGAGGCCGACGACGTGATCGCCTCGCTGGCGCGACGCGCCTCCGACGCCGGGATCCCGGTGATGATCGTCTCCGGCGACCGCGACGTCTATCAGCTCGTCGGCGACGGGATCAGGGTGATGACGACCTCGCGCGGGGTCACCGACACCAAGGTCTACGACCGCGAGGGGGTGGTCGAGCGCTACGGGGTTCCGCCCGAGCTGGTGACCGACTTCATCGGCCTCAAGGGCGACACCTCCGACAACATCCCGGGGGTCCCGGGGATCGGCGACAAGACCGCGGCGGAGCTGCTTCAGCGGTTCGGGTCGCTGGAGACGGTGCTCGACTCCGTCGACGAGATCTCCGGCGCGAAGCGAAAGCAGAACCTTCTCGAGCACGCCGAGGACGCGCGGGTCTCCAAACAGCTCGCGACGATGGTCGAGGACGTCGAGGTGCCGATTGAGATCGCCGCCGAGCTGCGCACCACGCCCGACCGCTCGAAGCTCCGCGACGCCGCGAACGAGTTCGAGCTCCGCGCGGTGGTCCAACGCCTCGACGAGGAGTGGGAGGAGGTCGTGCCGGGGCGGATGGTCGAGGAGACGATTCAGGTCGAGGCCGGAGAGGGGGCGATCGCCGACCTCGCCGCGGGCCCGATCGCGCTCGGGATGACCGGCGGCCGGTTCGGGGCCACCGACGGCACCAAGGTGATCGCGGGCGAGGTCGCCGACACCGCCGGGTTCGTCGATCAGGTGTCCACTCGGCCGCTGATCGCACACGACGCCAAGGGCCTCGGAGGAGGGGGGAGGACCGGGCTGCTGGCGACCGCCGGACAGGGAGTGCTCGACCTCGAGCACGACACGATGGTCGCTGCCTACCTGATCGATCCGGCGCGCCGAACCTACGTGCTCAACGAGCTCGCAGCCGACGCGGGGCTCGCCGCCGCCCCGGCGGGGGCAGAGGACGGGCAGCTGTCGCTGGAGGGCGAGGAGGGCGACGCGGCCGGCGACCCGGCGGTCGATGCGCGGCTCGCCTGGGAGCTCGCCGAGCGCCAGCGCCCTCGCCTCGAGGAATTCGGCGTCGAGCGGGTGATGAACGAGGTCGAGATGCCGCTGGTCGAGGTGCTGGCGGCGATGGAGCGGGTCGGCGTGAAGCTCGACGTCGAGCGCCTGGCTGAGATCGGCGCCGGGATGGAGGAGCAGATCGAGACCCTGCAGGCCGAGATCTACGACCTCTGCGGACGCGAGTTCACGATCGGCTCCCCGCAACAGCTCGGGGTCGTCCTGTTCGAGGAGCTGAAGCTGACCAAGAAGCGCCGCGGCAAGACCGGGTTCTCCACCGACGCTCGGGTGCTCGCTCAGATCCGCGACGAGCATCCGGTGATCGGGAAGATCGAGAGCTGGCGCGAGCTGACGAAGCTGAAGAACACCTACCTCGACTCACTGCCGACGCTGGTCGATCCGGCGACAGGCCGCATCCACACGACCTTCAACCAGGTCACCGCGGCGACCGGCCGCCTCTCGAGCACGAACCCGAACCTGCAGAACATCCCGATCCGCTCGGCGGTCGGCAGGCCGGTGCGCTCCTGCTTCGTCGCCGAGCCCGGCAACCGCCTGCTCTCCTGCGACTACAACCAGGTCGAGCTGCGGGTCCTCGCCCACGTCGCCGCCGAGGACGTGCTGCGCGAGATCTTCGCCTCGGGCGAGGACGTGCACGCGGCCACCGCGGCGGGGATCATCGGCGCCGACCCGAACGCGATCACCCCGGTGGAGCGCTCGCAGGCGAAGATGGTCAACTACGGGATCGCCTACGGGCTGTCGGCCTTCGGGCTCGCCGATCGGCTGCAGATCGAGCGCGACGAGGCGGCCACCTACATCGACCGCTACTTCGAGCGCTTCCCGGCGGTGCGCCGATTCATCGACCGGACGATCGAGCAGGCCGAGAGGGACGGTCACGTGAGGACGCTGATGGGTCGCCGACGCAACATCCCGGAGCTGCGCTCGTCGAACCCTCAGCGGCGCTCGCTCGGTGAGCGCCTGGCGGTCAACACGGTGATTCAGGGGACCGCGGCCGACATCATCAAGCTGGCGATGGTGAGGTGCACGCGGGCGCTCGCGGACGCCGGCCTCGGGGCCGAGCTCGTGCTGCAGATCCACGACGAGCTCCTGTTCGAGGGCCCGGAGGGCGAGATGCCCGCCGCCGAGGAGATCGCGCGGCGGGAGATGAACGAGGCGTTCGAGCTCGACCCCCCGCTCGCGGTCGAGGTCGGCATCGGTCCGGACTGGCTGGCGGCAAAGTAAGGGGGGACCGGGACCGGCACGCGATCGCCGGCGGCAGCCGCCGATCGACGCCGTTAGTCTGTGGTCCGCAATCGATTGCAGGCAAGGATGTGGCCGAGGGCCGCGCCGGAGAGGATCGGGATGGCAGGAGCGCAGCTGACGGTCGGATTCGTGGGACTCGGATCCATGGGGGGCAGGATCGTCGAGCGCCTGCTCGATCGCGGCTACGAGGTCCGGGGCTGGAATCGGAGTCCGCAGCGCGCCCAGGCCCTGGTCGCCAAGGGGATGAGCGCGGCGGCGAGCCCACGCGCGGTCGCGGAGGGCGCTGACGTCGTGCTCTCGATGGTCACCGACACCGCCGCGGTCGAGGAGGTCAGCTTCGGCCCCGACGGAATCATCGCCGGCCTCGGGCCTGACGGCGTGTACGCCGACATGTCGACGATTGCCCCGCAGGCGAGCAGCCGGATCGCCGAATCCGTCGCCGAGCGCGGCGCCGCGATGCTCGACGCTCCCGTCTCCGGCAGCCTCGCGACCCTGGAGGCGGGCGAGCTGGCGATCATGGTCGGCGGGCCCGAGGACGCGTTCGAGCGCATCCGGCCCGTGTTGCTGGCGATCGGACCGAAGGTGATGCGGATCGGCGCCAACGGTCAGGCGCTGCAGGTCAAGGTCGCGATCAACCTCGCCCTCGTCGTCCAGGTGATCGGCTTCTGCGAGGGGGTCGCGCTCGCCGAGAAGGGAGGCGTTCCGCGCCCCGTCGCCGTGGAGGCGATGTTGAACAGCGTCGTCTCCTCACCGGTGCTCAGCTACCGGGGGCCGCTGATCCTCGAGGGGCGAATGCCCGAGGAGGCGCCCGCCGACGTCGATCTGCAGCAGAAGGATCTGATGCTGGCGCTCGACCTCGGCCGCCGGCTGGGCGTTCCGCTGCCCGCGGCCGCGACCTGCAACGAGCTGCTGAACGCGTGTCGCGGCCTCGGAATCGCCGACCGCGACTTCGTCGTCGTGCACGAGGTCTACCGTCGGCTTGCGGGGATCGAGGCGTGAACCGATTCCGCACGAACATCGCTGAGGTGCCGCTCGAGCGTGGGCTGCGCGAGGATCAGGGCTGGGTCGACATGCAGGTCCAGTTCCTCCTCGACGAGCGCTCGACCGGCTCGGACCGGCTCGTCGTCGGGAGGACCGTGCTGCCCCCGGGCGCCCGGCATGAGCGCCACCGGCACCCGAACTGCGACGAGTTCCTGTTCGTCGTCAGCGGCGAGGGCGAGATCTACACCGACGAGGGCCGCGAGACCGCGATCGCCGGGGACGTCGTCTTCACGCCCGCCGGCCATTGGCACGGGTTCGACAACACCTCGCCCGAGGAGGTGCTCCTGTTCTGGGGCTGGAGCGGCGCCGGTTCGCTCGAGGCCGCCGGGTATGAGCTCGGCGGCTGAGCTGGCCGCCGACCCCCGCGTGCGGCGCGGGATGGCGGCGTTGATGGAGGCGCGCCGCCGCGGGAGCGCCGCCGGCGAGCGGCGGCTCGGCTGGAAGCTCGGCTTCGGTGCGCCCGAGGCGATGCGGGCGCTCGGCACCGCGGCGCCGCTCGTCGGGTTTCTCACCGACCGTTCACTGCTCGACACCGAGCGCCCCGTGGCGCTCGCGGGTTTCAAGCGACCGATGCTCGAGCCGGAGATCGCCGTCCGGCTCGGCAGCGACGTCGAGCCCGGCGGTGACCTCGAAGCAGCCGGCGCCGCGATCGCCGCCCTCGGGCCGGCGTTCGAGCTCGCCGATCTCGATCCGCCGCCGGAGGACGTCGAGACGATTCTCGGCGGGAACGTCTTTCACCGCGGGGTCGCGCTCGGAGCCGCCTCCGAGGGCGGGCTCCCGGCGCTGCAGCGGCTGCGCGGTGTGGTCGACGCGCAGGGAAGAACATCGCGCACGGTCGAGGACCCGCAGCGCTCGACCGGCCCGATCGTCGCCCTCGTCCGCCACGTCGCCGACCTGCTCGGCGAGTTCGGCGAGAGGCTGACCGCGCCGGACGTCGTGATCTGCGGCTCGATCGTGCCGCCGATCGCCGTCGCGCCCGGCGACTCGGTGTCGTTTCGACTCGAACCCGTAAGCGAGATCTCGATCCGGTTCGGTGACTAGGCCGGCGGTTCGGGATCCGTCTCGGGCGCTGGTCGGCGCGATCGTCTTCGCGGTCGCGGTCGCGGCCTTCTCGAGGGTGCCGCTGCTGCCCGACATCGGCGCGGACCTCTCGCTGACGGCCGGCGAGATCGGTCTGCTGACGACGGCCTTCGGATGCGGACGCCTGCTCATGGATCTGCCCGCCGGCAGGCTTGCCGGCGTGGCCGACGCGCCGGTCGCTCTCGGCGGCGCCGGCGTGGCGCTGGCGGTCTCCTGCGCCGTCCTCGCCGCCTCGCAGACCCTGGTTCAGGCGCTTATCGGCTCGGCGTTGATCGGCTCTGCCTCGGCGCTCACGAACACGGTCGGGATGTACGCGTTCGCAACCGCGACCGGTGCCGAGCGCCGTGGCGCGAGCATGGCGATGTATGTGACCGCCCTGATGTCGGGGCAGATGGTCGGCCCGACGCTCGGGGGCGCGATCGGCTCGCTTGCCGGCTGGCGCGTGGCGCTGGTGGTCGCAGCGGCGATCGGCGTCCTGGTGGCACTCGGCGCAGCGGGGTGGAGGCGCTGGCAGCGCGGACACTTCGCAGCGCGCCGAGCGCGACCCGAGCCGCGCGCCGACCCGCCGCCCGCCCCCGGGTCGCACGCCTCCCGATCCGAGCTCGCGGCGCTCGCCGCGGCGCCGTTCGCGACCTTCTTCGGCATGGCCGGGTTGACTCAGACGCTGATCCCGCTGATCGGCGACGAGCAGCTCGGCCTCTCCGCATCGGCAATCGGCGTCGCGATCGGGGCCGGCGCGGCGCTGCGGTTCGCCGGCGCCTGGGCCACCGGGATCGCCTCGGATCGGTTATCTCGCAAGCTGATCCTGGTTCCGAGCCTGGTGACGATGGCGCTCGGCGCGGCGGTGCTGGCCGTCTCGGCCGGCGCCCTCGGCTGGGGCGCCTCGATCGCCCTCGTGGCGCTCGGCTCCTCGGGGATCTCGGTCGCGGCGGCCGCGGTCGCGGATCGCGTGCCGGCGCAGCGTCTCGGCCAGGAGCTCGGCCTCTTCCGCCTGCTCGGGGATCTCGGCCTGGTGATCGGGCCGGCGGTCGCCGGGTTCGCCTACCAGGCCTCGGGTCCGGCACTCGCCGCGGCGCTCTCCGCCGGCGTGTTCACGGTCGCCGCGCTCGCGGCGGCCCTCTGGGTGAGCGGCGGTCCACCGCCGGCGCCGACCGGCGACGACACCGGCGAGTTCGCGCTCGGATAGCCGGCGCTTGACCGGCTGCGAACCCACGCCTAGAGTTCCCCGCAATCGTTTGCATGATCAGGTGACCTTGAGCTTCCACGAGCAGCGTCGACGCGCGCTCCGATCACGACCGCGGCCGGGGGCGTGATCCGCGGGCCGATGGCTAAGGACGGCAGCGGCGAGCGCGCGACGCTGAAGGACGTCGCGCGACGGGCGGGGGTTCACCCGGGGACGGCGTCGCGGGCCCTGAACGTCGAGACCCGGCAACTGGTCAACGCGGAGACCGCCGAGCGCGTGCTCGAGGCCGCCGACCAGCTCGGCTACCGCCCGAATCCGATCGCTCGCGGGCTCAAGACCAGCCGCTCCTACACGGTTGGCGTCCTGATCCCGGATCTCACCAACCCGCTCTTCCCGCCGATCGTCCGTGGCATCCAGGACCGGCTCGAGGAGGCGGCCTACACGCCGCTGATCGTCAATACCGACAACGACTCCGATCGCGAGCGCGCCGACATCGAGGCGATGCGAGCCCGCCAGATCGACGGCCTGATCACGGCCACGGCGCGCCGGGACCATGGCCTGCCGGCCGGGCTCGAGGACCTCGAGCTCCCCGTCGTGTTGGTCAATCGCCGGCTCGAGGACGGCGCCAGACCGTCGGTCGTCGGCGACGACCGCAAGGGAACCCGGCTCGCCGTCGAGCACCTGGTCGCGCTCGGGCACCGGCGGATCGCCCACCTCGCCGGCCCCCAGCAGCTCTCGACCGGCTATCTGCGGATGCGGGGGTTCATGGAGTCGATGCGAGCCGCCCGGATCGAGCCGGACCCGGAGCTCGTGCTCACCGGGTCCGGGTTCGTCGAGACCGAGGGCGAGCGGCTCTGCAACGAGCTCCTCGACCGAGACCTCGAGGTCTCCGCGATCGTCGCCGGCAACGACCTGATGGCACTCGGCTGCTACGACGCATTCGTCGCCCGGGGCATCGATTGCCCGCGTCAGCTCTCGGTGGTCGGATTCAACGACATGCCGTTCGCGGCCTGGTTCAACCCGCCGCTGACGACGATCCGGCTGCCGCACTACGAGATCGGCGCACGGGCGGCGGAGCTTCTGCTCGAGCGGCTTCGCGACCCGGGCGTCGAGCCTGCCCAGGTGGTGCTCGAACCGGAGCTGGTCGTGCGCGGCTCGACCGCGCCGCCATCCGCCGCCTGACCGAGCGGCGGGCACGCCACCGCCGCGACGCCTCGCGCGCCGGCGGTCCTCGCCGTCCGGCCGACTTGACTTTGGCGGCCGGACTAGGATAGGTTGCACACGATTGCAGCAAACGATTGCACACCGCAAGGGGGTGCTCGGATGCTGGTTCGACGGAGGAGAGCGGACACGGCGGGGAGGATCGCCGGTGGACCGCGCTGGAGGTATCTGATGCAGAGCAAGTACGGCAAGTTCCACCGCTCGCGACTCTGGCTCGCGGCCGCCGTTCTCGCGGCGACCGGGGCGGTTGCGGCCGGCTGCGGCGGCGATGACGACAGCGGCAGCGACAGCGGCGAGCCGATCACCATCGGCGTCTCGCTTCCGTTGACCGGCGAGTTCTCGCAACCGGGCAAGGCGGCCCAGCAGGGCTATGAGATCTGGCTCGACACTGTCAACGGCAGCGGTGGCGTGCTCGACCGGGACGTGGAGTTGGAGGTCAAGGACGACGCCAGCGACCAGAACACCGTGGTCGCCGACTACAACGCCCTGATCCAGAAGGACCAGGTCGACCTGCTCCTGGGGACCTTCTCCTCGTTGCTGAATCTCCCTGCCTCGGCGGCGGCCGAGCGCAACCGGATGCTCTACGTGGAGCCCGCCGGCGGCGCGCCGGAGCTCTTCGAGCGCGATTTCCAGTACGGGCCGTTCTTCACCCAGCAGGCGACCGCCGATCACCAGGGCGATCTGTTCGTCGACTGGGTCCTGGGCCTGCCGGAGAACGAGCGGCCACAGACGGCGGCGTACCCGGTGCTCGACGATCCGTTCGCGCTACCGGTGATCGAGGCGATGAAGGCGAAGCTCGAGGAAGCAGGCGTGGAGACGGTGTATGAGGAGACCTACCCGGTGAGCACGTCGAACTTCGACAGCATCGCCAGCGCCGTCAAGTCGGCGAACCCGGATCTGGTCGCCAACGGGGCTCAGTTCGACGACGGCATCGGGTTCCGCCGCTCGCTGACCAAGGTCGGGTTCGAGCCGCAGTTGCTGTTCCAGACCAACGCGCCGTCGTTCGGTGAGCAGTACTCCGACGGCGTCGGGGTCGAGAACGCGAACGGCACGTTCTTCGCGATCAGCCACACGCCCGACGCCGACACTCCGGGCAACGCCGAGTTCGTGCAGGCGTTCGAGGACAAGTTCGGCGAGCCCCCGGCCGAGGACGCGGCCGACGCCTACGCGTCCGGCCAGGTCCTGCAGGCCGCGGTCGAGGGAGTCGGCAGCATCGACGACCAGCTCGCGCTCGCCGACTGGCTACGCGACAACTCGGTCGAGACGATCCTCGGGCAGCTCGAGTGGGAGGACACGGGCGCTCCGATCGGCGAGTTCTTGATCGGTCAGTGGCAGGACGGGACGGCGGAGATCGTGCTTCCACCGGACGCCGCGACAGCGGATCCGATCGTCGAGGGACCGGGAGGCGGATAGTAGGAGGGCCGGAGTCGACCGTCGCGGGCGCCCCGCCCGCGACGGTCGCTCCGGTGAGCGGGTGCAGGAGAGTTGACCGAGTTCATCCAGGAGACCGCGTTCGGGCTGCTCATCGGTGGCGTCTACGCGCTGTTCGCCTCGGGGCTGACGCTGATCTTCGGGGTGATGAAGGTAGTCAACATCGCCCACGGGGCGCTGCTGATCCTCGGTGCCTTCCTCGCGTTCACGCTCTGGGACCAGTTCGGGATCGATCCACTGGCGAGCATCGTGTTCACCACCCCGGCGATGTTCGCGCTCGGGTGGCTGCTGTACGCAGCGACGATCAGGCCGCTGCGCGAGGCGCCGCTGTCGTCGACCGTGCTGCTGACCTTCGGCCTCGCACTCGTGCTCGAGGCGATCATGGGGCTCGTCTGGGGCAACCAGTCGCGCTCGGCCCGCCCCCCGTATTTCGATCAGTCGTTTGACGTCGCCGGGATCACGCTGCCGAAGGCGCAGGTGTTCGCGTGCGCGGTCGCGGTCGTCGTCCTCACCGTCCTGTGGCTGTTCCTCGCCCGAACCTGGACCGGGCGCGCGATCCGAGCGGCGTCGGCGAATCCGCAGGGCTCGGCGCTCGTCGGCGTCAACATCTCCGGCGTCAGCGCGCTCACGTTCGCGGTCGGGGTCGCCACCGTCGGCGCCGCGGGCTCGATGGTCTCGGTGCTCTACCCGTTCCTGCCCGGCTCGCACTACATCTGGATCGCCCGCGTGCTCAGCATCATCGTGCTCGGCGGGCTCGGCAGCCTCAGGGGAGCGGTGCTCGGTGCGGTGCTGCTCGGCCTCGCCGAGGTCTACACCCAGACGTACGTCTCCGCCGCGTGGGCAACGGCGGTGCCCTACGTGCTGATCTTCCTCGTCCTCTTCTTCCGGCCGCAGGGGCTGATGGGGACGAAGCTGCGAGAGGACGTGGCGGTGTGAGCGCGGAGCGAGCCGCAACCGAGCCATCCGTGGGCGCCGACCGGGTCGCGGAGATCCTGGGCCGCAGATCGCTGTGGCGCGGGGTTATCGCGGTCTGCGCGGTCGCGCTGCTCTGCTACCCGCTGCTCGTCGACGACCTCTACTACCAGAACATGATCATCCTCTCGCTGATCCTCGCGATCGGCGCCGTGGGGCTGAACGTGATCATGGGGTTCGGCGGCTACATCTCGCTCGGTCAGAGCGCGTTCATCGGCCTCGGCGCCTACACGGTCGGGATCGCGACCACGAAGATCGGTGGCGATCCATTCGTCTGGGTGCCGGTGGCGGGCGTCGTCGCGGCGCTGTTCGCCGCCCTGCTCGGGCTGATCGCGATGCGCACGCGGGGCTTCGCCTTCGTGATCATCACGATCGCCGCCCTGTTCATCCTCCAAATCGTCGCGATCAACTGGGACTCGCTCACCAACGGCACCAGCGGGATCACGCTGCCGCTGCCGCGGTGGGACATCTCGATCCAGAACTGGCCCTTCTACTACGTCCTCGCCGGGCTGCTCGTCGCCTCGCTGCTGCTCTCCTGGTGGATCAGGCGGACGAAGGTGGGCACCGGCCTGCTCGCGATCCGGGAAGACGAGGACAAGGCGGCGACGATCGGGATCAACACCCCCGTCTACAAGATCATCGGATTCGTCGCCAGCGCCGTGTTCCTCGGCATGGCCGGCGGTGTCTACGGCTACTACCTCTCGTTCATCGATCCAACGGGGATGTTCGACATCGTGATCAGCGTCCAGATCATCCTCGCGGTGGTGCTCGGCGGACGCGGCACGCTCTGGGGCCCGGTCCTCGGGGCGGCGATCATCGAGCCGCTGAACGAGTTCGCCAACCAGCAGTTCGGCGGCGGAAACTCCCGCCTGCTGATCTTCGGCGGCCTGCTGGTGCTGTCCATCCTGCTGCTGCCGAAGGGGATCGTGCCCTCGGTGCAGGAGCTGCTCGACCGCCGCGCCAAGCGCGGCCGTGCGGCCCGGGTCGGGGCGCGGCTCGGAGATCGCAAGGCGCTGGACGGGGCACCGGCGGCCGTCGGCGCCGCGCCGCGGGGTGGAGGCCCGCTGCTGGAGGTCCGCAACCTCGAGCGACGCTTCGAGGGCGTGCGCGCGGTCGACGCCTGCTCGTTCGCCGTCGAGCGCGGGACGATCACGGGGCTGATCGGCCCCAACGGCTCGGGCAAGACCACGGTCTTCAACCTGATCGGCGGGACGATGCGCGCCGACGCGGGCGAGGTCTGGTTCGACGGCCGCCGGATCGATCGCCTGCCGCCGTGGCGCCGAGCCTATGCCGGGATCGGGCGAACGTTTCAGATCACGCGCGTTTTCGCCCAGATGACCGTGCTCGAGAACGTCGTCGCTCCGTTGGAGAGCTTCTCCTGGCGCCAGCTTCGCGCCGGCGCCGTCGGCGGCGCGGAGGCCGCGAAGGCCGAGGAGCTGCTCGAGTTCGTCGGCATGTCCGAGTACCGCGACGAGCCCGCGGCCGCGCTGTCCTTCGGCCAGCGAAAGCTGATCGAGCTGGCGCAGGTGCTGACGCTCGATCCGAAGCTGATCATGCTCGACGAGCCGGCCGGCGGGATCAACCCGACCCTGGTCGCGCGGATGGCCGAGATGATCCGGGAGCTCAACGCTCGCGGCACCACGTTCTTGATCGTCGAGCACAACATGCCGCTCGTGCTCGGGCTCTGCGACCCGCTGCTCGTTCTCGCTCGTGGGACCTGCATCTGCCGCGGCGCCCCGCAGGAGATCCAGCGCGATCCGCGGGTGCTCGACGCCTACCTCGGCGACGACTTCCAGCTCGAGCCCCCGGTGGCGGTCTCATGACCCGGATGCTCGAGGTCCGGGACGTGGTCGCCGGCTACGGCGCGGGCGACGTGCTTCAGGGCGTCGACCTCGGCATCGACGCGGGCTCGGTGACCTGCATCGTCGGGCCCAACGGCGCCGGCAAGTCGACCGTACTGAGGGCGATCAGCGGACTCTTGCGCCCGCGCCGCGGGCGAATCGAGTTCGAGGGCCGCGACATCTGCCGGCTGTCGCCGGCGGCGATCCTCGGCCTCGGGATCTCCCAGGTCCCGCAGTCGGACGGCCTCTTCGGGAATCTCACCGTGCACGAGAACGTGCTCATGGGCGCCTACATCATCCGCCGCGACAAGGCCCTGGTGAGGCGTCGCCTCGCCGAGGTCGCGGAGCTGTTCCCACTCGTCGCCGAGCGCGCCGACGATCGCGCCGGCAACCTCTCCGGTGGTCAGCGGCGCGCGGTCGAGTTCGCGCGCTCGCTGATGCTCGACCCGGATCTGGTGATGCTCGACGAGCCGTCCGTGGGACTCGACCCGAAGGCTCTCAAGGTGGTCGCGGCGGCGATCACCCGGATGGCGGAGGCCGGGAAGACACTGCTGATGATCGAGCAGAACGTCCGCTTCGGTCTTCGCATGGCGGCCGAGGGTGTGGTCATGGAGAGCGGCCGGGTGCTGATGGTCGACCGCGCCGAGGCGCTGCTCGCCAACCCCGAAATGACCGACCTGTTCTTCGGCGGGACGGCGACGACGGCCCCGCCCCAGCCGACGACGAAGGTGTGAGCGGAGCTGCATGGGCGGCGCTTTCGGGAGCCGGATTCGGACTGTTCCAGGCCCTGAACGCGCGCGCCGTCCGCGGGCTCGGGACCGTCTACTTCTCGACCTTCCTCCAGCTGGGCGTCGCGGCGGTGATCCTCGCGGCGGTCGCGCTTGCCACCGAGGACCTGAGCCGGCTCGCCGAGGCCCCGGCCTGGAGCCTGATCGCCTTTGCGCTCGCCGGCGTCGTGCACTTCTTCGTCGGCTGGACGACGCTCAACTTCAGCCAGGCCCGCATCGGGGCGGCGCGGACCAGCCCGATGCTGGCGACGACCCCGGTCTGGGGGCTGGGCTTCGCGGCCGTGTTCACCGCCGAGCTGCCGACGGCGGTCGCGCTCGCCGGGGTCGCGCTGACGATCGTCGGTGCCTACCTGGTCTCCGACCCGGGCGGGGGCCATCGCGCCAGGCTGCGCGACTCGGGCTTTGCGCTCGCGACCGCCGCCGCCTGGGCGCTGAGCCCGATCCTCACGGTCGAGGGACTCGAGGGACTCGATTCGCCGCTGCTCGGGGTCGTCGTCGGGATGCTCGCGGCATCGCTGTGCTTCGGCGTTCTGCTGGGGGTCTCCTCCGAGCCGATCCGCGGCTCGCTCGGCGGGCGCGAGGCGCTCGGCCTGAAGCTGATCGCGGGCGTGATCGTCGCGATCGCGACCTGGTGGCGGTGGATCTCGCTCGAGGACGTCGACGTAACGGTAGTGCTCGCGCTGCAGCTGATGTCGGTGCCGACGGTGCTGGTGCTCGCCCCGGTGATCTCGGGTCGCCACATCGAGATCGTCACCCGCAGGATCTGGGCGGGCGCGGCGCTCGTCCTCGCGGGGGCGCTGCTGCTGATCTGGGTCGGGTGAGGTCGCGGTGAGCGCGAGCGCCGACTTCGTCGTCGCCGGCGCCGGGCACAACAGCCTGATCACCGCCGCCTACCTCGCCCGCGCCGGCTATTCGGTCGTCGTGCTCGACGCGCGCTCCATCCCCGGCGGTGGTGCGGCGTCGGAGGAACTGCTCGGCCCGGGCTTTCGGATCGACTCGTGCTCCACCGGTCACACGCTGATCCAGACCAATCCGCTGCTGGTCGACGACGAGCTCGACCTGGTCGGCCGCTACGGGCTCACCTACATCGAGCCCGATCCGTTCTCGCATGTCGTGTTTCCCGACGGCGAGCAACTGACGATGTGGCTTGACCGCGACCGCAGCTTCGAGGAGCTCGCCAGGTTCTCGGGACGCGATGCCGAGGCCTATGAGCGGATGCTGGCCGAGTACGACTCGGTGAAGCACCTGTTCGCGGCGAGCCGCTTCAACCCGCCGGGGTTCGGCCCCTCGCTCGAGGAGATGCTCGCCGATCACCCCGACGCGAACCGGTGGCGCAGGCGGCGGCTGTTGAGTGCCTGGGACGTGATCCGCCACGAGTTCGAGAGCCCGCATGTGCGCTCGTTCATGCTCTGGCAGGCGTTTCAGACCCTGGTGCCGGTTGACAGCCCCGGCTCGGGCGCACTCGCCTACTCGATCGTGTTCGGCCGCCAGCGCCGCGGCTGGACGATTCCGCGCGGCGGGTCGGGCAGGCTCACCGAGGCGCTCGCGCGCTCGATCGCCGACGACGGCGGCGAGGTGCTCTGCGACCGGCCAGTTGCCAGGCTGTTGCTCGAGGGCGGGCGCTGCGTCGGCGTCGAGACCGAATCCGGCGAGGCGTTCGAGGCGCGCGAGGCGGTCGTCTCGACGATCCACGTCAAGCACCTGGTCGAGATGGCCCCGCGTGAAGCCTGGGGTGAGGACTTCGTCTACGGGGTCGAAACCTACGACCTCGGGCTGTCGGGATTCGCCGTTTACATGGCGACGACCGCGGCGCCGGAGTTCGCGACGCCCGATGGGTCGCGCTCGGCGGTCTCGGCCGGGCTCGTCGGCTGGCCCGAGGAGATCGTCGCCCACGGCCGCCGGCTTCGCGACGGGACCTACGATCCCGAGCCCGCCTGGCTGCTGGTGGCGACCCCGACCCTCGCCGATCCAACCCGCGCGCCCGAGGGTCACCACACGGTCAAGTTCCTCAGCGGCCAGGGATGGAAGCTGCCCCCGGGCGAGTCGAGCTGGGAGGAGCTCAAGGAGCGCCAGGCCGACAGCCAGCTCGAACGCGTGCGCCGCCACGCCCCAAGCCTCGCAGACGAGGCGATCGTCGCCAGGCTGGTCAAGGGCCCGTACGACATCGAGCGCGCCAACCGCCACATGATTCGCGGCACGTTCCACGGCGGCGATCGAGGGCTCGCCCAGTCCGGGGCCCTGCGCCCGGTCCCCGGTTGGGGCCAGCACCGGATGCCGATCGAGGGCCTTTACCAAACCGGGGGCACCACCCATCCGGGCGGTTCGGTCACCGGCGCGCCGGGTCGCAACGCGGCCACGGTGATCCTCGCCGACCGCGGACGCAGCCTGGCGGACGCGCTCGGGCGCTCGCCGACTGAGGGGGTGGGTGTCCGATCGAGGTAGTGAACGCACACGCGCACGTGATCGTGCCCGAGATCCTCCGCAACGGCCACGCGTCGGAGGATTGGCGCCCGCGGCTGCGGCGGACCGGATGCGAGTGCGTGGTCGAGTTCGGCGGGCGAGAGATCCGCTCGATGATCAGCGAGCCGACCGACATCGAGACGATCCTCGCGGTGCAGCTGCGCGCCGGAATCGACGGGGTGATCCTCTGTCCCTGGGTGCCGTTGCTATACCCGGACGCCGAGCCGCGGACCTGTCTCGAGCGCTGCCGGATTCAGAACCAGGCCCTGGCGGGACTGGTCGGCTCGCACCCCGGACGGGTGGCGGCGCTCGGAGCCGTGCCGCTTCAGGACCCCGAGCTTGCCGCGGCGGAGCTGGTCGAGCTGCGGCGCGACGGCGCCCTGGCCGGCGTCGAGGTGATGGCCAGCGTCGGCGGTCATTACCTCGGCGACCGGCGCTTCGAGCCGTTCTGGGAGGCGGCCGCGAGCACCGAGGCGCTCGTCTTCGTGCACCCGACGACGCGCGGCTTCGACCACCCCGTGTTCGCCGAGCACTACATGTGGAACACGGTCGGAAACCCGCTCGAGACCACGGTCGCCGCCGCCCAGATGGTGATGGCCGGGGTGATGGAGCGCCACCCCGGCCTTCGCGTGCTGCTCGCGCACGGCGGGGGCGCGCTGCTCGCGCTTCGCGGTCGCCTCAGTCGGGCTCATGGATTTCAGCCGGACGCGCGCCGGAGCCTCGGCGAGTCGCCGCTGGCCTCGATTCGGCGCTTCAATTTCGACACGATCACCCACGACGTCGAGCTGCTGCGCGCGCTCGTCGACTGGGTCGGGGCCGAGCGCGTGCTGCTCGGGTCCGACTATCCGTTCGACATGGCCGATTCCGATCCGGTCGCCACTGTGCGCTCCCTCGGCCTGGAGCGCGAGCAGGAGGCCGCGGTGATGGGAGCCAACGCGACCCGGCTCCTGGAGGGGAGCGGGGTGCGTGTCTGACGCCCGGGTTCAGGCGGCGATCGACCACTGGGCCCCGCGAATGGTCACCCAGGGCGTCGACCTCAACGACTTCACCCGGACGACGGCACGGATCGAGCGCTGGGAGGAGTGGCTCGACGAATGGTCGAAGACCGCGGAGCTGCACCTGGGGCTCGCCGAGGAGGCCGAGGCGGCGGGGCGGACGCAAACCGCCGGCGAGGCGTTCGTGCGTGCCGCGCTCTGCTTTCACTTCGCCAAGTACGTGTGGGTGCTCGACGGCGCCCGCAATCGCGAGACGACGCTGCGGGCGCGCGACGCGCTTTACCGGGCCCACCGGCTGCTCGATCCGGACGCGGAGCGAATCGAGGCGCGAATCGAGGACGGCGGGACGATCATCGCAAACCTCCGCCGACCGGCCGGCGTCCGAGCGTCCGGCGCTCGTTATGCTGATCCCGGGGCTGGACTCGACCAAGGAGGAGTTCTTCAACTTCGAGCGCGTCTTCCTCGACCGCGGCCTGGCGACCCTCTCGCTCGACGGTCCCGGGCAGGGCGAGGCGGGTTTCGAGGCGCCGATCCGACCCGACTACGAGGTCGCGGTCGCGGCGGGGCTCGATGCGCTCGCCGGCCGCGACGACGTCGCCCTCGACCGGGTCGGCGCGGCCGGGGTCAGCCTCGGCGGTTATTACGCGCCGCGCGCGGCCGCCTTCGAACCGCGGTTGAAAGCGGTCGCCGGAGTTTCGGGCCCGCGCAACTTCGGCGAGCTCTGGGACGCGCTCCCGGGGCTCACCCGGGACTCGTTCATCCACTACTCGCGCTCGCCGGATCCCGAATCCGGTCGCCGCCGGGCGCTGGAGCTCGACCTCACCGGCGTCGCCGAGCGGATCTCCCAGCCGCTGCTGGTGATCACCGGAAAGCTCGACGGGCTGATCCCGTGGCAATCCACCAAGGACGTCGCCGACGCGGCTCCGAACGCGGAGTTCGTCCTCTACGAGGAGGGCAATCACGTCTGCAACAACGTCGCCTACCGCTACCGGCCGCTGCTCGCCGACTGGCTCGCGGAGCGGCTGCGCTGAGCGCGACGGCCGATCGACCGATGCGAACATCACCCGGGTGGGGGTAGAGATTCGACGAGGCAGTCGGGACCGAGGGTCGAAGGCGGCGCGCGCGGCGCTCGTCGGCGGCAGGCCTCAGTTGCGCGGCGGCCAGGTCGGGATCTCGCCGCGGCCCGAGGGAAAGCGGATGTTCTTCGAGCGCACGAACTCGCGCAGGGTCTCGGCGGCGTTCTCGCGCCCGTAGCCACTGCCCTTGACGCCGCCGAACGGCGAGCCGAGGAAGGCGCGGCGCATGTAGTTGTTGACGAACACCATCCCCGCCTCGAGGTGCAGCGCCATGCGTCCGGCGCGGGCCTCGTCGCGGCTGCAGATCGCCGCGGTGAGCCCGTACTCGGTGTCGTTGGCGATCGCCACCGCCTCGTCCTCGTCGCTGAATCGCATCACGCAGGCGATCGGACCGAACATCTCCTCCCGGGCGACCCGCATCCCGGGCGTGACGTCGGCGAACACCGTCGGCGCGACCCAGAACCCGTCGGCGAGCCAGGGGTCGTCGGGAAGCGCGCCCTGGGTCACCTGCCGCGCCCCTTCTTCGAGGCCGATTCGCATGTACTCGAGCACGCGATCGCGTTGGCGGGCGTCGACCATCGGGCCGATGTCGGTCGCCGGGTCGAGCGGGTCGCCGACCACCAGCGCCTCGGTCGCGCGGGCGAAGCGCTCGAGGAAGTCGTCGTGGATCGAGTCGTGAACGAGGATCCGCGCGGTCGAGGTGCAGGCCTCGCCCTGGTTGTAGTACATGCCCTCGAGCGCGACGTCGATCGCGACGTCGAGGTCGGCGTCGGCGAGCACCAGCAGCGCGTTCTTGCCGCCCAGCTCCATGGTCGCGAAGGTGAGGTTCTCGGCCGCCGTGTGGAGCACCTTGCGTCCCGTCGCCGTGGCGCCGGTGAAGGTGATCCGGGCGACGTCGTGATGGCCGGCCAGCGCCGCGCCGGCCTCGATCCCGGTGATCGCGTTGATCACCCCCGGCGGCAGGACCTCGTTGGCGATCTCGACCAGGCGCATCACCGCCAGGGGCGCCTGCTCTCCGGGCTTGATCACCACCGTGTTACCGGCCGCGATCGCCGGCGCGCACTTCTTCGAGAAGTGGATCGGGGGCCAGTTGAAGGGCAGGATCGCCGCCACCACGCCGTAGGGCTCGAGCACGATCCGTGCCTCGATCGGGCCCTGGTCGAGGATCTCGCCGTGCAGGGTGTCGGCGAGCCCGCCGAAGTAGTCGAAGGCGGCGTGGCTGTAGGAGATGTCGAAGCGCTGCGCGTCTCGCCGTGGCTTGCCGACCTCGCGCGCCTCGAGCTCGGCAAGCTCGTCGACGTGCTCGCGGATCCGCGCCGCGACCTGGCGCATCAACGCCCCGCGCTCGCGCGGCGAGCGCCAACGCCAATCCTCCTCGAAGCGCCGCTTGGCGCTCGCCACCGCGGCATCGACCTCCGCGGGTCCGCAGGCGGGCACATGAGCGAGCTCGCGCCCCGTCGCCGGTTCGATGACGGCGAAGCTCTGGCCTCCGGCGGGCTCGGTCCACGAGCCGTCGACGAAGGCGCCGCCGGTGCGAGCGGGGGAGGCGACCGAGCTCATCGCAGCGCCTCCGCGCCGAGGTCTCCCGCCGGCAACCGACCAGGCGAGACCGACCGGTCGCGCGATCGCGCGCCGTCGTCGGATCCCGACCTCGGCGCTCGCGGGGTCGCCTCGAACGTCTCGGGATCGAGCTCGGTGTTCAAGTTCGACTCCCGCTCGCGCTCCAACGGCAGCGCTCCGCCGGCCGTGTAGTAGGGCTGCCCCGCGATCAGCAGATCCTCGGCTGGGAAGCGGGTGATCACCTCGCAGCCGTCGGCGGTGACTACCAGCTGCTCCTCGATCCGCGCCGCCGACCAGCCGTCGCTGGCGGGCCAGAAGGTCTCGAGCGCGAACACCATCCCCTCCTGGATCTCCTCCGGGTGCTCGAGCGACACGAGGCGGCTGAAGATCGGCTTCTCCCAGATCGCGAGCCCGACGCCGTGTCCGAACTGCAGCGCGAAGGCGGCCTCCTCGTCGGGGAAGCCGAACTCGTTCGCCTCGGGCCACACCCGGACGACCTCCGCCGTGGTCACCCCAGGACGAATCAGCTCGATCGCCGCGTCGAGGTAGTAGCGGCAGCGCTTGTAGGCGTCGACGAGGCCGCGCGAGGCACTACCGACCGCGAAGGTGCGGTAGTAGCACGTTCGGTAGCCCATGAAGCTGTGGAGGATGTCGAAGTAGGCCGGGTCCCCGGGGCGCAGGTGGCGGTCGGTGTACACGTGCGGGTGGGGATTGCAGCGCTCGCCCGAGATCGCGTTGACGCCCTCGACGAACTCCGAGCCGAGGTCATAGAGCACCTTGTTGACGAGGCCCACGCACTCGTTCTCTCGCATCCCGGGTCGCATCGCCCGATAAAGCTCATCGTAGGCGGCGTCGACCATCATGCATGCCTGGTTGAGCAGCGTGATCTCGTCTTGGGACTTGATCATCCGCGCCTCCGCCATCAGCTGCTGGCCGTCGACGACCTCGATGCCAGCACGCTGGAGCGCGAACATGACCGCCGGCTCGACCGCGTCGACCCCGACGGGCTCGGAGAGCAGGTCGCGCTCGGCGAGCTCGATCCTGATCTTCTCGGCGACGTCCTCCGCCCGCCCCGCCTCCGGCGCCATCGCCCCGCGCATGGTCGAGATCCCGGCACGGGAGCGCCCGTCGGCAAGCCACGGGTTGTAGAGCTGGTGGTGGCGGGCGGCCGAGCCGAAATCCCACATGATCGGCTCCCCTCCCTGGGGCAGGAGGCAGAAGCGGTTGAGCTTGTCCTGCGCCCAGGTGCCGATGTGGGTCGCGGTGACGTAGCGGATGTTCGCCATGTCGAAGCAGAGCATCGCCCCGAGCTGCGAGTCGGCGAGCAGGCTGGAGATGCGGCTCAGTCGGTCGGCGCGCAGGCGATCGAAGCGCACCCGCTCCTCCCAATCGACCCCCATCAGCCCGTACGTGTGCAGACCCATGCTCCGCGTCTCCCAAGTTCTCGGCGTCGAACGGTGTGCAAACGTTTGCACACCCGCCGTCAGTCTAGCGCCTTCCGCGGCGCGCGGCGGCCCGAGTCGCGACCGCCGAACTGGGGCCCGCGGCCTCGCTCGCAATCGATTGTGAACGCTCCCTCAGGCACGATCCCGAGTTGACGGGCCGGGCGCCGGTCCGCTACGCTGGCGGGGCGTGCAATCGTTTGCAAGAGCGGCGACACCGACGGGGAGAGCTTGATGGAGCAGCGAAGGCTGGAGCGAAAGCGGCTGGGCTGGGTGGGGACCGGGCGGATGGGCTACAGCCTCGTCAGTCGGCTGCTCGAGGCGGGCTGTGACGTCGCGGTCTACAACCGGACCCGCGCAAAGGCCGAACCGCTGACCGAGCTCGGGGCGACGATCGTCGACGCCCCGGTCGAGCTCGCGGACCGCGAGATCGTGTTCACGATGGTCGCCGGCTCCGACGACTTCAAGCAGGTGGTCCTCGGGCCCGAGGGGCTGCTCGCCAACCCGCACATGCAGCCGGAGGTGGTCGTCGACTCGAGCACGGTCTCGACCGACGCCTCGGCCGAGGTCAGGGCGCAGGTGGCCGAGCGTGGCGCCGCCCTGCTCGCCGCGCCGGTGAGCGGCAACCCGAAGGTCGTCGCCGCCGGGTTGCTGACCTTCGTCGTCTCAGGCCCGGAGCCCGCTTACGCGCGGGTCGAGCCGTTTCTCGATCTACTCGGCCAGGGGGCGACCTACGTCGGCGATGGCGAGCGGGCCCGGCTGGCGAAGATCTGCCACAACCTGTTGCTCGGCGTCGTCGCCCAGTCGCTGGCCGAGATCACCGTGCTCGCCGAGAAGGGCGGGATCGCTCGGGCCGACCTGCTCGAGTTCATCAACCGCAGCGTCATGGGGTCGATGTTCAGCCGCTACAAGACCCCGGCTCTGGTCAAGCTCGACTACTCGCCCACCTTCACGCCGGTGCTGCTGCGCAAGGACTTCGATCTCGGCTTCGAGCTCGCGGGTGACCTCAACGTGCCGATGCCGGTCGCGGCGGCGGCGCGGGAGCTGGTCCAGGCCCTGATCGGCGAAGGCCGAACCGAGGAGGACTTCGCCGCCCTGCTCGACCTCGAGGCCCGCGCCTCCGGGTTGGAGCTGGTCCCCGAGACGGCCGAGGTGACCGACGGCCTCGACGAGCTCGCCGAGGCCGGGCGGGCCACCGCGGCGCCGAGCACGTGAACGCCGGGCGCGCACCCGCGCCCGCGCGCGAGGCCGGCGGCGCGGCCGAGGGCCGCGGCTACCTCGACGGGTACTCGCGGATGCTCCTGATTCGCGAGTTCGAGCAGGCGATCCACCGCCTCTTCCTGCGCGGCGAGGTCCACGGCACCACGCACCTCTCGGCAGGCCAGGAGGCGATTCCGGTGGGCGTCTGCATCGAGCTCGACCCCGGCGACTACGTCTCCGGCACCTATCGCGGCCATGGGCATGCGCTCGCCAAGGGAACCTCGCCGGAGGCCCTCGCCGCCGAGATGCTCGGCCGTGCCACCGGTGTCTGCGGCGGCCGCTCGGGCTCGATGAACGTCGTCGACCTCGAGCGAGGGCTGGTCGGCTGCTTCGGGATCGTCGGCGGCAGCATCGCGGCCGCCACAGGGGCGGCGCTCTCGGGCAAGCGACAGGGACGCGCTTCGGTCGCCTTCTTCGGCGACGGCGCCGTCAACCAGGCCTACTTCCACGAATGCCTCAATTTCGCCGCGGTGCTCTCGCTTCCGGTGCTCTTCGTGTGCGAGAACAACCTCTACGGCGAGTTCACCCCGATGCACGCCGTGACCGCCGGCGGCGAGATCGCCGCTCGCGCCGGCGCGTACGGGATCCCGTTCGCGGTCGTCGACGGCAACGACCTGTGGGCGGTTCGCGAAGCGGCCGCCGAGGCCCTGGCGCGAGCACGCGCCGGAGAAGGGCCAACCCTGCTCGAGTGCCGAACGTACCGCCACTTCGGTCACTCGAAGTCCGATCCGGCGAAGTATCGACCGGACGGTGAGCTCGAGGAGTGGCTCGAGCGAGACCCGCTGGCCGTCGCACGCAAGCGCCTGCTCGACGACGGGGCATCCGAGCAGGAGATCGCCGCGGCCGAGCAGGAGGTGCGCGACGAGCTCGAGCGCGCGGTCGAGGCGGCGCGTGCCGCGCCGTTCCCCGATCCTGCCAGCGAGGATGCGACGGAGTTCCGGCCGTGAGCAGTGACCCGACCCCAGGCGCCGACGCGCTCGAGTTCCGGGTCGCGATCCGCGAGGCGATCGCCGAGGAGATGGACCGCGACGAGGCGGTCGTCTTCTTCGGCGAGGACGTCGCCGCCGAGCAAGGCGGGGTGTTCGCGGTTACGCCGGGTCTCCAGGACCGATTCGGCGACCAGCGCGTCTTCGACACCCCGATCTCGGAGCTGGCGCTCGCCGGTGCCGCCTTCGGCGCCGCCGCGACCGGCACCCGCCCGGTGATCGAGATCATGTTCGGGGACTTCATGGGACTGCCGATGGACTCGCTCGTCAACCAGGCGGCGAAGCTCTGGTACGTCTCCAATCGGCAGAGCGGCGTGCCCCTCGTCGTCCGCTCGGCGGTCGGCGCCGGGGGGCGGTTCGGGGCGATGCATTCACAGACGCACGGCACCTGGTATCAGGGGATCCCGGGGATCAAGATCGCCGCTCCGTCGTCGCCGGCGGAGGCCAAGGGACTGCTGAAGGCGTCGATTCGCGACGACAATCCGGTGATCTTCCTCGAGCACAAGCGCCTGTACTCGATCAAGGGGCCGCCCCCGGTCGAGGAGACGATCCCGCTCGGGCGCGCCGCGGTGACGCGCGAGGGAAGCGACCTGACGATCGTCTCGATCTCGAAGGGGGTGCGGGACGCGCTTCAGGCAGCCGACACGCTCGCCGGCGACGGGCTCGAGGTCGAGGTCATCGACCTGAGGACGCTGCGCCCCCTCGACCTCGAGACCGTGCTCAGCTCGGTGGCGAGGACCAACCGGGTGCTGGCGGTGGAGGAGGGGCCGCGGACGGGTGGCTGGGCGACCGGCTTGATCGGCAGGGTCGCGGAGGAGTCCCTGCACGATCTCGACGACGCCTGGATCGAGGCGACGGCAGAGACCCCGATTCCGTACAGCCCGACGCTCGAGGACGACTTCCTGCCGAGCTCGGAGACGATCGTCGGCTCGGTGCGCGCACGACTCGGTGTTGGCGTCGACACGCTGGCGTGAGCGCGCCGCGATGACCGACATCGTCATGCCCCGGCTCTCGGACTCGATGGAGGAGGGCACCGTCTTGCAGTGGATGAAGTCGGTCGGCGAGCAGGTCGCGCTCGGCGAGGAGCTGGTCGAGATCGAGACCGACAAGGCGAACATGGTCTTCGAGGCCGACGCCGCCGGGACCCTGATCGAGATCCTCGCCCAGGAGGGCGAGACGCGTCCGATCGGCGAGGTGATCGCCCGGGTCGGCGATCGCGCCGAGGCCGCGCCGGCCGCCGAGGCGCCCGCCCGGGCCGCCGAGGACGGCGCCGCCGAGCCCGCCCCCGAGCCCACCCCCGAGCCCGCGCCCGCCGCCCCCGCTCGCCCCCGCTCGCCGACCGGCGCCGACGGGCGCCTCAAGGCCTCGCCGCTGGCGCGCCGGATCGCCGCCCAGCGGGGGGTCGAGCTGTCGGCGCTCAGCGGCTCGGGCCCCGGCGGGCGGATCATCAAGGCCGACGTCGAGGCCGCCGGTGAGCCGGCGCCCGCCCCCGCGCCCGGCGCCGGCCGCGCCGGCCGGCGCGCCGCCCTCGCCGGAGACCGCCAAGGGCGCGGTCGAGGTGATCGAGCCGACCCGAACCCAGCGCACGATCGCCAGGCGGATGGCCGAGTCCAAGGCGACCGCGCCGCACTTTTACCTGCAGTCACGGATCGACATGAGCCGCTGTGATCGCGCCCGGGCGCGGCTCAAGGCGAGCGCGCCAGAGGGCGAGCCGGTGCCCTCCTTCAACGACATGGTGATCAAGGCCTGCGCGCTCGCCCTGCGCGAGTTTCCGCGCGCCAACGGCGCCTATCGCGACGGGCGCTTTGAGCTTTATCAGCGCGTCAACGTCGGGGTCGCGATCGCCGCCCCGGAGTCGCTGGTGGTGGCGACGATCTTCGACGCCGACCGCAAGCGCCTGGGCGAGATCGCCGCCGAGTCGCGGGCCCTGGCCGCCAGGGTGCGCGAGCATCAGATCACCCCGCCCGAGCTCTCGGGGGCGACGTTCACGGTCTCCAACCTGGGGATGTTCGGGGTCTCGAACTTTCACCCGGTGATCAACCTGCCCCAGGCGGCGATCCTCGGGGTCGGGGAGATCGCCGCGACCCCGGTGATCGCCGACGGCGAGCTCGCCAGCGCCGAGATCATGGCCGTCACCCTGGCCTGCGATCACCGGATCCTCTACGGCGCCGAGGGGGCGCAGTTCCTGGCCCGGGTCAGGGCGCTGCTGGAGGAGCCGTTGGGGTTGGCGTAGCCTGCGGTCCTCCGGCCCGTCGCAGACGGCGGCCTCGGGTATCCGAGATCCGCCTAGCGTCTGATCTCGTACCGAAGCTCGACCATGCCGGTGTCGAAGACGCGGGTTCCCATCAGCTGCATCGCGACGTCGGGGAGCCGACGGTCGAAGAGGGGCTTGCCCGCACCCAGGACGACGGGGACGACGGTCACCAGCACTTCGTCCAGCAAGCCCTGATCGGCGAACTGCGAAGCGACGTCGCCACCCCCGACGATCCACAGATTGCGCTTCCCGGCCGCGCCGATCACCTCGTCGTAGAGGTCGGCGACCTTGGCGTTCGCGACCCGCACGTCGACGTCCTTTCCCTCGGGGACCGGCAGCTCCCGCGAACTGAGCACCCACCAGGGCTTCCCCTTGTAGGGCCACTCGCCGTCCTCGGCGAGCTCACCGAGGACGAACTCGTAAGTGATCGAGCCGCTGATCAGTGCCCCGACGCCCTCGTAGAAGCGTTCGTACGGGCCCCCTCGAGGGCCGGGCTCCGCGCCCTCACCGGCGAAGGTCCCCCGGTAGTCGAACAGCCAGGCGAGGCCGTCGTCCGGATCGGCGATGTAGCCGTCCAGCGACGCCGCGCAGTAGTACTGGGTCTTGCCCATGCGACCGAACCCTACGAGCATCGGCGACCGACAAGCGCTCCGGAGCGCGCGAGCTAGTCCTGCTTGACCGCGGCGATGTCGAGCACAAGCTTGACCTTGTCGGAGACGACCGCGTTGCCGCTGCCCAGCGCCGCGTTGAACTTCATCCCGAAGTCGCGACGCGAGAGCTGACCGCTGACCTCGAGCCCGATTCGCTCCTCGCCCTGCGGGCCGATCTCGGTCCCGCCGAGCTCGGCCTCGAGCTCGATCTCCCTGGTGACGCCGTGCATGGTCAGCTCGCCGACGATGCGCAGCGTGTCCTCGTCCATCGCCTCGATCCTCGTCGACTCGAAGCTCAGCTCCGGGTAGGCGTCGGCGTCGAGGAAGTCGGGTGAACGCAGATGGTCGTCGCGCTGCGCCTGATTCGTGAACACCGACGCCGCCCTGACGGCCCCGCGGGCCTCGGCGGAGGCGAGATCGTCGCCGACCTCCAAGCCGCCCTCGAACTGGCGGAACTCTCCGCGAACGGTGGCCACGCCCATGTGCTTGACGGCGAAGCCGACCTTCGAGTGCAGGGGGTCGACGCTCCAGGTGCCGGTCGGGATCGAATGCCGGGTGAGGGTCGCAGTGGTCATAACGATGTCCTTTCCGAACAGTTTGTTTGCGCAAGCAATCATATCATCAAATGCTTGCGCACGCAACAAATTTCGCGGTATAGTCGTCTCGATGTCGACCGAATCGCCTCTGGCGCTCACCGCGGGAGATGTGGGCCTCGTCGCCTGGCGGACCCTGATCGAGGCGAACGCGCGGCTGATGCGAGAGCTCGATCAGGAGTTGCGCGAGTGCCACGGAATGACACTGGGCGACTTCGACGTCCTGGTCCACCTCGCCGACGCGCCGGGACAGCGGCGACGAATGTGCGACCTCGCCGGCGCGGTGCTGCTCAGCCCCAGCGGCCTCTCGCGCCGTGTCGATCGGCTCGAGCGCGCCGGACTCGTCGCGCGTGAGCGCGGCGCAAGCGACGGCCGCAACGTCGAAACGAGACTCACCGCATCCGGCAAGCGAACCCTTCGCCGCCTTCGCCAGAGCCATCGGGCCGGCATCAAGCGGCGATTCGTCGACCGGTTCAGCGACGCCGAGCTCGAAAGCCTGAGCAAGCTCCTCGGCCGCCTGGTGGCACCATCGGCACCGACGGCCGACCGGTCGGGATGACCGACCGACCGACCGAGTACCCGCTGGAGTCTCAGCCAGCAAATCGCCGCGTTACACTCGATTGCGGCGAGCGATCGGGCACCGCCGCTTCGGCCCTTCCCCATGCGCACGAGAACCTTGGGAGAGCAACTCGAGGTCGGCGAGGTCGGCCTCGGGTGCATGGGCATGTCCGCGTTCTACGCCGGGGCGGACGAGGCCGAGTCGATCGCGACGATCGGCCGGGCGCTCGAGCTCGGCGTGACGATGCTCGACACCGCGGACATGTACGGAGCCGGGGCGAACGAGCGGCTGGTCGGGCGGGCGATCGCCGGCCGCCGCGACGACGTCGTGCTGGCGACCAAGTTCGGCCAGGTCCGTGGCCCGAAGGGCGAGCCGGCCGGGGTCCGCGGCGACCCGGAGTACGTGCACGAGGCCTGTGATGCGTCGCTGGCCCGGCTCGCGGTCGAGCACATCGACCTTTACTACCAGCACCGCGTCGACCCGAAGGTGCCGATCGAGGAGACCGTCGGCGCGATGGCCGAGCTCGTGGCCGCCGGCAAGGTCCGCCATCTCGGCCTCTCCGAGGCCGCCGCGTCGACGATCCGGCGCGCCCACTCGGTGCACCCGATCGCCGCGCTCGAGACCGAGTACTCGCTGTGGACGCGGGGCGTCGAGGCGGCGATCCTGCCGACCGTCCGTGAGCTCGGGATCGGGTTCGTCGCCTACAGCCCGCTCGGGCGCGGCTTTCTCACCGGCCGGTTTCACGCTCCCGACGACCTTGCGCCCGACGACTCGCGCCGCGGCCACCCGCGGTTTCAGGGCGAGAACTTCAACCGCAACCTGGCCCTGGTCGAGAGCGTGCGCCGGATCGCCGCGGAGAAGTCGGTTCAGCCCGGACAGCTCGCGCTCGCCTGGGTCCTGCATCGAGGCGAGGACGTAGTTCCGATCCCCGGGACGACCCGGCGAGAGCACCTGAGCGAGAACGTGGCCGCCGCAGCGATCGAGCTCGGCGAGGGGGACATCGCCCGCCTCGATGCCGCGGCGCCGGACGGGATCACCGCGGGCGATCGCTACGCGGACATGTCGTCGGTCGAGCTCTGACGCCGCCAGGTGCCAAACGAGGCGCTTCGGGGACCTCGTCTCGTGCTATTCTGGCAATCGATTGCCAACGCGTGGAGGAGGAGTTGAGATGGGCAATGGGCCGAGGATCAGCTATGTGCCGGTCGAGCGAATGACCCCCGAGATGCGGGCCGAGATGGAGCGATGCGCAAGGGAGGGAACGCCTCGCCCCGAGAGCTCGGCGATCCGAGCCCACGTCCCGGCGGCGTTCTGGTTCTTCGCCAACAGCTGGCGCGATCTGTTCCGTGAGGGCATTCTCGATCACTCGATCAAGGAGCTCTGCCGTGTCTACGTCTCGCGATCGACGAAGTGCGAGTACTGCGGCAACCAGCGTTCCGAGAAGGCCACCAAGCAGGGGCTCGAGGAGGGCCAGTACGACGAGCTGCTCAACTTCGAGAGCGCCGAGCGCTTCGACGAGCGCCAGAAGGCGGCGCTCGCGTACGCCGAGGCGATCGCCTGGGGGATCGAGACCGACGACGCCTTCTGGGAGCGCATGTACGCGCACTTCTCCGAGGCCGAGCTGGTCGAGCTCGGGTGCATGATCGGACTGACGCTCGGTCAGCAGAGCTGGCTGCGGCTGCTCGACATCGAGCACCATCAGGTGATGCCGGGAGACCGGGCCGCGATGGCGCCCGGGTTCGAGACCGCCGAGGCGCTGGCGACGAGCAAGGCGTCCGATGATTACTGGGCGCGCGACTGAGCGGGACGCCTGAGCGGGGTCCAGGATCGCCTCCGGTGGCGATCCGGCGGCCCACGCTGCGGGACGTGGCGCGGCGAGCCGGCGTCAACCCGGCGACCGCTTCGCGCGCTCTCAATCCGGCGCTGCCGGGCCGGATCTCGCCGCCGACTGAACAGCGCGTCCGCGAGGCCGCGCGTGAGCTCGGGTACCGGCCGGACCCGGTGGCGCGCAGCCTGCGTACCCGCCGATCGGGGTTCGTCGGCGTCGTCGTCCCCGACCTGACCAACCCGGTGATCCCGCCGATCGTCCGCGGGATCGAGGCCGCCCTCTGGAGCGCGGGAATCGCGTGCCTGCTGGCGGACACCGACAACGACCCCGAGCGGGAGGCGCTGCTGATCGACGAGCTGCTCGCCCGGCGCTGCGAGGGCCTGATCGTCGCGACCGCCACGCGGACGAGCAAGACGGTCGCCGATCTCGCCTCCGGAGCGGTGCCGACCGTGCTCGTGACGCGGGACGTCGACTCGCACGTCCTCCCGCTGGTCGCCGGAGACGACGCATCGGGGGTCGATGCCGCGGTGGAGCACCTGTTCGCGCTCGGCCACCGCGCGGTGGCCCATGTCAGCGGCCCGCTGAGCCTCTCGACGACGGTCCGGCGGCTGCGCGCCTTCGAGGCGGCGGCGGCGCGGCTCGGTCTCGATCCGTCCGGGCTGATCGTCCATGGCGATGCGTTCACCGCTGCCGCCGGCAAGCGAGCCTGCGCCGACCTCCTCGCCCGCGGCCGGGCGTTGACCGCGATCGTCGCCGGCAACGACCTGATCGCGCTCGGCTGCATGGAGGCGCTCGGCGCGTCCGGGCTGCGCTGTCCGCAGGACGTCTCGATCGTCGGCCACAACGACACGCCGATGGTCGCCAGCCTGCGGCCGCCGCTGACCACGGTCGCGATCCCGCAGGAGGCGATCGGAGCCGAGGCGGCGCGCGTGCTGCTCGACCGCCTGGAGGGTGAAGAGCCCGAAACCGATCCGATCCTGCTGCCGACCGAGTTGATCGTCCGCGGATCGACCGCGCCGCCGCCGGAACCGCGCTCTAACCTGGGCGCATGAGGGAGATCATCGGTCCACCGTTGCGAGCGGCGGCGTTGATCGCCTTCATCACCGGCCTCGTCCTGCTACTGCTCAACCCGCCCTCGTTCGGCGGGGTGGGCGACCTGTTCGCATTGCTGGTCGGGGCCGTCGCGATCGTGCTCGTCACCGCCTGGGTGACCGTAGCCATGATCGGCAAGGAGGTGCCCGAGCCCGAGTTCCGACGGCTGGTCGAACGCAGCGAGTCGCTCGCCTCGCTGCCTCCTCCCGACGAGCCCCCGAGCGAGTTCGACGAGCTCGTGATGCAGGCCCTCGACGACCTGCCGGAGCGATTCCGCGAGCTGCTCGAGCATGTACCGGTGACGGTCTCCACACGCGGGCACGAGCACCGCGCCTACGGCCAGTACATCGGCGGCACCATCGCCCGCGACAACTACGCGGACCGCATCGTCATCTACCAGGACACGCTGGAGCGAGACTTCGGCCACGATCCCGACCTACTGCGAGCGCAGGTCGAGCGCACCGTGCGTCACGAGGTGGCTCACCACCTGGGCTGGGACGAGGGCGGGGTGCGCGGACTCGGGCTCTGAGCGCGGGCGTACGGCCTAGGCGGCCGAGGCGGTTGCCTCCGTGGCGGCGGGCGCTCCCTCGCCCGCGACGAACTCCGCCAGCACCGGCGCCAGAGCCTTCATCGAGACGTTGTGGCTCTGGCGATCGAGCGCGCGGAGCTCGGCCTGCGGGAGCAGCTCGGCGAGCGCTCGCGAGGCCTTCTGGAGCTGGTCGGGGCTCTTCGACCCGTATGCGAGCAGGGCCGGGACGGTGATCGACTCCCATTCGTGCGGATCGAGCGGCGTGCCGTGCATGTTGTCGTCGCCGAGCGCGGCCCAGTCGTAGGGGAGCGTGTGAGCGTTCGCCTTCAGCTCCTTCCACATCGGCATCAGCGGCATCAGGGCGACGAACGGTGCCGGGATGCCGATCGCGTTGCGCATGAAGTGCTTGACCGCACCCGCTCGATCGTCGGCCGCGACCAGCTCGTCGAGCCGCTCGGCGTAGTCCGCGGTCGGCAGCTTGCCGTCGGGATCGACCATGAAGGGGACCTCGTAGGCGGCCACCCGTTCGACGCCGATCTTCGCGCCCGCGGCGCGCAGCGCCAGGGCTCCGCCCGACGACCAGCCCCACAGGGAGGCGCTGCCGTCGGTCGCGTCGATCAGCGCCGCGATGTCCTCGACCTCGCGCTCGACCGCGAACGGCTTCACCTCGTCGCTGTCGCCCCGGCCCCGACGGTCGTAATTGATCACCGTGCAGCGCTCGGAGAGCAGCTGCGCGAGCTCCTCCATCTTCTTGAACTTGCGATGGCCCATCGCCCCGCCGACCAGGATCACGGCCGGTCCGCTGCCGTAACGGTCGTAGGCGATCGTCGTTCCGTCTTTGGAGGTCACTGTCTGCATGGGGCTTGCTCCTGCGTGGTTGGGACGGTCACGGAGTAAGACCGCCACGCGGCCCAGAACTCATCGCGCCGCCCGGGCGACAGTTACGGCCCCAACAGATGACCGGCGACGGTCCCCGCGCGTTCGCTGGCGGGTGACGCCGCCGCTTCGACGGGCTCGGCCTCAGGCGGGCTGCGGCACCGGTTCTGCCTCGGTCGCCTCGACCGTGTCGGCGGGGGTGTTCTCGCGCCGCGAGAGCGCGAGGCACGGGATCGCCAGGGCCGAGATCCCGGCGCTGAACAGGTAGGAAGGCGCATAGCCCCAGGCGTCCGCCGCGCGGCCGAGCACCGGCTGCGCCCAGACGCCGCCGCTCGAGCTCATCAGTGAGTCGAAGGAGAGGATCGTCGCTCGCTGTCGGGACGGGATCATGCCGTTCAGGTAGGTCTGGCGAATCGGCATCGTGGCCGCGAACAGCAACGCCCAGACGACGACCAGCCCGATCACGGCCCAGAAGCTCTCGATCGTCCCGATCAGCGCCAGGGTGATCGTGCTCAGCGCCGCGGCGACGATCAGCGCCGAGGTCCGGCGGCGGAACAGCCGCCGGAGCCGCGGTGCCGCGATCCCGCCGAGGATCTGGGCGCCGGCGACGATCGCCGCCACGAGGCCCGCGACCTGGTATGCGTCCGGGTCGCCGTAGAGCTCGAGCAGGTACGGCTGCAAGGCGTAGAAGGCGTAGATGCTGACGCCGCCGGTGAACAGGACCTCGACCATCAGCCACTTGACCGCCGGCACCCGCCAGCCGAAATCGACCGAGTCGGAGGCGATCTTGCGCATCTCGGCCAGCGGCCTGCCGCCCTTCACCGGCGTGAAGCCGACGTCATGCATGAGCCTGAACGCGACCGCGAACATGACCAGCAGGACGACGCCGCGGAGCACGAACGGCATCCCGAGGCTGGTCTGCTCGGCGACAAAGCCGCCCGCCACCGAGCCGGAGAGCATTGCGGCTCCGGTGACGATCTGCCCGCGTCCGAACACCGACTCCAGCTCGCCCCTGAACCCGGTCGCGGCCAGCGCATCGACCAGCCACGCCTCGACCGCGCCCGAGAAGAACGTGAACCCGAGACCGAGCAGGATCGAAACGACCGCCCACTGCCAGAACGGCGCCTCGATCCGCCACAGCAACACGTAGAGCAGGGTCGAGGCCGTCAGGGTGACCGTGCCGAGCAGGTACGAGACCCGGCGCCCGATCGTGTCGGCGACGATTCCGGTCGGGACCTCGAACAGCACCATTCCCGCGGTGAAGAACGCGTTCGCCGCGAACGCCTCGAGGTTCGAGAGCCCGGCGTCGAGCAGGAAGATGGTGTTGATCCCCCAGATGAACGACGCCGCCAGGGTGTTGCCCAGCAGGAGGAGCAGGTACGTGCGCTGGATCGAGCTCGGAGTCGCCACTCCCAAATGACCGCGTCGACGCCGGGAACTCATCGACCGCGCGCTACGACCCCTGCGACTCGCTGAGGCCCCGCTTGCGCGGATCGCTCTCGGCGGGTCCGGCCGCGTCCGGCACGTCTCGGCGGGGTCCGCCGGGTCTCATGCCGCGGACAGCGTCGCGGGCCTCGCCGCGGCCGCGGGCGCCTCGGCGAACGAGGGGTGCGCGATCCGCAGGTAGTGCCCGAACGACCAGCCGACGAAGCTATCGCGCTCCATCGCTCGCAGCGCGGCGCTCAGCGCCCGCGGCGGAACCCGGGGGACGAGCCTCTGCACGCGCAGCATCCAGTCGAACTGCCATCGGTGGCGGGCCGAGAAGTCGCCGTAGCGTCGCAGCGCGGTCTCCAACGTTGCGCGCCCCTCGATAACCCGCCGCAGCTCGCGACCGCATGCGATCCCGAAATAGAACGCCGTCCGGATCCCCTCCGCGGTCAGTGGCAGGCAGTGGCCGGCCGAATCGCCGACGAAGAAGACGCCGTCCTCGGTCGCCGGCCGCAGCTCGTGTGGGATCCAGTTGCCCTGGTAGCCGACCGCCTCGTGCTCGAGATCCTCGGCGAGGCGCACGGTCGGCTCCTTGACGTGGAAGCGGGGATCGAACGAACCAACCCCGACCCGGACCTCGTCACGAGCCGGGAAGCTCCACGAGTAGCCGGCCGGCACGTAGCCGCGGTCGATCCAGATCTCGAGCTCCTCGGAGCCGCCGCTCGGGTGCACCTCCAGGCCGCGCGAGAGCGGCGCGTCGGGCGGCTGGTAGGCGTTGCCGGCCAGCACCCGCTTCCACCCGAGCGCGTCGACGACCAGCGGCGAGCGGAGGTCGCCTCGATCGGTGTGCACCATGTTGCCGCTGCGGCCCTCGACCTTCGCGGTCTCGAACTCGGCATCGGTCTGATCGAACAGCAACCCGCAGAGCTCGCGATAGTCGAAGGTCGAGAACGTCCACGGCAGTCGGAAGCGAACCGTGGTCCGGGGAGTGTGGACGACCAGGGTGTCGAACGTCTGGCGGACCGCCTCCGAGACGCCCATCGCCGCCAGCCAGTCGGTCGGCGCCGCGCATGCCGAGGTCTGGCGCTCGCCGATCTCGTAGCGATCGATGATCAGGGTGCGCGCCCCCGAGCCGGCGAGCTCCCGGGCGACCGCGAGCCCGGCGAAGCTGGCCCCGCAGACGAGGACGTCGTACTCGCCCGCGAGCGCGATGCGCTCGTCACCGCGCTTGGTCCGTCGTCGGGGCATCGTGCGGCGAGGGTACCGTTCCGTCCGCGGAGCACACAGCCGAGGGCGGCCTCCCTATAGTTACGCGTCGTGTCCGCCGCCGAGACAACGACCGACGCTGCTCCGGAGGCGCCCGAACAGGCGCCTTCGCCGCCTGCGGCCCCGCCCGCGGCCACAAACGGCTCCGCCGACCTGCTGATCGAGGTCGACGGCAAGCTCGTCCCGAACTATGACGCGACGATCAAGCCCTTCGAGGAGGGCGACGTGGTCGCCGGCGAGGTCGTCCGGATCGACAAGGACGAGGTCCTGGTCGACATCGGCTACAAGTCGGAGGGCGTCATCCCGGCGAACGAGCTCTCGATCCGCCGCTCGGTCGACCCCTCCGAGGAGGTCTCGCTTGGCGACCAGGTCGACGCGCTCGTGCTCACCAAGGAGGACCAGGAGGGCCGGCTCGTGCTCTCCAAGAAGCGCGCACGCTTCGAGAAGGCCTGGCGCAAGATCGAGGCGGCGGCCGAGACCGGGGAGCCGGTCGAGGGCAGCGTGATCGAGGTCGTCAAGGGCGGGCTCATCCTCGACCTCGGCGTGCGCGGCTTCTTGCCCGCATCGCTGGTCGACATCCGCCGCGTCCACAACCTCGACGAGTTCAAGGGCCAGACGCTCGAGTGCAAGGTGATCGAGCTCAACCGCTCGCGCAACAATGTCGTCCTCTCACGCCGCGCGGTGCTCGAGGAGGAGCGCAAGGAGGTCCGCGAGCAGATTCTCGGGCGCCTGCAGCCCGGGATGGTCGTCGAGGGCAAGATCTCCAACATCGTCGACTTCGGCGCCTTCGTCGACCTCGAGGGCATCGACGGCCTGATCCACATCTCCGAGCTCTCCTGGAGCCATGTCAACCACCCCTCCGAGGTGCTGTCGATCGGCGAGACCGTGCGGGTCAAGGTGCTCGACATCGACCGCGACCGTCAGCGGATCTCGCTCGGGCTCAAGCAGACCCAGGAGGATCCGTGGCAGACGGTCCTCAACGAGTACAAGCCCGGCGACATCCTCGAGGGCAAGGTGACCAAGGTCGTCGCCTTCGGTGCCTTCGTCGAGATCGTCCCGGGCGTCGAGGGCCTGGTCCATATCTCGGAGCTGGCCGAGCATCACGTCGAGACACCGGGCGAGGTCGTCCAGCCCGGCCAGGAGACCTGGGTGCGGATCCTCGAGATCGATGAGGAGCGCCGCCGGATCTCGCTCAGCGTCAAGCGCGCCCAGCGCAACGACAACCTTCCGCTCCGCGACCTGATCCCGCCCGAGCTGCAGCCCGAGCCGCAGCCCCCCGCGGCTCAGGAGGCCGAGATGCCCGAGCTCGACCTCTCCGAGGAGGTCTTCTCCGAGCCGCGCGGCCGTGGCGCCCGACGCGAGCACCGCCGACACCGAGGCCGCCGACTCGGAGCCGCCTGCCGAGCAGGTCGTCGAGCAGACGGTCGAGGAGGGCGAGCAGCCCCCGGCCGGCAGCGACGAGCCGAGCGAAGCTTCCTGAGCTCCGCGCGGTGGCCGCCGCGCGCCAGATCCCGGTAGTCGGTCTCACCGGCGCGATCGCGGCCGGCAAGTCCGTGGCGCTCGCGGCGCTGGAGCGGCTCGGCGCCGCGACCCTGTCCGCCGACGCCGTCGTCCACGACCTGCTCGGCAGCGAGCGCGTCCGCGATTTGCTCGTCGGCCGCTGGGGGGCCGAGATCGCGCCGGGGGGAGAGGTCGATCGCGATCGAGTCGGGGCGATCGTGTTCGCGGATCCGGACGAGCTCGCCTGGCTCGAGTCGACGCTCCATCCCCTGGTCGGCGAGGAGATCGCCGACTGGGTCGGCGGCTTGGACGAGGGGACCCAGCTCGCTGCCGTCGAGGTGCCGCTGCTGTTCGAGGCCGGGATCGAGGATGCGTTCGACGCGACGATCGCGATCGTCGCGTCGAACGGGGTGCGAGTCGAGCGTGCCGGCGCTCGCGGGACCAGCGAGCTCGAGGCCCGCGCCGGGCGCCAGCTTTCCCAACCCGAGAAGGCGGCGCGGGCGACCCACGTCGTCTCCAACGACGGCGATCTCGCAGCGCTCGAGCAGGCGCTGCGCCGGATCTGGCCCGAGCTGGTGGCGGCACGGGACGAGCAACCGTGAGCCGGTCGAGGTCGCTGGTGATCCTCGGCGTGCTGGCAGCCGCGGCGGCCCTGATCATCAGCCGGCTCGACTTCTTCGAGGACGCGCTCCGCGAGGTGACGCTGCCGCTGCGCCACGAGGACATCATCCGCCAGCAAGCCGAGGAGAAGAACCTCGACCCGGCGCTGATCGCCGCCGTGATCTACGCCGAGTCGCGGTTCCGCGAGGACCAGGAGTCGACGGCCGGCGCGCGCGGCCTGATGCAGGTGACGCCGGCGACCGCGCTCGCGATCGCCGACGCTTCCGGCGGGACGTCGTTCGAGGTCGGCGACCTCGACGATCCGCAGATCAACATCAGCTACGGCTCCTATCACCTCCGCGACCTGCTCGATCAGTACGACGGCAACCTGATCGCGGCGCTCGCCGCCTACAACGCCGGCAGCGGCAACGTCGATCGGTGGGGCGGAGCTCTGCTCCAGATCGGTGACATCCCGGCCGAGTCGGGAGGGTTCGGCGAGACCAGGGCCTACGTCGAGCTGGTGCTCGAGAAGCGCGCCCAGTACCGCGACAACTACGCCGAGGACCTCGGCCTGTAGCCGAATCGGCGCCCCGGCGTGCCCTCCTCCTGGCTGCTGTTTCCAATCGTGCTCACCGCGCTGGCGGTCGGTTGCGGGCTGTTCGTCGACCGGCTCGCCGGCCAGCGCCTCTCGCGCGCGCTGATCCCGTTGCTGGGACTCGCCGCCGTGATCGTCGTCGGCGGGTTCACGACGCTCGCCGACGCCACCGCCGAGCTGACGACGCCGCTCGTCGTTGCGCTCGCGCTCGCCGGCTTCGTGGTCGGGCGCCGGCGGCTCGCCCGCGGCTCGCCCTGGCCGCTGGCCGCCGCGGCGGCGGTCTTCGCGGTCTACGCGGCCCCGATCGTCCTCTCCGGCGAGCCGACCTTCGCCGGCTACATCCGGCTCGACGACACCGCGACCTGGATGGCGCTCACCGACCGGGTGATGGAGCACGGCCGCAGCCTCGACGGGCTCGCGCCCTCGACCTATGAGGCGACCCTCGACTTCAACCTCGCCGATGGATATCCGGTCGGGGTCTTCCTGCCACTCGGGATCGTCGCCCGGCTCGTCGGCACCGACCTCGCCTGGCTGATCGACCCGTACATGGCGTGGCTGGCCTCGGCCCTGGCGCTCGCGCTCTGGCGCCTCGGTCGGTCACTGGTCCGCTCGGCGGAGCTGCGGGCGCTCGCGGCGGCGATCGCCGCGCAGTCGGCGCTTCTTTTCGGCTACTACCTCTGGGGCGGGATCAAGGAGGTCGCCGCGGCGGCGCTCGTCGCCGGCGCCGCGGCCGCGGTCGCCGAGCTGATCGAGGCGCGCTTCGCGACCAGGGCGCTGGTCCCGGTGGCCGTGCTCGCGGCCGGGCTGATCGGGGTGCTGAGCGCCGGGGGCGCGATCTGGCTGCTGCCCGCGCTCGCGGTCGCATCCGCGCTCGCCGCTCGCGTGCCCGCGCGCGCAGCGCTGGCCCTGCGCGCGGCGCTGCTCGCCGGCTTGGTGGTCGCGCTCAGCTTCCCGGTGCTCGCGACCGGGGGCCTCCTGCCCCCGACCTCCGCGCCGCTCACCGACGCGGCCGCGCGCGGCAACCTGGTCGGGCCGCTCGAGCCGGCCCAGGCTGCCGGGATCTGGCCGGCGGGGGACTTCCGCTTCGATCCCGTCGCCGAGCTGCCGACCGCGGCGCTGATCGCGGCGGCGCTCATGCTCGCGGCCGCCGCGCTCGTGGTCGCCTGGCGCCGGCGGGCGTGGGCGCCGCTCCTCTACGTCGGCGGGTCGCTGCTCGCCGCTGCGGCGATTTGCGCGATCGGCTCGCCGTGGGTCGACGGCAAGGCGATGGCCACGGTCTCGCCGGCGATCCCGTTCGCCGCGGCGCTCGCGTGCGCGCTGGCGGTCGCCGCGGGCCGGCGACTGCTCGGCGGCGCGGCGCTGGCGCTGCTCGCGGCCGCGGTCTTGTGGTCGAATGGGCTCGCGTACCGCGACGCCAACCTCGCCCCCCGCGATCAGCTCGCCGAGCTGGAGCGGATCGGGGAGATCGTCGGCGGTCAGGGACCGACGCTGATGACCGAGTACCAGCCCTACGGCGCGCGCCATTTCCTCCGCGACGCCGACCCGGAGTCGGCCTCGGAGCTTCGCCGGCGCCAGATCGCGCTGGCCGCCGGTGGAACCCTGCGCAAGGGCGAGACCGCCGACACCGATGCGCTCGACCCGGCCGGGCTCTACGTCTACCGGACCCTGGTCTTGCGCCGATCGCCGGCCCAGAGCCGCCCGCCCGCCCGCTATCGCTTGCTCTGGCGCGGCGAGTACTACGAGGTCTGGCAGCGCCCCGAGGGACCCGCGCCGCTCGATCCGCGGCTGGCGCTCGGGGGCGAGGTGCGGCCGACCGGCCGTCCGAGCTGCGCGGAGCTGCGCGCCTTCGCCACCGGCGCCGAGGACTCCGAGGAGGTGGCGGCCGCGCGCCGGCCTCCGGTGGTCGCGGTGGCGCTCTCGGCGACGAGCTATCCCGACGCCTGGCGGGTCCCGGGCTCGCCGTCCCACCCGGTCCCCGACGGCGCCGGCGTGATCGCCGCCGCGGTCGAAACCGCGCGCGGCGGCGACTACGAGGTCTGGCTCCGCGGATCGGTGCGCCCGCAGGCCGAGCTGGCGGTCGACGGGCGTGCGGCGGGCGAGGTCCGAGGCCAGCTCGAGAACCTGGGCCAGTACGTGCGCCTCGGGCGGGCGCGGCTCGCTCCGGGTGAGCACACGATCGAGGTCCGATTCTCCGGCGCCGACCTGCATCCGGGTAGCGGTGGCGTGGGCTCGCCGGTCGGCCCGCTCGTCCTCAGCCCGGCCGATGCCGCGGACGCCGACCTGGTGCGCGTCGCCCCCGACCGGGTCGGCAAGCTCTGCGGGCGGGCTTGGGACTGGATCGAGCTCGTGCCCGCCCGCGGATGAGCCCCCGGGTACGGCGAGCGGCGCTCACGGTCGCCGTGGGACTGGTGCTCGCCGACTCGTCGGTCGTCGTGCTGGCGCTGCCCGAGATCTACCGCGAGCTCGACGTCTCGGTGACCGCCGTCACCTGGGTGCTGATCGCCTTCAACGTCGTCCTCGCGGCGGTGGCGGTGCCGGCGGCGCTCGTCTCAGGACGGCTGGGCGCGGCCCGGCTGACCGTCGCCGGACTGCTCGTGTTCGGGGGCGCGAGCCTCCTCTGCGGCCTCGCCACGGGGATCGGGATGCTGATCGCGGCGCGCTGCGTGCAGGCGCTCGGCGGCGCAGCTGCGGTCTGCGCGGCGCTCGAGCTGCTGCCGCTGGTGGCCGGATCGGAGCGCGAGGCGGCCCGACGCTGGGCCGCGGCGGGCGCCGTCGGCGCGGCGCTCGGCCCGGGCATCGGCGGCCTGCTGACCGAGCTCGTCTCCTGGCAGGCGATCTTCCTGGTCCAGGTGCCGCTCGCCCTCGCCGTCGCCGCCCCGGTGCTCGGGCTCGTCGCGGCCGAGCGCGGTGCCGCCGGCCCCTCGCGGTCCGAGCTTCGCCCGCATCTGGCGGCGAACGCCGCGCTGGCGCTGGTCTCGGCGGCGCTCGCGGCGGCGCTCTTCCTGCTCGTGCTGCTGCTGATCGAGGGCTGGCGCCTGACGCCGATCGCCGCCGCCGCCGCGGTCACCGTGCTGCCGGTCTGCTCGCTGCTCACCGCCCCGCTCGCCCGCGGCGTCGCCTCTCCCGAGGCGCGGGCGGCGGCGGGCGTGATCGCCGTCGCCGGCGGCCTCACGGGGCTCGCGCTTCTGCCCCACGCCTCGGTCGCCTACACGTTCGCGCCGCAGGTCCTGGTCGGGGCGGGGCTTGCGCTCACCCTCTCGGCGCTCACCGAGGCGGCGCTCGCCGGACGCTCGCGCCAGGCGATCCATGGCGGCTGGACGATCGCCGCCCGCAGTGCCGGCGTGGTGGCCGGCCTGATCGTGCTCACGCCGGTGTTCACCGGCGATCTCGAGACCGAGCGCGAGAGCGCGGAGCAGGCCGGGACGGCGGCGTTGCTGGACTCGCCGCTGCCGCCGACCTCGAAGCTCGACCTCGCCTCGCGGATCGCCGATCGAATCGAGCAGGAGGGCGACAAGGTGCCGGCCGTCGGCCCGGCGTTTGAGCCGTTGCCCACGGACCCGGTGGAGCGCGCGCAGACGATCGAGCTGCGGACGGCGATCGAGGACGAGGTCGATCGCGCCGCGACGCACGCGTTCAGCGCCTCGTTCGAGATCGCGGCCGCGTTCGCGCTCGCGGCGCTGATTCCGATCGCGGTCGCGCGCCGGAGGATCCAGCTGTGAGCGCGGAGCGAGAGAAAAGGAGGGTGTTTTCGACGCGGAGCGCGAGCGAATGGCCTGTGAGCGCGGAGCGAGAGAAGAGGAGGGTGTTTTCGACGCGGAGCGCGAGCGGAGCTGCCGTGAGCGCCAGGTCGTTGATCGGGCTCGCGGTCGCGCTCTCGGCGACGCTGATCGTCGTCTACCTGGCGCTCGGTGGCGCCGACTACGAGCCGACGCCGGTCGCCGATCCCTGCGCGCCGCGCGCCTGGACCTCGCCCGAGGGCGTCGAGGAGTACGCGCAGCAATTCACGCTCTCGGCGCTCGACGGCGCGGCCTGCGAGCTCGAGGCCGCCACCGGCACCCAAATCAGCCGCGAGACGCTCGCCCTCGCGCTTGCCACCCCGGACAGGCGCCGCGAGTTCGCGAGCGACTACGGAATCGACGACGCCGAGCTCGAGGGCGCGGTTCGCGCCGGGCTGTTGCGCGCGATCGACGATGCGGAGGCGGCCGGGGCCCTTCCCGGTGTGATCGCGGCCGGGCTTCGGGCGACCGTCGCGCAAATCCCGGTCGAGGATGCGATCGGCCTGATCGAGGACGCGCGCGACCTTTTCGGAAGCGGCGGCGCCCTGCTCGACCAGCTCGACGCCCTGCTGCCATAGACGTCGTTGCGCGGACGCGATCAGGGCCTGATGACGCGCACGCTTGGCCGCCCACGGCGCCGAGTATCTTCATCCGACGTCGTGAATGCGTTCAAGCTCAACCCCGCCTACAC
Source organism: uncultured Solirubrobacterales bacterium (assembly GCA_963759295.1). Lineage (GTDB taxonomy): Bacteria > Actinomycetota > Thermoleophilia > Solirubrobacterales > 70-9 > WHSW01. The sequence continues at coordinate 111,311 of CAVWYT010000007.1, read as the reverse complement.
CGCGACGGCCGACCAGCCGAAGGCGATCAGCGAGATCTCCGAGGGCCTGCACGACGGCGAGGAGTTCGTCACCCTGCTCGGCGGCACCGGGACCGGAAAGACGTTCACGATGGCCGGGGTGATCGAGCGCGTCCAGCGCCCGGCGCTGGTGATCGCCCACAACAAGACGCTCGCCGCGCAGCTCTGCAACGAGTTCCGCGAGTTCTTCCCCGAGAACAAGGTCGAGTACTTCGTCAGCTACTACGACTACTACCAGCCCGAGGCCTACGTTCCCGCCCAGGACCTCTACATCGAGAAGGACTCGGCGATCAACGACGAGATCGACCGCCTGCGTCACGCGGCCACGGCCTCGCTGCTCGCGCGTCGCGACGTCGTCATCGTCGCCTCCGTCTCCTGCATCTTCGGGATCGGCTCGCCGGAGCTCTACAAGCGCCAGATGCAGCTGTTCAAGGTCGGCGAGTGGATCGACCGCAACGACCTCTTCCGCAAGCTCGTCGGCATGCAGTACACGCGCAACGAGACGGCGCTCACCCGCGGCACCTTCCGCGCCAAGGGGGAGATGCTCGAGATCTACCCAGCGTACGCCGAGTCCGCCTACCGGGTGAACCTGTTCGGCGACGAGATCGAGTCGATCCACCATTTCGACCCGCTCACCGGCGAGGTCTACGACGAGATCGACCATGTCGCGGTCTGGCCGGCGAGCCACTACGCGACCGAGGAGGAGACGCTCGAGCGTGCCGTCGGCGAGATCAAGGCCGAGCTCGACGAGCGCCTCGCCTGGTTCCACGCGCGCGGCAAGGAGCTCGAGGCCCATCGGCTGCTCCAGCGCACCCAGTACGACATCGAGATGCTCAAGGAGCTCGGCTTCACCTCGGGGATCGAGAACTACTCGCGGATCTTCGACGACCGCCCGCCGGGATCGCCGCCGCACACGCTGATCGACTACTTCCCCGACGACTTCGTCGTCTTCGTCGATGAGTCGCACCAGACGATCCCGCAGATCGGTGGCATGTACGAGGGCGACCGTTCGCGCAAACAGACGCTGGTCGACTTCGGCTTCCGGCTGCCGTCGGCGCTCGACAACAGGCCGCTGAAGTTCGACGAGTTCCTGCCCCGGGTGGGGCAGCTGGTGATGGTCTCCGCAACGCCGGGCGAGTTCGAGCGCAGGATGTCGGCGCGCATCGTCGAGCAGATCGTGCGCCCGACCGGGATCGTCGATCCGGAGATCGAGGTCCGCGAGACCCGCAACCAGATCGACGACCTGATGAACGAGGTCCGCCGCCGGGTCGAGCGCGAGGAGCGCACCCTGGTGACGACGCTGACCAAGAAAATGGCCGAGGACCTGACCGGCTACCTGCTCGAGCACGGGTTCCGGGTCCGCTACCTGCATTCGGAGGTCGACACGCTCGAGCGGATCCAGATCATCCGCGACCTGCGGCTCGGCGAGTACGACGTGCTCGTCGGCGTCAACCTGCTGCGCGAGGGCCTCGATCTTCCCGAGGTGACCCTGGTCGCGATCCTCGACGCCGACAAGGAGGGATTCCTGCGCGGTGAGACGTCGCTGGTCCAGACGATCGGCCGCGCGGCTCGGAACGTCAACGGCCGCGTGCTCATGTACGCCGACAAGGAGACCGAGGCGATGCGCAAGGCGATCCTCGAAACGGAGCGCCGGCGCGAGATCCAGCTCGCCTACAACCGCGAGCACGGGATCACCCCGGAGACCGTGCAGAAGGGGATCTCCGACATCGCCGAGTTCCTGTCGATGGAGTCGCGGGTATCGCCCGAACGCCGCCGCCGACGCCACACCGACGGCGATGGGGCCCCGTTGACCCGCGATCAGCTCGAGAAGGTGGTCGTCGAGCTCGAGGAGGAGATGCTCGCCGCGGCCGAGGACCTGCGCTTCGAGGAGGCTGCCCGGATCCGAGACGAGCTCAAGGAGCTTCGTCGCGACCTCGAGGCGCTGAGCGCCTAGCCAGTCGGCGCGGCGATCCTGGACGCAGGCGCGCAACCGCCCACGGGGCCGAGCCGGCCCGTCTTTAGCCGCCCCGCGTTACCCTGACGCCATGGACGGAGAGCGGATCGTTCACGACGTCGCCGAGCGCGTGCGGCAGATCGTCTCGGAGGCCGAGCAGAAGGCGGCCGAGATCGTTCGCGACGCCGAGGCCGACGCGAAGCGGATCCGAGAGCAGGCCGAGGCGCAGGGCAGGGCGCGGCTCGAGGAGGTCCGCGAGGCGCTCGACGATCTGCAGGGCAGGATCGGGAGCGCGACGAAGGGCTCGCCCGCCGAGGCGGAGATCGACCCCGGCCCGGTGATCGTTCCCGAGCCCGAGCCGCCCGCGGTGCCCGAGCCCGAGCCGCCGCCGGCCGAGCCGATCGTCCCGCCCGCCGAGCCGGAACCCGAGCCCGCGATCGTCCCCGAGCCCGCGCCCGCGCCCGACGAGGGCGACCTGCCGAGCGCCGTCAACGGCACCCGCTCGGGCGACGACGCCGCGGCCCGGCTGGTGGCGATGAACCTGGCGCTTGAGGGCGTCTCGCGCGAGCAGGCGAAGCAGAGGCTCGCCGCCGACTACGAGATCGCCGACCTCGACTCGCTCGTCGACGAGGTATACGCCCGCGCCGTCAGGTAGGGCGGCGGGCCCGCGGGGGAACAGCCGTTCGCCCTCGTACAATCGGACGCCGTGTCCCGATCCGGTCAGATCGTCATCTCGGGTGCCCGTGCCCACAACCTCAAGGGCATCGACGTCTCGCTGCCTCGCGACGCGCTCGTCGTCGTCACCGGCCTCTCGGGCTCGGGCAAGTCGAGCCTCGCCTTCGACACGATCTACGCCGAGGGCCAGCGTCGCTACGTCGAGTCGCTGTCCGCCTACGCCCGCCAGTTCCTCGGCCAGATGGAGAAGCCGGACGTCGATTCGATCGAGGGCCTCTCGCCGGCGATCTCGATCGACCAGAAGACGACCTCGCGCAACCCGCGCTCGACGGTCGGCACGGTGACCGAGATCTACGATTACCTGCGGCTGCTGTGGGCGCGGATCGGTAAGCCGCACTGCCACAACTGCGGCGAGCCGATCGCCGGGCAGTCGGTCGAGCAGATCATCGATCACGTGATGACGCTCGAAGAGGGAACGCGGTTCATGGTCCTGGCGCCGGTCGTCCGCGGCCGCAAGGGCGAGTACGGGAAGCTGCTCGAAGAGATGCGGGCCCAGGGCTACGCCCGGGCGGTGGTCGACGGAGAGCTGCGCCGGCTCGACGAGGAGATCGAGCTCGACAAGAAGTTCAAGCACGAGATCTCGATCGTCATCGACCGGCTGGTGATGAAGGAGGGCCTGCGAAAGCGGCTCGCCGAGTCGATCGAGGCCGCCTCGCAGCTCGCCGAGGGGCTGGTCGAGGTGGAGCTGATGTCCGGCGCCTCCCCGCCCTCGGGTGCGAGGGAGTCGCGCTCGGCGGAGGGACGGGCTCCCGAGGGAGCGGCCGAGGGGCCAGGGGCGAGGGTGCTCAGCGGACCGAGCGCCGGAAAGCGGGGGGAGGTGCTGCTGTTCAGCGAGAAGTTCGCGTGCCTCAACTGCGGCACCTCGATGCCCGAGCTCGAGCCGCGAATCTTCTCATTCAACTCCCCACACGGCTGCTGTCCGCGCTGCCACGGGCTCGGCTTTCAGCGGGTGATCGATCCGGAGCTGATCGTCCCGGATCCAACCCTGTCGATCTCCGAGGGCGCGCTCGAGCCATGGACGAAGGCGGCGTCGGTCTACCACCGCCGGCTGCTCGAGGCGGTCGCCGAGGCGAACGACATCGAGATCGGCACCCCGTGGCGGGACCTGCCCGAGGCGGACCGCGAGCTGCTGCTCGATGGCACGGGCGACCAGCGCCACTCGATCTCCTACCGCAACCGGTTCGGCCGCCGGCGCCACTACACGGTGCGCTTCGACGGCATGCTGCACAGCCTTCAGCGCCGCTACGAGAACACCGACTCCGAGAACACCCGCGAGCGGGTCGAGGCGCTGATGGCGCTGCAGCCGTGCCACTCCTGCCACGGCGCACGGCTGCGGCCGGAAAGCCTCGCGGTGACCGTCGGCGGGTTCAACATCTACGAGTACACGCAGCTCTCCGCGCGCCGGGCGCTGGAATGGATCGAGGCGCTCGAGCTAACGGAGACCGAGCGCGCGATCGCCCGCCTGGTGGTCCGGGAGATCGCCGAGCGGCTGCGGTTCCTGGACTCGGTCGGGATCGGCTACCTGTCGCTGGAGCGCAGCGCAACGACGCTCTCGGGAGGTGAGGCGCAGCGGATCCGGCTCGCGACCCAGATCGGCTCGAGCCTGGTCGGCGTCCTCTACATCCTCGACGAGCCCTCGATCGGCCTCCACCAGCGCGACAACGAGAAGCTGATCGGGACGCTCGAGCGTTTGCGCGACCTCGGCAACACGGTGATCGTGGTCGAGCATGACGAGGGGACGATCAGGTCTGCCGACCACGTCATCGACCTCGGCCCGGGCGCCGGCGAGCACGGCGGCGAGGTGGTCGCCGAGGGGACGCCGGAGGAGATCGTCCGCCAGCCCGGGTCACTGACCGGCCAGTTCCTCGCCGGCGAGCGCGGGGTCGGCGTTCCCGAGCACCGCCGTACGCCGCGCGGCGAGCTCGTCGTCCGCGGTGCCCGTCAGCACAACCTCAAGGGCGCCGACGCCGGCTTTCCGCTCGGCGTCCTCTGCGCGGTCACCGGGGTCTCGGGCTCCGGAAAGTCGACGCTGGTCAACGAGATCCTCTACCGGGCGGTCGCCAACCGCCTGCACCGGGCCCGGATGCGTCCCGGTGCTCACGACCGGATCGAGGGGATCGAGCAGGTCGACAAGATCATCAACATCGACCAGTCGCCGATCGGGCGCACCCCGCGCTCCAACCCGGCGACCTACACCGGGCTCTTCGACCACATCCGGGCGCTGTTCGCGGGCACTCGGGAGTCGCGGGCGCGCGGCTACAAGCCCGGCCGCTTCTCCTTCAACGTCAAGGGTGGACGCTGCGAAGTCTGCCGGGGCGACGGGCAGATCAAGATCGAGATGCACTTCCTTCCCGACGTCTACGTCCCCTGCGAGCAGTGCCACGGACGGCGGTACAACCGCGAGACGCTCGAGGTCCGCTACAAGGGCAAGTCGATCGCCGACGTGCTCGAGATGTCGGTCGGCGAGGCGGTCGAGTTCTTCGACCCGGTGCCGAAGATCGCTCGACGGCTGCGCACCCTGCACGACGTCGGCCTCGACTACATCCGGCTCGGCCAGCCCGCCACCCAGCTCTCCGGCGGCGAGGCGCAGCGGGTGAAGCTCGCCACCGAGCTCTCCAAGGTGGCCACCGGCAACACCCTCTACATCCTCGACGAGCCGACCACCGGGCTGCACTTCGCCGACGTCGAGCGCCTGCTCGAGGTGCTCGACCGGCTGGTCGAGCAGGGCAACACGGTGGTCGTGATCGAGCACAACCTCGACGTGATCAAGTCCGCCGACCAGCTGATCGACCTCGGCCCCGAGGGTGGCGAGGCCGGGGGCGAGATCATCGCTGCGGGCACCCCCGAGCAGGTGGCCGGCTCACCGACCTCCTACACCGGCCGCTTCCTGCGCGACCTGGTGACGGCCGAGGAGCCGGCGCCGAAGCCGCGGCGCACGAAGCGCCAGCGCGAGCCCGTCGCCGCCTGAGCCGCCCCGGGCGCGTCAGCGGGCGGTCGCCGCGGGGCTCGAGCCGAGCTCGCCCGAGAGCGCGGCCAGCGTGCCCTCGGCGCTCTCTCCGACCGGGATCGCGGCCTGACCCGCGATTCGCAGCGTCGCGTTCTCGTTCATGCCCTGCTTCGCGGTCTCGACCGTCACCGTCCCGCGTGGCCAGCTCGCGAGCTCGTCGGGCCAGATCGTGACGTAGAGATCCTCCTCGTCGTGGGTTACGCAGCGCGCCCGGTAGGCGACCACGCGTTCCGCCGTCGCCGCGAGCACCAGGGTGCGGGGGAGGTCCCTGCGCGGCCGCGGCTTGAGCAGTGAGATCAGCCCGTAGCCGATCGCGGTCGCAACGAGCGACGGGGAGTGGCCCTGGCGGACGACCGCCGCTGCGCGCACCGGGGCGCCGAGCCACCCGGTCTCGTCGAGCGCTCGTTTCAGCGCTTCCGGGCGATCGACCAGCGGCTTGATCGGCTCGACCATCAGACCGCCCCGGTGCCGAACCCATCGGTGGCCAGCGCCGCGATCACGAGCGCGATCCCGCCGACGATCACCACCCAGTAGTACCAGTAGGTCCCGCCGCGCCGGCGATGGATCGTCATGCCGGCGCCGGAGCCTGGGTGATGCCCTGCTCGAGCACGCGGATCACCTCCTGGCTCCACGGATCGTCCTCGATCCCGCCCGGCGCCAGGGTGGCGGTCTCGCCCTCGTTCGGGGACTCGATCGTCAGCATCGTCAGCCCGAGCTTCCTCTCGGTGCTCACCCGGAGACCGGCCCGCTCCCACACGGCGGCCTCGTCCTTGAGCTTGTAGCCGCGCCCGCGGATGTCCCACTTGAATGCGTGCAGCTTGCTCGGCGTGACGACGAGGAAGACGCGTTGCGGCAACCCGCCGGCCTTCTTCTTGTTGCGCAGCGCGTTGGCGGCGTAGAAGACGGCGCCGATCCGGCTCTTTGAAATCGCCATGTTGGACGTTGCGCCGCCGCGGCGAAACGGGCCCATCGCGATCACCGGCTCCTCGACTTTCTCCTGGCACATCTCGCGCCACTCGGTCGTGTACTTGGCGACATCTGCCTCGCTGAGCTCGAACATCCGCATCGCGATCACCCCAGTCGATCGATTGCGACGCGACCCTATCCGAGCCGAGCCGATCGCCGAGTGATCCCGTCTGAGAAGGTGCCGTGGTCGATGGGCGAGCTGTCGAAGTGGAGAACCTGGTGGGTGAAGCGGCGCTGGTACGAGCGCAACCGCCGGCTGCGCCGCCGCTGGCGCATCGATCGCCACGCGGCTCGCGGCCGGTTCTTCATCCGCTTTCCGGTTGAGGGGGAGGTGCTCGAGGCGCTCGACTCCGGCCGGCTGGAGATTGGCCCGCAGACGCTGCTCGAGCCCGGCTGCTGGCTGACGCTCGGGCCGGAGGCCGTGATCCGGATCGGCGAGGGTTGCTTCTTGAACCGCGGCACGATGCTCGCCGCGAGCGAACGGATCGAGGTCGGCGACTACGTGATGTTCGCGAACGGCTGTTTCGTCGGCGACGCCGACCACCGCTACGACGACCCGAACCTGCCGATCACCTGGCAGGGATTCCAGCCGCGCGGACCGGTCCGGATCGGCTCCAACGTCTGGTTCGGGGTCAACTGCGTGGTCACCGGCGGAGTCGAGATCGGCGACCGGGCGGTGATCGGCGCCAACTCCGTGGTTACCGAGGACGTCCCGGCGGCAACGATCGCCGCCGGCGCGCCCGCCAAGGTGATCCGCGCGATCGAGTTCAAGCCAGAGGACGACGGGTAGCCTGGGCGCCGTGCGCCCCCTGCTCTGCTCAGCGCTACTCGTGGCCGCGCTGCTGGCCGGCTGCGGCGACGACGACGACGCCGGGACCGCGACGTCGAGCACGGACCCGACTCCGACGAGCACCGAGACCTCGCCGACGGCGACGACGCCCGACGACGCCGAGGCCGCGCAGGGGACACCCGCGGCCGATCGGGACGGTGAGGGCGAGCGGGAATCGACCGCGGAGCGACCGACGTCGATCGATGGCGTGATCGAGGCCGTGCTCACCGGCTCGGCCGACGCGCCGGTGATCTGCGACCTGCTGCTCACCGAGGGCTTCGTCCGCAAGGCTTACGGCGCGCGTGAAGGATGCCTCGCAGCCGAGCGGCCCGCGGGCCTGGCCTCGACGGTGAAGATCGAGGACGCCAGCGAGTCGGGAGGCTCCGCGAGCGCGACGGCGATCCCGACCGGGGGGCCCTACGACGGCGTCGAGGTGGAGGTCGAGCTGGTGGCCGACCCGGCCGAGCCCCGCGCTTGGCGGGTCTCCTCGCTGCTCGCCGACGTCCCCGCGGGGCCATGAGCGTGCGACGCGGGACCTACTCGATCGTCGCTCGCGATCGAGAGAACGGCGAGCTCGGGGTGGCGGTCCAGTCGCACTGGTTCGCGGTCGGCTCGCTGGTCACCTGGGCGCGGGCGGGCGTCGGGGCGGTGGCGACCCAGGCGATCGTGGAGCCCGCCTACGGGCCGCGGCTGCTCGACCGGCTGGCGGCGGGCGAGCCTCCCGGCGCGGCGCTCGCGGTCGAGCTCGAGTCCGATCAGTCGGCTCGCTTTCGGCAGGTCGCCGTGGTCGACGGGAGCGGAGCGATCGCCGCCCACACCGGCGACGGCTGCATCGCGCATGCGGGCGAGAGCAACGGCGACGGGTACAGCGCGCAGGCCAACATGATGGCGACGCCCGAGGTCTGGCCGGCGATGGCGAGGGTGTTCGAGTCGACGTCCGGACCCCTCGCGCGGCGGCTGATGTCCGCGCTCGAGGCGGGCGAGGAGGCCGGGGGAGACGTTCGCGGCCGCCAGTCGGCGGCGCTGCTCGTGGTCGCCGGCGCCGGCGAGCCCTGGCGGGCAAACGTCGAGCTGCGGGTCGAGGACCACGTCGACCCGCTCGGCGAGCTGCGGCGACTGCTGGATTTGCACGACGCTTACGCGCTCGCCGATCGAGCCGACACGCTCGCCGGCGAGGGCCACCACGAGCTGGCGGCGAAGCTGTATCGCCGCGCGGCCGATGCGGCCCCCGCCAATGTCGAGCTGAGCTTCTGGGCCGGCCTCGGGATCGCGGCCTCCGGCGATGTCGCGGCGGGGGCGGAACGGGTGGCGACCGCGCTCGCCGCCCACGACGGCTGGCGGGCGCTGCTCGCCCGCCTCGATCCCGAGATCGCCCCCGGGGCCGACGTGGTCCGCGACGCGCTCGGCGTCAGCCGATCACCTGGATGACGATCGTCCGCTCGCGAGAGCGGTCGTCGAAGTCGAGCAGAACGAGCTGCTGCCAGGTCCCGAGCGCGAGCCGGCCATCGATGATCGGCACGAGCTCGGAGGAGCCGACGATCGAAGCACGCTGATGCGCGTGGGAGTTGGTGTCGTGGTTGAGGCGGTTGTGCTCGTACTCGCCGCCGATCGGAATCAGACGTTCGAATGCCGCTCGAAGGTCGTGGACGCCGCCGGGCTCGAACTCCATCGTCGTGATCGCGGCGGTGGAGCCGCGGACGAAGGCGCTCGCCTGTCCCTGGGTGACGCCGCTGGTCGCCACCGCGCGGGCAACCTCCCCGGTGATGTCGATGACGTCCGTGTCGCCGGCGGTCGAGATCCGGATCTCGCTTGTGTGGACGGTCACCCCCGGCACCGTAGTACGACGCGAGCTTCCCGCCCGGCGCGCGTGCGATTCGCCGGCCTTCTTTCAGATCTCGGTCGCCGACCAGTCGCCCCCGAACGTGTCGGCGGCCGTGTGACCGGCGCGCTCGAGGTAGCTGCGGAATGCCGCGAGCTCTTCGGCGTCGATCGAGTAGGTGTGCTCAGCGGCGGGAAACGCCCGCGCCCTGACCTCGCTCGCGTACTCGCCGACCGCCGTGGTCATCGCCTCGCGCAGGTTCGCGTAGCGCTTCACGAACTTGGGCGTGTGGCCGCCGTAGATGCCGAGCAGGTCGTGCCAGACGAGCACCTGGCCATCGGTGGCGACGCCGGCGCCGATCCCGATCACGGGCACCCCGAGCTTCGGCACCAGGACCTCGCCGATCTGCGCCGGGATCGCCTCGAAGACGATCGCGAAGCAGCCCGCAGCCTCGAGGGCGAACGCCTCGGCGGCGATCTTGGAGGCCTGCTTGGCGGTCCTGCCCTGGGCCTTGAAGCCGCCGAGAGCGGTGGCCGTCTGCGGCGTGAGGCCGACGTGGCCCATCACCGGGATCCCGGCGCGGACGATCGCCCGCGCGCGCTCGACCGAGACGCCGCCGCGTTCGAGCTTGACGACGTCGCAGCCCGCCTCCTTGACGTAGCGCATCGCGCTCTCGATCGCGTGCTCGTTTGAGCGCTCGTAGGAGCCGAACGGCAGATCGCCGACGAGCAGCGGCGTCCGCAGCCCGCGGCGCACAGCCTTGGCCAGGACGAGCATCTCGTCGAGGCTCACGGGCGTGGTCGAGGAGTGGCCGAGCATCGTCATCGCTGCCGTGTCGCCGACCAGCACGAGGTCGACGCCGGCGGCCTCGGCGATCTCCGCGGACGGGTAGTCGTAGGCCGTCACCATCACGATCGGCTCGGAGTTGAGCTTCATCTCGGCGAGCCGGGGCACGGTGACGGGCGCGCGGCCGCCGGCCGCCTGGTGCTGCTTCGAAGGATGCGAGCTCATCGTCCACCTCCTATCGCGTTGTTCAGCATCTGTGTTCGCATCGATTCCTCCCTCACGCGCTCCGGCCGCCGCCGGAGGCTCCGATCACCATGTTGTCGATCAGTCGCGCGCCCCCGATGCGCGCGGCGACGGCGACCAGCACCGGCCGCCCGTTGAAGCCCTCCACCGGCGTCAGGTCCTCCGCGTCGCGCGCCTCCAGGTACTCGGGGTCGATCCCGGCCGCCTGGAGCTCGGCGCGGGCGGCCGCGAGCGCCTCGGCGGTCGACGCGGCTCCGGCTTCGGCGGCGCGCCCGGCGGCCACCAGCGCACGGTGCAGCGCCGTCGCGCGCTTGCGGTCGTCGGGATCGAGGTAGGCGTTGCGCGAGCTCATCGCCAGTCCGTCGGGCTCGCGCACAGTCGGCACGACCACGATCTCGATCGAGAAGTCGAGGTCGCGGACCATGCGCCGGATGACCACCGCCTGCTGGGCGTCCTTCTGCCCGAAGAAGGCGATCTGCGGCCCGACCGAGTTGAAGAGCTTCGCCACCACCGTGGTCACGCCGCGGAAGTGCTCGGGGCCGCGCCGCTGTGGATCCCCGTCGAGCACAGCGGTGAGCTCGCCCGAGACTCGGACCTCGGTCACGAACCCGGGCGGGTAGACCTCGTCGACCGTCGGGGCGTAGACGATGTCGACGCCGGCCCGCTCGGCGAGCTCGAGGTCGCGGGCCTCTTCGCGCGGATAGGCGTCGAGGTCCTCACCGGGCCGGAACTGGGTCGGGTTGACGAACACGCTGACGACGACGACCTCGCTGCGCTCGCGCGCCGCGGCGATCAGCGCCAGGTGGCCGTCATGGAGCGCGCCCATCGTGGGCACCAGGCCGATCGTCCGGCCCGGGCGCCGGGCGGGGGCGAGCTCGGCGCCGAGCTCCGCCTTGGTCCGAACCACCCTCATCGCGCGACCTCGCGGGTCCTCTCGGCGAGCGCCTCGTAGAGCGCCACCAGCTCCGGTGCGCTCTCGCGCAGCGCCTCGAGGTGGCGCTCGACCGTCGCCTCGTCGCCGCGCGCGATCGGTCCGGTGAGCGCGGCCGTACCGCGATCGGACCAGTTGGCCGCCGTGCGCAGGACCAGCGGCGCGAGCAGATCGCGCCCGTCCTCGACCCCGATCGCGGTCAGCAGGTCGGCGGCCGACTGCTCGAGCGCGACCAGGAAGTTGGACGCCATGCTCGCGGCCGCGTGATACGCGGCCCGATGCTCCTCTTCGACCTCGAACGGCCGCATCCCAAGCCGCTCGGCGAGCTCGCGTGCGAAGCGCAGCGCGGCGGGGCCCGAGGCGGCGATCGCCGCCGGGCAGCCGGTGAAGTCCGTGCGCGAATCGGGAACCGTTTGCAGCGGGTGCAGCGAGAAGGCCTCGGCCCCCGCGCCGGTGGCGGCGGCGAGCGCGTCGAGCCGGGTGGCGCCGCTCGTGTGGCCGACGAGGCGAAGCGGCGGGATCTCCGCGCTGATATCCGCTGCGGTGTCCGGGATCGCGGCGTCGGGGACGCAGAGCAGCGCCGCCTCGGCGTTCCGGCAGGCGTCGAGCGCGCCCTCTCGATCGGCGACGGTGGCGGTCAGGCCCGCCGCGGAGGCCGCGACGGCGAGCGATCCGCCCACGCGTCCGCCGCCGACGATTGCCAGCGCGGGCAGCCCTGCTGCCGGGGTCGGGAGATCCCGTTCCAGTTCCCTCATCGAGATACCAGACGGCTTGAAGTCGTTTTCCGGTTACCGGCCTCGCCGGTGGTCCACGCCCGAACCATCGGGTCGCGGCGAGACCGATGTTACCCATGCCCGGCGGCCGCGTTGCCGCTTCGCGCCGGGTTACCATCGCCCCCGTGGCGATCTACGAGTTCCGGTGCGAGGCGTCCTCTAGGCCGCTGCCTCGCCGATGAGGATCGTCACAAGACGGGGCCGGGGATGACCGAGACCGCCGACCAGCGCCGCGAGTCGTTGATCGACCTCTACCGCGAGGTGACCGCATGCACGCGCTGCCGCTTGCACGAGACCCGCACGAAGGCCGTCTTCGGGGCCGGCAACGCGGACGCTGACCTGATGTTCGTCGGAGAGGCGCCGGGGGCCGAGGAGGACCGTCAGGGGCTGCCGTTCGTGGGCCGCGCCGGACAGCTGCTCAACCAGCTGCTCGGCGAGATCGGGATGAAGCGCGAGGACGTGTTCATCGCCAACGTGCTCAAGAGCCGCCCGCCCGGCAACCGCGACCCGCAGCCGGACGAGATCGCGGCCTGTTGGCCCTACCTCGAGCGCCAGATCGAGTTGATCGAGCCCCGGGTGATCGCCACCCTCGGCAACTTCGCGACCAAGCGGATCACCAACAGCCCGACCGGGATCAGCCGCTGCTGCGGCACGCCCCAGGTTCATGCGCTGGGCGGCCACACCGTGTTCGTCTATCCGCTCTTTCACCCGGCCGCCGCGCTGCGCACGCCCTCGGTGCTCGGGCGCCTGCGCGAGGACTTCTCGCGGATCCCGGCTCTGCTCGCCGAGAGCCTGCCGGGGGAGCAGGGGCCCGAGCCGGTCGAGGTCGAGGTCGAGGATGCCGAGGGCCCCGACCCCGTCGACCAGCTCGACCTGTTCGCTTGAGCATCGAGCTCTCCGAGGGTCCGGCCGATACCGAGGCGATCGGGGCCCGGATCGCGGCCGGGCTCGGGCCCGGCGACGTCGTCCTGATCAGCGGCGAGCTCGGCAGCGGCAAGACGACGCTCGTACGCGGCGCCGCCCGGGGCCTCGGCGTCACCGAGGCGGTGCTCTCTCCGACGTTCACCATCGGTCGTCGCTACCGCGGCTCGGTGCTGGTCGCCCACCTCGATCTGTTCAGGCTCGGGGATATCCGGGACGAGGATCCGGCGATGCTCGAGGACTATCTGACCCCGGAAGCGGTCGCGTTCGTCGAATGGCCCGAGGCCGCTGCGAGGGCGCCGACTCCCGAGGGAACCAGGGTCGCGGTCCGGGTCGACGTCAGGCACGCAGGCGGCGACCGGCGCGAGGTCGAGATCCTCGGGCCGCCCGCCGCCGAGCGCTGAGGGAGCCGATCAATGGTCGTTATCGGCTTCGTCGATCTGGTTCTGCGCGTCGTCGAGCGCCTCATCGGTGGCGTCCTGCGCGTCCTCGACCGCCTGTTCGGCGGCGTCCTGGGCCTCCTGGGCCGAGCTGCTGTTGGCCGCATCCTCGGCGTCCTCAAGCGCGTCGTCGGCCGAGGTCTGCGCGTCCTCGGTGGCTTGGTCGACCTGCTCGGAGACGTCGTTCTGGATCTGTTCGGCCTGCTGCTCGGCTTCGTCGACCGCCTCGTTGACCTGGTTCTGCGCGTCGTCGCCGCATCCCGACCAGACGGCGCCCCCCGCCGCGATCGCCAGCACGCCGACTACGGCAAGCGCGCGGCGTCGATCGACTCTCATCGTTTGCTCCCTCTCGAGTGGTTGAAGTCGGCCGTCCGTCGGCCGCGCCCGGAAGCGTACCCTCGGCGGCGTGGAGTCGGCGGTCGCAGAGGTGGTGCTCGGGATCGACACCGCAACCGACCACGCGGCCGTCGCCGCGACTCTACGGGGGGCGGTGGTCCACGAGGCCTCGCTGCCGCCGGGGCCGACCGGCCGACCTCGGCACGCGGCTGCGCTGCTCGCCGAGATCGAGGCGGCGGTCGAGGCGGCGGGCGGCTGGCCGCGCGTTCGCCTGCTCGCCGTCGGCATCGGGCCGGGGATGTTCACCGGCCTGCGCGTCGGGATCGCCACCGCCCGTGCCCTGGCCCAGGCGCGCGGCCTGCCGGTCGCCCCGGTGAGCTCGCTGGCGGCGCTGGCGCGGGGCATCGCCGCCGGCGACGGTGGCGCGGCGCGGCCGCGGATGCCGCTGATCGACGCCAGGCGCGGAGAGCTGTTCGCGGCGCTCGAGGCCGCCGACGGGTCGATGATCTTCGAGCCGCTGGTGGCGACGCCGGAGCGGCTGGGCGAGCTGCTGCGCGACGCCGACACCACCCCGGTGGCCGCCGGTGACGGCTCGCTACGATTTCGCCACCAGCTCGAGGCCGCCGGCGTGGAGGTGCTCGCCGAGACGGACCCGGCACACAGGCTCGCGGCGCGCCACGTCTGCGCGCTGGCGGCCGAGGTTGAGCCGGGGCGGCCGGAGGCGGTGACCCCCGTGTACCTGAGACGGCCCGACGCAGAGGTCTGGCGTGAACGACAAAACCGCGACACCTAGCCCGACGGCGGAGATCGACTTCGACCGGGCGTCCGACCGCGGGCTCGCCGTACGCCGGCTCGTCTACGGCGACCTCCCCACGGTGCTGGCGATCGAGCGCCGGGCCTTCCAGACACCTTGGTCGCTGGCGATGTTCGTGCTCGAGCTTTCGAAGCCGTCGGGCATCTGTCTCGGAATCGACGACCGCGACGGGCTGATCGGCTACCTGGTCTGCTCTCGCTACGCCGACGTATGGCACCTGATGAACGTCGCGGTTCACCCTGAGAGACGGCGCCAGGGCATCGCCACGCGGCTGATCGAGGAGCTGTTCGCGGCGGCGGGCTCCGAGGCCCAATTCACGCTCGAGGTCCGGCCCTCGAACGGGGGCGCGATCGCGATGTACGAGCGCTTCGGCTTCCGGCCGAGTGGCCACCGACGCCGCTATTACCACGACAACGGGGAAGACGCCCTGATCATGTGGCTCGACCGGGCCGCGCCGGTCGCCGCCGGCCGCACTTGAGCGTTCTCGCGATAGAGACGTCGTGCGACGACACCTGCGCCGCGGTCGTCGATGGCGCGCGGATCGGCTCGAACGTGATCTCCTCGCAGGCCGGCGCGCACGCCCGGTTCGGCGGCGTCGTCCCGGAGGTCGCCTCGCGCCACCACCTCGAGCTGGTCAACCCGATCGTCGAGGCGGCGCTGGCCGAGGCCGGTGTCGAGCTCGCGGAGGTCGACTCGATCGCCGTCACCCGCGGCCCGGGGCTGATCGGGGCGCTGCTCGTCGGCGTCAGCACCGCAAAGGCGCTCGCCGCGGCGACCCGCAAGCCGCTCGCCGGCGTCGACCACCTGCATGGGCACGTGGCCGCGAACTTCCTCGAGCCCGACCCGATCGAGCCGCCGTTCTTGTGCCTGATCGCGAGCGGCGGCCACACGCTGCTCGGCGGGGTGACGACCCCCGACCGCTACGAGGTGCTCGGACAGACCCTCGACGATGCCGCGGGCGAGGCGCTCGACAAGGGCGCGCGGCTGCTCGGGCTCGGCTACCCTGGCGGGCCGGCGATCGAGCGCGAGGCGGCAGGCGGCGACCCCACGGCGTTCGAACTCCCGATCGCGATGACGGACGACCCGCGGCTCGACTTCAGCTTCAGCGGCCTGAAGACGGCGCTGCTCTACGCCGTGCGCGAGCTCGGTGAGGATGGGGTCGGGACGCGGCGGGCCGACCTCGCGGCCAGCTATCAGGCGGCAGTTGTCGACCAGTTGGTCACCAAGCTGCGGCGAGCGGCCCGCGGGGGCAGCCGGCGGCGCCGGCTGCCCGGTGGCGGCTGGGACGCGGTCGCCCTCGGTGGCGGCGTGGCGGCGAACTCACTGCTGCGCGAGCGAGTCGCCGAGCTCTGCGAACGCGAGGGCCTCGCGCTGAAGCTGGTCCCACGCGAGCTCTGCACCGACAACGCGGCGATGATCGCCTCCGCGGCGCGCTTCGTCTCGTCGCAGCCATATCCCGGCTATCTCGACTGGGACGTGCGTGCCTGACGACGGCGCGCCTGCGCCGGTCGAGGTGACCCTCTACGGTCGCCCCGACTGCCATCTCTGCGACGAGGCTCGCGATGCGATCCTCGCGCTCGCGAGCGAGCGGCCGATCGAGCTCCGGGAAGTCGACATCGAGGCCGACGCGGCGACGCTGGCGAAGTATCTGGAGCGCATTCCGGTGGTCGAGGTCGAGGGCCTCGAGGTTTCCGAGTTGGTCCTCGACGGCGACGCGTTCGTCCGCGCGCTTCATACTGTCGAGCCGTGAGCGAGCCCACGGTCAGCGAGCGGACGGCCGCCCAGACGGAGACCGAGGGGCCGCTCGCCGATGGCGATCGGCTCTCGCTCGGCGTGGCGGCGAGGCTGTCCCGCTACCTGCAGGTGCTGATCCAGGCGCGCAAGATGGGCCGCGAGACGATCTCCTCGCAGGAGCTCGCCGAGTACACGCACATCAACTCGACCCAGATCCGGCGCGATCTCTCCGGGTTCGGCAAGTTCGGCAAGCGGGGGGTCGGTTACCGCGTCGAGTCGTTGGTCGCCGAGATCCGCAAGATCCTCCACACCTCCGGGCAGCACAACATCGCCCTGTTCGGGGCCGGCAACCTGGGTCAGGCGATCGCCAGCTCCGACATCTTCGCCGACCACGGCTTTCGGATCGTCGCGATCTTCGACGCCGACCCGAAGCTGGTCGGCGAGGCGTTCGGCGGAGTGCCGGTGCGCTCGCTCGACGATCTCGAGCAGGTGGTGGGCGAGGAGGAGGTCGTGGTCGGGGTCCTCGCGGTGCCCGCGAACGCCGCCCAGGCGGTCGCCGATCAGCTCGTCGCGGCCGGGGTGAAGATCATCTTCAACTACTCCGAGCAGCTCCTGCAGGTGCCGCCGGAGGTCACGGTCCACACTTCGAGCCCCGCGGTCGACCTGCTCTACGCGCTCTACTTCTACCTGGCCTAGCTGAGCGATGGCCGCGGGCGGGACGCCCTCACAGACCCTCGACATGAAGCGCACCCGCGAGCGGTTCGCGGCATCGCGCGACTTCACGATCGGGCTCGAGGAGGAGTTCGCGCTCGTCGACCCGTCGAGCCTCGAGCTCGTGCACCGATTCGAGGAGCTCTACGCCGCCTGCCGGGAGGACGAGCGGCTCGGGGACTCAGCGGCCGGAGAGCTGATCGACACCGAGATCGAGATCCGCTCCGGACGCGCGGAGAGCTTCGCCGACGCGGTCGCGCTCCAGGTCGAGCGCCGCACGGCGCTGTTCGAGGTCGCCGAACGGCTCGGGATCGGGCTCGCGGCGATGGGCACCCATCCGTGGGCGAGCTACCTCGACCAGCGGATCATCGACACCGAGCACTACCGGCGGCTGCGCGAGGAGCTGCGCTGGGTCGCGCAGCGAAACAACACCTGGAGCATGCACGTGCACGTCGGCATCCGCGACGCCGACCGCGCAATCGCCGTCTGCGACCACCTCCGCGGTCTGCTGCCGCCACTGCTCGCGCTGTCGGCGAACTCGCCGTTCCTCGACGGCCGTGACTCCGGGCTGCACTCGATCCGCAGCGAGATCTTCACCCGCACGTTCCCGCGCTGCGGCGTCCACGAGCCGTTCGGCGACTGGCGCTCCTACGCCGAGTTCATCGACCTGCTGACGCTCACCGGATCGATCGTCGAGTCGACCCAGCTGTGGTGGAGCGTGCGCCCGCACCACTCGTTCGGGACCGTCGAGCTGAGGATCTGCGACGCGCAGACGAGCGGCGCCGAGTCGTTCAACCTCGCCGCGATGATCACCGCCTGCATCGCCCAGGCCGCGCTCGATTACGACGACGGCAGGCTCGGCGAGCCGATGCGCCAGCGCGAGATCGAGGAGAACCTTTGGCGGGCGATTCGCCACGGCCTCGAGGGCACGCAGATCGACTTCGCCGCCGGCGAGGTGATCGCGACCCGCGAGGCGCTCGAGCGCCTCGTCGATTGGGCCGGCCCGGCGCGCGAGGCGCTCGGGCTCGAGGTCGAGATCCCGGCCTCAAACGGCGCCCAGCACGCCCGGCGGCTGCTGGAGCCGGGGGCGACGATCGTCGACGCCTACCGCGAGACGGTCGCCGAGACCCGGCGCACCTACGCGCCGGAGCTCGCGCGGCGCTGACCCGCCCCCTGCGTCGCCTCGGGGCTCTCAGGCCTCGGTCCGCCCGCCACGGCTAGGCTAAGCGCATGACCGGCCCCGAGCCCTCACCCGGACCGGCAGCGAGCGGCGCTCCCGAGCAGGAGGAGCTTCAGCGGAGGCTCGAGCAGCAGCTGCAAGAGCTCCGCGTACAGGACCTGCTGCTGGAGAGCGTGGTCAGCGTGCTCAACCTGGCCGCGCGCCGGATCGCGAAGGAAGACGAGCGCGACCTCCAGCAGGCGCGGATCGGGATCGAGGCGGTGCGCGCCGTGGTCGAGCTGCTCGAGCCGGGACCGCGTGGGCAGGTTCGCGAGGCGCTGTCGCAGGTGCAGGTGCTGTACGCGCGGGAGGCCGGCGGCGGAACTGAGGAGCCTCCCGAGGCGGCGCCGTCGGAGCCCGCACCCAGGCCCAGGGCCGAACGTCCGTCGGGCCTCTGGACGCCGCCCGGCGCCTCATAACGCCAGTCACCTCGTTACACTGCCCGCGCCTCGCGCCCGGAACCGTCCCCGGCCGCTTCTGACGACAAGCCCCCCACGGAGGACCTCACTTGACCGATTTCCTGACCGATTACGGCGTCGTCGTCGCGCTCGTCTGCGCCGGGGCCGCCGTTCTCTACGGCGCGCTCGTCACGCAGCGGCTGCTCGGACGCTCTGCAGGCAACGAACGCATGCGGGAGATCTCGGGCGCCGTCCAGGAGGGAGCCAAGGCGTACCTCAACCGCCAGTACCTGATCATCGCCATGGTCGCTGTCCCGCTCGCGATCCTGATCGCGATCCTCCAGGACGTCACCACCGGAATCGGCTTCGTGATCGGCGGCGCGCTCTCGGGCGCTGCCGGCTTCATCGGCATGAATCTCTCGGTTCGCGCCAACGCGCGGGTCGCGGAGGCCGCGCGCGGCGGTGTGCCGCCGGCGCTCGACGTCGCCTTCAAGGGCGGCTCGGTGACCGGGCTGCTGGTGGTCGGCATGGCGCTGCTCGGCGTCGCCGGCTATTTCGGCATCCTCGTCCTCTTCGACAAGTCCGACAAGGATGCCGTCGACGCGCTGATCGGGCTCGGGTTCGGCGGCTCGCTGATCTCGGTCTTCGCCCGACTCGGCGGCGGCATCTTCACCAAGGCGGCCGACGTCGGCGCCGACCTGGTCGGCAAGGTCGAGGCCGGCATCCCGGAAGACGACCCCCGCAACCCGGCGGTGATCGCCGACAATGTCGGCGACAATGTCGGCGACTGCGCCGGTATGGCGGCCGACCTGTTCGAAACCTACGCGGTCACCTCGGTCGCGGTGATGCTGCTCGGCGTGCTCACCTTTACGGGAGACTTCTCGCGCGCCGCGGCGCTGTACCCGCTGGTGATCGGCGGCGCCGCGATCCTCGCCTCGATCGTCGGCGCGCTCGCCGTTCGCACGACCACGAACAGGGTCGAGGGCGCCCTCTACCGCGGCCTGATCGTCTCCGCGGTGATCTCGGCGGCGATCTTCTATCCGCTCACCGAGTGGCTGATGAGCGATCCGCTCTCGCTCGGGGTCAGCGATCCGGGCAGCTCCCTGTTCGACACCTCGGTCACCGAGCTCTGGTTGTGCGCGCTGATCGGGCTGTTCGTCACCGGCGGCCTGTTCGTGATCACCGACTACTACACCTCGACCCGGTTCCGTCCGGTGAAGACGATCAGCCAGGCCTCGATCACCGGCCATGCGACCAACATCATCCAGGGCCTCGCCCAGGGCTTTCAGTCGGCCGTCGCCCCGGCGCTGCTGATCGCCCTGGCGATCTTCGGCGCCAACGAGCTCGCCGGGATCTACGGGATCGGGATCGCGGTGATGGCGCAGCTCTCGCTCTGCGGCCTGATCGTGGCCCTGGACGCGTTCGGTCCGATCACCGACAACGCCGGCGGGATCGCCGAGATGGCGGACCTGCCCGAGGACGTCCGCAACGTCACCGACCCGCTCGACGCGGTCGGCAACACCACCAAGGCGGTCACCAAGGGTTACGCGATCGGCTCCGCGGCGCTCGCGGCGCTGGTCCTCTTCAACGCGTTCGAGATCGAGCTCGGCGACGAGGAGGGCGGCGCCGGGCTGACCTTCGCGATCTCCGACCCGGCGGTGCTGATCGGCCTGCTGATCGGCGGGATGATGGTCTACCTGTTCGCGGCGTTCGCGATCGAGGCCGTCGGCCGCGCGGGCGGTCAGGTCGTCGAGCAGGTGCGCAAGCAGTTCCGCGAGCACCCCGGGATCATGGAGGGCACCGAGAAACCCGAGTACGGCACCACCGTCAGCATCGTGACGCGGGCAGCGCAGCGCGAGATGGTCCTCCCGTCGCTGATCCCGATCGTCGTCCCGGTGATCGTCGGCCTGATCAGCGCCAAGGCGCTCGGCGGACTGCTGATCGGCGTGATCGTCGTCGGGCTCTTCGTCGCCCTGTCGATGACCGCCGGCGGTGGCGCCTGGGACAACGCGAAGAAGTTGATCGAGGATGGCGCCTTCGGCGGCAAGGGCTCCGAGGCCCACGCGGCCTCGGTGACCGGCGACACGGTCGGCGACCCCTACAAGGACACCGCCGGCCCGGCGATCAACCCGATGATCAAGGTGGCGAACATCGTCGCGATCTTGATCATCCCGATCGTCAACCTCTAGGCCCCGCGCCACCGAGACGTTCGCCGAGCCCGGCCACGGCCGCGGGCTTCGTCGTTGAGGGCGAGCCGGTCGGCTAGCGGCGCTCGATCAGCTCGATGCGGTAGCCGTCCGGGTCGCGGACGAAGCAGATCCGCGAGCCTCCCTCGTGGACGCTGTACGGGGGGCGCTCGGGCTCGATTCCGTCTATGGCGAGCCGCTCGAGTGTCGCGTCCAGTGCTTCCACGGTGATCGCGATATGACCGTAGCCCGTGCCGATCTCGTATGGCTCGGTGCGATCGTGGTTATAGGTGAGCTCGAGCCGCGCGCCGTCATCCGGCAGGCCCATGAACACGTTGGTCGCCTCGTCGCCGATCGGCATCCGGCGCAGCTCCTCGAAGCCGAGCTTCCCGTAGAAGCTAACCGAGCGCTCGAGGTCGAGAACGCGATAGCAGGTGTGGATCAGCTGGCTCACGACCGTCGGCGAAAAGATACGCCGACGGGTCGTGCGGGAGCGCGGCGCCCATATAGTCGCCCTGGTGTCCGCGGGCGAGCCGATCAACGTCGCCGACTACGAGCGGCTCGCGGCCGAGCGCCTCGGGCCAGGCGTCCACGGCTACTTCGCGGGCGGCGCCGGCGATGAGCGCACCCTGCGCGACAACGTCGCCGCGTTCGGGCGCCGCCGCTTGCGCCCTCGCGTGCTCGTCGACGTCGGCGGGGTGAGCACCCGCGCGACCGTGCTCGGGACCGAGGTCTCGATGCCGCTCCTCGTCGCGCCCGTCGCCTTCCAGCGGTTGGTCGATCCCGACGGCGAGGTGGCGATGGCGCGCGCCGCGGCGGACGCCGAGACGATCATGTGCCTGTCGACGCTCGCGACCTCGCATCCGAGCGAGATCGCGTCCGAGGCGCCACCGGCGCCGCGCTGGTTTCAGCTCTACTGCTTCAGCGATCGGGGCGTCACGCGGGCGCTGATCGACGAGGCGATCGAATCGGGGTTCGAGGCGATCGTGGTCACCGCCGACGCGCCGCGCGCGGGGCGTCGCGAGCGCGACCTCCGCACCGGCTTCGCCGTGCCCCCCGGGGTCACCGCTCCCGCGCTCGCCGCCGCGGTGGGCTCCGACCGCGCGATGACGCTGAAGGAGGTCTTCGACCTCGTCGACCCGACGCTTGGCTGGGACGACCTCGCGACGCTCGCCTCCGACTGCTCGCTCCCGATCCTGCTCAAGGGCGTGCAAACGGGGGAGGATGCGGCGCTGGCGGTCGAGAACGGCGCCACGGGGCTGATCGTCTCCAACCACGGTGGCCGCCAGCTCGACTGCGTGCCGGCGGCTCTGGACGTCCTCCCCGAGGTGGTCGACGCGGTCGCCGGCCGCTGCGAGGTGCTCGTCGACGGTGGGGTCCGCCGCGGCACCGACGTGCTGATCGCCCTTGCTCTCGGCGCCAAGGCGGTGCTCGCCGGCCGGGCGCCGCTCTGGGGGCTCGCCGTCGGAGGTGAGGCGGGGGCGCTGCGGGTGCTCGAGATCCTGCGCGAGGAGATCCAGCTCGGGCTCGCGCTGCTCGGCTGTCCGAGCCCCGCCGACGTCGGCCCCGCGCACGTGCAGGACGGTCCCGCGGCCGCCCTATAGTCGAACCCAAATGGCTGAGCGACATCCACGCGAGGCGGCGCTCCGGCGCGTGCACGGCTCCGACGCGCTGTTCGCCGCGGCCTACGGCAACGTCGGCTCGTCGATCTACTACGCGCTCGGTCTGGTCGCCCTCTACGCCCTCGGCCTGACCCCGGTTACGTTCATGATCGCGGGGCTGATCTTCGCCTTCACGGCGGCCACCTACGTCGAGGCGACGGTGCTCTATCCCGAGGCGGGTGGCTCCTCGAGCTTCGCCCGGCACGCCTTCAACGAATTCGCGTCCTTTCTCGCGGCATGGGCGCAGATGCTCACCTACATCGTCACGGTCGCGATCTCAGCCTTCTTCGTGCCCCACTACCTGGCGGTGTTCTGGGAGCCGCTCGGCCACGGCCCGGGCGACGTCTTCTTCGGCATCGGCCTGGTCGCGCTGCTCGCGGCGCTCAACGTCAAGGGGACCGAGGAATCGGCGCGGCTCAACCTGGTGCTCGCGCTCGCCGATCTCGCGACCCAGATCGTGCTCGTCGGGATCGGGCTCGTGTTCGTCTTCGACCCCGACCTGCTCGTCTCCCAGATCGACCTCGGCACGGCTCCCACGTGGTCGGACTTCGCGCTCGGGATCGCGGTCGGGATGGTCGCCTACACCGGGATCGAGACGATCTCCAACATGTCAGAGGAGGCGCGCGAGTCGTGGCGCACAGTCCCGCGCGGCACCGCGATGGTCGTGCTCGCGGTCGTCGGCCTCTACGCCCTGCTGCCGATGATCGCACTCTCGGCGATGCCCGTGACCCAGGATGCGGCCGGCAACTTCACCACCGCTCTGGGGACAACGTTCGCCGACGACCCGGTGCTCGGGATCGTCGAGAACCTCGGGCTCTCGGCCGGGATGACCGACGTGCTGCGCTACTACGTCGGGATCCTCGCCGCGGTGATCCTCCTGATCGCCACCAACGCGGCGTTGATCGGGCTCTCGCGGCTCACCTTCTCGATGGGCCAGCACCGGCAGCTGCCGGAGTTCCTGCGCTCGATCCACCCCCGGTTCAAGACTCCGTGGATCGCGATCATCTTCTTCTCGGGCGTCGCCGCGGTTGTGATGGCACCGGGAAAGACCACGTTCTTGGGCACGATCTACGCCTTCGGAGCGACGCTGTCGTTCACGGTCGCCCACGTCTCCGTCGTCCGGCTGCGCCAGCTCCAGCCGCTCGCCGGGCGCCGGAAGGCGCCCGACGGCGCACGTCTCTGGCGAATTCCCTTCAACCTCCGAATCCGCGGGATCGAGATGCCGATCCCCGCGATCCTCGGTGGGCTCGGCACGTTCGGTGCGTTCGTCGTCGCGATGGCGCTCGATCCCGTGGTTCTGGCGACCGGCGGCGGGTGGATGGTGGTCGGGACCCTCGCCTACGTCGGCTACCGCCGCTACAAGGGATTGCCGCTGCGGGAGACCGTGAAGATCGAGATGCTCACCCCGCTCGGGGTCGAGGAGGTCGAGTACCGCAGCGTGCTGGTCGCCTTCGACGAGGACGCCCCGTTCTCCGAGGAGGCTGTCGCGGTGGCGAAGTCGCTGGCGACGCGGCGGCGTCGGGCGATCCACGTCCTGTCGCTGGTCACGGTCCCGGCCCACCTGCCGCTCGACGCGATCGTCGAGGACTCCGAGGCGGCGGCGCAGACGAAGATCGAGCGGGCGAAGCTGATCTGCGGTCAGCGCGCCTCCGGCAACATCGTCCACGTCCGGATGGGCGGATCCGGACAGGCGATCGTCGACGAGGCGCGGTCGCTGGATGCGGCGGCGATCGTGATGCCGCTGCGCTATCGCGACGGGAAGCCGCTGTACGGCAAGGCGCTGCAGACCGTGCTCGCCAAGCGACCCTGCCGGGTGATCGTCGCCGCCAACCCGGTCGGGGTGGGCGATGGCGCGCCGGTGGCGCCTGTGGCGACCGCCGGAGTGAGAGGATGAGCGCCCCGCCTCCTCCCGACGAGGTCTATCGCGGCGTAACCCGGATCTTCGCGACGATAATCCTCGCCTTCGGCGTGACGATCATCGCCGTCACCCTGATCAACGGCGGCAACCTCGCCTCGAGCGGCATCTGGCTCGGGCTCCTGTTTCTCGGGCTCGGCGCAGGGCGGCTCTACATCTCGATGCGCTCCCGAGATTGATCGACCCGTTCAGATCCGCCGACGAGCGATCGCCGCTCGCCCGCCGCTGGCTCGGCGTGCCATTGCTGTTCGCCGTCTCCTACTCGGCGGTCGGCTTCTCGCTCTACTTCTCGCTCGGCCTGGTCGCGGACCGCGGGCTCGGGATGACGCCGCTGATCTTCCTCGGGGTCGGGCTGATCTTCCTGCTCAACGCGCTCACCTACGTCGAGGGCGAAGCGATGCTGCCCGAGCGCGGCGGCTCGGCGACCTTCGCGAGGGCGGCGTTCAAGAACGAGCTCGTCAGCTTCGCGGCCGGCTGGGCGATCCTGATCGACTACGTGATCGTGATCGCCCTCGCGGCGATCTCCGTGGCGCACTACCTAACCCCGATCTGGTCGGGGTTCACGGAGGCGGGCGGTGAGGTCGTCACCGGCGCCGCGGTGATCGCGCTGGCGGCGGGCGCGGCGATCGGCGGGTTCACGGGGGTGGCGCGCCAGCGGCTGTTGAGCGTGATCTCGCTCGCCGGGGTGACGCTGCTGATCGCGGTGATCGTCGTCGGCGTGCTGACCGCGTTCGACCTCGGCGCGCTGACCGCGGAGCTGCACCCGTTCACGACCCCGAGCCTCGAGGACGTGATCTACGCGGGGGTGATCGGAACCGTCGCGTTCGCCGGCATCGAGGCGGCGGCCAACCTCGCTCCGGACCTCGAGTTCGGGCCCCTGGAGCTGCGAAAGCTGCTCACGGTCGCGGCGCCGCTGGTGCCGCTGATCTACTTCGGCGTCGCGGTGGTGGCGCTGATGGCGGTTCCGGTGATCGCTACCCCGGATGGTCCGCAGACCGCGCTCGGCGGCGAGTTCATCGAGGATCCGCTGCTCGGCGTCGTGCAGGCATTTGAGCCCGAGTGGGTCTCCGACGTGATGCAGGTGGCCGTGGTCGCGGTCGTGCCGGTGGCGCTGATCTGGGCCGCGAACACGGCGATGCTGGGGCTCTCGCGGCACGTGTACGTGCTGGCCACCAACCGGCAGATCCCAAGCTGGCTCGGGACGCTCAATCGGCGTTACCGGACGCCGCACGTGGCGATCGTGATCGCTGCGGTGGTCGCCTTCGGCCTCGTGCTGACCACCGACATCGCCCTGCTCGGCGGGCTGTTCGCGTTCGGGGCGACGATCGCGTTCACGATCGCCCACCTATCGGTCGTGCGGTTGCGGATCACCGAGCCCGAGCGTGAGCGGCCGTTCCGAATCCCGCTCGACGTGCCGTTTCGAGGCGCGCGGCTGCCCGCCCCGGCGCTCCTCGCGGCGCTGCTCACGGCGCTCGCCTGGGTCAGCATCGTCGCCTACCACGACACCGCCCGCTGGGTCGGCGGGGCGTGGATGGTGCTCGGCCTCAGCGCCTACGTGATCTACCGCAAGGGGCTGGAGGGGACGACGCTGACGCGGCGAATCGAGGTCCCCGCGGAGGCGCTGGTGAGGGGGACGCCACGGGTCGAGTACGGCGACATCCTGGTGCCGGTGTTCGGGACGGAGCTCGACGACGACATCGTCGGCACGGCGGGCCGTCTTGCCGACGCAGCGGAGGTGCCAGGAGACGAATCGCCGACCCTCGAGGTGATCTACGTGGTCGAGGTCCCGCTCACGGTGCCGCTCGATTCGCCCCCGCGGCGCGAGCAAACGGAGATCGCCAACGAGGCGCTCGAGCGCGCCAAGCAGGTCGGGGAGGAGTACGAAACGGTGGAGGTGCGCCCGTCGGTGGTCCGGGCGCGCGACGTCGGCGCCGGGATCGTCGAGGCGGCGAGGACCCGTGCTGTGGAGATGATCGTCATGGGCGGCGAGCCGCCGACGCGGATCCGAGGTGGCGCGCTGCTCGGGGGGGTCGGCGGGTCTCGACCGGCGGAGATCGGGCCGGTGACCGAGTACGTGCTCAGGCGGGCGCCGTGCCGGGTGCTGATCACGGCGCCGGGCAGCGACGGCTCTCGGCGCGCGAGCGCCGGCGTGGCCAAGGGCGAGAACGGCGCGACCGAGGACGAGAATGGCGCGACCGAGTCCGAGGCCGGCGCGTCCAATCCATAAGATCTGGGCATGTTCGTGCTCATCGTCGGCGCCGGCCGGGTCGGCTCTTCGCTCGCTCGCACGATGCTCGAAGACGGGCACGAGGTCTCCTGCGTGGACGAGGACCCCGAGTCGCACGCCCGGCTGGAGATCGGGCTCGACAAGCCCTGGGAGGACCTCGGCGGCCACTTCACGGTCGGCACGGCGCTCGAGGTCGAGGCGCTGACCGCGGCGGGGATCGAGCGCGCCGAGGTGTTCGTGGCCTCGACCAACGGCGACAACACGAACATCGTCATCGCGCAGATCGCGAAGCGACGGTTCAATGTGCCGACGGTGATCGCGCGGGTCCTCGATCCCTACCGGGCCAAGTGGTACGCGGAGCAGGGCCTGCACACGATCTGCCCGACGCGGGTGGCGATCGACATGCTGACCAGCGAGGTGCGCTCGGTTGCGACCCGGACCGGGAACGGCGGACCGCCGGCGGGTCCCGTCGACCACGAGGACGCCGACCTCTAGCGCGAGGCCGAGCGAGCAGGAGCGACAGATGCCCGAGAACCAGTACATCATCATCGTCGGCGCCGGCAAGGTGGGGTGGAACCTCGCCCGCGAGCTGCTCGAGAAGGGCGCCGAGGTGACCCTGATCGAGAACAACCGCGAGCGCTACCTGACCGTGGAGCAGGAGCTCGAGCACAACGTCCAGTACGGCGACGCGTCGGAGCTCTGGGTCCTCGAGCGGGCCGGCATCTCGCGCGCCGACATGGTGATCGCGGTCACCGGTGACGACGAGGACAACATGTTGATCTGCCAGGTGGCGAAGGAGAAGTATCTCGTCGACCGGATTATCGCCAGGGTCAACAACCCTCGAAACCGGGACCACTTCGAGCTGCTCGGGGTGAAGCCGGTGGTCTCCGCAACCGACCTGATCCTGCGTCTGATCGAGCACGAGGTGCCGGAGTACGGGCTCGTGCACCTGCTCGACCTGCCCGAGCAGCGCCTGGAGATCATCGAGATGGAGCTGCCGGGCGATTCGAAGGCCGCGGGGTCCCGGGTCGGCGACCTGCAGATGCCCGAGGGGAGCCTGCTGATCTCGGTGCTGCGCGAGGGCAGCGGGTTCGTGCCCAACGCCGACACCGTGCTTCAAGCGGGCGACGAGATCCTCGCGGTGCTCGATCCCCGGGTCGAGGAGGACCTGACCGCGTATTTCGGCCCCGACGGTCAGCCGGTGTGACCCGGTGCGCTCGGTCGACTTCCTGATCGTCGGCGGCGGGCTTGCGGGCGCCTACTGCGCGTCGGAGCTTCGCAAGCGGGGGGCGGACGGCTCGATCCTGCTCGCCGGACGCGAGCCCGAGCCTCCGTACGAGCGCCCGCCGCTGTCGAAGGAGTACCTGCGCGGCGAGTCGACGCGCGCCGATGCCCGCGTCAACCCGAGCGACTGGTACGCCGCCAACGAGGTCGAGCTGCTGACGGGGACGAACGTGATGGCGATCGATCCGGTTCAGCGGACGGCAAAGCTGCAGGGCGGGGAGGAGGTCGGGTTCGAGCGGGCGCTGCTGGCCACCGGCGCGAACGTCAACATCCTCCGGGTCGAGGGCGCCGAGCTGGAGGGGATCCACTACCTGCGAGCGTTCGGCAACGCGGACGCGATCCGCGAGGAGGCAGGGGCCGCCGAGCACGTGGTCATGGTCGGCGGCAGCTACATCGGCTGCGAGGTGGCGGCATCGCTGCGGGCGATGGGCAAGGAGGTCACCGTGGTGATGATCGAGAAGGTCGCGCTCTCGCGACAGTTCGGGGTCGAGGTCGGGCGCTACTTCGAGTCGATCCTCGTCGACCACGGGGTCGAGGTGATCGGCGGTGAGGAGATCGAGGCGTTCGAGGGCTCGGGACGGGTGAGCGCGGTGATCACCAAGAGCGGGCGGACGATCGAGGGCACCATGGTCGTGGTCGGCGTCGGGGTGCGGCCGGATGCCGTGCTCGCCGAGCGCGCCGGGCTGGAGGTCGACGATGGGATCGTCTGCGACGAGCGACTCGAGGCCTCGGCGCCGGGAGTTTTCGCCGCTGGCGACGTGTGCTCGTACGAGAGCGTGGTTCACGGGCGGCGGCTGCGAGTCGAGCACTGGGACGTGGCCCTCCAGCAGGGTCGGCACGCCGCCCGGGCGATGCTCGGGGACCCCGCGCCCTACCGCGAGCTGCCCTACTTCTTCAGCGACCTCGCCGACTGGGCGTCGATGGAGTACGTCGGGCCGGCGGCGGAATGGGACGAGGTCGTCTGGCGCGGCGATCCGGACGGCCACGAGTTCAGCGTCTGGTATCTGAACAGCGGCGCCGTTCAGGGGACGCTCGCGGTCGGCCGCTCGGAGGACCTGGTCCACGCGCGACGGCTGATCGAGAGCCGCGCGGACGTGTCCGGCGAGCGCGCGGCGCTCGCCGACGTCGACTCGGAGCTCGACTCGGTCGGGGCCGCTAGCTGCTAGCGGCCGCGGATTCGAACCTGGACGAGAGCTGCGGGGCAGGGACTCGAACCCCGATTTCTCGGTCCAGAGCCGAGCGGATTGCCATTATCCGACCCCGCAAGAGGCCTCCGCAGGATAACCATGCCCCATTGGCCGGCCCGAATCCGTCCGCCCGCCAAGACGATCGATGAGCGCTTCGCCCGCCGCTTCGACTGGCGGACGATTGCAGAGGCGGCCATCGTCGCCGTCGCGGCACCGATGCCGAAGCGGCGTGAGCGAGGCGCCGGCCGACATGAAACCGCCCGCCCAGCGGTAGCGAGGCGCGCAATCGCCGCCAACCGCCTTGCTAGTTTGGGCACGCTATGGACGTCTACCAGCGCAGGCGCCTGGTCGCGCTGAGCGGGCTCGCTGCTCTGTTCATCGTCATCGTTCTGCTGATCAGGAGCTGCGGGGGCGACGATGAGCAGCCGACGGCGCTCACGGCGCCGGTCAGCGGGGCGAGCGGGGCGAGCGGGGCGAGCGGGGCGGTGCTCAGCCAGGATGACTACATCGCCGAGGCGGACGACATCTGCCTGCAGGCCAACACCGCGCTCTCGGGCGTCGACGAGTCCGACGCCGAGCAGGCGGCCTCCGACAAGGGTGAGATCCTCTCCGGCGAGCTCGAGCAGCTGCAGACGCTCTCCGCGCCCGAGAAGGACTCCGACACCCTGAATAAGTTCCTCTCGGCGCTCCGCAAGGAGGTGCAGGCCTACGAAGACCAGGCAACCGCGGCTCAGCGCGGCGACGACGCCACCGTCGCCGAGCTCGACACGACGATCGCCGAGTTCGCCGACAAGGCCCAGACGACGGCGGACAAGTACGGCTTCGACGTCTGCAGTGACACGACCAAGGTCGACGAGGGCGACGCCGGTGGCGGCACCGAGACCACCCCGACCGCCACGACCCCGAGCAGCGATACCGACACCGGCGGCACGGTCGCGCCGGTGGCGCCCGCAACCACCCCGCCGGAGGCGGCACCGGCCCCGGCGGCACCGACCGACCAGGGCGGCGCCACCCCGGTGACCCCCGCCCCGGCGCCGACCGACGGCGGCACCGACACCGGCTCGGGCGGCGTCACGCCCTGACCAGACGCCGCGGGCGGACCCCCGCCGCCGGCCGGCGCTCAGCTCACGCGGTCGCCGACTCCGCCCACGAGCCGTAGAGCCGCGCGTAGCGCCCACCCGCAGCGATCAGCTCCTCGTGGGTGCCCGACTCGGCGATCCGCCCTCGCTCGAGCACCACGATCCGGCCCGCGCGCCTGATCGTCGACAGCCGGTGGGCGATAACGATTGCCGTGCGGCCGTGCAGCAGCCGCTCCAGCGCCTCCTCGATCACCCGCTCCGTGCGCACGTCGACGTTCGAGGTCGCCTCGTCGAGGATCAGGATCCTCGGCTCGGCGAGCAGCGCCCGCGCGAACGAGACGATCTGTCGCTGGCCGGCCGAGAGCGTCACGCCGCGTTCGCCGACCTCGGTGTCGTAGCCGTCGGGCAGCCGCCGCACGAACACTTCGGCCCCGACCGCGCGCGCCGCGGCGACGACCTCCTCGTCGCTCGCGGCCGGTCGGCCGAAGGCGATGTTCTCCCGGATCGTGCCCGAGAACAGAAACCCCTCCTGGGGCACGATTCCGAGCTGGCTTCGCAGCGCCCGCGAGCTCAGCTCGCGCAGGTCGTGGCCGTCGACCAGCACCCGCCCGCGCTGGGGGTCGTAGAAGCGTGCCACCAGCTTCGCCATCGTCGACTTGCCGGCACCCGTTTCGCCCACCAGCGCCACGGTCTGCCCCGCCGGCACGTGCAGGTCCACGTCCCGGAGCGCCCAGCCGGCGCTCCCCGCGCCGTCGCCGTCGCCCCCGGCTCTCCCTTCGGCGAGCTCCTCGGCCGAGGCGTCGCCGCCGCGCGCGTAGGAGAACCAGACCCCGTCGAGCTCGATCTCGCCGCGAAGCCGTCCCGGGTCCAACGCGTCGCGGCGGTCGACCATGTCGGGCTCGGTGTCGAGCAGGTCGAAGATCTTGTCGAGGGCCGCCATGCCCTGCTGGTAGGTCGTGTAGAGCTGTGAGATCTGTTGGATCGGGTCGAAGAAAAGCTGCAGGTAGCCGATGAACGCGACCACGATCCCGATCTCGATCTTGCCGTCGATCGCCTGGTAGCCGCCGTAGACGATGATCGCCGCCGTCCCGATCGCCGAGAGCAGCTCGACCGCCGGGAAGTAGGCGGCGTTCAGTTGGACGGTTTTCATGTTGGCGTCGCGGTTGGCGTCGTTGAGCTCCGTCATCCGCTCGATGTGCTGGGTCTCGCGCCCGAACGTGCGCACCACACGGACGCCGGAGAGCGTCTCCTGCAGATAGGCGGTGATGTCGGCGATCCGCTCGCGGGTGCGCCGGTAGGCGTCGGTCGACGCGAGCCGGAAGATCACGCTGCCGAGCGCCAGCAGCGGGAAGGTGAGGAAGGTGACCAGCGCCAGCGGCACGTCGAGCGCGAGCATGATCACAACCACGCCGGCGAGCGTCAGTGTGCTCGAGAACAGCGTGATCACGCCGTCGGTGACCAGAGAGTCCAGCGCCTGAACGTCGTTGGTCAGCCGCGAGATCAACACCCCGGGCTTGCGCCGGGTGAAGAAGCCGATCGACATCCCCTGCAGGTGCCGGTAGATCCGCTCGCGCAGGTCCTGGAGCGCGCGTTGGCCGACCCAGCCGGTCAGGAACGTCTGTGCGTAGGACGCCGCCCAGTAGATCGCCACCGAGGCGATGAACACCGCGACGATCAGGGTCAGCGCGTTGACGTCGCCCGCCTGGATCCCCGAGTCGATCGCCTTCCCGGCCAAGAAAGGCGGCGCCAGCGCCGCCGCCGTCGCGATCACGAGCGCCACCATCATCAGGGCGACCTGAAGCCGGTACGGGCGCAGCAGCCCGAGCATCCAGCGAACCTTCCGCGCCCGCTGGTCCTCGCCCCGCAGGAGCCGCCAGACGTCGCGCAGCATCAGCAGCGTCCCCGCCAGCCGCCCGGGCTGGTTGGTCTGCTCCTCGGTCTCCTCGGCGACGTCGGAGCCCTGGGTCTCGGGATCCCTCTCGGTCACCGGGTCGGCGTCCGGGGTCCTTCTCGCTCGCTCTGCGCTCACAGACCCCTGGCTCGCGCTTCGCGACGAATCACCTCTCTCGTTCGCTCGCTCCGCGCTCACAGACCCCTGGCTCGCGCTTCGCGACGAATCACCTCTCTCGTTCGCTCGCTCCGCGCTCACAGCCGCGCCACCTCCTCGCGCTCCTCGGCGTCGCGCTGCAGGAAGAGCACGTCCTCGCATCCGAACTCGGCGATCTCCGCGTACAGCGGGCAGCGCTCGAGTAGCTCCTCGTGGCGACCACGGTCGACGACCCGCCCGGCCTCCATGACCACGATCTCGTCCGCGAGCGAGATCGTCGACAGGCGGTGGGCGACCACGAACGTCGTCCGTCCCTCCATCACCTCGCGCAAGCCGCGCTTGATCGCCGCCTCGGTGCGGGCGTCGACCGAAGAGGTCGCGTCGTCGAGGATCAAAACTCGCGGGTCGGCGATCAGCGCCCTGGCGATCGCGATCCGCTGGCGCTGGCCGCCCGACAGGGTCAGCCCGCGCTCGCCGACCATCGTCTGGTAGCCGTCCGGCAGCCGGCTGATGAAATCGTGCGCCTGGGCGCGCCGCGCGGCGGACTCGATCTCCTCGCGCGTCGCCTCCGGCCGCGCGTAGGCGATGTTCTCGGCCACGGTCGCCGAGAACAAGAAGCTCTCGTCGGCGACGAACGCGACCTCGCTGCGCAGCGAGGCGACGTCGACGCTGCGCAGATCGGCGCCGTCGACGACCACCGTGCCGTCGGTCGGATCGTAGAGGCGCGCGACCAGCGCCACGAGGCTGGTCTTGCCGGAGCCGGTCGGCCCGACGAGCGCCACCGTGCGTCCCGCAGGCACCTCGAGGCTGACGCCGGTCAGCGCCGGATCGGAGCCGTCGTAGCGCAGGCTCACGTCGCGGAACTCGACCCGGCCCGGGCCGTCGGGGAGCGGGGGAGCGCCTGCGGGGCTCGTGACCCGCGGCTCGCGGTCGAGGATCTCGAACAGGCGGTTGCCCGATGCCACCGCGCGCTGCGCCATCCCGAGCGACATCCCGAGCATCCGCATCGGGCCCATCAGCATCATCAGGTAGGTGTAGAAGGCGGTGAACTCGCCGAGCGTCAGGTTGCCCGCGATCACCTCCCGCCCGCCGACGTAGAGGACCACGGCGAGCCCGAGGCTGGGGATGAAGCCGAGCATCGGCGAGTAGAAGGCGCGCAACCTGGTCGAGTAGACGTTCTGGTCGAACACGCGCGCGACCGAGCGGCGAAAGCGCGACAGCATGTGCTCCTCGCGCGCAAACGCTTTCACGATCCGAATCCCCGAGATGCTCTCCTCGGCCTCCGCGGTGAGCTCGGCGATCCGCTGCTGGACCTCTTGAACCGCGGGGCGCGAGAGCCGGTTGAACCGGGCCGCCCCGAGCACCACGAAAGGCACCGGAAGCAGCGCTAGCACCGCCAGCCACGGCTTGATCGCGACCATCACCACGCTCGCGAGCGCGATCGTGAGCGCGTTTTGGGTCAGGAAGATGAGCCCGTAGCCGAGGAAGAAGCGGATCGACTGCAGGTCGACCGTCGCCCGCGACATCAGCTGCCCGGTCTGCTGGGTGTCGAAGAAGCCGAGTTCGAGCGCCTGGAGGTGCCCGTAGACGTGCTGGCGGAGGTCGAACTCGACGTCGACCGAGACCTTGCCGGCGATCAGCCGCCGGACGACGGTCAGCCCCAGCCGCAGCAGCCCGGCGCTGGTGATCGCGAGCGCCAGCGGCAGGATCTCGGGACGGTCACCGTTCTCGATCGCGTCGACCGCGTTGCCGACCAGCCAGGGGATCAGGACCGTCATCCCCATCGCCACCCAGGCAAACCCCAACGAGCCGATCACCGCCCGTCGATACGGGCGCAGATAGCCGAGCAAACGCCGGAAGGTGGGCATCCACCTCACTATACGAAGTGAAGTACGAGCGGGAGAGCCGGAATCGCGTTCGGCACGCCGCCAGCCGGCGCCATACTGCGACCCATGGACAGACCGCCGGCCGGCCTCTGCGACGGCTGCGCGCACCAGCGGCTGATCCGCACCACGCGCGGCTCGGAGTTCTCCCTCTGCGAGCGCTCGCGAACGGACCCCGTCTATCCGCGATACCCGCGGTTGCCGGTGCTGGATTGCGCCGGCTGGGATCCGCGCTCCGATGGCGAGGAGGGCAAATGAGCGCTATCACGCCTCGGCGGGCGGTGGGGCGCTGCGAAGCGCGCCGGCGCTGGCGGCGACCACGAGCGCGATCGCGACCACCTCGCGCGCGCTCAGGTCCTGGGCGAGGACGACGAAGCCGATCGTCGCCGCGACCGCGGGCTCGAGGCTCATGAGGACGCCAAACGTACCCTGCGGCAGGCGTCGCAGCGCCTCGAGCTCGAGCGAGTAGGGGATCGCCGAGCTCAGCAGCGCGATCGCGAACCCGCCGGCGAGCAGGTCGGCGCGGCCGAGCTCCGAGCCACCGGCGATCAGCCCGGCGGGCAGGATCAGCACGGCGGCGACCACCATCGCCAGCGCGAGCCCGTCACCGGCGGCGAAGCTGCGCCCGATCCGGACCGCGAGCACGATGTACCCGGCCCAGAAGGAGCCGGCGAGCAGCGCGAGACCCATTCCGAGCGCATCGAGATCGCCACCGGGAGCGGGGGAGAGCAGCACGATCCCGAGCGCAGCGAGGAGCGCCCAGGCGAGGTCGAGTCGCCGTCGCGAGGCGGCGAACGCGACCGCGAGCGGGCCGACGAACTCGAGCGTGACCGCGATGCCGAGCGGGATCCGGTCGAGCGCCAGGTAGAAGCTCGTATTCATCCCCGCCAGCGCGATCCCGAACAGGATGACGTCGCGTGATCCGAGCCCGCGTAGCGCCGGGCGCCAGAGCGCCGCGAGCACCAACGCCGCGAAACCAAGCCGCAGCATCACGGTGCCCACCGGGCCGAGCTCGTCGAACAGCTTCGTGGCGATCGCCGCGCCCAGCTGCACCGAGACGATCGCCCCCGCGACCAGCGCCATCGCCCTCGCTCGCTCGCCGCCCATGCGTGCGTACCGTAGGGCGGTCGATCCCCCGGCCGCCTGCCGACCGCCTGCCGAGCGGCGGGCGCGCGGCGGCGGGCGCCGGGCTTAGCGGCGCTTCGGCGGCGCGATCTCGAAGCGGATCCGGCGGGGCTTGCCGGTGTTGTTCGAGCGGTCCGTGGCGCGGAGCTCGGCCACGTAGCGGCCCGGCGCGGCGTCGAAGTGCTCGGCGCGCGCGGCGAAGCGGACCTGGTTCTCGCCGATGTAGCCGTTCCACTTCGCCCATCCGGCGAACCGCCTGTGGCCGCCGTCGAGCAGGAAGTAATCGGCATCGAGCCTGGCGCGCTCGCCGAGCAGGAAATGAAGCTGGCCGCCGCGGCCGCGCAGCGGCGATCCGTCGAGCCGCAGCTTTCGCAGTCGCGGCGCTCTCAGGTCGACCCGGTTCGGCGGGACGGGGTCGGGCTCAAAGCTCGGATTGCCGGAGACGTTGGAGACCGTGACCGTGCCGCGGACCGAGCTGTGCAGCTTGCAGGTGAACGAGTACGTGCCCGGGGCGTCGAAGCCGAGTCGGAAGCTGTCGCCCACCGGGTGGTCGGGGATGTTGCGGCCGGGGTCCGAGTCGAGGCCGAAGGCGCCGGGCCCGTCGCCGGTCACCGAGTGCATCGTGTCCGGCCCGACCCAGTACCAGGTGACGTGCTCGCCGAGGTCGACGTGGACGTCCTCCGACGACCACTGGTAATTGGAGATCGCGATCCGGCGGTTGGCCGCGTCGGCCCCCGGGGCGGCCGAGAGGGCGGCGAGAGCCGCGAGCGCCGTCGCCAGCGCCGCCGTCAGCTGACGATGTACCAACCGTTCATCCCCTCGTGCAGATGGGAGAACACGTGGCAGTGGTAGAACCAACGTCCGGGGTTGTCCTCGACGAAAGAGGCGGTGATCGAGTCGCCCGGGCCGAGCGTCTGATTGTCGATCACCGCGCCGCCGTTCGGGTCCACCCAGCGATGCCCGTGGAGGTGGAAGGTGTGGAAGAAGTCGTCGATCGCAAAGACGTGGAACGCGACGCTCTCGCCGACCCGCGCCTCGAGCGTCGGCGTGTTGCCCGCATACGCGCGGCCGTTCACGCATGAGAAGTTCCGGCTGATGTCGGTGACCACCGGCGTGAAGGTGTGGAAGACGAGGAAGAACTCGCGCGTCGCCCGGGGTGCCCCCGGCTCGCGGATGATCATCGGCCCGAACAGGCCCTTGTAGACCGGCAGCGGGTCCATCGGCCCGTGGTCGTGGTAGAGCCAGGCGCCCTGCGTACCCGGGCGCGCCTCCCAGATGTACTGGAAGGTCTGCTTCTTCTGCACGAAGCCGCCGGGATCGGTGTGGCGGCCCTTGTATGCCCCATCCATCTCCTCCGAGTAGAAGACGCCGTGCGGGTGGATGGTCACCGGCGCGTCGACGCGGTTCTGGAAGTTGATGACGACCGTGTCGCCGATCTCGGCCTCGATCAACGGCCCGGGAATCGTCGCCGGCCCGAGCGGGGCCGCGAACCCCGGGCCGTAGGCGCGGTAGGCGTAGGCGGTGAACTTGGTCTTGCCCCTGACCTTCTCGTCCATCATCCCGTCGCGCCCCGTGGGAACCGCGTTCCAGCGCAACTGCTCGGCCTTGATCCAGTACTCGCGCCGCTGGCCGCCGGCGCGGGCCGAGACCAGGGTCGGCTGCGCGGCCGCCGCCGCTCCACCGCCCGCCGCAGCCGCCTTCACCTTCGGCGGCACCGGGACCTCGGCGGCGAGCTTCGACACGTCGGCGCCGCGATCACGTAGCACCTGCTGGCCGGCGAGCGTGCACAGAAACAGGCCGCCGCCACCCGCGAACAGCTCGCGGCGACCGAACGAGTGGGCGTCCACGGTGACCCTGTTACTTCTTCACGGTGACCGTCAGCTTCATCTCCGGGCGGTGATACGTGCAGATGAAGCCGTACTTGCCGGGCACCTTGAACTTGCGCTTGAACGTGTAGTTGGCCGACGCCGAGCCGGAGCGGAACTCGCTCGCCTTGACGCCCTGCGGATGCTTGCTGGTCAGGACCACGTTGTGGGTCTGGGTGTTCGAGTCCGACCAGACCCACTTCACCCTGTCGCTCTTCTTGATCTTCAGCGCGTCGGGCGAGAAGAAGTTGTCCTCGACGCGGACCGTTTTCGTCGCCCGCTTCGCGTCCGCGCTAGCACCGCCGATCGCGGGCAGGGCGATCGCCGCCGTGGCGGTCGCCGCGAGCGCGGCGACGGTCAGCGCCCGTCGCCTCACGGACACGTCGAGCCCTCGACGATCAGCGGCTTGAACTTCTTGAACGGCGGTTGCTCGTGCTTGGTCCACGAGCACTCCTGCTTCTCGGGCGGGCTCGCGGTCACGTAACCCGCGAGATCGCCGAACTGCTCGCCGTCGCCGGTGCTGGTGCCGTTGCCTCCGGTGCCGGCCGGCGCCGGGCAGCCCGGGTAGAGCTGCGAGCTCGCCATCGTCGCGCTGGTCTCGAAGGTAGAGCTGACGTTGCCCGACCAGCAGTTGCCGCCGCCCGACCCCTGGCTGAAGAAGTCGGTGGCGTTGGGGTCGGTGCCGTCACGGCCCATCTGGTTGTCGACGAACTGGTTGTTCAGCGGGATCGCGTCGTCATCCTCGTTGAAGGGGTCGGCGAGAACCGCCGCGCCCCACTTGAAGTTGCCGAAGATGTTGTTGTTGCGGACGATCCAGTCGTCGGTGCCGAGGAGGGCCAAGCCGACGCCGGTCGGGTACTGGATCGTGCCGATCCCCTCGACGGTGCCGAGGCCGTCGGAGACGGTCGGCACCGGCGAGTTCGGCAGGAAGTAGTTGAAGTTGTTCCAGAAGATGTTGTTGTTCTCGATGATCCCGGTGGCGCTCGGCTCATACGGCTCGGAGTCGAGGGTGTTCGGACCGACGCCGAGACCGTTGTTGTAGAAGTCGGACTTGGTGATCTTCACGGACTTGGCGTTCGTGCCCGAGAAGCCGAGCACGTTCTCGTAGGCCTCGAGGTGGTCGAGCTTCGTCCACTTGGGTTTCTTCTGGGCGGGAGTGGCGCCGACGTAGAAGGCCGAGTCGCCATGTCCATACCCGACCGACTCGGTCATCCGGCCGCCGACGCAGTCGAACGCGAACAGGCCGTAGGCGCGGTTGAAGACCGCGCGCACGTTCTTCATCAGGTAGCCGTCGCACTGGTGGACGTGGAGGCCGTTGGCGGCGTAGTTGGTCGCGGTCATGTTCAGCATCCGCAGGCCGTCGACGTTGTCGCCCTCGATCCCGTTCTGGGCGGGCTGGCCGGCGACCTTGGCCTTCTTACCCTGGAGGACGACCTTCTTGGCGTTCTTCTTCGTCCCCTGGATCGTGAGCCCGTCGTGCTTGTGGCCCCTGACGATGACGCCCTCGCGGTAGGTGCCGGGGTGGACGTTGATCGTCGCCTTCTTGCCGGAGTGGTCGACGGCGTCCTGGATCGTGCGGAACTCGCATCCGTGCTTGCAGACCTCGAGCGTCTCGCCCTTCTTCGCGAACGCGGTGCCGGCCGGAACCAGAAACGCCGCAGCTGCGAACACGACGAGCAGCCCTACGCTCGCCCCAGAACTCCGCCTCTTCCTCGAATCTGCCATTGGTTCGGTCTCCGCGCCTTCCAAACGCACTCTATACACGGAAGTTGCGCCGCCGCTTTCTGGCCGGCACGTTCAGTACCAGCCAGCTCCCCGACCAGGCTAGGAGACCTTCGGCGCCTCGGAGGTGATCCGCTGGTTGACGCCGAAGAACCGCGGCAGCTCGGGGTAGAGGATCGGCTTGCCGCTCGTGATCAGCGCCGCCGAGATCCCCCGCTCGGGGTCCGCCCAGGCCATGATGTTGATCAGGCCGAGATGCCCGAATGCGTGTTGGGTGTCGCGGCCGTAGAGGCTCACGAAGCGTGCCCCGAGCATCAGCCCGTAGCTGAACCGGGTCGGGAAGACGAGCGAGAGGTCGATCTCCAGATGCGACTGCTCGGTCAGCGCCCGGGCCAGGGTCGCGGGGCGGATCACGCGATGGCCGTCGAGGTCGCCCCCGCGCCGGAAGATCTCGAAGAAGCGGGAGAGCTCGTTCGCGTTCGTGACCACGCTCGCCGAGGGGACGATCGAGGTCAAGAAGCGCGGATCGTTGGAGAGCTCGACCACCCGGTCGAGCGGCTGGCCCAGCGCCCGCGTGACGAGGGTCGACAGCGGAGGCATCATCGGCGGCCCGGTGACGTAGCTGACCCCGACCTCCCCGACGTCCTTCGCTTGGACCCCATAGTTCATCCATCGAAACCCGAGCGGGTCGAGGATCTCACTCGCGAGCACCTCCCGGATCGTCCTCCCGGTGGCTCGGCGGACGACCTCGCCGAGGATGAACCCGCCCGAGACGGCGTGGTAAGCGAGCAGCTTTCCTGGCGCGGTGGTCGGCTTCGCGTCGCATACCATCTCGGTGAGGAACTCCCGATCGTCGAGGTGCTCGAGATCGAGCGCTTCGTGCGGGAGCTTCGCGACGCCGGCGCGGTGGGCGAGCACGTGGCCGATCGTGATCCCGTCCTTGCCGTGGCGCGCGTACTCGGGAATGTGGGCGGCGACCGGGTCGTCGATGGCCAGCGCTCCGCGCTCGGCGAGCATGTGGACGACGAACGCGGTCACGGCCTTCGAGGTCGAGAAGATGCAGAACGGCGTCTCGGTGCTGACCGGCACGCGCTCGGCGCTCGGGCCGTCTCCCGGCCCGTTGCCGCGGGCATGGCCGATCGCCCGGTCGATGATCACGTGGCCCTCGCGACGCAAACACAGCTGCAGGGCGGGGTGGACGCCGCTGCGGTAGAGGCCGAGCGCGGCGGCCCAGATCCGCTCCACCGCACCGGCAGTCAACCCACCAGCGGCCGGGTCCTCCTCCTCGCCGACGTCCGTGATCGCGTCGAAGTCACCGGGGACGCGGATCCGCCGGAACGGGTCGGGGACGAACGGCAGGCGGGGGAGCGTGGGGGGCGTCACTGCGGTTTCCCGGGCGAGACTATTCATGCCGCCCGGTGACCGCGACCAGCGGTCCCCGGTGCTGTACCGGCGTCCGTGAAGATATGTATGCTGCCGCGAGTTCGTAACCCGTAGCCGAATCCCCGTGCTCACGAGAACGGGGAGCGGGGGACCCAATTTGTTGGGGCCAACCCACCGAGTGGTGGGGGCGCTTCTCCTCTAGCGCCAGCCCGTCAGCTAACCCCGCAGGCGGACAAGGAGGCGGAAGAAGCGTGCCCAGACCGCAGTGTGCTCGAGTGCTTGCGTTTGCCGCCTTCGCGGCGGTCGCGCTGCTCGCGGTCCCGGGGTCGGCTTTCGCCGGCTCGGGTGGCATCGGCCCCAGCGGGGTGACCGGCGGCGACGCGACGACGACGACCTCCGGCGAGAAGGCGAAGCTGCTGCAAAGCGGCCTCGCGGCGGCGCCGGACAGCGCCCCCGGGGCGGTCAAGCGCGCGATCGCGGCCGCCAACCGGATCGACGAAGCCGGCTACTGCACCGGCGGCGGCCACCGGCGCTGGGCCTCGGGGTGCTACGACTGCTCGGGCGCCGTCAGCTACGTGCTCGGCCCGAAGGGCGCCGACGTCCTCAAGTCACCGCTCGATTCCGGCTCGTTCGAGCGCTGGGGCAAGCGCGGGCTCGGCAGCTGGATCACGGTCTACACCAACTCCGGCCACGCGATGGTCGTGATCGCCGGCCTGCGGTTCGACACCTCCCAGCCCGACGACGGCGCCGAGGGCCCAGGGTGGAGCGATGACGTGAAGGCCGGCATGGTCAACGGGCCCTTCGTCAAGCGCCACTACCGCGGCCTCTAGCGCCCGCCGCGAGCCACCGCGCATGCTCGGCGCCGAGCCGCGTCGCCGGCTCTGCGCCCTCGATCAGCTCGGAGAGCAGGGCGCCCCAGTCGGCGCTCGCCCGCAGGGTCGAAGCGATCTGGAACAGCAACCCCTCCATCCTGCGCAGCAGTAGCGCCTCGGTCGGCAGCGTCATCCGACGCATCTGCTCGATCGCCTCGCCGCCGGATCGTTCCCGCATCGACTCCGTGCCGCGCCACAGGTCCTCGGGCGCGAGCCGCAGCCGCTCATCGCCGAGGAACCACCAGCCGGCCTCGCGCATCTGCTCGAGCAATACCGCACCGTCCCATTCGGCGGAGAGGCCGGGCAGGTAGCCGAGCTCGCGCATCGCGTTGACCAGCGCCCCGGGCTCACCGGCGCGAATCGCGGCCAAGACGACGCCCTCACGGCGCAGGTAGCCCCGCGGCAGATCGCGGACCATGCCGAAGTCGAAGAAGGCGACCCGGTCGTCGGGGCAGAGCAGGTAGTTGCCGGGATGCGGGTCGCCGAGCGCGAGGTCGAGCTCGCCGGCCGAGGAGTAGAAGAAGCGATAGACGATCTCGGCGAACCGGTCGCGCACCGAGTCCTCTCGCTCCGCGACCTCGTCGAAGTCGATCCCGTCCACCCACTCGGTGACCAGCGCCCGGCGGCGGCTGAGCTCGGTATCGACGCTCGGGACCCGGACGAACGGGTGCGCGCGCCAGAAGCGCGCAACGCGGCGGTGGCTCTGAGCCTCGAGCTCGTAGTCGCATTCCTCGGTGATCCGCTGCGCCAGCTCGGCGAGCACGTCCCTGACGTCGAGCCCGGGCATCAGCCGGCGCAGGATCGGCGACAGCATCCGCAGATTGCGCATGTCGGACTCGACCGCCTCGGCGATCCCGGGGTACTGGACCTTGACCGCGACCTCGAGGCCTTCGCGGGTGCGGCCGCGATGGACCTGGCCGATGCTCGCCGCCGCCGCGGGCTCGGGGTCGATGCTCTCCAGCACCTGCTCGGGCGGCGCGCCCCACTCGCCCTCCAGCACCGCGCGCATCTGCTTCCAGCCGACCGCCGGGACGTCGTCGCGCAGCGAGGCGAGTCGTTGCTGCAAATAGGCCGCCTGATCCGGGTCGAGGCCGGGGAACTCGATCGTCGACAGCACCTGACCGGCCTTCATCGCCGCGCCGCGCATCACCGCGAGCTGGTCGACGAGCGAGTCGATCGTCGCGACGACGCGGTCGCCGCGGCGCCGCTGGCGGTCGTCGGCGGTGCCGCGGTCGAACCGATCGCCGGCCCAGCGAACGGCGCCGCCGGCGGCCACCCGCCCCAGCCTCGCGCTCCGGGCCACGCGACCCCGCGTCGGCCCCTTGCCTCGATCCTCGGCCATTGAGGAAGTCTGGCAGCGCGTTCGCCCGCCGCCGTTCGGCGCGCGCCGGATCAGGCGCGCTCGGGGGTGTAGCGGACCGGCAGCGTCTTGAGCTGGTTGAGGAACATCGAGCGCGCCCGGGCGGGCTCGCCGGCGAGCTCGATGTCCGGGAAGCGGCGCAGGGTCTCGGTCAGCAGGGTCCGTATCTCGAGGCGTGCGAGCGAAGCCCCGAGGCAGAAGTGGCGCCCGCCGGCGCCGAACGCCTGGTGGTCGGGGGCGCGGCTGACGTCGAGCCGTTGCGGTTCGGCGTAGACGTCCTCGTCGCGGTTGCCCGACACGTACCAGAGCAGAACCTTGTCGCCCCTGCGAATCGTCATGCCGCGCAGCTCGGCATCCCTGGTCGCCGTGCGCCGGAAGTGGGCGAACGCCGGATACAGGCGCAGCAGCTCCTCGACCGCGCCCTCGATCAGCGTCGGGTCGCCGACAAGCAGCCGGAGCTGGTCGGGGTTCTCAAACAGCCCGAGCATGCCGCTCGTGAACACGGCTCGGGTGCTGTCGTTGCCCGCGGCGCCGAGCAGCCCGAGGCCCATCCAGATCTCGACGTCGCTGAGCTGCTCGCCGTCGACCACGGAGTGCACCAGCACGTCCATGAGATCGTTCATGCCCGGGTTCGCCCGGCGCTCGGCGATCATCTCCATGGTCTCGTCCCAGGAGCGGGTCATCACCTCGGCCACCGCCTCCTCGGTCGGGCGCAGGTCGTCGTCGCCGAACCCGAGGACCATGTTGGTCTCCTCCATGTGGCGGCGGTCGTCCTCCTCGGGCGTGCCGATGAATGAGCCGATCACCCGCGAGACCACCGGGCCGGCGACATCGTTGACGAGGTCGCACTCGCCACGGTCGGCGACCCGGTCGAGGACCCGGTTGACGATCGCGCGGATCCGCTCGGAGTGCTCGGCGATCCGCTTCGGCGTGAACCCGCGCTGAAAGAGCGCCTTGATCCGGTCGTGGCGCGGCGGATCCATGGAGATCATCTGCTGCTGCTGGGCCTCGAGCGGGATCCCGAAGTCGTCGAGGACGAGGACGCCGCCGACGTGCGAGGAGAAGGTCTCCCAGTCGAGGCTCACCCGGCGAAGGTCCTCCGCCTTGGTCAGCGACCAGAACCCGCCCTCGTCCGGATAGTCGGCGAGGGGGCTCCAGTGGACGGGGGCCTCGCGACGCAGCCGCGCGAACAGCTCGTGGGGCGGCCCGTCGTTCCAGTGCTCGAGGTCGCCCACGTCGACCCGGTTCAGATCCTGCTCGGCGGTCACGCTCATCGCATCAACTTCCTCTCCGCGCCGCCCGTCGCCTGTCACACTTCGGACGCATGAGCGATACTACAGCCGTAGTGAGAGCGGCGCAAAGCGAGCCGCGCGACCGCCGCGCCCTGCTCGCCGACGCCGCTCTGGGAGTGCTCCAGGCCGAGGGTGGCCGGGGGCTCACCCACCGCGCCGTCGATCGCCGCGCCGGGCTGCCCGAGGGCTCGACCAGCAACTACTTCCAGACCCGCGAGGCGCTGCTGACCGCGGCCCTGCGCCGCCTGGTCGACCTCGAACAGCCCGCGGTGCGGTCGATGGAGGCGCTGCTCCCCGGCGGTCCATACGAGCCACGGCGCTCTGCCGAGCTGGTCGCCGAGCACATTCGCCCGTGGCTCGGCGGCGAGCGCGCCGGGTTCGGAATGGCCCGGCACGAGCTCTTGCTGGAGGCGAGGCGGCGCCCGGACTTCAAGCTCGCCCTCGACGAGGTCCATCGCGAGTACCTGCTGCTCGCGGAGCGGCTGCTGCCGGGTGCCGGATGCGCCGACCCCCACGCCCACGCCCCCCAGCTGCTCGTCATCCTCGACGGGCTCATGCTTCAGGGACTGTTCCAGCCGGCGACCGCCCTCACCGAGCCGGCGATCGTCGACCTGCTCGAGCGCTTCTTCTCGAGCTGCTAGCCCGCGCCCGCCGAGGTCGGCGCGCGGGAGATCACGTTCGAGGCCG
The DNA here is from genome assembly GCA_963759295.1 of uncultured Solirubrobacterales bacterium. GTDB lineage: Bacteria > Actinomycetota > Thermoleophilia > Solirubrobacterales > 70-9 > WHSW01. The sequence goes on along the minus strand of CAVWYT010000007.1, from coordinate 66,902 downwards.
GATGCATAGATAGCGCGACCTGCCGATCGCGATCGATCTCCGTACCGAGCACCGAAGCCGATCGTGGGCGGCTGCCGATGACGGGAGCCGGCCGGCGCGCGACGATCACGGCAGGAGCAATTTCTGGCGCGATGCCGGCCGAATCACTGACAGCCCTGGACGCGACCTTCCTCGAGCTGGAGGAGGTCGACCAAAGCGCCCACATGCACATCGGCGCGGTGATGATCTTCGAGCCGCCCGCGGGGGAGGGAAGGCCGAGCATCGCCACGCTTCGGACCCAGCTCCTCTCGATGCTCGACGATCTGCCGCGCTACCGGCAGCGACTCTCCGAGCCGCGGACCGGCGGTCTGCGCTGGCCGCGGTGGGTCGACGACGAACGCTTCGACATCGCCCATCACCTGCACCTGGCCGGCCTCCCGGCGCCGGCCGGTGAGCCCGAACTGCTGGAGTGGGCCGGCGAGTTCTTCTCCCGGCGCCTGGATCGGGCCCGTCCGCTGTGGGAGGTCGCGGTCCTCGAGCTCTCCGACGGTCGTTGGGCGATGGCGACCAAGACGCACCACTGCATGGTCGACGGCGTCGGCTCGGTCGACGCCGCGCAGATGCTGCTCGACACCGAGCCCGGGTCGCGGCCCCGCCGGCCGGCCGGCCGCGCCGCGGCCACGTCGCCGATGCCGCCGCGCGCGCCGGAACCGGGCACCGGGCCGGCGCGGCGACTGGGGGCGTTGGCGTCCGGTGCGGGCTCACTGGGCATCGGATTGGCGACCGGCGCGGTGCGGCGCGCGGTCGGCGCCACCCGGGCGGGAATCGGCGTCATGGTTCACCCACACCGGGCCCGCGAGGCGCTCCATCGCTCGCGCGCGCTCGTCGGGGTCCTCGCTCGGGACGAGGTGATCGCGGCGCCGTCGACGAGCCTCAACCAGCCGATGGGGGCCACGCGGCGTCTCGCCGTGGTGGAGTTCGAGCTCGAGGACCTGGCCACGGTCAAGCGATCGTTGGGCGGAACCGTCAACGACGTCGTTCTGGCGCTCTCGGCCGCCGGCCTGAGGCGCCTGTTCGAGCATCGCGGCGAGCCGCTGCCGCGGGCCGGGGTCCGGGCGATGGTGCCCGTCAACGTGCGGACTGCGGCCGAGCGCCTGGAGCTCGGCAACCGGGTCAGCTCGCTGTTCGTCCACCTACCGATCGCCGAGCCGGACCCGCTGCGGCGCTATCAGCAACAGGTCGACGAGGCCGAGCACCTGAAGGCGGGCACGCAGTCGCTCGGATCGCGAGAGTTGATCGATCTGGCGTCGCACGCCCCACCGGTCCTCCATTCGTTCCTCGCCCGCGCCTTGTTCGCGACTCGGCTGTTCAATGTCACGGTCACCAACGTGCCGGGGCCGCGAATCCCGCTGTACGCGTTCGGGTCGCGCCTCGAGGCAGTCTGGCCCCTGGTGCCCCTGGCCGCGGAACACGGCCTCGGGATCGCCGTGTTCAGCTTCGACGGGCGAATCTTCTTCTGCATCAACGCGGCGCGCGACCTGGTCCCCGACCTCGACCTGGTCGCCGACGGGATCGCCGAGGCGCTCACCGAGCTGACCGAGATCGCGGGCGGCGCCCCGCACCGCGAGCCGGCCGTGATCGCCTAGCCGCAGACAGTGCAGAGGGCCTTCTCGAGCCCGTCCGGCGGAGCGTACAGGCGAACCAGGTCCTCGCCGGCATTGCCGAGTCGCTCATCGGCGAAACGTTAGGGGGCGCAACTCCGCCGTGGCGCGCCTCGATCACCCGGGTCGCGTCGGTGATCGAGAGCAAGCCGGCGAGGTGGTGGTCGCTGAGCACCAGGGCGCGGTTCGAATCGGTGCCGGCGAGCTGCTCGACCGCAGCCTCCAACGGCATCTCAGGGGTGAGCTCGGGAAGCCGATCGAGCGGGACCATCGCGTCGCGAACCCGGCGGCCGGGCCAGGCGTCCTCGGGCAGCTCGAGCACCGAACGAAACGAGATCAACCCAACCGGCCGGTCGCCCTCGAGCACCGGATAGGCGACGTGGCGATGAGGGAAGAAGCAGCTGCGCATGAACTCATCCAGGGTCACATCCGGGTCGACGGTGACCGGCCGCCCGACCATCACGTCGCGCACCTCGACACCGCTCAGCGCCCGGTGGGTCTCCGCTCCCGCGCGTTCGGCCTCCGCCGCCGCGAGCAGGAACCAGCCGATGAACACGAGCCAGATCCCGCCGATCGCGCCGCCCAGTAACACCGAGAGCACCCCGAAGGCGATCAGGAACTGGCCGAAGCCCTGGCCGACCGCCGCCGCGGTCCGCGTCGCGGCGAGGAAGTCGCCCTTGCGCTCCCAGAGCGCCGCGCGCAGAACGCGTCCGCCGTCGAGCGGCAGCGCGGGGATCAGGTTGAACCCGAGCAGGACGAGGTTGATGTAGCCGAGCCAGAAGACGACGCCGTCGACCGCGGATCCGAGCGGCGCGAGCAGGGCGAGGGCGAGCGCGACGACACCGATCGCGAGCGAGACGATCGGGCCCGCGATCGCGATCCGGAACTCGGCGCCGGCCGAGGGGAACATGCCGCGGAACTGGGCGACGCCGCCGAAGATCCACAGCGTGATCCCCGCGATCTGCATGCCCTCACGCCGCGCGCGGGTCGCGTGGCCGAGCTCGTGCAGCAGCAGCGAGGCGAAGAACGCCAGCACCGCGATCACGGCCATCGCCACGTAGGCCCCGTCCGTGAGCCCGGGGTTGGTCTCGGGGAAGACCGCGTCGGCCAGCGACCAGACGATCAGGGCGAAGATCACCAACCAGCTCCAGTGGATGCCGATCTCGACGCCGGCGAACCGGCCGAGTTTGAAGCTCGAGCTCACGATCTTCGGTCGTCGCTCAGAGCGTCGTCGGATGGGCGTGGAAGCAGTGGACTCCTTGCTTCGCTTGCCCCACGAAGCTTCCAGCCCATGGTCCGGTGAATCATCCGCAGGCCCCACGGCCCATGCTTGGTAGCGACTACCCAGTCCGCGAGGCCGTGGCTCGCGGCCGCCGCTGAGCCGACGGGTGGCGCTATGCGGCCGGAGTCGCCGCCGAGGTGTAGACCTCGACGAAGCGCAGGTAGTTGTCGGCGAGCCCGGCAGCGGCCTGCTCGCGAGTCAGGCTGCCGTCGATGAAGCCGGCGAGCGGCTCGCCCCAGATCGAACGGCCGATCGCGAAGCCGACGTAGCCGTCGACGGGGGCGCCCTGGCGGAGCCAGTGATCGACCTTCTCGTCGTCGGCGCCGCGGCCGAGGACCACGCAGACGACGCCCTCGCGACCGCCGGCGCGGCATTGGGCCGCGATTCGCTCGCAGTCGGCCTGCTCATCGACGCCCTCGATCTTCCAGATGTCGGCCTCGACGCCGGCGTCCTGGAGCTCGGCGATCGCCCGGCACATGAGCTCCGGGCGGAGCTCGGCGTCGTAGCGGTCCGAGTCGCCGTCGACCGAGGCGAGCTGCGCCTCCTCGGCTGGGACAAGCAGCTCGAACAGGAACTTGCGGTCGTGCTCGTGGAGCCAGGCGGAGAGTCGCCGCAGCCGCTCGCTCTGACGCCGGTTCATGTCCGCGTCGCCGTCGGAGTTGTAGCGGACGAGCACCTTCGAGAAGTCGGGGTCGAAGCGCTCGATGTGGGCGCCGAACTCGTCGCCGTACTCGAAGTCGAACTCCTTCTGTCCACTCTTCTCGACCGGCATCGCGAGCCGGATTCCGCGCGATTTGGCCGCCTCGGGAACCTCTCGCGGTCCGCCGAACTGCTCGTCGACGAGCGCTCCGGTCACCGAGGGATCGGCGCCGCGCTCGAGCGCGACCTCCAGGCCCTCGAAGATCAGGTGCTTGCCGTCGGCGATTCGGTCGATCTGCTCGTCCGTCGGCGCGCCCTCGATCCCGAACCGTTTCGTGAACGAGCCGCGGTGGTCGAAGGCAAGGATGTACAGCTCTTTGTCGTAGCCAAGTTCCATGGCGCTCAGCATATGCATCCCGGGGCCAGTTTTCAGCGCGGCCCTCCCCGCGAACCCCGTAGAGGCCGAAAGGGACGCGGTGACCGCTCAGTCCTGACAGAGATCGGCCACGCGAGCGTTGGCCAGTCGAACCATGTCGTTGGGGTCGACCTTCAGCGAGTGGCGGTGATCGCCGCCGCTGCACAACACCCGTGCGTGGTCCAGCAGCCGGCGGTCGACGATCTGGGAGACGTCGAGGATCGGACCGAACGGCGGCAGCGCACCGACCTCGAACTGCGAGAAGTCGGCGGCGATCTCGGCCTCGGTTGCGAGCCGCAGGTCGCTCGCCTCCTCCAGCAGCTCGCGCGTCTTTCGCATGTCGAGCCGCTCGGAGGCGGGGATCACGGCCAGCACGTATGCGCCGCCGCCTTTCAACAGCACGTCCTTGGCGGCGTCGTGCGGCTCCACCCCCGACGCGCGAGCCTCGGCGGCCGCAGTGAAGCGTTCGTCGTGCTCGACGAGCTCGTAGGCGACGTCGCGCTCGTCCAGGAACTGACAGACGGTCTCGATCGGTTCAGGCATCGCTGATCCTCCTCCGTGGCTCGTTGGGGCGACCGCTACCGGCGATCCTAGGCCCTGGTATCGAGCTCGCCATCGGTAGTCACCCACCGGTTCGGGATCGTGGCCGGCCCGGATGCGGCCCACGCCCGTCGGATCCTTGTCGGCGCGGGAACTAAGGTGCAGGCCGTGCTCCCTTCGCCGTTCGACGCCGACCGACCGCGGGGGCGCTGCGACCCCGATCGCTTCGAGCTCCAGAGGAGGCGGTTCGCGTCCGTCGGCGGCCGGGACGGCTCCGCGCGCGCCTAGCCGCCAGCGACGATGCGCGTCCTCGATGCAGAGCGCCCGGAGCTGGTGGCGGCGATGCTCGAGCCGGGCTTCTATCCGTGCGCCCCCGCAAGCGTGGAGCTGCGCGAGTCTCACATCTCATGGGTCTTTCTCGCCGGCGAGCTCGCCTACAAGGTGAAGAAGCCTCTGGTGCTGCCGTTCCTCGACTTCGGCACCGTCGCACGGCGCCGGGAGATGTGCCGGGAGGAGGTGCGCCTCAATCGCCGTCTCGCTCCTCGGATCTACCTGCGCGTGGTCGGCGTCGCCCGCGACGGCGACCGCTACGCGCTCACCTCCGAGGACGACCCCGACGCGATCGAGTACGCGGTCGAGATGTGGCGAGTGGACGAGCGGCGAAGCCTCGCCGCGCTCGCCGAGTCGGGGGATCTGAACCGGGGCCACGTGGCCGCCACGGCCGCGGTGCTGGCTCGCTTTCACGCGGCGGCGCCGCCGGCGCCGGCGCAGCGCGCCGACGTCCGGATCCTCGAGGCGACGCTGGACGAGAACCTGACCACGCTGCGCGAGGCGGGCGAGGGGATCATCGACCGCCGCCGACTGCGGGCGGCCGAGGGCTTCACCGACGCCTTCCTTGCCGCGAGGCGCGGCCAGCTGGAGGCGAGGGCGGGGGCCGGGCTGGTTCGTGATTGCCATGGGGATCTGCGCGCCGAGCACGTGATCGTCCCCGAGCGCGAGGACGTCTACGTCTACGACTGCATCGAGTTCAACCCGGAGCTGCGCCAGATCGACGTGGCGGCCGACATCGCCTTCCTGGTCATGGACCTGACCGAGCTCGGGGAGGAGCCGCTGGCGCTGGGCCTGGTCGCCGACTACCGGAGCGCCGGTGGGGACCCCGGCGACGATCCGTTGCTCTTCTTCTTTGCGGCCTACCGCGCCTGGGTCCGGGCCAAGGTGGCGTGCCTGCGCGCCGCGGAGCTGCCGGAAGGTGACGCCGAGCACGAGCGTGCCGCCGAGCAGGCCCGGGAGTTGATCGACCTCGGCCATCGCTTCGCCTGGCGGTCGCGCCGTCCCCTGGCCGTGGTCATCTGCGGGGTCTCGGGCGTCGGCAAGACGACGCTCGCCCGGCAGGCCTCGAAGCTGAGTGGCTGGGAGCACCTGTCCTCCGATCTCACCCGCAAGCGCCTCGCGGGCCTGAGCGCGACCGAGCGCGGCGGGCAGGAGCTCTATTCGCGTCAACGAACGCTGGAGACGTACCGCGAGCTCGGTCGGGCCGCGGCCGAGTGCCTCGAGCGCGACGGGGGCGTGTTCGTTGACGCGACCTTCCATCGCCGCGACGAACGCGACGCGTTTCGGGCCGGGCTCGGAGACGCTCCGGCTCCCGTGCTGTTCGTCGAGTGTCGCGCCCCGGCGGGGACGCTCTTCAAGCGGGTCAGCGCGCGAGCGGACGAGCCGGGCCGCGTCTCCGACGCCGATGCGGCGGTGCTCGAGCGACAGCTGCCGGCGGCCGAGCCGCTCGACGAGGTCCCCGCGCCGTGGCGCGCGGAGTTGCTCACCGACGGCTCGCCGGAGGAGCTGGCCGCCGAGCTCGAGGCCCTGGTCGATGCGCGGACCTGGCGCCGGGACGCCGCTCGTAGCTGAATGACAGGCCTGCTGGGCGGAGTCCGGGCGCCGCCCGGCGACGCTAGCTCAGCCTCGCTCAGAGATCGCCCGCGCGATGTCCAGGGTGGAGAGGACGCCGATCGGCAGCCGACGCCGGTCGCGAACGATGAGGTGGGAGACCGCGTGCTCGGCGAGCAGCTGCGCGGCGCGCTCGAGCGTCTCGTCGCCGCGAATGCCGACCGCCTCGGTGCCGGCGACGTCGCGCGCTCGAAGCTCGTCGAAGTGGCCGCTGCACGCGGCGCCGATCAGGTCGGCGTCGGCGATCACCGAAGTCTCGGGGGCTTTGCCGGCGAGGACGACGGCGTGCACCCGGTTGCTCGTCATCAGCCAGGCAACTTCGTCGAGCGGCGCGTCGGGCGTCACGCTGACGATGCCGATGCTGGCTACCTCGTCCACGGTGCGATCGGCGAGCGGATGGGACGGCGGGGCGGAAGTGGCTTCGGAGTTCATGTCACCACCCTATGTACGGGAGGCCGGCGGACCATCGGGAACGAGCACCGGATCGGCTACGTAGTGGCCGCGGAGCTCTGCGTGCGGAGCAGCTGCAGGTAGGCGATCGTCCCCGGAACGATCGGCAACCAGAAGGCGAACGCCCGGTAGCAGAGGACGCCGACGATCGCCGGGCCACCGGCCACGCCGAAGCCGATCAGCGCCGCGATCATCCCGCCCTCGACGGCGCCGACGCCCCCCGGGATCGGCAGCACGTTCGCGGTCTGGCCGACGAAGTAGGCGGTCACCACCACCGCGATCGGAGGCCCGGCTCCGAACGCCTCCAAGCACGCCCAGAGGACCGCGATGTCGAACCCCCACCAGCCGACCGCGCCCAGGAGTCCGGGGCGGGGCGTGCGCAGCAGCTCGATCCCGCCCCGGACGCCGGAGGACAGCGTCGCCGGGATCGCGCTGAGAAATCGTCGGATCCGCCCCGCGCGGCGCTCGTCGGCGCGGCCCATCGCCCCGTCGAGGTCGTCGAAGAGCCAGGCGGCCCCGAGCGCCACCGCGATCGCCAGGCCGCCGAGGGCAGCGGGGACCACGGTCAGGCCGGGCGGTGCGGCGCCCGGCAGCAGGCCGACGCGAAGCCCGATTCCGCCGATCACGAGCGCCGCCATGAAGACGCCGTAGAGGACGACGTAGAAGGTCGCCATCCTCGCGGCGACGCTCCGCGCCGCGAGCCCGAGCCGCCGCAGCGCCCAAGCGGTGAGCGCGATCCCGCCGGCCCCAGCGACCGCGAGCAGCCGGGTGGCGACGACGCCGGCCATCGTGATCCGGTAGCTGGCTCGCCAATCGAGCCGCGGCGACGCGGTCCCGAACACGACCCGGAAGAACGCCATGTAGGCCGCGAAGGAGGCCAACTCGAGCAGCATGGCCGCGAACAGCCACACCGGGTCGCCGCGCGACAGCCGGCGCCAGGTCTCGTCGAGGCCGGCCACGGCGGGCAGCGCGACGTAGAGCAACGCGAGCACCACGATGACGCCGACCACGAGCAGCGCCAGTGCCCGCCCCCGCGGGGAACTGGGAAGTGGACCGCGCTCCTCGGTGGCGCCGGTCACGACGGTGGCGCGATCGCCGGCCTCGGGACGACGACGACCGGGCACGGGCAGGCGTCGAACACCACCCGGGTGGTGCTGCCGAGCAGCGTCGCGCCCAGCGGCCCGTGGCCGCGCGAACCCATGATCAGCAGGTCGACACCCTCCTCGGCGTGCTCGAGCAGATGGCGAGCCGCCATACCACGCTCGTAGATCGGCAGCGCGCGCAACTCGGAGGGGAGCCTCGCGACGGCCTCGTGCAGGCGGCTCTGGAGGTCGAGGGCGGGAGCCGCGGCCGCGCCCGCCGCCGTCTGGCCGGCGTCCCAGGCGGCCGCCTGCGGCTGGCCGACGGCGATCACGCGGACGGTCGCCTCCGCGGCCTCGGCCAGCGATCTCGCGAGCTCGAGCGCCGCTTCGGATTCCGGCGAGCCGTCGTAGCCGACGGCGATCACGCGCGGGGGGTCGGCCGGCTCGGGCGGGCTCGACCCCCCGTAGCCGCGTGGCGCAACGGCGATCGAGCACGGCGCACCAGCGAGCAGGTGCTCGGCGACGCCGCCCGGGAGAACGCGTCCGATCCCGGCGCGGTGCGTGGAGCCGAGCGCGATCAGCCCGATCGCGGGCTCGGCGGCGGCGAGCTCGGCGAGCGCCTTGTCGGGCGAGCGGCGGCGAACCAGGCGAGCTCGCCGGCTCACCGTCGAGCCGGCGAGCGCCTGGGCCAGGTCCGACTCGAGCTCGGCCTCGCCGCCACTGTCGTTCCCGCCTCGTCCGGTCTGCACCCGCACCACGAGCAGCTGCACGCCGACCGTGCGCGCCAGCAGCTCGCCGAGCCGGAGCCCGTCAAGCCCCTGGGGGCTGGCGTCGAAGCCGACCGCGATCTCAGTCAAATCGCGCATCGAGGGCCATCATCGTCATTCGCGGCTCGCGACCGCGGCCGCGTCCCGCCTGCGCACCCACCAGCGTCGCAGCTCGTCCGAGCCCCAGACGAGGAACGGGAACGTGGCGAGGATCGCGAGCTCGGGAGCACCCAGGGGCGCGGTCGAGAACAGATCCTGCAGCGGCGGCAGGTAGACGAGCGCAGCGGCGAACGCGAGCTCGAACAGGATGCCCCAGAGCAGCAGCGGGTTCGAGAGGACGCCGATCTCGCGCAGTGACGCGCGGGAGGTACGAGCTGCGAAGGCCGTCCCGACCTGGCAAGCCGTGATTCCGGCGAAGGTCATCGTCGTCGCGGCGAGGTAGTCGGCATGCAGGGCGCTGCCCTCGCCGGTCGGGTCGCCCGGTGACCAGCCGGCGTCGAGCAGGACGAAGAAGAACCCGCCCGTGACCAGGGTCGCCTCGACGAGGCCGAGCCACAGCCAGGCGCGCGTGAGGATCCGGCGATCGACGATCCCCGAGCCGCGCTCGCGGGGCGGTCGATCGAGGATCCCGGGCTCGGCGGGCTCGCGCCCGAGAGCCAGCGCGGGGAGCGTCTCGGTGCCGAGGTCGATCGCCAGGATCTGCAGGGCGGTGAGCGGGCAGCGGGATCGCGCCTCCCGAGAGCGCGAAGATCAGGAACGGAACGATCTCCGGGGTCGCGTGGGCGAAGATGTAGGTGATGAACTTGCGAATGTTCTCGTAGACGACCCTTCCCTCCTCGATCGCGGCGACGATCGAGGCGAAGTTGTCGTCGGTGAGCACCATCGTCGCCGCCTCGCGCGCGACCTCGGTTCCGCTGGCCCCCATCGCGACGCCGATGTCCGCGCGGCGCAGGGCGGGCGAGTCGTTCACCCCGTCGCCGGTCATCGCCACCGTGTGGCCCTGCGTCGCGCAGCGCGTCGACCAGGTGCAGCTTGTCTCGGGATTGCTGCGCGCGACAACCAGCTCCGCGGAGGAATCGAGCAGCTCGTCGAGCTCGTTCTCGCTGAGCGCGTCGACCTCGAGCCCGGTCGCGATTCGCGGCGTTGCGGTGATGATCCCGACCTGGCGCGCGATCGCCTCGGCCGTGAGCGCGTGATCGCCGGTGACGACGATTATCCTCACGCCCGCCCGCCGGCAGCGGGCGACCGCACCCCCGACCTCCGATCGCGGCGGGTCCTCGAGCGCGACCAGGCCGACGAAGGTCCAGCTCCGACTCCGCCGCGGCGCGATCGGCGGGCACGGAAGCCCCCTCCGAGCGGCGCTCGGCGAACCCGAGGACCCGCATTCCGCGGCCCGCGTAGGCCTCGAACGCATCGCGGATCCGCCTCCGCGCGGGATCGTCGAGCGGGCGATCGCCGGTCGCCCGTGCGCTTCAGCGGTGCAGCGCTCCAACAGCTCGAGCGGGGCTCCCTTGACGTGGTACCAGAGCTCGCCCCCCGGCTCGGAGTCCACGGTGGTCATCCGTTTGACGCGGGCGTCGAAGTGGAATACCCCGGTGCGACGCCGCTCGCGCTCGGCCTGCGCGGCGCTCACATCCTCGCCGAGCTGCGCCGCGGCCAGCAGCAGGGCGCTCTCGCTCGGGTCGCCGGTGCGCTCCCAGTCACCGTCGACGAGCTCCGCGCCGGCGTTGTTGCAGCGGACCGCGGTGCGCAGCACGGCCGAGAACGGCTCGGTGTCGATGACCGCGCCGTGGGGCCGGGCGAGGTCGATCTCCTCGCCGTCCGCCCACACGAACCGGGCGCTCATCCGCCCGTCGTCAGGGTGCCCGTCTTGTCGGTGCAGATGACGTCCGTGGAGCCCAGCGTCTCGACGGCGGTGAGCCGCTTGACGAGCGCCTGGCGGCGCGCCATCCGACGCACCCCGACCGCGAGCGCGAGCGTGATCGTCGGCAGCAGCCCCTCCGGGACGTTGGCGACCAGGAGGCCGATCGCGAAGGTGACCGCGTCGTCGAGCGGCAGGCCGGCGACCGTGAGGCCGATGAGCAGGAAGACGACCCCCGCGGCGATCGCGATTCCGGCGATCAGCTTGGCAACGCTGTTGACCTGTATCTGCAGCGGGCTGAGCTCCGCGCGCACCCGCTGTGTGAGCGCCGCGATGCGGCCGAGCTCGGTGTGCATCCCGGTCGCGAACGACGACCGCCTCGGCCTCGCCGCCGGTGCACAGGGTGCCCGAGAAGACGAGGTCCTCGGCCTGCAGCAGCGAGGTCGCCGGCTGCGCCGCGGGTGGCGCTTCGCGCCACGGGCTGCGACTCGCCGGTGAGCGGGGAGGCGTCGATCTCCACCCAGCCCGAGATCAGCCGCGCGTCGCTCGACAGCCGATCGCCCTCCTCGATCAGCAGCACGTCGCCCGGGACCAGCTCCGCGGCCGAGACCTCGATCGCCTCGCCGTCGCGGCGGACGCGCGCCTGCGGCGGCAGGTACCGCTTCAGCGCCTCGGTCGCCCGCTCTGCCTGGCGCTCCTGCGCGAACGCGAACCCGGCGTTGAGGACGATCACGATCACGATCGCGACCGCCAGCGCGGCGATCCCGCCGACCACCGCCAGCGCCGCCGCGCCCCAGAGCAGCAGGGCCAGCGGATGCGTGAACTGGCGCAGCAGATCGCGCAGGTGGCCGGCGCCCTCGCGACGCCGGATCTCGTTCGGGCCGTACTGCTGGAGCCGGCGGCTCGCCTCGCGAGCTCGCAGCCCGCTGCGCCGCGTACCCAGGTGCCTGAGCAGGAGGTCGAGCCGCTCCTCCGGGTCGATCGAGCCTTCGACCGCCTTGTCCTCGGGCTCTCTCGGTCCGATCTCGGTCACGATGCTCGGCTGACCCTTTCCCGCGTCGGCCCACGGCATGCCGGTCCGCGTGATCGGCACACTAGGCTGCGCGTCTTCGGCAGACCGCGATGACCACCGCCGCCACGAGAACGATCGTCGCCGGCTACGACGGCAGCGACCCGTCTCGAGACGGGCTCGCGCTGGCAAGCCTGCTCGGCTCGCTGTGGGAGGCCGAGGTCGTCGTCCTGTCGGTGCTGACGTACGCGCCGACCGAGGCGACGTGGCAGGTCTACGAGCGGCTGGTGCGCGACGAGGGCGAACGCCTGCGCGCCGAGGCGAGCGCCGCCCTGAGCGGACTGCCGAACGTGGAGGTCATCGACGCCTGCGCCGTCAGCCCGGCGCGCGAGCTGCATCAGCTGGCCGAGGCTCGTGGCGCGGATCTGCTCGTGCTCGGGTCCACGCATCGTGGGCGGCTCGGCAGGGTGATGCCGGGGACGGTGGCCGACCGGCTGATGGCGGGGGCGCCGTGCCCACTCGCGATCGCCCCCCGGGGATACGCGGCTCAGGCGCGCGAGCTGCGCTCGATCGGCGTCGCCGACGATGGCTCAACCGAGGCGCGGCTCGCGCTCCGGTTCGCGAGCGAGCTCGCCGCAGCGGCCGGCGCGAAGCTGGAGCTGCTCGCGGTCGCGGATCCGTACGACCCGCTGGAGGCGACGGACGGGCGCGAGACGCCGGCGTCGCAGATCGCGATGGCCGAGAGCCTGGGGCGTGGCCGCCGGCAGATGCAGGCCGACGCGGAAGCCGCGGCGGCGTCGCTCGCCGTACCGCTCGAGGTCGCGGCCCGCGTCGTCGAGGGCGAGCCGCGGACCGCGCTCGTCGAGGCCTCGGAGCGCTTCGACCTGCTGGCGATGGGATCGCGCGGCTACGGCCCGCTCGGTCGCGTGCTGCTCGGCGGAGTGTCGTCGACGGTCGTTCGCGACGCGGCCTGCCCGGTGGTCGTCACCCCGCGCTCGCTGAGCTCGACCGCCGACTGAGATCGGCCTCAGGCCCCCGCGTGCGGTCGTTCGCGGGTCACGATCGTCCCCGCGTCACCGCGCAGCGCCGCCGCCGCGTCCGCGAGCGCCGCGATCGCGGCCGTCCCTCCGCTCGCCTCGACGAACCGGCACGCGGCCTCCGCCTTCGGGCCCATCGAGCCGGACGGGAGCTCCAGCGACCGCAGCTCCTCCGGGGTCGCGGCGCGGATCGGCCGCGCCGCGGGTCCACCGTGGTCGGCCTCGACCGCCTCGACGTCGGTGAGCAGAAGCAGCGCGTCGGCGCCGAGCTCGCGGGCGAGCAGGGCGGCCGCCAGGTCCTTGTCGATCACCGCCTCGACGCCGCGCAGAAGGCGGTCGGCGTCGACCACCACGGGGACGCCTCCGCCGCCGACGCAGATCACGATCACGCCGGCGCCGACGAGCAGCTCGATCGTCGCCAGCTCGACGATCCGCAGCGGCTCGGGCGAGGGGACGACGCGTCGCCAGCGGTCGCCGTCGGCGGCCACCGACCAGCCCCGCTGCGACGCCAGCCGCTCGGCCTCGGCCCGTGAGTAGACGGGGCCGACCGGCTTGCTCGGGTGGCTGAACGCGGGATCGCTCGCGTCGACCTCGACCTGGGTCAGCAGCGTCGCTACGCGCCGTCCTGGGAGGGCGTTCTCGAGCCCCTGCTCGAGCAGGTAGCCGATCATCCCCTCCGATTCGGCGCCGAGGACGTCGAGCGGGTACGGGCTCACGTCTCGGTAGGCCTCCGACTGCAGCGCGAGGAGCCCGACCTGCGGGCCGTTGCCGTGGGTGACGACCAGCTCGTGCTCGCCGGCGAGCTCACGTAAGGCCTCGACCGCGATCTCGACGTTGCGTCGCTGCGCGCCGGCGTCGGCCGGTTCCCCGCGGCGCAGCAGGGCGTTGCCGCCGAGCGCGACGACGACCCTCATCGGCTGGCCCCCGCGACCCCGCGGCTACTCACGGGCGGCTTCCTTGGGTTGGTCATCGCGCCTACTCGTAGCGGATCGCGTCGAGCACGTCGAGGCGTGAGGCCCGCCTGGCGGGGGCGATCGCTCCCAGGACCCCGACGACGACGGCGAGGGCCATGAAGACGACCAGCTGGATCACCGGGATGCTGAGGCTGAACCCGAACTCCGACAGCGACCGCACCAGCAGCCAAGCGAACACGACGCCGACCGCAGTGCCCAGCAATCCGCCGATCACCGAGGTGATCACGCTCTCGTAGCGGATCACGCGACGCAGCTGCGTGGCCGTCGCGCCGACCGCGCGCAGCACGCCGATCTCCCCGGTGCGCTCGTGAATCGAGAGGAAGAGGCTGTTCGCGATCCCGAACAGCGAGATCAAGATGCTCATCGCGAGCAGCGCGTAGAGCAGGTAGACGATCTGGTTGAGCTGGTCGGAGATCGTCTGCTGATACTCGGCCTTGCTCTCGACCTTCGTGGTCGGGAACGGCTCCAGCGCGTCCTTGATCGCCTGCTGCACCGCGCCCGCGTCCGCGGAGTCGTCGATCGAGACGAGCAGCGACACCGGGTCGCGCGCCGGCGAGATCGCGGTCAGGGTCTCGGTGGTGGAGATCGAGCCCTGGAGGATGGTCGGATCGCGGTACTCCCCGATCGCCCGCAGCGTCGCCTCTCCGCCCGACGGCGTGACGACCTCGTAGCGATCGCCGACCTCGAGTTCGTGCGTCTTCGCGAACTGCTCCTCGATCAGCGCGTTGTCGTCTCCGAGCTGGGCGAGCAGTGAGTCATCGCCGTCGACCCAGTCGAAGGTGTACACGTCCGCGAGCTGGCTCGGGTCCAGCCCGACCAGGTAATCCGTGGCCGCATTCGACTTCTCGCCGTTGACCTCGAGCTGGTCGAAGAGCATCGGAACCGCGGCGGTCACTCCCGGGACCTCGCTCACGACCTTGGTCGTACGTGAGGGGAAAGGCTGGAAGTCCTGGCTGTAGACGAAGACGTCGGCCCGAACCAGCTCGTCGACCTGGCGTCCGATGCTCGATTTGAGGGTCGCGGCGAAGACGGCGACGAACACGACCAGGCCGAGGCCGACCATCAGCGCGGCCGAGGTGATCGCGGTCCGGCCGGGATTGCGCTCGGCGTTCTCGCGCGCCAGCCGGCCCGGGGTCTTGAAGGCGCGCTCGATCGGCCAGCCGATCACGGCCGCGAGCGGGCGCACGAGGTAGCGCGCCGAGAGCGCGACGCCGACGAACATCAGGACCGCACCGCCGCCGATCGCGCTCAGCTTCGCCGTCGCCGCGCCGCCGCCGAACAGGCCCTGGGCGACCAGGCCGATGCCCCCGAGCGCGCAGAGCACGGTGATCACGGCCGAGATCCGGCGTGAGCGCCGCGATTGGCGCGCCGAGACACCGGACATCGCCGCCACCGGCGCCACCCGGGTCGCCCGCATCGCGGGGACCAGCGAGGCGAGCAGCGTCACCCCGATGCCGACGATGAGCGCGATCGCGACCGTCCGCGGGGCGAGCACCAGCCCGGTCCGGGGGATGCCGAATCCCGCGGCGTCGAAGAGTGCGTTGAGGAGCTTCGCGAACCCGATCCCCGCGGCGAGCCCGACCGCCGAGGCGATCACCCCGACGGCGAGCGCCTCGCCGCTGACCACCGCGAGCACCTGCCGGCGCGTGGCCCCGAGCGCCCGCAGCATCGCGAACTCCCGGGTGCGCTGGGCGACCGTGATCGAGAAGGTGTTGAAGATGATGAACGCGCCGACCAGCACCGCGGCTCCCGCGAGCGCCAGCAGCGCGGGGGTGAGGAAGGACCCGATCTGGTCGTTGATCTCGTCCGCCGACTCCTCGGCGTTCTCGCTCGCGGTCTGCACCTTCGCCGCCTTCGGGAGCGCGGCGTCGATGCGATCCGAGAGGATCTGAGGGTCGACCCCGTCGTCGGCGATCACGCTGATCGACGACAGCTTGTCCTCGAGGTCGAACCACTGCGCGACACGGGCCCTATCGAGCTCCACCACGGTGGTCCCGCCGAGCGCCGAGCCCCCCTCGCCGAATGCGATCAGGCCGACGACCGTGACGTGCTTGATCCCGTGGCGCGTGGTGACGCCGATCCGGTCGCCGATCTCGATCCCGTTGTCGGTCGCGTTCTGCTCGAGCACGCTCGCCTCGTCGGGGCCGGTCGGGTCACGTCCCTCCACCGTCTCGCTCGGATCGAAGCGCGGCGCCGCATCGGCGATCACGAGGCCCGGCGCGCCGAACGTCTCGACCACCTCTCCGTCGACCACCATGTGGCCGTACGCGGTCAGCTCGCCCTCGGCCGCCGATACCCCGGGGACGTCGCGGACGCGATCGACGAGCCGGGCGTCGAGGGTGGGCAGCTCCGATCCGAAGCTCGAGCTGAACTCCTCCCTCGGGACGACGACCACGTCCAGGTTCTCGACCGATTGCGAGGTGATGTCCTCGAACGCGTGCGTGATCTGGTCGGTCTCGATGTAGGTCCCGGCGATCATCGCGACGCCGAGCAGGACCGCGATCCCCGTCAGCGCCGAGCGCAGCTTGCGCTGGGCGAGCCCGCGCAGCGCGAGCCTGCTCATCGCAGCGCCTTGAGGTGGTCGAGGATCACCTCGATCGAAGGGTGCTCGTGGCTGTCGACGATCTTGCCGTCGCTGAGGAAGAGCACCCGGTCGGCGATCGCGGCGGCGCCGGCGTCGTGGGTGACCATGACGATCGTCTGCCCGAACTCGTCGACCGCGCGGCGGAGCAGATCGAGGATCTGCCTGCCCGAGGTGGAGTCGAGGTTCCCGGTGGGCTCGTCGGCGAAGACCACGGCCGGGCGCGTGATCAGCGCGCGGGCGACCGCGACCCGCTGCTGCTCGCCGCCCGAGAGCTCGGTGGGGCGGTGCTCGCGGCGCTCCTCGAGGCCGGTGGTCCGGATCAGGGTCTCGAGCCAGTCGCGATCCGGCTCGGCGCCGCCGATCTTCACCGGGAGGGTGATGTTCTCCTCCGCGTTCAGCACCGGGAGCAGGTTGTAGCTCTGGAAGATGAACCCGATCTCCGCCCGCCGCAGCAGTGTCAGCTCGCGGTCGGAGAGCTCATCCAGCCGTGTGCCCGCGATCTCCACCGATCCCGAGGTCGGCCGCTCGAGCCCGGCGAGGATGTGCAGCAGGGTCGACTTGCCGGAGCCGGACGGGCCCATGATCGCGGTGAAGCTCCCCCGCGCCAGGTCGATGTCGATGCCCCGCAGCGCCGCGACCGCCGTCGGGCCCTCGCCGAAGTCCTTGGTCAGCGCGCGGCCGCGAACCGCGGAGTCGGCCGTGGCCGGCTGCTGGTCGGCGCGCGGGTGGCCCTGCCGCTCGATCGTCACCGTGACCATCCTCGCAAACCCCGCTTCGCGCGTCCGCGAGGTCCGGCACGCGGGCCCGCGTCGATTTGTGGTTCGGCATCGGTCGCCCAGTTAGCGGGCCGCCGCGTCCGGGTAGCCGCTCATCGGCACGAGTTCGAGGAGAGGCGGTGAGCCCGATGGCGGTCTGTGAGGTCTGCGGGAACGACTACGACAAGGCGTTCGAGGTCCGGATGGGCGGCGCCGGGCACACCTTCGACTCGTTCGAGTGCGCGATCCACGCGCTCGCCCCGACGTGCGCCCATTGCGGCTGCCGGATCATCGGACACGGGGTCGAGGCCGGCGGCTCGATGTTCTGCTGCGCCCACTGCGCCTCCGAGGAGGGCCACGAGGCGCCGGTCGATCGCGCCGCCTGATGGCGGACGGGGCGAAGGGGGGGATGCGCGTCGCCGTAACCGGGGCTACCGGGAACGTCGGCAGTGCGGTGGTCGCGGCGCTCGCCGCCGAGCCGGCGGTGCGCTCGGTGGTCGGGCTCGCACGCCGCGCCCCCAGGCTCGAGGTCCCAAAGGTCGAGTGGCGGGTGGCGAACCTGGTCACCGACGACCGGTTGGCCGAGGCGTTCCAGGGCGTCGACACCGTCATCCATCTCGCCTGGTTGATCCAGCCCTCGCGCGATCAGGCTACGCTCCGGGCCGTCAACGTCGACGGCAGCCGCCGGGTGTTCGAGAGCGCCGCCGCGGCGGGCGTCGGGTCGATCGTTCACGCCTCGTCGGTCGGTGCCTACTCGCCGGGCCCGAAGGACCGAGCGGTCGACGAGAGCTGGCCGACCGGCGGCGTCCGCAGCTCCTTCTACTCGCGCCACAAGGCCGAGGTCGAGTCGATCCTCGACCGGTTCGAGGGCGAGCATGAGTCGATTCGCGTCGTTCGCCTGCGCCCGGCGTTGATCTTCCGGCGCGAGGCGGCGACCGGCATCCG
This sequence comes from uncultured Solirubrobacterales bacterium, assembly GCA_963759295.1. Lineage (GTDB taxonomy): Bacteria > Actinomycetota > Thermoleophilia > Solirubrobacterales > 70-9 > WHSW01. The sequence goes on along the minus strand of CAVWYT010000007.1, from coordinate 48,981 downwards.
GCGCCTGTTCCTCGGACCGCTGTTCCCGAGCCCGCTGCTTCGTGCGGGCGTGCCCGTGATCCCGGAGATCGAGCGGCTGCGCTTCCAGGCCGTTCACACCGCCGACGTCGCCGAGGCCTTTCGACTGGCGACGATCGGCGACGCGGCGGGCGCCTTCAACCTCGCCGCCGAGCCGGTTCTCGATCCGGAGTCGCTGGCCGAGATCCTCGACGCCCGCCGGCTCCGCGTCTCGCCGCGCCTGCTTCGCGCCCTCGCCGCGCTCTCCTGGAGGCTGCGGCTACAACCGTCGCCGCCCGGGTGGCTCGACATGGCTCTCGCGGTGCCGATCATGAGCGCCCGGCGGGCCAACGTCGAGCTCGGTTGGCGGCCACGCCACAGCGCCGCCGAGGCGCTCGGCGAGCTGCTCGCGGGCCTCGGCAAGGGCTCGGGTCACCCGACGCCCCCGCTCGACCCCGCCACAACCGGGCCGCTGCGGCAGGGCGAGCTGCGCAGCGGCGTCGGCGCCAAGCCCTAGTTCAGCCGAGCGCCCCGGCGATCACCCGAAGGTCGGCGACCAGGTCGGCGTACGCCCGCTCGCGGTCCTCGTCCTGGGCCCTCAGCACCGCGGACGGATGGAAGGTCGCGATCGCGACCGGGGCGAAATCCACCTCGAGCCGCTCACCGTGCTGCTTGGTGACCCGGAAGCTGGGGCCGAGGAGCGCCTTCGCGGCGGTTGCGCCGAGGATGCCGACGACCTCGGGGCGCACCCGGTCGAGCTCGGCGTCGAGCCATGGTCGGCACGCCTCGACCTCGAGCTTCGACGGCGTCTGGTGGATGCGGCGCTTGCCGCGCGGTTTCCACTTGAAGTGCTTGACGGCGTTGGTCCGGTAGGTGTCGGCGGGGTCGATCCCGGCGTCGGCGAGCGCCCGATCGAGCAGGTGGCCGGCCGGGCCCACGAACGGCACTCCCTCGCGATCCTCGCGGTCCCCGGGCACCTCGCCGACCAGCATCAGCGCGGCGCGAGCGGCCCCGTCTCCGAACACCGTCTGGGTCGCGTCGCGCCACAGCGGGCATGCCCGGCAGCCGGCGGCCGCATCGCGCAGCGCCTTGATGCCGCGTCCCTCGGGGATCAGCTCCGCGGCGGTCGCCGCCATGCGGGTCTCCTACCCATGGTCTCGGGACGGTAACGCTGCGAGAACCGGCGATCCGGCCGGTGGATCGGGGCGTGGCGACCACCCCGGCGGATCTGGAGCGGGCCGCCGACCCGCGCCGCCGCTTGGAGTAGAACTCGCGTCACCCATCTCGATGCCGAAGCGCGACCAGCAGAGCGAAGCGGAGCCGGATCTCACTCTCGAGGTCGAGCGCCGCCTCGACCCGCTCTACAGCGAGCCGCCGGACGGCTTCGTCGCCTCCCGCAACGAGCTCGCCAAGGAGCTCCGGGCCGAGGGCGAGCGCGGGGCCGCGGAGCGAGTGAAGAAGCTGCGCCGGCCCTCGCGGGCGGCATGGCTGATCAACCGGGTCAGCGCCGAAGATCCCGAGCGCGCCCGCCGGTTCACGGCGGCCGTGGACGAGCTGGCCGAGGCGCAGCGACGGGTGCTCGACGAGGACGCCGACCCGGCCGAGCTCCGCGACGCGGCGGCCGGAGAGCGCCACGAGGTCGAGGGGATGGTCGAGGCGGCCCGGCGGGTGGGCGGGGTCGGTGGCCGGCGGGCGAGCGGCGCGATCATCGACCGCGTCGCCGAGACCCTGCACGCGGCCGGCGCGGACGCAGAGCTGCGATCGCGGGTGCTGCACGGGCGGGTGGAGCGCGAGGCGACCGCGGCGACGATCGGAATCTCTGCGCTCTCCGGCGCCGGCAAGCCCCGCCGTGGCCGGGCGCCGAAGCGGTCGCAGCGCCGCGAGGTCGAGCGCGCCGGCAGGGAGCTGGCGCGGCTGCGCGAGCGCCTCGAGGTCGCCGAGGCCCGCCGCGATCAGAGCGTCAGCCGGGTCGATGCGGCGGAGGGCGACCTGCGCCGCGCGCGAGCCGACCTGGCGACCGCGAAGCGCGAGGTAAAGGCGCTCCAGCGAGAGGTCAGCGCCGCGGAGCGCCAGCTGCCCGCCGACGATCGTTAGCGGCGCATCCGGTCGCCAACTCGGCGGGTGGGGGATCGTTCGGGAAGTTCATGTGAACAGCGACGGTTGCTGGGCGAACGGGACGCCCTCGATGCCCAGCAGTCGCAGCTTCGTCGCCACCCCGCCGGGCGCCGAGAAGCCGCCGAGGCCGCCGCCCGCGGCGAGCACCCGATGGCAGGGCACGAGGAGCGGGAAGGGGTTGCGAGCGAGGGCCGCGCCGACCGCACGCGCCTCCTGCGGAGCACCGATCATGGCGGCGAGCTCACCGTAGGTTCGGGTCGTCCCAGGCGCGATCGTCCGCGCCGCGGAGTAGACGCGGCGGTCGAACTGCTCGACGCCCCGCATGTCGAGCTCGACGCCGGTCAGATCGCGGGGCTCGCCGGCGAGCATGCCGGCGATCTCGTCGACGGCCTCGCGCACCGGCGCGGGTGGCGGCGCCTCGGCGGCGCCCGGGTGACGGCGCCGGATCCGAGCCAGCGCCTGCGCGCGGCCGCCGAGCGGTAGGCAGACCCCCGTAAGCCCGCGTTCGGCCCAGGTGACGGCGGCCGTTCCAAGCGTTGTCTCGAAGACGGTCAGTCGGCTGTGCATGTCGTGGTGATAACGATCGAGCGCGGCGGTTCGTGAGCCGCTGGGCCGAGAGGCGACGCGTCCGGCGCGGCTCGTTTGCACGCTTGAGGCCGCGGGGTTCGGATAGGATCGCCCGCCGATGGAGCACCCGGTCCAGCGGGCGGGAATGAGCGGATGAGCGCCCGCGGCCGCGCCCTGTTGCGGGCCAAGCAGTTCTTCGAGCCGCGTCAGCGCTCCGCCGACGGCTGGAACGAGGCATCGACCTACGCGCGCGACTGGGAGGCGTCCTACCGGCGCCGCTGGCAGCACGATCGCATCGTGCGCTCGACTCACGGTGTCAACTGCACCGGCTCGTGCTCGTGGAAGATCCACGTCAAGGACGGGCTCGTCACCTGGGAGACCCAGCAGACGGATTACCCGAGCAACGGGCCGGACGTTCCCGACTACGAGCCCCGGGGCTGTCCGCGCGGTGCCTCCTTCTCCTGGTACGTGTACTCGCCGCTGCGCCCGAAATACCCCTACGTGCGGGGGATCCTGCTGGAGATGTACCGGGCGGCGCGCGAGCGCCTCGAAGACCCGGTCGAGGCCTGGGCCTCGATCGTCGAGGACCCGCAGCGCGCCCGCGCCTACAAGTCGCAGCGGGGCAAGGGGGGCTTCTTGCGCGCCTCCTGGGACGAGGCCGCGGAGCTGATCGCCGCCGCCCACGTGCACACGATTCGCCGTTACGGCCCCGACCGGATCGCCGGGTTCTCCCCGATCCCGGCGATGTCGATGGTCTCCTACACGGCCGGTACCCGCTTTCTTTCGCTGATCGGCGGGGTCTGCCTCTCCTTCTATGACTGGTACGCGGACCTGCCGCCGGCCTCGCCGCAGATCTGGGGTGATCAGACCGACGTCCCCGAGTCGGCCGACTGGTGGAACGCCTCCTACCTGATGCTCTGGGGCTCGAACATCCCACAGACGAGGACCCCGGACGCCCACTTCATGACCGAGGCCCGATACCGCGGCCAGAAGGTCGTGGTGATCTCGCCCGACTACGCCGGGCACACGAAGTTCGCCGACCAATGGCTCCCGGCCGAGGCCGGCACCGACGGCGCGCTGGCGATGGCTATGGGCCACGTGATCCTGCACGAGTTCTACGTCGAGCGCGAGGTCCCCTACTTCCGCGACTATGCCCGCCGCTACACCGACATGCCGATGCTGGTGACGCTACGCGAGCGCGACGACGGCTCGCGCGTCGCCGACGCGTTCCTGCGCGCCTCCGACCTCGGCGACGGCGGTGAGAACGCGGACTGGAAGGCGGTCGTCTTCGACGCGACGCGGGGCGCGCCGGTGGTCCCGAACGGCTCGATCGGCCACCGCTGGGGCGAGCGCAACGCCGGCGGCTGGAACCTCGATCTCGGCGAGGTCGATCCGGCCCTCAGCCTGCTCGGTCACCACGAGGAGCTGGTCGAGGTGACCCTGCCGCGGTTCGAGGGCGGCGAGACCGAGGGCGGCACGACGATGCTGCGGGGCGTCCCGGCGAGGCGGGTCGGCGGCCGGCTCGTGACCACCGTGCTCGATCTCGCGCTCGCCCAGTACGGGGTCGCGCGCGAGGGGCTTCCCGGCGAGTGGCCGAGCGGCTACGACGACGATTCGGCCCCGCACACCCCCGCCTGGCAGGAGGCGATCACCGGCGTCGACGCCGGCCGCTGCATCCGGATCGCGCGCGAGTTCGCCGCCAATGCCGAGCGGACCCGGGGCGCTCGATGATCGTCATGGGCGCCGGCACCAACCACTGGTTCCACGCCGACCAGACCTACCGCACGATGCTCGCCCTCGTTCTGTTCTGCGGCTGCCAGGGCGTCAACGGGGGCGGCTGGGCCCACTACGTCGGCCAGGAGAAGGTGCGGCCGATCACCGGCTGGTCGACGGTCGCCTTCGCGCTCGACTGGCAGCGACCCCCCCGCCAGCAGCCGGCGACGCCGTTTTGGTATCTCGCCAGCGACCAATGGCGCTACGAGACGTTTGGCGCCGACGAGTTCACCTCGCCCGCGGGCAACGGGGCGCTCGGCGACCGCCATCTCGCCGATTGCCACGCGCTCGCGGCACGGCTCGGCTGGCTGCCGTCCTATCCGAGCTTCGACCGCAACCCCCTCGATCTCTGTGACGAGGCGCACGCCAAGGGTGTCGAGCCGGCGGAGCACGTCGTCGAGGAGCTGCGGGAGGGGCGGCTGCGCTTCGCCTGCGAGGCCCCCGACGAGCCCGCCAACTTTCCGCGGGTGCTGTCGCTGTGGCGCGCCAACCTGCTCGGCTCCTCGAGCAAGGGCCACGAGTACTTCCTCCGCCACATCCTCGGGGTGCCCGACGCGGCGGTCCGCTCCGACGAGTCGGCGCCCTCCAAGCGCCCGCGCGAGGTCGAATGGGCCGACCAGGCGCCGACGGGCAAGGTCGACCTGTTCACGACGCTCGACTTCCGCATGAACGGCTCCTGCGTGTACTCGGACATCGTCCTGCCCGCGGCAACCTGGTACGAGAAGCACGATCTCTCGAGCACCGACCTGCACCCGTTCGTGCATCCGTTCAACGCCGCGATCCCGCCGCCGTGGGAGACGAAGACCGACTGGGAGGCGTTCAACCGGATCGCCGAGAAGTTCAGCCGGTTGGCGGCCGAGCATCTCGGCACCCGGACCGACCTGGTGGCCGCGCCGCTGCTTCACGACACCCCTGACGAGATCGCCCAGCCGCTCGGGCGGGTGCGCGACTGGCGCGCCGGCGAGTGCGATCCGGTCCCCGGGCGGACGATGCCCAAGCTGGTCGCGGTGGAGCGCGACTACGCGGCCGTGAGCGAGAAGATGAGGGCGCTCGGTCCGCTGGTCGAAAACGCCGGTATCGGCGCCAAGGGCGTCTCGTGGAAGCCGGAGCCAGAGGTCGCCGAGCTGGCACGCCGAAACGGGCGCTCGAACGGCGGCGGCCCGGCGAACGGACGCCCCTCCCTGTCCCGCGACGTCGACGTCTGCGAGGCGATCCTGGCGCTCTCGGGGACCACGAACGGGCGCCTCGCGGTGGAGGGGTTCCGGGCGCTGGAGCCTCAGACCGGGCTCGCGCTCGCCCAGGTGCCGGAGGAGCGCGCCGACGAGCGGCTCACCTTCGGCGAGATCGGGGTCCAGCCACGCAAGGTGATCGCCTCGGCGGAGTGGTCGGGTCTCGAATCCCGCCAGCGTCGTTACTCGCCCTTCACCGCCAACGTCGAGCTCCTGATCCCGTGGCGCACGCTCACCGGTCGCCAGCAGCTGTTCATCGACCACGAGTGGATGCTGGACATGGGCGAGGCGCTGCCCGCCTACCGGCCGCCGGTCGACGCGGGACAGCTGCTCGGGCTCGCCGGCGAGCCGGCTGCCGAGCAGGGCCTCGAGGTGACCGTTCGCTATCTCACCCCGCACTCCAAGTGGTCGATCCACTCCGAGTTTCAGGACAACCTGCTGATGCTGACGCTGTTTCGCGGTGGCCCGGCGATGTGGCTGTCGGTCGTCGACGCGGAGAAGATCGGCGTCGCCGACAACGACTGGCTCGAGGTCTACAACCGTCACGGCAACGTCGCCTGCCGCGCCGCCGTCTCCCACCGGGTGCCGCCCGGGGTGGCGCTCTTCTACCACTCACAGGACCGGCACGTGAACGTCCCGGTGTCGGAGATCTCCGGCGCGCGCGGCGGCACCGACAACTCGCTGACCCGGATCTCGATCAAGCCGACGCACCTGATCGGTGGCTACGCGCAGCTCTCCTGGGGCTTCAACTACTACGGCCCCACCGGTCCCCAGCGCGACCAGCTGATCATCGTCCGCAAGCGCCGCAGGGAGGTCGATTACCGATGAGGGTGCGGGCGCAGATGGGGATGGTGATGAACCTCGACAAGTGCATCGGCTGTCACACCTGCTCGGTCACATGCAAGAACGTGTGGACGAACCGGCGCGGCACCGAGTACATCTGGTTCAACAACGTCGAGACGAAGCCGGGTCGCGGCTACCCGCGCGACTACGAGGACCAGGAGCGCTGGAACGGCGGCTGGACGCTCAACCGACGCGGCAAGCTGACGCTGAAGGCCGGTGGGCGCCTGGGGAGGCTCCAGAAGCTGCTCAACATCTTCTGGAACCCCGACATGCCGACGATCGACGACTACTACGAGCCCTGGACCTACGACTACGACCATCTGATCAGCGCGCCGTCGTCGGACGTGCAGCCGGTGGCGCGGCCGAAGTCGCTGGTCACCGGAAAGGACCTCGACCTCGAGTGGGGGCCCAACTGGGACGACGACCTCGCCGGCTCGCGGACCTCGGCCGCCGCCGACCCCAACCGCCGCGAGCTCGAGGACAAGGTCAAGCTCGAGTTCGAGCAGGCGTTCATGATGTATCTGCCGAGGATCTGCGAGCACTGCGTCAACCCCTCCTGCGTCGCCTCGTGTCCGTCGGGCGCGATGTACAAGCGCGAGGAGGACGGGATCGTGCTCGTCGACCAGGAGGCCTGCCGCTCGTGGCGCTTCTGCGTCTCCGGCTGCCCGTACAAGAAGGTGTACTTCAACTGGAACACCGGCAAGGCGGAGAAGTGCAACTTCTGTTACCCGCGGGTCGAGGCCGGGCTGCCGACGGTCTGCTCGGAGACCTGCGTCGGGCGTCTGCGCCACCTCGGCATCGTCCTCATCGACACCGACCGGGTCGAGGCGGCCGCCTCCGTGCCCGACGAGCACGATCTGCTCGACGCCCACCTCGACCTGATGCTCGACCCCGAGGAACCCGAGGTCCGCGAGCAGGCGCGCCGCGACGGGATCGCCGACGACTGGATCGAGGCGGCGCGGCGCTCCCCGGTGTACGCGATGTGCAAGCGCTGGCGGATCGCGCTGCCTCTGCACCCGGAGTACCGGACGCTGCCGATGGTCTGGTACGTACCGCCGCTGTCGCCGGTCGAGAGCATGGTCGACGGCGGCGCCGAGGCCGATCCCGACGAGCTCTTCGCCGCGGTCGAGCAGATGCGGATTCCGGTCGAGTACCTCGCCGGGTTCCTCGCCGCAGGCGATCCGGAGCCGGTGCGCCGCTCGCTCGCGCGGATGGTGGCGATGCGCCGCTTCATGCGCGCGGCCGACGTCGAGGGCCGCGTCGACACTGCGATCGCCACCGACGTCGGCATGCAGCCGTCGGAGATCGAGGAGATGTTCCGGATGGTCGCGATCGGTGACTACGACGACCGCTACGTGCTGCCGAAGCGCCACGGTGAGGCCTCGCCCGAGGCTTTCGCCGAGCAGGGCTCCTGCGGGATCGACTTCTCGGGCAAGCCCGCCGCCGTGCTGGGCGCCGCCGAGCACGCGCTCGGCGAGCCGGGCTACGAGGAGGGCGCAGCCGACCAGAGCTTCGACCTCCGAGATCACCTCGTCCATCGCAAGGGCAACGGCCGTGGCTGAGCGCGTCCACCCGCTGAAGCTCGCCTCGCTGCTGCTTCAGTACCCCGACGAGGATCGCCGCGAGGCCGCCCGGACCGCCGCCGAGCTCGAGCTGGTGCCGGCGCGCGGCCGACAGTCCGAGCGCCTGCGCCGGTTTTGCGGCTGGTACGGGTCGAGGTCGGTCGGCGAGTTGCAGCGCCTCTACATCGAGGCCTTCGACTTCACCAAGCAGTGCACGCTGCATCTGACCTACCACGTGCACGGAGATCGTCGTCAGCGCGGCGTCGCGATGGTGAGGCTGAAGCAGGCCTACCGCGCCGGTGGCCTCGATCCGCCCGGCGACGAGCTTCCGGACTACCTGCCGCTGATGCTCGAGTTCGCTGCCCTGGCGCCGGCGGGGGAGGGCATCGGCCTGCTCGAGGAGCACCGGGTGGCGATCGAGCTGGTGCGCGCCGGGCTCGACCGCGAGCGGAGTCCCTACGCGCCCCTGCTGGAGGTCGTCGTCGAGGCGCTACCGCGGCTGAGCTCGTCGAAGCTCGCCCGGGTCAGGCGGCTGGCCGCCGAGGGGCCGCCGCACGAGGAGGTCGGCCTGGAGCCGTTCGCGCCGCCCGAGGTGATGTCGCTCGACGATCCGGGGGCGGCGCGGCCGCTGGTCGGGGGGATCGAGTGAGCCGGGGCGAGATCCTCCTCTACGCCGTGCTGCCATACGCGGCGCTCGTCGTCTTCGTCGTCGGGCACTGGTGGCGCTACCGGCGCGATCAGTACGGCTGGGGCGCGCGCTCGTCCCAGCTGCTCGAGAGCCGGGTGCTCAAGTACGCGAGCGTGATCTTCCACCTCGGCGTGCTGGCCGCGATCGGCGGGCACGTGCTCGGGTTGCTGGTGCCGCGGTCGTGGACCGCGACGGTCGGGATCAACGACGACGCCTACCACGTGATCGCGGTCATCGGCGGGCTCGCGGCGGGCGGCGCCGTCTGCGTCGGCTTCGCGCTGCTCATCTATCGGCGCCTTCGTTTCGCGCGCGTCCGGGTGACGACGACGCGCGCCGATGTGATCACGATGGGCCTGCTCGCCGTCGCGATCGTCACCGGGATGCTGGCGACGATCACCAACTTCGGCGACGCGGTGCACTATCGCGAGAGCGTCGGCCCCTACTTTCGCAAGCTGCTGATCGCAGACCCGGACCCGGAGCTGATGACCGGGGCGCACGTCACCTTCGTCTTTCAGATCCACGTGATCTCCGCATGGCTGGTGTTCGCCTGGTGGCCGTTCAGCCGCCTCGTCCACGCCTGGAGCATTCCGGTCGATTACCTCCGCCGCAGCCCGATCCCGTACCGATCGCGCTACGGCAGACCGTCGCGGGCGGAGGTCACGGCCGCCCGGGCCGAGGCGGGTCGATGAGCCCCGATCGAGCGGGCTCGACTCGCAACCTCGTCCTCGGCACGATCGCCTTCGCGGTCTGCTTCTCGGCCTGGGGCATGATCGCCCCGATCGCGCCCGACATCCAGGACGAGCTCGGGCTCTCCGACACCGAGACCGCGATCATGATCTCGGTCCCGGTCGTGCTCGGCTCGCTGCTGCGGATCCCGTTCGGGATCATCACCGACCGGATCGGCGGGCGCCCGGTGTTCGCCGTCATGCTCTTCTACTCCGCGGGGGCCGCGGTCCTGGTCGGCTTCGCCTCCAGCTACGCGGCTCTGCTCGGAGCCGGCTTCCTGCTCGGTGCCGCGGGCGCGACGTTCGCCGTCGGCGTCCCGTTCGTCGCCGAGTGGTTTCCGCCCAAGCGCCAGGGCTTCGCGCTCGGCATCTACGGGATGGGCAACATCGGCACCGCGGTCGCGGCGTTCTCGATCCCCGCGATCCGCGACGCGGCGAGCCAGGAGGTCGCGGGCCTGGTTGTCGGTGCCGTGATCGCCGTCTACGGGCTGATCTGGTGGTCGATAGCCCGCGACGTTCCCGACCGCAAGCCGGTGCGCCAGCCCTACGGCGAGGTGCTCAGGTCGGGCTGGAACCTCTACCGGCTGTCGCTCTTCTACTTCGTCACCTTCGGCGGCTTCGTGGCGATGGCGATCTTCCTGCCGAAGCTGCTCAAGGACTGGTTCGACTACTCGCTCACCGACGCCGGCCTGCGAGCCGCCGGGTTCACGATTGTCGCCACCTTCGCCCGCCCGATCGGGGGCTGGCTCTCGGATCGGATCGGCGGCTCGACCGTGCTCGCCTTCGCCTTCGTCGGGATCGGGATCGACGCGATCGGGCTCTCGTGGCAGGCCTCCGATCCCGCGATCGTCCCGGTGACGATCTTCTGCCTGACGATGGCGGCCTGCCTCGGGCTCGGCAACGGCGCCGTGTTCAAGCTCGTGCCGCTTCACTTCCCGAAAGCGACCGGGGCCGCGACCGGGATCGTCGGCGCGGCCGGGGGCCTCGGCGGGTTCTTCCCGCCGCTGGTGCTGGGGGTGGTCAAGGACGCGACGGGGGATTTCGTGCTCGCGTTCGTGTTCCTCGTCGCCTTCGCCTGGATGTGCGCGGGGATGGCGCTCGCGTCGCTCGAGCCCGCCACCGACACGGCCGCCTGACCGGGGTAAACGGCCAGGTTCGTAACGTCGGCGCCGTCGTCGTCGCGTGGGCCGTATCGTGGGTGGTCTGGAAGATGAGGGCCGGGATCGTCAAGCCGAAGCCGGAGTGCCGCCATTGCGGCGCGCCGCTGACGAGCTCGTTCGCCAGGTGCCGGCGCTGCGGCAAGCGGTCGTGGACGTTCCTCCTGCCGACCTGGCTGCGCCAGCACTAGGCGACCGACTCGCAATCGCCGGAGGCGGAGACCATACTTCGGAGAGTGTCGGACTCGCGGTTGACGGAGGAGATCCTCGCTCGCGCGCGGGCGATTCCCGCGGGCTTCGTCTCGACCTACGGTGACCTCTGCCCGGCCGCGCCGCGGGCCGCCGGCCGGGCGCTTCACGTCTGCGACGACCCCGGGGTTCCCTGGCAGCGGGTCGTGCGCGCTGACGGGTCACTGGCCCGTGGGGCCGCGCAGCGCAGGTTGCTCGAGGAAGAGGGTGTGCCGTTTCGCGGCGCGCGAGTCGATCTGAGCGTCGCCCGGGTGCCGGCCGAGGCGCTCGATGGACGGAGCGCCGCCGCTGGGGCGCAAGCTCGACGGCGATGAGGCGCGATCCGTCGCTGGCCGAGCTCTCGCGCGACCACCATCAGGCGCTCCGTTGGGCGATGGCATTGAAGCGCGCCACCGACTCCGACCGGTCCGACGTCCGCGAGAGCGTCTTGGAGTTCTGGGCCGGCGAAGGGGCGAAGCACTTCCGGGTCGAGGAGAGCGTGCTGCTGCCGGCCTACGCGGCGTATGCCGACCCGGGCTCCGCCGCGGTAATCCAAGTGCTCGTCGACCACGTCTGGATCCGCGAGCGGATGGAGCGCCTCGCCGAGGATCGGCTCGAGCCGGTGGAGCTGCGCGAGCTCGGCGAGCGTCTCGATGAGCACGTCCGCCACGAGGAGCGGGTGCTGTTCCCGCTGATCGAGCGGGCGCTCGACGCCGACGCCCTGGCGGCCCTCGGCAAGCGGATCGCCGCCGCCGAGGCCGCCTAGCGAGACGCGCCGGCCCCGACCAGCTGTCAGGATCGTGCCTTGGCCGCCTGCTCTCATCTAGACCACGTCAGGCTGACCGAGCTGCCCGAGTCGGTGCCCGGCTGCGAGGACTGTCTGGCCGCCGGCGAGCCGTGGCTGCATCTGCGGATCTGCCTCGAGTGCGGCCACGTCGGCTGCTGCGACGACTCCCCCAACCACCACGCGAGCGCGCACGCCGATGCGACAGGCCACCCGCTCATCCGCTCGCTCGAGCCGCGCGAGCAGTGGTCGTGGTGCTTCATCGACGAGATCGGGCTGGTCCTTCCCGAGGTCACCGGCTCCACCCGGATCCCGCCCTCGCCGCTGGGCTGATGGCCGAGGGCTTCGTCTCACGCGCGTTCAGCGGTCGCCGGCGGGTGCCCGACGAGCTCGCCGATCGGCTTCCGCCCGGGCAGTACATCGAGCAGGGTTTCCCGGTGCTGACCGCGGGCCCGACGCCCGACGTCGACCCCGGCGTGCCGGGCGAGTGGAGCCTGCGGATCGACGGCATGGTCGCGGCCGAACGCGAATGGAGCTGGGAGGAGTTCCACGGGCTCGAGTTCGAGGAGATCCCCTGCGACATCCACTGCGTCACCAAGTGGTCGAAGCTGGGGACGAGCTTTCGCGGGGTCTCCGTCGACACGCTGCTCGAGGCGGCCGAGCCGCTCGGCGCCTTCGCGATGGCCTACTCCTACGGCGGCTACACGACCAACCTCGCGATCGAGGACTTGATCGACGGCAAGGCCTGGGTCGTGACCGAGCACGAGGGCGAGCCCTTGGCCCGCGAGCACGGTGGCCCCGCCAGGCTGCTCGTCCCGCATCTCTACTTCTGGAAGAGCGCCAAATGGCTCGCAGGCCTCAGGGTGATGGACCACGACGAGCCGGGCTTCTGGGAGGCGAACGGCTACCACAACCGCGGCGACCCCTTCGAGGAGGAGCGCTATTGGACCGACTGACGCCGGTGCCGCCCGTCGAGCAGCGGGCCCCGGGCCGCTGGCAGATCGCGACGGTGACCGCGATCACGCGTGAGACGCCACGCGTGAAGTCGTTTTCTCTCGAGCTGCCGATGTGGATGCCCCACCTACCGGGGCAGCACTACGACGTCCGGTTGACCGCGCCCGACGGCTACCGTGCCCAGCGCTCCTACTCGATCGCCTCCTCGCCGCTCGACGAGGGCGAGATCGAGCTCACCATCGACCGGCTCGACGGGGGCGAGATCTCGCCGTACTTCCACGACGTCGTCGTCGAGGGCGACCGGGTCGAGGTGCGCGGTCCGTTTGCCTCCTACTTCGTCTGGCGAGGCGAGTCGCCGGCGCTGCTGCTTGGCGGCGGCTCCGGCGTCGTTCCGCTGATGGCGATCCTCCGTCACCGCCGCCGGACGATGCCTGGCGCGCCCATGCGCCTCGTCTACTCGGTCCGCGCAGGCGAGGACGTGATCTACGCCGACGAGCTCGGCGACGACGCGACGCTGACCTTCACCCGCGAGCCGCCGCAGGGCTGGCCCGGCCACACCGGGCGCATCGACGCGTCGATCGTCGCCGACGTGGCGCCCGAGGCGACCGCGTTCGTCTGCGGGTCGAACGGCTTCGTGGAGGCGGCGGCCGCGCTGCTGCTCGAGGCCGGGCTGCCGGCGCAGCGAATCAAGACGGAGCGCTTCGGGCCGACCGGCTGACCGCCGGCGCGCTCAGGCGGCCGCGTGGAAGCCGACCCGGTAGCCGCACTCGCTGAGCGCCGGCCCCATGGTCTCCTCCATCGCCCGCTGCTCGCGCCGGCTCATCGTGTTGCGCCAGCCGCCGGGTGAGGCGCTGCGCGCACGGCGGCCCTCGCCGCGCTCGCGCTTCGAGATCCGCGAGAATCTATGGCGCTCGACGATCTCATCGACGCGGTCGGTGGGCAGATCGACGACCGAGCAGATTCGGCCCAGCTCGCCGGCGGGGTCGCTGAGCAGGTCCTCGTAGCGCACCAGCACGCGCCTGTTCTCCGGGCGCGCGGCGAACGCCTCGCCGATCGTGCGCGTCCGCAACGCCCAGACCGCCGACAGCCAGCGAATCAGCGGCTCCCGGCCGGATGCGGCGACGGGGAAGGCGCCGCCCTCGATCGCCCAGGAGCCGTCGCGGTAGGCGTCGAGCCACGACTCGACCACGTCGCGGCCGTCGCGGAGCAGGAAGATCAGCCCCGAGCGGGGAAAGGCCTCGAAGATCAGCGGCGCTCCCTGGGAGCCGGGCTCCTTGACGAACAGGGCCGAGGGCTCGCGATCGGGCACCTGGTCCTCGGCCTGGGCGCCGAACCGCGCCAGAACGAGATCGCGCAGCGCCGGGACCCAGGCGTTGCGGTAGCGGTCGCTGAAGAAGTAGTCGTCGGAGTCTCGCTTCAGCTCGCGCAGGGTGGTCAGCTCGGGCTCCTCGGCCGCCGTCGCCCAGGCGATCGAAAGCGGCCTCCAGGTGCCGAGGTGGTGTCCGAGATGAGGGTCGTCGACGCACGCCGTGCCTTCGATCGCGGACAGCATTCGCGTCAGCCAGGTGCTGCCGCTGCGCGAGGAGCCCATGATCCACGCGAGACGCTCCTCGTGAGCGGCGAGAAAGTCGGCGGCGCGCGCCATGGTGGGCCCGGGATACCCGCGTGTCCCCGCGACTAACTCGCCCGAGGGAGGGAATCGCGTCTCGGACTGCTGTCGACGGCAAGAGGAGTCGCGCATATTCCGCACCAGGTTCCGCTCGGCCGAGCTCCGGGCGCCTGGGTCGAGGATGACGCATCGGCCAGACGGAGCTCGGGCAGGGCTCGAGCCAACCTGTTCGCGCGGCGGGCTGCGGGCAGTAGACTCGCGGTTGACCGCCATCGATCCCTGGGGGACAGTGAACGGAGCTCGACTGATCGAAGACGGGACGCTCGTGCTTCGGGTCGAATCCGACGGCGATGACCAGGTGCTCACGCTCTCGGGGGAGCTCGACGTCTCCAATGCCGCCGTGCTCGAGCGCGAGGTCCGGGCGGCGCTGGATGGCACGGCGCCTCGAATCGTCCTCGACCTCAGGGAGCTGGAGTTCATCGACTCGACCGGGCTGCGCACGTTGCTGATCGCCGAGCGCCTCTCGGCCGCCGACTCGGGTCGCCTGACCATGCTGCGACCGAGCGGTCAGGTCGCGCGCATGCTCGCGCTCACCGGGATCGGCGACGAGATGCGGTTCACGGACGGGCCTGGGGTTCAAGACCCCCCCTCGAGCGGGTAGTCGCAAAGTGTCGTCCTGCGCAGCGGGACCTTCGGCCCTGCCTCAATTCACGATGATCCGTCCCGGCACATACTTCGCCTCGCCGATCGGCGCCCGTCGCGAGCCGGCGAGGCGGTTCCGTCACGAAGCCTGGATCTATCACGGCGAGCGTGAGTTCATCGCCGGCGCCGCCCCCTTCGTCCGCGGTGGGCTCGATGCCGGCGAGGCGGTGATGGTCGCGACCGCGCCGACCAATCTCGAGTGGCTCGAACGCGAGCTCGGCGCGGACGCCGCTCGCGTCGAGCTGGTCGACATGGCCGAGGCCGGGCGCAACCCCGGGCGCATCCTCTCGATGTGGAGGGACTTCGTGGCTCGCGCCTGCGCCGACGGCGGTGCCGCCCGCGGGATCGGCGAGCCCGTGTGGGCCGGACGCGGCGCGGAGGAGCTGGAGGAGTGTCGTCGCCACGAGGCGCTCCTCAACGACGCCTTCGATCCGGACACCGCGATCTGGCTGGTCTGCCCCTACGACGGCGACGCCCTCGACGATGCCGCGCTGGCGCCCGTCGCAACCGCGCACCCGCGCGTCGTCGGGGCTGACGGCCTCGAGGTCAGCCCGGCCTTCGACTCGGAGCTGGG
Organism: uncultured Solirubrobacterales bacterium; assembly: GCA_963759295.1. Lineage (GTDB taxonomy): Bacteria > Actinomycetota > Thermoleophilia > Solirubrobacterales > 70-9 > WHSW01. The sequence continues at coordinate 33,474 of CAVWYT010000007.1, read as the reverse complement.
CTCGCGGGCGCTCGACGGCGAGCTCCCGGCGCCACCCGCCGCCGCGCGCCGCATCGCCATCGACCCCGGGCGCCTCGGGAAGATCCGGGGCCGGGCGAGGGCGCTGGCGGCGGCCGCCGGGCTCGACGAGCAGCGGATCGGGGACCTTCGCCTCGTCGTCACCGAGCTCGCCACCAACGCGCTTCGCCACGGCGGCGGCGGGGCGACGCTGACCCTGTGGCGCGACGACGACACCGTCGTCTGCCAGGTCGACGACCGCGGTTCGCTCCGCGATCCGCTGGTCGGCCGCGAGCGCCCGAATCCGCAGCGGCCCGCGGGATACGGGCTCTGGCTCGTCCACCAGCTCGGTGACCTGGTCCAGATCCGCTCCTCGGGCCGGGGCACCAGCGTCCGCGCCTCGATCCGGGTCGGCTGATGGCCGAAGCTTCGGCGGTTCGCGGCGGCGGCATGGTCGCGCTCGTCACCGGCGCCTCGAGCGGGATCGGCGAGGCGACGGCTCGGCTGCTGGCGCGCGAGCGCCGCGCCGCCGTGGTCCTGGTCGCACGCCGTGAGCAGCGCCTGCGAGCGCTCGCCGACCAGCTCGGCAACGACTCGAGCTGGGTCGCGGCCGACCTCACCGCCGAGGACGCGCCGCGGCGGGTGTCGGAGCACCTGCGCACCCGTCACGGCCGCCTCGACCTGCTCGTCAACAACGCGGGCTCCGCCTGGCGGGGCTCGTTTGGCGACAGCGGCTGGGAGGGCCTTGGCCGCCACATGGAGCTCAACTTCAACGCCGCCGCCAGGCTGACGGAGGCGCTGCTGCCGGTGCTCCGCGCCAGCGCTCCGAGCGCGATCGTCAACGTCTCCAGCACCGCCGCCCGCGTCGCCCGCGCCCGCGGCGGCGCCTACTCGGCCAGCAAGGCCGCGCTGGCGCTCTGGAGCGACGCCCTTCATCTCGAGGAGCGCGAGCACGGTGTCCACGTCGCCACCGTGCTGCCGGGGTTCATCGCCACCGAGGGATTCCCGCAGCGCGAGCTGCCGGGCGTGCTCGTCTCGACCCCGGAGAAGGGAGCGCGGGCGATCCTCGACGCCGGGCTCTCCGGTCGGGCCGAGCGCTACGTCCCGCGCCCGTACTTTCTGGTCGGGGTGATCCGCGCGATCGCTCCCGGACTGGTGCGCCGGGTGATGGTTGGCGGCGCGGCGAGCCGGCTGACGACGACGACCGAAGCCAAGAGCCCGCGCGCCGGCTGAGGGTTTCGAACGCGGGCGTCGAACCATGGTTCGGATGGCCTCGCGCGTGTACGTGATCGAGCTCGATCGGGCGGCCGGCGCCCGGCGCGACCCGCGGATTCCGTGGGTCTACGTCGGCTCCAGCGCCCGCGACCCGCGGATCCGCTTCGACCAGCACCGCCGCGGCTATAAGTCCTCGGGGCTGGTGAGGCGCTTCGCCGTCCGCCTTCGTCCCGACCTCTACGACGACCTGGCGCCGTTCGCTCGTTCCTCGGACGCCCGCGATGCTGAGCTCGCCCGCGCGCTGGAGCTCGCCCGCTGCGGCTTCGTCGCCCACTGCGACGGCACCTCCCACGGCCGCAATGCGGGGAACTGGGCGGAGTGGGACTCGAGGCGGCTGGAGCCGGTCCTCGGCCATCTCGACGCGGCCGCCGCCGAGCTCGCTGCGAGCGCCTTCCAGCCGCTCGAGCCCGGCACCTGCGCGCGACTGCTGCACGGCGAGCGGGGGTTCTGGGTCGCGGACCACCTCGACCCGAACGACCCGCCGCCGGCTTACGGGCTGTTCGCGCACGTCCGGCTCGAGGTGCTGCGCTGCCGCGTCGAAGGGCTCGCCGAGTCGGGCGCTCCGCGTCGAGCAGCGCGACGCCTCGATCGCGTCGGTGCGCCATCCTGGGCCGCGATGTGAGCCGGCAGCGCCCGGACCTCGTCCCGATCGGAGTCGTCGAGTCACCGCTCGCCGACCGCGGCGCGGCGCCCAAGCAGGGCGACGAGGGCGCCCCGGAGGCGTGGATCGTGCTCGCGCCGGAAGTCCTCGACGGTCTCGACGGCATCGAGCCGGGCGATGCGGCGATCGTCCTCACCTGGCTCGACCGGGCCCGCCGCGACGTGCTTCGCGTCCACCCGCGAGGCGACGCCTCGCGGCGCGAGCAGGGCGTGTTCGCGACCCGCTCGCCGGATCGTCCGAACCCGATCGGCCTTCACCGAGTCGAGATCGTCGCGATCGAGGGAGCGCGGTTGCGGGTGCGCGACCTCGAGGCGCTCGACGGCACGCCGGTGCTCGACCTGAAGCCGGTCCTGAGCGCCGACGTCGACGAGCGCTGAGCCCGCAGACCGCGGGCCTACGGACGGCCCCCCGAACTGCGGGCCCGGCTCAGCGCACTGCATCCGTCATCCGGACTGGGCGGCGATCGCCGGCGCGCACGAGGCGAGCTCGCCCCGACTCGGCATGTCGCGGCGCAGGGCGGCGAACGCGACGCCGCCGGCGATCAGCGGCAGCCAGAAGAGGATCACCCGGTAGCCGAGCACGGCGGCGGCGGTGCCGGCCGCGGGCGCTCCGTAGACGATCAGGGTGCCGATCAGCCCGCCGTCGATGCCGCCGATACCGCCCGGAATCGGTAGCAGCCCGCCGAGCTGGCCGATCAAATAGCCCATCATGATCACGGTCAGCGGGGGGGACAGGCCGAAGGCCTTGAACGTCGCCCAGAGGACGGCGTTGTCGAACGCCCAATAGCCGATCGCCCCCCCGATCACCCGCGGATTTCCGCGGCGGAGGATCCGAATCGCCTCCGCCGCGCCGTCGATCAGCGCTCGTCGCGCGGCCGCGATCGTGCGCCGGGAGGCCGATGCGCCCGGCCCGGGCTCGCGGCCCGGGCCGAGGAGCGGGATCGCGACCACCGCGGCGAGCGTCAGTGCCGCCAGCGCCGCCGGGAACGCCGTCAGCCACAGCGAGCGGTCCGGGCCGAGGATGCCGACCGCCATCATGACCCCGAGCACCGCGACGGCGACGAAGTTGACGCTGCTCTTGATCAAGAAGAAGGCGACCGAGCGCCGTGCGATCCGGTCGGCGTCCATCCCGCCGCGGTGAAGGATCCACGCTCCGAGCGCCAGGCCCCCGATCCCGCTCGCCGGGACCAGCGAGCCCATGGCGAGCTCCGAGCCGCCGATCTGCCAGCTTCGCCGCCGCGGCAGGCCGACGCAGAAGATCGGTCCGAACATCAGCACATAGGACGCGAACGAGAGTCCCTCGAGCAGCGCCCCGAGCGCCAGCCACTCCGGCTCGGCGCCGGCGAGTCGATCTCGCACCTCGCCGAGTCCGGGCGCCAGGAGGACGATCGCCGCGAGCAAGCAGAGCGCGGCGATCGCCTGTGCGGTCCGGCGACGAAGCGTCCGGGTCTGAAACGCGCCGGGCAGCCCCTCCTGCGAGATCGCCGAGGCGCCGGTTTCCGGTGCGGCGTTGATCTCTACGCCCTGAGCTTGTAGCCGCGGGAGAACAGGTGCAGGTTGACCGCGAACAGCGCCGCGGTGGCCGCGGCGAGCGCCAGCAGCGAGAGCGCGACGTCGGCCTCGGTGAAGCCGAGGAACCCGTATCGAACCAGGTTGATCATGTAGTAGACGGGGTTGAAGTGGGTCAGCGTCTGGAACGGCTCGGGAAGCAGCGCCGCCGAGTAGAAGACCCCGCCGAGGAAGATCAGCGGCTGGAGGACGAAGGTCTGGGCGAGGGCGACGTCGTCGAACTGCTCGGCGCGCACCCCGATCAGGACCCCGAGCTGGGCGAAGAAGAACCCGACCAAGAACAGCGCCGGGACGAGCACGAGGATGTGGTCGACCGGCAGGTGGACGAGAAACGAGGCGGCGGTGAAGGTGAGCGCCGCGACGATGAGCCCGCGCATGAAGCCGCCGAACGAGAATGCGAGCAGCAGCTCGAGCGGCGAGGCCGGGGAGGAGAGCTGGTCCTGGATCGCGCCTTGGAACTTCTGCTGGAGGATCGAGGACGAGTTGTTGGAGAAGGCGTTCATCGCCCAGGCCATCATGATCAGCCCGGGGATCACGAAGACGACGTAGTCGATCCCGTGCAGCTTGTCGATCCGCGAGCCGAGCGCGGCGCCGAACACCGAGATGTAGAGGAAGGTCTCGAGCAGCGGCGCGCCGATCGTCTGCTTCTTGATCTTCAAGAAACGGTTGACCTCACGCCGCCAGAGCGTCAGGAAGCGGATCTGCGTCGTGCTCACGAGACCAGCTCCTCGACCCGCGAGCGCGAAAGCTCCTCGCGACCGACCAGCGCCAGGTAGGCGTCCTCGAGGTTCGCGACTCCGTAGCGCGCGGTCAGGGCGCCGCTGGAGCCCTGGGCGACGATCTCACCGTGGTTGATGAAGGCGATCTTGTCGCAGAGCTGCTCCGCCTCCTCGAGGTAGTGGGTGGTGAGCAGGATCGTCGTCCCCTGCTCGTTGATCCGCTGCACGTAGTGCCAGAGCTCGAGTCGCAGCTCGATGTCGACGCCGGCGGTCGGCTCGTCGAGGATCAGCAGGCGTGGCCTGTGCATCAGCGCCCGGGCGAGGATCAGCCGTCGCTTCATCCCGCCGGAGAGGGTGCGGGTGCGCTCGTCGCGCTTCTCGGTCAGCGAGAACGTCTCGAGCAGCTCCTTGGCGCGCTCCCGGCGCTCGCGCTTGCGCATCCCGAAGTAGCCGCCGTGGTAGTCGAGCGTCTCCGCGACGGTCAGAAACCAGTCGAGGTTGAGCTCCTGTGTCGCCAGGCCAACGGCCTGGCGCGCGTCGGCGTAGTGGTCGATCGCGTCGTGGCCGAAGACCCTGATCGCTCCGGAGGTCGGCTGCGCGAGCCCGGTCGTGCAATGGATCAGCGTCGATTTCCCGGCGCCGTTCGGACCGAGCAGGCCGAAGAACTCGCCGGGCTCGATCTCCACCGACACGCTGCGCAGCGCCTCGACCCCGTTCGGATAGCGCTTGACCAGCTGCTCGATGCACAGCGCGGACGGGGTCGCGGCAGGCGAGAGATCGGTGAGCGCGGCGTGATCGTTCACGGCGGTCAAATGTAGTCAAGCGCCGACTCCGGTTTACGCCAACCGGCGGCATTCGGTTATCGCTAGCGTGCCATTGCCTGAGTCCGGCCCTGCCGTTCCCGGAGGGCGGGCGCTCGGCCAAGGTCAGCGCGTGAACCTCGTCGAGATCGACACTCCGCACGGGCCGGCAAGGGCCCACCTGCATCCGGCCGCGGCCCCGCGAGCCGCGTTGGTGCTCGGCCACGGGGCCGGGGGAGGGGTCGGCGCGCCCGACCTCGTGGCGGTCGCCGACGCGGCCGTCTCGGTCGACCTCAGCGTGGCACTTGTCGAGCAGCCGTACCTGGTCGCCGGCAAGCGGTCCCCCGCGCCCGCCTCGCGGCTCGACGCCTCCTGGATCGCCGTGGTCGAGCACCTGCGCGGGGGTCCGCTCGAAGGCCTGCCGGCGGTCGTCGGCGGTCGCTCGTTGGGTGCGCGGGTCGCGTGTCGAACCGCCGGGACCACCGGCGCGATCGCGGTCCTCTGCCTTGCCTTCCCCTTGCAGCCGCCGGCCCGCTCCGGCAAGCAGGCGAGCCCCAGCCGGCTCCCCGAGCTCGAGCTGGTCAGGGCCCCGGTGCTGATCGTGCAGGGAGAGAACGACCGCTTCGGGATGCCGCCCACGGCGGCGGCTCGCGAGGTCGTTCGGGTCCCCGGTGACCACGGCCTCAAGAAGGACGTCGAGCGGGTCGGCGAGGTGGCGCGGGAGTGGCTCGCACGCCGCATCGCGGATTTCGTTGACCGTGGATCGCCCGGCGGTTAGGATGGGCGCGCGTGGCGCAAGGAGAGGCGCGGCGGGCCTCGCGCCTCACGAGCACCACGATGTCGCCGAGCTGTAAGGGAAGGACGATGAGCTATCTGCACTGTCCGGAGTGCGGCCTGACGCGTTTCTCGCCGCTGACGGCGGCCGGGACGTGCCCCCGCTGCCGTGCGCGCGGGACCAGCGTCCATCTCATCGCGACTCGCAGGCTGCCGCGGAAGGACGTTTCGCTGCGGAGCGAGCGTTCCGAGGGCTCCCCTCAGATCAGCCGATGACGCCGCGACCGGGACGTGGCGGGCGACCGTGCTGCCGCCGGCTCCGTCCTCCCGGATGATTCGTGGGAGCTTTCCGTCTTCCTCGCCCGCGGGCGAAGCCGATCGCGACGGATCAACCAAACGCAAACCGAGAGGACGAACGATGACTGAGAACATCACCGCGGACCAGGTAGTCGAAGCGGCGAAGGAGCTCAATCAGGACGAGTTCACGCGAGGCGATCTCGCGGCGAAGCTCGGGGTCGAGAAGCCGGATATCAAGCGCGCGTTTCGCGACGCCCGTCAGGCCGGACGCCTCGACAAGGTGCGCGACGACGAGGAGGGCACGGGCCACTTCCGCCTCACCTGAGGCGTCAGGCGCGCGGGTGCTCAGGTGGTCCGCTGCTCGTCGGGCTCCGCGCGGGGCTCGAGCTGGATCTCGCGCTCGGCGCGCGGGACGCCCTCCTCGAGCTCCCGGCTGCGCTCGCGCTCGGCGTTCAGCTGGTGGCCGAAGAGGATCGCGATGTTCGTGATCCACATCCAGATCAGCAGGACGACGACGCCGCCCAGGCTGCCGTAGGTCTTGTCGTAGGAGCCGAAGTTCGCCACGTAGAACCCGAACGCCGCCGATGCGACGATCCAGACGCAGAGGGCGACGACGCTTCCCGGCGTCACCCACCTGAACCCGCGCAGCTTCACGTTCGGGGAGGCGTAGTAGAGGACGGAGAAGATCGCCATCACGAGCAGCGCGAGGATCGGCCACTTGGCGATCTGATACGCGGTGACCGCGGCGTCGGAGAGCCCGATCGCCCCGCCGACCGCCTCCGCGAGCGGACCCGAGACGATCAGCGCCAACAGCGTGATCGCCGCGAGCAAGAGGGTGATCAGGGTGATCAGGAGCTGCAATGGCCGCAGCTTCCAGAACGGTCGCCCCTCCGGCGTCTCATAGATCACGTTCGAGGCCTTGATGAAGGCGCCGACGTAGCCGGATGCGGCCCAGAGCGCTACCAGGATTCCGACCACGGCCATGATCCCCGAGGTGTTCGAGCTCGAGGTGACCGACTGGATCGGCCCCGAGAACGTGTCGGCCGCCGTCGACGGGCCGATCTCGTTGACGATCTCGGTGATCGTGCTCGTCGCGCCGGCCGGGTCGGCGACCAGGCCGACGATGCCGACGAAGGCGATCAGCGCGGGAAACAGAGCAAGCAGGCCGTAGTAGGTGAGCGCCGCCGCCCAGTTGGTGAGGTCGTCCTCGAGGAACTCCGTGAACGTTCGCTTCACGGTCGCGAAGGTCCCCGAACGCGGGTCGGCCCCCTTCGGGGCGTAGTCGGCGCGCACCGGATCTGTCGGCGACTCGTGGCCGGCCTCGCGCCGCCGCTCCTCGGTTGCTTGCCGTCCGTCCTCTGGGCTGGTCACGTCTCGTCCTCCTGCTCACCGCGCGGCGCCCACTCGGCGCCGATGCATCCTCTCCCGCACCCGAGTACCGCTTCGCGGCCCCGGTAAACGCGCGATTGCGGTGCTAATTTCTTGCGCGGGGCGCTCAGAGAGGGGGGCGGGGGTGGGTTGGAGCACCGTGATGTCCCGGAGTTCAGCGACAGCGACGGATCGCGAAATGCAGGCGCGCCTGGCCGCCGTGGTCCAGGACGCCCACGACGCGGTGATCGCCAAGGATCTCGACGGCGTGATCACGGCCTGGAACGATGCCGCCGAGCGCATCTACGGCTACCCGGCCGCGGAGGCGATCGGCCGCCACATCTCGATCCTGATCCCCGACGACCACCGCAACGATGAAGAGGTGATCCTCGGCAAGATCCGCAGCGGCGCCAGGATCGAGACCTACGAGACCGAGCGGATCCGCGCCGATGGGGTGCGCATAGACGTCTCGCTGACCATTTCGCCGATCAACGATCCCGAGGCGGGGATCATCGGGGCGTCGATCGTCGCTCGGGACGTGACCGCGGAGCGGCGCCGGCGCGACGTGCAGGCGTTCGTCGCCCGCGCCGCCGCCTTCCACGGTTCGCTCGATCCCCGGGAGACCGCGAGGACGATCGTCGAGAGCGCGGTTCCCGGGCTCTGCGACCTCTGCGTGATCGATCTCGTGCTGGCGGATGGCACGATCGGCGACGCGACCGTCGCGGCGAACGACATGGAGATCGCCGAAGGCCTGCGCGCCCTGCGACGCGAGGCGCCGATCGACGCGGAGGGCGCGCACCCGGTAGCCGAGGTGATCCGCACGGGGCGCCCGATGGTGGTCGGCGATTTGACCGCGCCGGGGATCCGCTCACGGGTCGCGCAGAGCGACGAGCACGCCCGATTCGTCGCCCGGCATGGGTACAGCTCGGCGGTCGTCGTCCCGCTTCGAGCGCGCGGCCGCTCGCTCGGCGCCCTGTCGTTTCTTCGCATGCGCAACGATCGCCGCTACGACGACCACGATCTTGCGCTGTTCGAGGACGTCGGCGCTCGCGCCGCGGTCGCGATCGACAACGCGCGCCTCTACCACGAGCGTTCGCGGATAGCCGCGATCCTCCAGCGGAGCCTGCGCCCGGACCGCCGGCCCGATATCCCGGACGTCGACCTCGAGGCGATCTTCGAGCCGGCCGGCGAGGGGATCGAGGTTGGAGGCGACTTCTACGACCTGCTCCCGGTCGACCAGCGATGGCTGCTGTTGATCGGAGACGTCGCCGGCAAGGGGCCCGGCGCTGCCGCGCTCACGGGGCAGATTCGCCACACCGTGCGGGCGCTGGCCGTTTCCGGGTGCAGCGCGGCGGGGCTGCTCGAGCGTGTCAACCAGATCCTCTACGAGGCCGACGGTCGAGATGCCCCTCGCCACCGCGCAGCTGCTCGAGCTGCGACCCGGAGATCGCGGCTCGATCGAGGCCGTACTGACCAGCGCCGGACATCCGCCCGCCGTCGCCTGTACCTCTGATGGGTTCCGCGCCGCTGGCGGTGGCAGCATTCTCGGCATGAGTGCCGAAGCCAACCTCGCGTCGACGCGCTTCGAGCTCTCGCCGGACACGGTCCTGCTGCTCTACACGGATGGCTGGTTCGATGCCGGGCCGGTGCGCCTCCACCGCAGCCCCGAGTCGCTGGCCGCCGAGGTGTGCAGCCTGCTCGATCGCCCGCTGGCCGAGATCGTCGGGCACCTGCGCCGCGATGCGGTGAACCGTGCGGGCGGTCGCCTCGAGGACGATCTCGTCCTGCTCGCGCTGCGTCGGAAGGGCTCGGACTCTCGGCGTCGGTGACCGCTCGTGTAGGTTGATCACCGAATGGCGATTCCCGACGATCCCCAAGCCCCGCGGACGGAGCTCGACGAGCCCTCCGATGCGGTCGTCGAGGTCGTCGGCGAGATCGACGCATCGAATTCCGCCGAGCTCGAAGCGAGGATCACGAAGGCAGCCGCGACCGCCGGCAGCGTTTGCCTCGACTTCGAGCGCTGCGAGTTCATCGACTCGTCGGGGCTCGCGGTGGTGATCAGCTGCGCCCGGCAGCTTCGCGACGAGGGGGGCCGACTCTGGGTCACCAACCTCCGCGGTGAGGTCGCGCGGCTGTTCGAGATCACCGGACTGCTGCTCGAGGGCTCGGCGATCGGTCACCGCGAGACGCCCTGAGCCGTCGCGATAGCGTGCCGGTGTGGCCACGAGCGGTGGCCCCGGACCGAGGAGGCTGGTGATGGATGCAGCCGGTGGCGTCGGTACCTCGACGCAACCCTTCGCGACGCGTGCGGAGACCGCCGAGGCGTTCGCCGCGCACGTCGACCGAGGCAAGGCGCGCACGCTCGAGGCGCTCGGGGTGCGGATCGTCGTCGGCGAGCGGGAAGGCGCCCGCTTCCGCGACGCCTACAGCGACCGGTGGTACTGGAACTGCCATTGCAATGGCGGTGTCTTCAACCTCGGGCATCGCCATCCGCGCCTCGTCGGCGCGCTCCGTGAGGCGCTCGACCACCTCGACGTCGGCAACCACCACCTGGTCAGCGGCTGGCGCGCACGGCTCGCCGGCCAGCTCGCCGAGAGCACCGGCGGCAGGCTCCCGTACGCCGTGTTCACGCCTTCGGGGACCGAGTCGGTGGACCTCGCCCTGAGGCTCGCCCGGGCGGTCACCGGGCGGGAGCGGATTGTTTCCGCGCTCGGCGGTTACCACGGCCTCGCCGGCCTCGCCTGGGCGGCGGGCGATCCGCGCTGGGTGGAGCCGTTCGGCTACGGCCCGCCGGGGTTCGCGCACGTGCCGTTCAACGACCTCGAGGCGATGCGAGAGGCGATCGACGCCGACACCGCGGCCGTGCTCCTCGAGCCGATCCCGGCGACACTCGGCTTCCCGCCGCCCGCCCCCGGATACCTCGAGCAGGTCGGCGCGATCGCGCGAGAGCACGATGCGCTGCTGATCCTCGACGAGGTTCAGACCGGGCTCGGGCGCACCGGGACCAGCTGGTATTTCGAGCAGTGCGGAGTCGTCCCCGACATGCTGATCACCGGCAAGGGCCTCGGCGGCGGCCTCTACCCGGTCAGCGCGACGCTGCTCACCGAGGAGCTGGAGTCGTTCTTCGACCAGCATCCGTTCGCCTACGTATCGACGTTCGGCGGTGCGGAGCTCGGCTGCGTCGTCGCCGGCGCCGTGCTCGAGGAGATCTCCGAGCCCGGCTTCGGAGATCGGGTCGAGGGGCTCGGTCGCCGGTTCGAGGCCGGGTTGGACGGCCTGCCGTTCGAGCTGCGCCGGTACGGGCTCACGATGGGCCTCAAGTTCGCCGACGAGCACGGTGGGGTGCTGGGCGCAAAGCGGCTGATCGAAGCCGGGGTCTTCGCCGTCTACGCCGAGCACGATCACTCGGTGACCCAGTTCAAGCCGCCGCTGATCGTCACCGAGACCGAGGTCGACGAGATCGTCGCCATCGTGCGCGAGGCGCTCGCTTGAGCGAGGAGCAGCCGCGGCTCGCCGAGGCGGAGCTGCGGGCGCTCGACGACGCCGTCGACCGGGCGCTGCGGTCCGGTCGCGAGCAGGGGCTGCCGGTGCTCGGCTACGGGGAGATCTCGCTCGTGCTCGCCTGGCCGCCGGAGGCGCCGCGATTCGCCTGCAAGCGGCTGCCGCTGTTCGGTGACCGGGCGCGGTTCGATCGCTATCACCGCACCCTGCTTGCATACCTGGAGGCGATCGACGCAGCGGGAGTGCGGCCGGTGGCGACCGAGCTGAGGCCGGTCGAGCGCGCCGACGGCACCGTCGCGGGGTTCGCGGTGCAGCCGATCCTTCCGGCGCCCACCCTCGCCACCGCCGTCCTCGCGCGCACCGATCCGGCCGCCGGCCACCCGCTGGTCGACGCGGTGGTCACCGCCGCCGCGCGCACCGTGACACCGCGGTCTGGGAATCGACGCGCAGCTCTCCAACTGGGCTTGGGATCGCGGCGAGCTCGGCTATCTCGACGTGACCACGCCGATGCTCTGGGATCAGGACGGGCGCCCGCTGCTCGACGTCTCGCTGCTGACCCAGGCGCTGCCGTGGGTGGCGCGCGGGCCGCTGACGCGATTCGTCGTCCCGGGAATCCTCGACACGTATCGGGATCTGCGCAAGGTCTACCTCGACCTGACCGGAAACCTGATCAAGCAGCAGCTCGAGGCCTGGATCCCGGCGTTCCTCGACGCGATCGAAGCGCACCTCGAGCGTCGCCTGACCGAGCCCGAGGTTCGCCGCTACTACCGCTCCGACGCCCGGCTCTGGGCGCTGCTGCTGCGCGTCCGTCGAATCGATCGCGCCTGGCAGCGCCGCGTCCGCCGGCGCGTCTATCCGGTGCTGCTGCCGAAACGAATCGAGCGGTGAGCGAGACCCCAACGGCCGGCCCACCGAGGGCGAGGCCGTTCGCGCTCATCGCAATCGGTAGCGCTCCAGCGCCTCCTCGCGCGCCCGCTTGTGATCGACGATCGGTGCCGGGTAATCGACCCCGATCACGCACCCGACCTCGCGCTGCAGCGGCTCGGGCATCGTCGCGGGCTCGCTCAAGAACCGGTCGGGCACCGGGCCGAGCTCGGGCACGTAGCGGCGCACGTAGACGCCCTCCGGGTCGTGGCGCTCCTGCTGGCGGGCCGGGTTGTAAATGCGACGGAAGACCGGCTGCGGGTCGGTGCCGACGGAGGCGATCCACTGCCAGTTGCCGTTGTTGTTCGCCTCGTCTCCGTCGATCAGCTGGCGCATGAACCAGCGCTCGCCCCAGCGCCAGTCGATCCCGAGGTCCTTGGTGAGGAACGAGCCGGAGACGAGGCGGGCGCGGTTGTGCATCCAGCCCTCGCGAAGGAGCTGGCGCATGCCCGCGTCGACCAAAGGAAAGCCGGTCCGTCCCTCGCACCAGGCCTCGAAGGCGCGCTGCGCGCGGCTCCACCCGATGCGGCCGCGATAGCGCTCCTGGAACTCGGCCCGGGCGTTGCGCGGGAAGTGCAGCAGGACGTGATGGTGAAAGTCGCGCCAGCAGAGCTGGCGACGGAAGGCCTCGGCGCCCTCGCCTCGTGGCAGCCGATCCTCGATCTGGCGCGGCGAGAGACAGCCGAAATGCAGATAGGGGGAGAGGCGCGAGGTGGCGTCCTCGCCGAGCGCGTCGTGATTGGCGGCGTAGTCGCGGACGGGCCCGGCCAAAAACCGATCGGCCGCGGCCCGCGCCGCCGCCTCGCCGCCCGGCGCCGGGTCGCCGACGCGTCGTGAGTGCCCGAGCGCGGCGAGGCTCGGCAGGCGCCCGACCGCGAGCCCGCGGGGCAGCGGCGGAAGCTCGCGCGGCGCCTCGAGCACCGGCCGGCGCGGGGCCTGAAGCCAGCTGCGGTGAAAGGGCGAGAACACCGTGTAGGGCTTGCCGGCGCCGGTTCGCAGCTCGGCCAGGTCGGTCGCGGCGATTCCTTCGTGGGCGTGGAGCTCGAGGCCCGCGCGCGCGCAGGCCGCGCCGACGCGCTGCGCTCGCCGGCGCGCGAACGGGCCGACGTCGGCGGTCATCTGGATCGAGCCGGCGCGAAGCTGGCGCGCGAGCGCGATCAGCTCGCGATCCGGCGGCCCGCGCCTGAGCACCAGATCCGAGCCGCGCTCGCGCAGGGAGCGGCGCAGGTCCGCCAGGCACTCGAGCATGAACTGGGTGCGCGGGCCGGAGGCGTGGCGACCGGTGAGCAGCCGGTCGTCGAGACAGAAGGCGCAGACGACCACGCGGCTCGCGAGCGCGGCGGTGACCGCCGGATGGTCCTCGAGGCGCAGGTCGCGAGTGAGCCAGACGACGGCCGCGCCGGATCCGGTCGGCGACGTCAACCGCCGGTCCGCGACGCGCGCTTCGCTGTCCTCGACGACTGCATCGGAGCTCCCGGGGCCAAAGATAATCGCGAACCATCTCGGAGGGCCGAAGCCGCCCCGGCGATTAGTTTCGCCGCATACGGCGGTCCACAGTTCGACCACCTTCGCGGGGAGCCGCCCGCCGCACGAAAGGACGCATCGCGATGCAGCAGAAGATCATCCCGAACCTGTGGTTCGACACCGAGGCGGAGGAGGCCGCTGGGTTCTACGCCTCCGTGTTCGACAACTCGCGGATCGTCAACGTCACGCACTACACCGAGGCCGGCCCGCGCGCCGCCGGCACCGTGATGACCGTCGAGTTCGAGCTCGATGGTCAGCGGTTCGTCGGCATCAACGGCGGCCCCGAGTTCAGCTTCGACGAGGCGGTCTCGTTCCAGATCACCTGTGAGACGCAGGAGGAGGTCGACTACTACTGGGACCGTCTGTCCGAGGACGGCGAGGAGGGACCGTGCGGCTGGCTCAAGGATCGCTTCGGACTCTCCTGGCAGGTGATCCCGATCGGGATGGAGGAGCTGTTCGCCGATCCGGACCCGAAGCGGGCCGAGCGCGCAATGGCGGCGATGCTGAAGATGAGCAAGCTCGACATCGCGGCGCTGCGGAGCGCGGCCGACGGCGTCCCCGCGTCCTGACCGGCCGCGGACGCGCCGAGACGAGGCTCCGTCACCAAAGGAGGCACGAATGCCGCGATCGACGCGGAGCCCCGAGCTTCAGCCGCTCGAAGCGCTGGTCGGCACCTGGGCGACCGAGGCGACCCATCCCGCGTATCCGGACACGGTCGTCGCCGGGCAGACCAGCTTCGAGTGGCTTCAGGGCCAGCGGTTCCTGATCCAGCGTTCGAACTCCGATCACCCGGACTTCCCGGACTCGATCAGTGTCATCGGCGCCGCGAACGAGGGCGCACCGGAAGAGAGCGCCTCGGGTCAGGGGCTTCTGATGCATTACTTCGACTCCCGCGGCGTCCACCGGGTCTACGACCTCAGCCTCGGCGACGGCCACCTGCGGATCTCACGAGACGCCCCCGGATTCTCGCAACGATTCGACGGCGCGTTTGGCGACGGCGGCGAGACGATCTCCGGGGTCTGGCGGCTGTCGCGCGACGACTCGACCTGGGACGACGACCTCGAGATCACCTTCCGGAGGGTCCGAGAGCCCGCCCACGCTTCGTAGCTCGCCGCCGCGAATAGACTCGAGCGATCGCCACGCGTGTTCTCCTCACCGGGGCCACCGGGTTCATAGGTGGCCGCCTCGCCGGCGCCTTGCGCCATTCCGGCGCCTCCGTTCGCTGTCTCGTCCGCGACGGCTCGCGGGCGAGGCGCGCCCTGGGCGAGGGCTACGAGCTGCGGGAAGGGGATGTGACCGATGCCCGGAGCCTCGAGGGCGTCGGGACGGGCATCGACGTGGCCTATTACCTGATCCATGCGATGGCCGGGGGTCAGGGCTTCGAGGAGCGTGAGCGAGAGGGAGCGCGCAAGTTCGCCCGCATGGCCAGGGACGAGGGCGTCGATCGGATCGTATACCTCGGCGGTCTCGGCGACACCGCCGCGTCCAAGCATCTGCGAAGCCGTCACGAGACGGCCCAGATGCTCGCCGCCGAGGGACCCCCGCTCACCTACTTCCGGGCGGCGATGGTGGTCGGCGCCCAGAGCGAGTCCTTTCGCACGCTGCGCTACCTGGTGAAGCGACTTCCGGTGATGATCGCGCCGGCGTGGCTGAAGACCGCCACGCAGCCGATCGGGATCGACGACGTGATCGAGTACCTGCGGCGGGCGCCCGACGTCTCCGAGTCGTCGGGACGGGAGGTGCAGATCGGCGGCCCGGACATCCTCTCCTACGGAGAGATGCTCGACCGGATGGCGGTCGCGCTCGGCAAGCGCCCGCGACCGAAGCTCCCGGTCCCGCTCCTCTCGCCGAGGCTGTCCGCGCTCTGGCTCGGCCTCGTGACCCCGGTCGATACGAACGTCGCGCGCCCGCTGGTCGAGGGCCTGACGACCGAGACGATCGTCACCGACCCTTCCGGCGCGGAGCCGTTCGGAATCTCCCCGCTGCCGTTCGACGAGACCCTGCGACGCGCGCTGCGGGAGGAGGACGCGGCGCCGCGCTGAGCGGCCGAGCCGTCACACCGCCGCCGGACTCAGAAGCTCGACCAGCGCGCCCGCGTGCCGCGCGAGTCGACATGTCTCGAGCCGCTCGGATAGGTACCGAAGCCACCATTTGCGAACACGCGGTCGCAGGCTTGATCGAACCGGCCGGCGCCAAAGCTCGTCACGGTCTGGACGGTGAAGTCCACGGCGTCGCCCTGCATGTGCCGGCTCTGGCTCGCTCCGCCGACCTTGGTGTTCCAGGCCGGGGTCCGATACCAGCTCAGCACCGGAAGCGGCTTGTCGCCGAGCTCGTGACGAAGCTTTTCGAGGTTGAAGGCTTCGCGCTGGGCGTTGGCGCGCAGGCGCTCGGGCACGGAGCTGTTCTGAGGGTCGTGACAGGCCGTCTCCTTGCGCTCGAAGTGCGGCGAGGCGAACCCGTTTTTCCAGCACAGCTCGCGGAACTTGGCTGACCTGGAAGCCGCGTCGTCCCAGGGCTTCTGCCAGAGCTCCCAGTAGTTGCTGGGGACCCAGGTCGGCACTTGCTTGGGGCGGTCGGGCTCCGGGTCGGGCTTCGTGGTCCCGCGATCATCGTCGTGCTCGGCTTCCGGAGCGGGCCTTTCGTCCCGTTTCGCCAACGCCAGGATCCCTCTCTCGCCGGCCACCGAGCGGTTCATGTCGACCTTGCCCGAGACCCCAGCGCAGCTTCCCGCGTCCGTCCATTGCCAGAGCGCGGCGCCGTTCCAGGGATCGAGTGCCCTCGGGGCGGAGACCGCCCATTCCGCCTGGTGCAGAGGACAAGCGGGCGATCAACTGCCGTTCGGTGCGCGAGAGATACGGCAGGATCTGCGACCAGAAGCCCGGCATCGTGTAGATGGCGGGGTCGTGGCTCTCGGACTCCCTGTAGGCGTGGACGAACTGGACGACGTGGCGAGCGCACTTCTCGTTCGGTTGCGCATTCGAGGTCTCGAAGTCGTAGACCAGGGGGAGGTCGCCGGGCCAGCGCCAGCCCCGCGACTTGGCAAAGCCGAGCACCATGGCGGCCTCCGCCTCTCCGTCGCGCTGGTTGTTCTGCGGTGAGGCGACACGGGCGAAGTAGTAGGGGGCGAGCAGGAGGCCCGCCTTGCGCACGGCGCGGATCCGTTCCTCGGTGTACCACGGATCACGATGGTCGCCGTCGGCAACGCGCACGAGCGCCAGATCGTGGTCCTTGGCAACCTTCTCCCAGTCGACGTTTCCTTGGTGCTCTGAGACGTCGGGCCCGGTAAGCATGGCTGCCTCCTTGTTGTCGACGGCGCGGGTGGTGCAGACCGAACCTATCCGCAGTGCAGGGTGGAATTCAAACCGCGGGCCGACCTTGACAGCGCCGGGTGGGTCGGCTAGACCCAACCAGTTGGCCAGATGGCCGGGAGGTCCCCTTTGCGCGAGCAACCAGCGGTCGAGATTCGGGCTCCCGAGCCGGACGGGGACGGTGCTCGCCTTGCCGACTCACCGGCAGGGGCCTGGCTCGAAGAGCAGATCGCCTGGTACGACGTCAAGAGCGAGCACAATCAACGCTGGTTCAAGGGGCTGAAGATCGTCCAGATCGTCACCGCAGCCGCGATCCCGGTGGCGGCCGCCGCTTCAGCGCCGGCCGCGGTCCTGGGCGGCGGCGGGGCGGCGATCGTGATCCTCGAGGGCCTTCAACAGCTGCAGCAGTACCAGCAGAACTGGATCACTTACCGGTCCACCCGCGAGCGGCTTGTACGCGAGCGGTTGCTCTTCCTCAGCCGCGCCGGGCCCTACGCCGCGGCCCCGGACCCGTACGCGTTGCTCGCCGAGCGCGTCGAGGTGTTGGGCTCCGAGGAGAACGCGGCCTGGGTCTCTCACCGCGAGCAGGCGGAGAAGCAGCTCAAAGGCCACGGATGAGCTCCGAGGCGATCGGCCTGGCGGACGTCGCCGGTGTTCAGGGGGCGAAGTCGGCGGCGGACCCGGTCTGAGCGCCCCAGCCGGCCCGCAGCACGCGGAGCGCGTTACCGGAGCAGATCAGCTCTGCATCCTCACCGCCGTAGCGGTCTCGCAGCGCCCTCTCGAGCGGCGCCATGTCCGACATCGACTCGAGCCCACCCATGGTCGGTTTGATGAACCCGTCGAAATCGGAGCCGATCGCGCTGTGGCGGTGAGAGCCCGTGGTCTGCGCGATGCGGTCGAGATGCGCGCAGATCACCTCGAGCGACTCCTCGAAGGTCTTCGTCTCGCGCCGTCGCACGCCGTCATTCAGCTGGTGCTGGGCGAGGATCAGCCCGACGGCGCCGTCGCGCCCGGCGATCCGGAGCAGAGTCTGCTCGTCGACGCCGTACTCCTGGTCCCCGAAGCGATAGGCGCCGTGGGAGGCGATCACCGGCACACGTCGGTTGGGATCGAGCTCGTCGAGCAGCTCGAGCGTGTCGGCGACCGCCCGGGTGCTCATGTGCGAGAGGTCGATCAGAACGCCCTCGCGGACCATCGCCCCGACGGCGGCCCGCCCGAGCGCCGACAGGCCCACATCGGGCTGCTTGAACAGCACCCGGTAGAGCCGGTCCGGAAGGAAGGGTATGGCGGGTGCATTGGTCGCAACGCCCCGCCACAGCAGGTGTGGCAGCACGATGTAGGCGACGCCGCGGCGGGCGAGCGTCGTCACGGCTCGATCGACCGCCTCCGGCGTGTTGCCCAGGTGGAAGCCGCCCTCGACGCAATGGACGAGCGCGACTCTGCCGGTCCCCAGCTCTCGGTCGAGGCCGGCGCGGTCGTGGACGACCACCGCCTCACCCTCATGGTGCCCGCCGATGTCCGCCTCGACCATCTCGAGCTGGCGCAGCAATCGCGGCAGGTAGCCGGGCTCCGGCGGCGCGCCGTACGGGGCGTCGAGGTCGAGCTCGTCGAAGAACGAGTACAGAACCGAGAGCGCCACGCCGACCCCGCCGTCGCGCAGCTGGGGGATCGTCACCCGCGGTCCGCTCTCGAACGAGCGGTAGTTCGCGAACCGGCTCGCCAAACCGATCAACCGGGCGCGAATGCGATCCCGCAATCGCGCCCGCCCTTTCGCCTTCGAGAACGCGTCGATCGGCGTGCCCTCGGCCTCCGGCAGCAGGTGCATGGCGTAGTGGGCGTGCAGGTCGACGATCAAGCCCGAGCGGCCTCCGCGAGATCGCTGCGCTGGCGCACGCGGTTGAACGTGCTGCCGACCACGATCAGTGAGGTGGGCATATCGGATACCCGGAAGACCTCGGTGCCCGAGTCGCCGCCGTAGCGCACCACCCTGCTGCCGACCACCCGCTCGCCGTCGTGGAGCGTCAGGTAGAGGTGCCGCGAGCGCCTCAGCGAGGTGTTCTCCAAGCGGTAGTCGACGATGCAGTGCCTTCCCTCGATCCGCGCGCTGAGCTCCGGCGGCCTCGGGTAGAAGGGCGTTCCGAGCCGGTAGAGCAACCGCCCGAGCATCGCCCGGAGCTTGCGCCGCCTCATCTTTCGCTGAAATGCGGCCGGGCTCGTCCATTTCGAGCCCTGGCGCGACGGGCCCGGAGGCCCGTTACCGATCCGGGTCGCGATCACCCGCTCGGCGTTACCCCAGCGCCCCGGCCACTGCGCCCAGGTGCCGAAGGGCTCCACGGGCAGCCACGCCTCGGGCCCGTCTCCGTAGGGGTGGTCGATCCCGATCGGGTACGGGTGCGTGCCCGCCTCGAAGTAGGAGGCATGTGAGAGCGGCGCGACGTAGACGACCGGATGCTGATCGCCGTCGCGCTCGACCCACTCCACCTCGCCGGACTCGCGCGCCTCGCCCGAGTCGTGCTGGGCGTAGGCCAGCTCCTGCGGGCGCCCGTCGGAATCGAGGCCGATTTGGATCATCTCCCAGTCGCCTTCGTGCTTGCCGAAGCCGAACAGGTTCTTCGGGTTGTAGTAGAGCCAGAGCCAGTACTGCAGCCAGTCTCGGTCGCCGTCGCGAACCACGCGCCCGTAGAGCCTCCCCGCGTAGCGGGGCTCGGTCTCCATCCGCCGCGCGTCGCCGAGCACGTCGGGTGCCTGGCAGAGGGAGTCATCCGGCTTTGGCTCGCGGCCGTCGGGGTAGGCGCTGAGCAGCTCGAGCGTCAGCGCCGGGTCGCCGCCCACCCGGGCGATCACCTCGCCGTCGGCCGTCCGCAGCAGGTTGCCGGCGTTCTCGACCATGCCCTCCACGGCGGCCAGCCGGTAGTCGTACTGGCGGTCGAAGCGCAGCAAGGGCCTGTGCCGATCCAAGAGCGCGAGCTCGTTCGCGGCCACCGCGCCGGACTCCGTCTCACCGGCCCTGGCCGCGAACTCCTCGACGTGACTGGTCACCCGGTTCGCTCCCTCGTGGCCCGCCACTTTCGCCGACACGGCAGGGGCCAATTCTGCGGCGAGCGTACACCGGGTCGTCCCGGCCGGTCAAGGACCCCTCGATTAGGCTTGTGCGATGAGCGAGGCAGACGTCCAGGACGCCGTCGGCGCGTCCCACCAACCGCTCTGCTTCGTCGTCATGCCGTTCGGCATCAAGCCCGACGGCCAGGGCGGATCGGTCGACTTCGACAAGGTCTACGGGCTGCTGTTGGCGCCCGCGATCCGCGAGGCGGAGCTCGAACCGCTGCGCGCCG
This sequence comes from uncultured Solirubrobacterales bacterium, assembly GCA_963759295.1. Taxonomy (GTDB): domain Bacteria; phylum Actinomycetota; class Thermoleophilia; order Solirubrobacterales; family 70-9; genus WHSW01. The sequence continues at coordinate 13,426 of CAVWYT010000007.1, read as the reverse complement.
ATCAGGACCTCGTCGGCGGCGTCATTCACAAGCCGATGTTCGAGCGGCTGATCCTCGCCGACTACGCCGTCGCGGACCTGACCACGGCGAACGCGAACGTGTTCTATGAGCTCGGGGTGCGCCACGCCGCGCGGCCGTATTCGACCGTGCTCGTCAGCGCCGACGTCAAGCGGGCCCCGTTCGATCTCGCGCCCGACCGGGTGCTGCCGTACGCCCTGGACGAGCGAGGCGCACCGGCGGACCCCGCCAAGGACCGCGCGGCGCTGACGGCGGCTCTGCGCGCCGCGCGCGCGGCAACCACCGACAGCCCCGTCTTCCAGCTGATCGACGAGCTGCCGACACCGCAGATCGACCGCCTGAAGACCGACGTGTTCCGCGACCAGGCCGCGTACTCGGCCGACGTCAAGGCGCGGCTGGCGAGCGCTCGTGCCGAGGGCGTCGGCGCGCTCCGCGCAGTCGAGCGCGAGCTCGGGCGACTCGAGGATGTCGAGGCCGGCGTCCTCGTCGATCTGCTCCTGTCCTACCGCGCGACCAACGGTTGGGGGGAGATGATCCGCCTGGTCGAGGCGATGCCCGAGCCGCTGCGCCGGACCGTGCTCGTCCGCGAGCAGTACGGCTTCGCGCTCAACCGGGCGAAGCGCAGCGAGGACGCCGAGCGCGTCCTGCTCGACGTGATCGAGGACCGCGGCCCGAGCAGCGAAACGCTCGGCCTGCTCGGTCGCGTCTACAAGGATCGCTGGGAGGCCGAGCGCGACGGATCCGTGCTCCGGTCCGAGGGCCATCTCGACCAGGCGATCGACGCCTACCGCCGTGGCTTCGAGTCCGACTGGCGCGACGCGTACCCGGGGATCAACGCGGCGACCCTGATGGAGATCCGCGATCCCGGCGGCGGCGCACAACAGGAGCTGGTTCCGATCGTCAGGTACGCGAACCGCCGGCGCCTCGACGGCCGCGGCGCCGACTACTGGGACCATGCGACGCGGCTCGAGCTCGGCGTCATCGCCCGCGATCGCGATGAGGCGATGGCCGGCGCGCGCGCGGCGCTGGCGGCGGTTCGCGAGCCCTGGGAACCGGAGAGCACCGCATACAACCTCTCGCTGATCCGCGAGTCACGCGCGGCGCGCGGCGAGACGATCGACTGGGCTGACCAGCTGGAGGGCGAGCTGCTGAAGGCGGCGGGGAAGGGCTGAGAAGCGCAGCCGATGGACGCCGAGCATCGAGCCACCGCGATCGCCAACGGCGGCGAGGCCGACGTCGCCACGGTGTCCCAGCTCGCCGACGAGCTCCGTGATGGCGGCCGGGTCGCAGCGATCGCCCCGATGCTGATCGCCGTCGCCCGGCGGGCGCTCTACCACGACTGGGAGTCGGCCCATCGCGTCGAGCTCGCCGAGACGCTGCGCGACCACCAGCAGTTCGGCTATGCGCGCCGGCTGCTCGGCCGCGTACGAGCCAGCGGCCCGGACAGCGAGGAGCTGCGCCAGCAGTACGCGCTCTGCACCTACAAGGACATGGAGCTGCCCGCGGCGCGTCGGCTCGACCGCGCGTTGCAGATCCTGACCGAGGGCGGCTCGCTCGCCGACAGCACGAGCGCCGAGACCCTCGGGATCGCCGGAGCGGTCTTCAAGCACAAGTGGGAGGTCGACGCCAAGCGCGCGGATCTGGAGAGCGCGCTGTGGTGCTATGAGCGCGGCTTCGAAAAGGAAGACGACCCCCGTCGCGATTACGCGGGGGTCAACGCCGCGTTCGTGTCCGATCAGCTTGCGGCGCTCGAGGAGCAGGGGGTCGGGACGTCGAACGAGGCGGCGAATCTGCGCGCCAGGGCGGACCGGATCCGGGCCGAGATCATCGAGCGGGTGCCTGACGATGATGGTGGGTGGGGCGATGCCACCCTCGGAGAGGCCCTTTTCGGCCTCGAGCGCTTCGACGAGGCCCGTGAGCACCTGGCGCGGGTGGGCACGAAGACGAAGCAGCTCTGGCGGCTGGAGACGACCGCGATGCAGCTGGGTGCGCTCGCGCGCCTGCGGGGCTCCGACTCACCGTCGGCGGCGGCCGCGCTCAAGGCCCTCGTCGGTGGCGCGGATGGAGCCGTGCGACGCGCCTACATCGGCAAGGTCGGTCTGGCGTTGTCGGGCGGCGGCTTTCGCGCCTCCCTGTTTCACATCGGCGTCCTCGCGCGGCTCGCCGAGTGCAGGATCCTGCGCCGGGTCGAGGTTCTCTCGTGCGTATCCGGGGGCTCGATCGTCGGCGCCTACTACTACCTCAAGCTCCGCCGGCTGCTCCAGTCCAAGCCCGACGGCGAGATCGAGGATGCCGACTACGTCGGGCTCGTGCGCGAGCTCGCCGACGAGTTCCTGGACGGCGTCCGCGGAGACCTTCGCGGGCGGCTCACCGAGGACATCGCCGACAACTGGCGGATGCTCTCTTCGCCGTACTCGAGGACCGATCGCGCGGGCGAGCTGTTCGAGGAGATGTTCTTCTCGAGGGTGCCGAAGGACGCGGGTGACGAGGCCGGCACGCCGTGGCGGATGACGGACCTGTACATCACCCCGCGCGGCCGCGAAGGTGGCTTCTCGCTGCGTTACGAGAACTGGCTCCGCGAGGCCAAGGTCCCGATCCTGGTCCTCAACGCGACGACCCTGAACACCGGACACAACTGGCAGTTCACGGCATCGTGGATGGGCGAGCCGCCCGTCGGCGTCGGCGATCAGGTGGAGGCGAATCGGAGGCTGCGTCGCGTCTACTACCGCGACGCCCCGGAAGGACACCGCCAGCCCCCGCTCGGCAAGGCTGTCGGCGCGTCGGCCTGCGTCCCCGGGCTCTTTCCCCCCGTGAGCTTGGAGAGGCTGTACGACGGCATCGACGTCGAGCTGGTCGACGGCGGCGTGCACGACAACCAGGGCATCGCCAGCCTCCTCGACCAGGACTGCACCGTCGCCCTCGTCAGCGACGCGAGCGGTCAGATGCGCGACGCCGAGCACCCGGCTCGCCGTCTGCTCGGGGTCGCGAACCGGTCGAACTCGATTCTCATGAGTCGGGTGCGCGGGGCCCAGTACACCGAGCTCGCAGGCCTGCGGCGAGCGGGCATCTTGCGCGGCCTGATGATCGTCCATCTGAAGAAGGGCCTGCCGGCGCCCCCGCGCGACTGGAGCGAGTGCCAGGAACCCTACGACCCCGAGGACGACGCGCTTGCGCCGGGCGTCGGCTCGCGGCGACCGCCCTACGGCATCGACGAGTCCGTGCAGCGCGCGCTTTCGGAGCTGCGCACGGACCTGGACGCGTTCTCAGACGCCGAGGCGTATTCGCTGATCGCGGCCGGGTATGCGATGACCCGTTACGAGCTGGCCCGGGCCCTGCCCGACTTGCCGGGAGTCGATTCGGCGCTCGAGGGCTCGGAGCCGTGGCCGTTCGCCCACGCGCTCGCGAAGCTTGCCGAGCCGGACAGCGAAAGCGGCCTCGTCCAGGCTCTGCAGCCCGGTAGCTCGCGCTTCATGCGGGGCTTGGTCGCCTGGCGGCTGCGCCGAGCCCAGCGACCGAAGGGAAGGATCGGGCGGCTGCTGTCCAGCACCGGCCTGCCGGCCGTGCCGCGCCTCACCGCGCGCGGGTTGGGCGTCGTCGTGGTATCGCCGCTGCGGAAGGTCGTCAGTGCGCCGTTCGCGCTTGCCGGCGGTCTGGTGACTCGGCTTCGGCTGCGTCGCGGCCCGCGAACATGAAGCCCCGCGCAGCCTCCCGCGCACTGCGTGACCCCGTCACATTCGCGGGCAGATCTGCCTCAGCGACTCGCTAGCCGTCGACGGCCAGCAACAGGGCGTTGCCGGACGGATCGCGGACGACCGGTCCCGCCGGAGTCTCGGTCGCAGACCCGCCGCTGGCTTCGACGCGACCGAGGACGCGGTCGCGCTCGGCGCCGTCGGGGAGCAGAAGCGTTGCCTGTCTGAGTGCCGCCGTGCCGTCGGGCGGAGCCTCGGCGCCGGCGCTCTCCCAGGTGTTGGCACCGATGTGGTGGTGATAGCCCCCGGCGCTGAGGAAAGTCGCCATCGGACCGAGCGTGGCCATGAGGCCAAAGCCGAGAACGTCGCGGTAATAGGCGACCGTCTTCGGGATCGAGGCCACCTTGAGGTGGACGTGGCCCATCACCGTGCCCTCGGGGAGCCCGCTAAACGAGGCCGCCTCGGCGCTGGGGAGCTCCGCGATCAGGCTGTCGACGTCGAGCGGCAGGGTGGTCATTCGCGCCGCGACCTGTCCTTCCCAGCTCTCGCGCGGGCGGTCCCAGTAGATCTCGATCCCGTGGCCGTCGGGGTCGCTGAGATAGATCGCCTCGCTGACGAAATGGTCGGAGAGCCCGACGAGCGCCACCTGGTCGCGCGCCGCGTGCGCGAGCCAGGTCGCCAGATCGACGCGTAGCGGGACCAGCAGGGCGAAGTGATAGAGGCCGGTGTAGCCGGTGCCCGGACGCGCCCCGGGCTCCTCGACCAGGGCCAAGAGCTCACGGCCGCCGGCGCCGAGGCTCGCCTGACCATCATGGCGATCCAGCACCTCGAGCCCGACGGCCTGCTCGTAGTAGGCGATCGAGCGGTCGAGCGCCGAGACGGTCAAGTGCACGGCGCCAACAGTGGTCAGCGCCGAGATTTCGCCACTGGTCGGGGTGTCGGCGGCCTCGAGCTCCTCGGGATCACGAACGCCGGGCTCGATTCCCGATCCGGATGGGACGGCGTCGTCCACCTCAATCTCCTTTGAGCGAGTGTCGCGAGTCGTGACTGAGGCTACTCTCGGTCGCTGTCTATGCGGAAGGACGCTGATGCGAACCGCGGGCCCGGGAGCTACGTGAACGGTCGATCACGGCCGCGGCTTGACCCGGAGTCGATGCCGACCGGGGACCGGTTCGAGTCGCGATGAGCCCGGTGCGTCCGCCGGTGCAGGTCATCGGTCGCAGCCTGGATCCCGAGCACCACCGGCTGCGCGACTTCCTCACCCGCACGGCCCAGCCATACGATTTCTTCGAGCTGGGATCGCCCCGAGCGCAGGACCTGCTGGCCAGGCGCGATCTGAGCGGTGTCGAGATACCGATCGTCATCGACGGGGAGGAGGTCCATGAAGCGGCGACGGTGGCCGCGCTCGCCGACGCTTGGCATCTCTCCGACCCCCCGTCGCGGTCGCACTATGACCTCGCCATAGTCGGCGCCGGGCCGGCCGGCTTGGCCGCTGCCGTTTACGCGGCATCGGACGGGCTCTCGACCCTGATCGTCGAGGCGGACGTCCCCGGCGGTCAGGCTTCACACACCTCGCTGATCGAGAACTTCTTCGGTTTCGTCGACGGCATCGGGGGCGCCGAGCTGGCTCGGCTGGCCGGCCGCCAGGCCGAGCAGTTCGGCGCCGAGCTGGTGATGCTGCGCAGCGTCGTTGGGATCACGATCGAATCGGTCGGGCGCCCGGCCTTGAGGATCGCCGGCGGCCGCGAGGTCACCGCCGAGGCGGCGGTTGTCGCTCCCGGCATGCAATGGCGGCGCCTCGACGTGCCGGGCATCGACGAGCTGCTCGACCGGGGCGTCTACTACGGCGCCGGCCGCAGCGAAGCGAAGCGCTGCGGGGGCGACGACGTCTTCGTCGTCGGGGCCGGAAACTCGGCCGGTCAGGCGGTGCTGCATCTGGCAGACGCCGGCGCGCGGGTGACCATGGCGGTTCGCGGTGATCGGCTCGGTCGAACGATGTCCGCTTATCTCGTCGACCGCATCGAGCGCCACCCGCTGACCGACGTTCGGCTTCGAACCGAGGTCACCGCGGTCGATGCCGATCGCGGCCAACTGGCCACGGTGGAGCTCACCGACGCCGGCGGGCGAACCGAGACCCGCAGCGCCGCGGCGCTCTTTCTGTGTATCGGCGGCGTGCCTCGCACCGGCTGGGCGGTCGATGCCGGGGTTCGAATAAACGGCGCCGGCTACATCCTCACCGGTCCCGACCTGCTCGAAGACGGACGGCGCCCGGCCGCCTGGCCGTTGGAGCGGGACCCGCTCGCGCTCGAGACCACGATCCCGGGAGTGTTCGCGGCCGGCGACGTGCGCAGCGGCTCCACCAAGCGGGTGGCCGGGGCGGTTGGCGAGGGGGCGATGGCAGCTGCGCTGGTCCATCGCCGCCTCGAGGAGCTGGCCGGGCTGACCGCCCGGGCGTGAGCGAGCGATCGATGGATCCGCCCGAGCGTCGTGCTCAGCCCGCGCCTCCCGCCTCCCGGATGATGCGCCCGACGCTCTCGGGGGCGAAGAACTGTGGCGCCGGCAGCGTGGCCGCCTGCACGCTCACGAACCCGTCCATCGCCTCTTGGTTTCCGGCCATCGCCCCGAGAAGCTGCTGCATCTCGGGTGGCGGGGGCTGAAGCTGGGCGAAGTCATCGGTGAATTCATAGACCGGCCGCGCCGCCGCGTCGCGGGCCTGCTGGTAATCACCCATTGCGTCTTCGTAAGGACGCCGCCCCGAGAAGGCGTCGTCGAGGGCTCCGGCGACCAGTTCCGCGTCGCGAAAGGCATCGTTGATGCCCATCGCGGTGATCGGGTTCTTGTGATAGCCGGCGTCCCCGAGCAATGCCCAGCCGGGGCCGAACGGCTTGCGGAAGTACCCGGGCAGCTCCGCCGTGCCGTAGAACTTCGATTCGCGCTTCGCGGCCCCCACGCGCCCGGCGAACTGCGGAGAGAGCTGCATCGTCGCAAGGAAGCTCCCCTCGATGTCCTTGCGATTCGCGTGGAACTCCTCGACCGGCCACCCGAACGGGAGAACGGTGAGCTCGTCATGGGTGGGAGCAGCCGCCCAGCCGCGGCGATTCTCGGCTCGGATCGTGGTCTCGAAGCCCTCGACCGGCAGACCGCTCCAGTACGCGTAATACATCGCGAGATGCGACCGGCGCTCGTCGTACTGCTCGGGCTTGACGACCTTCGAGACCAGGGAGTGCCTGCCGTCGGCCCCGATCACCACCCGCGCATTCTCGGTCACCGCCGGGCCCCGCGCGCGACCGCGGATACCCGTCACCGTCCCCTCGGTGGCCAACAGGTCGTCGACCGTGAACCCCTCGCGCAGCTCGACCCCCGCTTCGACCGCGGCCTCGACCAGGAGCCGGTCGAGAACGGTGCGGCGTGGGCAGTACGCGCGGGCGACTCCATCGATCGGCCGCGGAGAGCCGGAGATCGTCAGCGGGCCGAAGTCGAAGGAGTAGGCCTCAACCGGCGGACAACCCGTCGCCTCCAAGCGCTCCAACAGCCCCCACCGTTCGAGCGCCGCTACCCCCGGCGGATGCACGAGGTGGGTCGACATCGTGTCGCTCGGAAAGCTCGCCTTGTCGAGCAACAGGACCCGGTAGCCCTTGCGGGCGAGCAGCATGGCAGTCGGCGACCCCGCACAGCGCGCTCCGACTACGATCGCGTCGTAGCTCCCCTGACTAACGGCTCGGCCCCTCTCTTCGATGGTGGATGAATGTCTCACGACCCAGGTCCCGTTGCAAGGGCGGTCGATCACCGATGAGTTTCGCCCGCAAGCACGGTCTTCACGGACAACGCAGCAACGCAGCAAACGAATAGGAGCCCGATGACACGCCGCCTAGCTCGCCTCGCCGATCTCTGCTACCGCCGCCGCGGGCGCGTGGTCCTCGCCTGGATCGGGGCCTTGGTCGTGACCATAGGGCTGGGATCCGCGCTCGCGGGCGAGTTCAACGCCGACTACGACACCCCCGGGTCGGAGTCGAAGGCGGCCGGCGACCTCACCGAGAGCGAGTTCGGTGGCTACTCAGGCCAGGAGATCTACGTCGTCTGGGAGGACAAGGACGGCGCCACGAGCCCCGACGCGAATCGGCGCCTCGATGCGTTCTTCGCCGAGGCCGAGCAGGTCGAGCACGTCGCGGCCCACACTCCGATCCGATCCTCGCAGGACGGCACGATCGCGACGACCACGCTCCCGCTGACGGTGCCCGGCTGGGAGGTCGAGAAGGAGCAGGGCGAGCAGCTGATCGCAGCCGCGGAGACCAACAGCGGCGACGGGCTCGAGATCAAGCTCGGCGGAGATCCGATTTACCAGGCGCAAGAGTCGACCAGCCCCGAGGGGCTCGGGTTCCTCGGCGCCGCGATCGTGCTGTTGATCGCCTTCGGCTCGGTGGTTGCCGCCGGCCTGCCCCTCGCGATCGCGCTCGTCGGCCTCGGCATCTCCTCCGGTGGCCTGATCGTCCTGCTCGCCAATATCGTCGACGTTCCCGACTGGACGACCGCGGTGTCCGGGCTGATCGGCATCGGCGTCGGGATCGACTACGCGCTGCTGGTGCTGACTCGGTTCCGCGCCGCGATGGACGCCGGCAAGAGTCGCCACGACGCGGTGGTCGAGGCGGTGACGACCGCCGGGCGCAGCGTGGTCATCGCCGGCGCCACCGTCGTGATCGCCGTGCTCGGGCTCTGTCTCACCGGCCTTCCCTACATGTACGGCGTCGCGATCTCGGCGTCGATCGCCGTCCTCGTCGTGATGCTCGCCGCGGTCAGCTTGCTGCCGGCCATGCTCTCGTACCTCGGTCCGAGGGTCGACCGCCTGCGGATTCCGTTCCTCGGCCGCAGGCTGAAGACGGAGGGCGACGGCGAATCACCCGCAGCGCGCTGGAGCCACGCGGTTCAGCGGCGGCCGTGGACCGCTGCGATTGCGGCCACCGCGGTGTTGCTCGCTCTTGCAGCCCCCGCGCTGGGCATGCGCCTCGGCTTCCCGGACGCGGGCAACGACCCGCCCGACACCATGACCCGCCAGGCCTACGACCTGATCACACAAGGGTTCGGGCCCGGCACCAACGGTCCACTCGTGATCGCCGCCGAGCTGCCCGATCCGAGCGCGCGCACAGACGTCGACGCCCTTGCGACGCGTCTGCGCCAAGAGGACGGGATCGCGTTCGTGACCGATCCGATCATCAGCGAAGGGCAAACCGCGGCGATCGTCAACGTGGTCCCGACGACGTCGCCCCAGGACGCGGAGACCTCGGAGCTCGTCAACCGCCTGCGCTCGGAGATCGTGCCGGAGGTGCTGGCCGGGTCCGGGGTCACCGCGCACGTCGGCGGGGTGACGGCGGCACTCGAGGACCAGAGCGACTACATCAAGGGCCGGATGCCGCTGTTCATCTCAGCCGTCGTCGGCCTCTCGTTCCTGCTTTTGCTGGCCGCATTCCACTCGCCCCTGATCTCGCTCAAGGCCGGGGTGATGAACCTGCTCTCGGTCAGCGCCGCGTATGGCGTGATGACGCTCGTGGCCAACGGCGGTGCGGTCGGCGAGCTGATCGGCATCGATCACGAGGTCCCGGTGGCCCCGTTCATGCCGGTGATGATGTTCGCGATCCTCTTCGGCCTCTCGATGGACTACGAGGTCTTCTTGATCTCGCGGATCCGGGAGGAGTACCTGAAGGACGGAGACACGAGACGGGCGGTCGCCGACGGCCTGGCGAAGACCGCGCGGGTGATCACGGCGGCGGCCGCGATCATGGTCGTCGTCTTCCTCGCCTTCCTGGCGGCGCCCGACGTATTCCTGAAGCTGTTCGGGATCGGGCTCGCCTCGGCGATCTTCCTCGACGCGACCGTGGTGCGGATGGTGCTCGTTCCCGCCGTGATGCAGCTGCTGGGCAGCCGCAACTGGTGGATTCCAGATTGGCTCGAGCGCAGGCTCCCGCGGCTGGACGTCGAGCGCGTCGCGGTCGGCGCCCAAGCTCGGCCCTGATACGGCTCCAGGGATCGAGGCGCGAGCAGCCGCCCCTGCGGGGGACGAAAAATGGACGTGTAACAATCGCCTCGAGTGGGTATTGGGCGGGTCGTCCCCCGCGGTCGTCTCGGCTCGGGGCGGCGCAAAGGGAGTGACACAGGTGCATGTCGGTGGGCGAGGCGCGAGCGGAGATTCGACTCAGCGGTCGGCGTCCACGACCCTGCCGGCGTCTCGCGCCAAACGAAGGACGGGAGCCTCATGTGGTCCAGGGTTAGCGTCGTGGTCGGTCTCGTCGTGGTCGCCTTCGCAGTGGCGATCCAACCTGCGTTTGCGGGGCCAGGGCCCGGGAAGCTGGAGATGTACACGCTCGAGGGCGGGGCCGACGAGATCGCTCGAGCCACCGCGGGCGTCGAGCTTGCCGGCGTCGAGCAAACCTCGTCCGGGCTGAAGGCCGACGCGGTCCTGACCGAGAGCCAGCGCGCGAAGCTCGCCGCATCCGGCGTCGCGGTCGAGTTGAAGCGCAATGCGCAGGGCCAGACGGTGACCCAGCAGGCCGCCGCCCAGGCCGTTGGCGGCTACAACGTCTATCGGTCCTGGGACGAACCGGGCGGAATCCGCGACGAGCTCTACGCCGTGGCCGGCGACAACCCCCAGATCGTCAAGCTCGAGGTCCTCGGGCAGACCCATCAGGGTCGCGAGCTGATCGCCCTCAAGGTGACCCAGGGTGCCAACGCCGCGCGCGATGGATCACGCCCGGCCGTCCTCTACTCGTCGAACCAGCATGCGCGCGAGTGGATCAGCCTCGAGGTGAACCGGCGCCTGCTGCACTACTTTGTCAACGGCTGGCGGGCCGGCGACCAGCAGATCCGAGACCTGCTCAAGAGCACTGAGCTCTGGTTCGTGATCTCCGCGAACCCCGATGGCTACCAGTACACGTTCGACCACGAGCGGCTGTGGCGCAAGAACCTGCGCGACAACGACGGGGACGGCCAGATCACCATCGGCGACGGCGTCGACCCGAATCGCAACTTCGCCGAGCACTGGGGCTATGACAACGAGGGATCGTCGCCGGACCCGGCGGACGAGACCTACCGCGGTCCGAGCGCCGGCTCGGAGCCCGAGACGAAGGCGATGCAGGGGCTGATCAACCGCATCAAGCCGAAGTTCCAGTCGAATCTGCACTCCTACGGCGAGTGGCTGCTGACTCCGCAGGGCTGGCAGGTCGGCACGCTGGACGCCGACTACCCCATCTACGTGGCAACCGGTGGCACCGATGGACCCGCCACCGGGGGCACCGGCGAACCTGCCATCCCGGGGTTCAACCCCGGCCAGTCGGCCGACACGCTCTACGTCACCAATGGCGAGACCACCGACTACGCCGACGTCAACGCGGGCACCGTCGCCTTCACTCCCGAGCTGGGCGAGGGGACGCCGGGAGCGGGGTTCGTGTTCCCCGACGACGAGAGCCTGATCCAGGCGGAGTTCGAGAAGACGCTTCCCTTCCACCTGGGGCTGGCCAAGTCCGCGGCAAGTCCCGCCGATCCGAAATCCCCGGTCGGCATCAACGTGAAGCCGTTCTACCTCGACCCCGACGACATCGATCCCCAGAACGGGCAGACCTCCCTGTTCGACTTCAAGTTCGACGTCTCCTACGGCGATCCGCAGGAGGTGCGCGTGCTCGCCAAGCGCAACCTCGGCGCCGTCACGCTGAAGTACCAGATCAACGGCGGCCCGATCCAGAGCAAGACGACGAGCCAATGGAACGGCGGTGAGGACTACGGCCCGGCAACGGGGCGATCTACCACGTGATGGCCGGGCAGGTGACCGGAACCGCTCCGGGCAACACCGTCAAGGTGTGGTTCGAGGGCGGGGGAGAGAAGAGCGACTCGTTCACGTACCGGGTCGAGTCCGACAGCGGCCGGCGGGTGCTGATCCTGGCGGCGGAGGACTACAGCGGCGCTTCGCAGTTGGCCGCGCCGGGGCCGAAGCCCCCGCGCTATCTCTCCTACTACACGAACGCCCTGAGCGCCAACGGTGTCCCCTTCGACGTCTACGACGTGGATGCGCACGCGCGTACAGCGCCCGACGCCCTCGGCGTGCTCAGCCACTACGACGCGGTCGTCTGGTACACGGGCGACGACCTCGTGACCCGTGAGCCGGGTTGGGGACCGGGCAACGCCTCACGGCTGGCGATGCAGGAGCTGCTCGAGGTGCGCGACTTCGTCAACGAGGGCGGGCGAGTGCTCTACACCGGTCAGGCGGCCGGGCAGCAGTACACGGCGGCCCTCGGCGAGCAGCTCTATGACCCGTTCAACAACGAGCAGTGCCGTGCCGACCCGGACGTGCTGGCGGGTTGCCTGGCGCTGCTGGGATCGGGCGACTCGCAGGGCGACCCGATCGAGTACGTGTTCGGGGCGGCGATCACGACGCCGGACGGCGGCATCGATCCGAAGGGGAATCCGTTCGACCTCACGGGCATCGACGACCCGCTCGACGGACTCTCGTGGGGGTTGAACGGCGGCCAGAGCGCCAACAACCAGGTCACGGACTCCTCGTTCATCGCGACCGGCGACTTCCTTCAGGTGACCGACCCGGCGGACAGCTTCCCGCAGTTCGAGAGCTGGCCGGCGGCCGAGTACCAGAGTGGGGTCTCGGGACCGTTCGATCCGCACACGGGGCAGTCCTTCATGTGGTCGGATCGCGCCGACGAGGCGTACAAGCGCCTCACCCGGACGATCACCGTGCCGGCGGGCGGCGCGACGATGTCGTTCTGGACGAGCTACAACCTGGAGCAGGACTTCGACTACATGATCGTCGAGGCCCATACCGTCGGCCAGGACGACTGGACGACGCTGCCCGACCAGAACGGTCACACGACGAGCGATCTGAGCACCGACGAGTCCTGCCCGGGCGGCTGGAGCAATCCGGACGACGCGGCCAACGTCCTGCACCCGTTCCTGACCCACTACCAGACGTTCGATCCGGCGACCGGCGAATGCAGCCCGAGCGGGACGACGGGCGATTGGAACGCGGCCAACGGCAGCTCGAGCGGCTGGCAGCAGTGGCAGCTGGACCTCTCGGCCTACGCGGGCCATCAGGTCGAGCTATCGATCACCTCGGTGAGCGACTGGGGCTTCCAGCAGTTCCCGGGCGTGTTCATCGACGACATCCAGGTCTCCACCGGTGAGGGAAGCACCTCGTTCGAGGACGACGGCGACCCGATGGACGGCTGGGCGGTCCCCGGCGCGCCCCAGGACGCCGGCGGGATCGAGGGACCCAACCGCAACGACTGGGTCCGCCGCGGGGGCCTCGGGATCAAGGAAGGCGCCACCGTGGCGACCGACGACACGGTCTACATGGGCTTCGGCTTCGAGGGCATCACGGGCGACACGACGCGCAACCAGATCATGGGTCGCGCGGTCGATTACCTCCTTCCCTGACGGACGCTCACGGGGGCGGGCCTGGCGGGTCCGCCCCCGGCCGAGTGGATCGGCGAGCTCGACGTTCTGGGCGACGCGCCCGGGTGTCGCGCCCGGTTCGCTGCGGCGCGTTGCGCCCTCGGATCCCCTCCGGCCTCTCGCTGGTCACGAGTTCCGGTGGTTCGCCGGAGCTCGTCCGGGGCGGCGCGGCTCGCCGAGAGCGGCGGCTTCGCGTCGGTCTGGGCGACCGAGTTCTACGATCGCTGCCCATTGACCGGCTGGCGGCCCGCGCCCCGCCGGTCGCTCGAACTGTC
>CAVWYT010000006.1:0-253788 GCA_963759295.1 uncultured Solirubrobacterales bacterium | reverse complement strand
GTGCGCGAGTTCGATATCACCTCGGACGGGATCGTCCTCGGGGATCCAAGCGGCGACGAGAACGTCCTCGGCTAGGCATGCCGGGCTGTCAGGCGGCAGCCTTCGAGTACCAGCCGTGGTACCGAGCTGAGAGAGACTGAGCTGACCCAGCTCATCAACGCGCTGGTGGCGATCCGGTGTGCGGGTGCGTCGGTGGAGGCCATAGGCGACTGATGGCGACCGGGTAACGAGACGAGCAGCGATGACCCCGCAGATCAAGGTAGCTAGCGACCGATCCATCGTGGTCGGGATCGAGGATCTCCGCTGCACGTGCTGCGCGGAAGACGTCGTCTACGCGGTCGAGGGCCTCGAGGGAGTTCGCACGGCGGAGCTCGACTACCAGCGCTCGGAGCTGCACGTCGGCTACGACGCATCGCTGATCGACCAGCGGGACGTGCGCGACGCAGTGCGCGCGCGCGGCTACCGGACCGACGGCGACCCGGGCGCGACGACGACCGGCAGGATCGCCCACGCCGCGCAGCTGGCGCCGATCACCTGCGGCACCAAGTGCGATCGCATGCAGTACGAGCTGCCGCACACCCGCGGGCACAAGGAGCACCACGACCCCTCCCATGAGGCGGCGGACGAGGGAGAGGGCGGCATGTCGCACGACATGTCCGATCCGACGATGGCCGCGGCTATGGAGCGCGACATGCGCAACCGCTTCTTCGTCGCTCTCCTGCTCACGATCCCCGTCCTCCTGCTCTCGCCGCTCGCGGTGAACACGTTCAACCTCGAGCTGATCGACTCCGAGACCGCCCGCAACTGGCTGATGCTCGTGCTCTCCGCGCCGATCGTCTGGTACGCGGGGTGGATCTTCATCGGCGGCGCCTGGACCTCGCTTCGCAGCCGCGCCCTGAACATGGCGGTGCTGGTGGCGACGGGCGTGCTCGCAGCGTGGCTGGCGAGCGTGCTGCTGACGATCGTCGGCGAGGAGACGTTCTTCGAGGCCGCGGCGATGCTGGTGACCTTCGTGCTCTTTGGCCACTGGATGGAGATGAAGAGCCGCAAGGGGACCAGCGACAGCCTCCGGGCGCTGTTCGACATCGTGCCGCCCGCCGCGACCGTGATCCGCGACGGGCAGGAGGTCGAGCTTTCGACCTCAGAGATCGTCGTCGGCGACGTCATCCGACTGAAGCCGGGGGACAAGGTGCCGGTCGACGGGGTGGTCCAGAGCGGCGCCAGCTCGATCGACGAGAGTCTGGTCACCGGCGAATCGATCCCGGTGGAGAAGGCCGTCGGCGACGGGCTGATCGGCGGCTCGGTCAACCGCTCGGGATCGCTGACCTTCGAGGCAACGAAGATCGGCGCCGACACGGCGCTCGGTCAGATCATCGACCTGGTCGAGCGGGCTCAGAACTCGAAGGCGCCCGGACAACGGTTGGCCGATCGCGCCGCCGGCGTGCTGGTGATCGTCGCCGTCTCGGCCGGGCTGCTGACCTTCGCGATCTGGAGCTTGTTCTCGGACGAGGACTTCATCACCGCACTCACGTTTGCGATCAGCGCCGTGGTGATCGCTTGCCCCGACGCCCTCGGGCTGGCGACGCCCACCGCGGTCGCGGTCGGCACCGGGATCGGGGCGCGTCACAACATCCTGATCAAGGACGCCGCCACCCTCGAGGGGATCGGCGCCCTCGACGTGATCGCGCTTGACAAGACCGGCACGCTCACCGTCGGCGAACCGGCGGTCACCGACCTGTTGACCGCCGACTCCGGCTCGGAGGACGAGTTCCTGCGGCTCGTGGCCAGCGCCGAGCAGGGCTCCGAGCATCCCCTCGCCGCCGCGATCGTCGGCGAGGCGCGCAGCCGCGGACTCGACCTGGTCGAGGCGAGCGAGTTCGAGGCGGTGCCCGGGCACGGGCTCGAGGCCGTCGTCGAGGGCACGCGACTTGCGATCGGCAACGCCCGCCTCGTCGAACGCGAGGGCGCGTCGACCGACGGACTCGCCGACGACGCCGAGCGACTGGCGCAGGAGGGAAAGACCGCGATGTTCGTCGTCTTCGACGGCAAAACCGCCGGGCTGGTCGCCGCCGCCGACCAGATCCGCCCGAGCGCACGGCCGGCGATCGCGGCGCTCAAGGGGCTCGGGCTCGAGGTGGCGATGATCTCCGGCGACAACCAGAGGACCGCCGAGGCGGTGGGCCGCGAGCTCGGCATCGATCGCGTCTTCGCCGAGGTGCTGCCCGCCGACAAGGCGAACCACGTCACCAAGCTCCAGGAGGAGCGCAAGCGCGTGGCTATGGTCGGCGACGGCGTCAACGACGCCCCGGCGCTGGCCCAGGCCGACGTCGGGGTCGCGATCGGGGCCGGCACCGACGTCGCGGTGGAGACGGCCAACGTGGTCCTGATGCGTTCCGACCCCCTCGACATCACCGCCGCGATGCAGCTCTCGCGCGCGACGGTGCGCAAGATGAAGCAGAACCTGGTCTGGGCGTCGATCTACAACGTTCTCGCGATCCCGATCGCCGCCGGTGTCCTGTTCCCGGCGACCGGGATCGAGCTGCGCCCGGAATGGTCCGCGTTGCTCATGTCGGCGAGCTCGATCATCGTCGCAACGAACGCAGTCCTCCTCAAGCGAGTCGAGCGGGTGCTGCCCGAGCAGCGCGAGGCCTGACTTCGCCGTCGCTGGAGCTAACGGACCGTTCCGCGCGCCCCGGTCAATCGCGTTCGGCAATCGAGCGTCGCAGGACGATCAGCGCCAAAACACCGAGCACCACCGTCCATGCGAGCGAGAGTGCAAGCTCTCCAATCGCGTCGAAGCGATGCGAGAAAGCTCCCTCGACCATCACCTGGTTGGGGCCATAACCGGGCAGAGCGACGGCCCAGCCATTCGAGTCGCCGTCGCCGAACATCGGGTTCTGGACGATGCCCAGGTCGGTCAGGGCTAAGAACAGGATCAGGTAGGTGGCGGCGAGCCTGTCGAGGACCGATCCGGCGAGCGCGCCGAGCCCGGAGTAGCTGATCCCGATGAGGACGAGCCCGGCGACGAACTCGACCCAGGACGCGGGATCGAAGTAGATCGCGGTTACCAGCGCCGAGACCGCCACCACCAGCGCGGTCGCCGCCGCCACCACGATCAGGCGCGCGGCGATTGCCTCACCGGGCCTGTAGCCGGCGATCACCAGGCGGCGATCGCCACCGAGGGCCGACTGCATAACGAACACGCCGACCAGCCCGGAGACGAATGCGATCACGTTGCCGGCCATCACGGCGCCGTGGATCTCCTTCATCGTCGCGACGACCACGTCCCCGCCCGGGAGACCGACCGGCTGCGCCGCCGCCTCGGTGATCGCGACGCTGCGAGCGATGACGTAAGCCGGAAGCAGTACCAGCAGGATCAGCAGCAGTGGACGCCGCCGCTGGTCGCGAAACGCCATCACGGTGGCTATCCGCAAGCGCTCGGCCACTCAGCCGCGGCTCCTGGCCGAAGCCCAGAAGGCGAGCAAGCCCACAGCGATCGCGCCGAGCGCAACCAAAAGCGCGCCCAGCCAGTCGGCGGCCGGCGAGCCTTGGCCGACGCCGGCGGCCACAAGCAGGTCGGCGGCGTCGCGGGTGGGGGTGAGCTTCGAAAGCCCGCCGCCGCTGCTCATCGCAGGACCGGAGAACACGTCGAGCGAGAAGATCAACACGACGAGCAGCGATCCCTCGAGCGGACCGCGAACGATCGCGCCGATCAGCGAGCCAATGCCGATGTAGATCAGCGCGAAGAGGAAGATCGCCGCGGCGGCGTGGGGCGGATGCTCGATCCCGGTTCGGATCCAGAGCGTCAGATAGGCGACGACGCTGACGATCGCTCCTATGGCGACCGCCGATGTGAGTCGGGCCATGGCGACACGCCACGCTCCGAGCCCCGCGCTTGCCAGGCGCCGATCGGCCTCGCGCGACGAGTTGAACGAGAAGAACGCGAACGTCCCGCAAAGGAAGGCTGCCGCCCAGCCGGCGCTTATCGAGGTCGCTGCCTGCTCGGCCAGGTCACCGCCGAGAGCCGCGGCGAACTCGCCGAGAACGTTGGCGAAGATCAGGACGAAGAAGATCGGGATGACGACAAGGAGCGCGAGGTTAAGCGGCGCGCGGATCTGCTCGCGCAGGAAGCTGCCGCTGACCTCCGCGAAGGCGGTCATTCGACCGACGTGCGCCCGTCGACGAGCGAGTAGATGCGGTCGAGACGGTCGCGTTCGCTGAGCAGATGGGAGACGATCAAGATGCCCATCGCTTCGTCCCGGCGCCGAGCCGCCATCTCCCAGAAGCGCAGGTAGGTCTCCCAATCGAAGCCCGCGTAGGGCTCGTCGAGCAGGAGCAGCTGCGGCTCGTGCATCAGTGCCAGGGCCAGATTTAGCTTCTGACGTGTCCCTCCCGAGAGCTCCTCGACGCGGAAGTCTCGATAGCGGTCGAACCGAAGCTCATCGAGAAGGTTGACCTCGGCGGCATGTGCGTCGGCCGCGTCGAGGCCATATGCGCGCGCGAACAGCTCGAAGTGCTCCTGCACGGTGAGCTTGTCCCAGACCATCGGGATCTGTGGGCAGTAGCCGAGCCTGCCGGCCCGCTCGACTTCGCCGCCGTCACGCTTGAGCAAGCCGACCACGATCTGCATCAGCGTGGTCTTACCCGAGCCGTTCTCGCCGACGAGTCCGACTACCTCGCCGGCGCCGATCTCGAGGTCGGCACCTTTGAGGACCGGGATCGTCCGACGGCGTGGCGGAAGGCCGCGGTGAAAGGACTTGGTGATCCCGCGCGCCCTGAGAACGACCTGGTCGCGCGAGGCGCTGTCGACCCCGCGCGCAGGCCTTTCAGGCGTCGCTTCCACCGTGGCGACCCGCCACATGTTTGAGGTGTCGCCTCACGTCGCTCCAGATTCGGTGCCGTCGCTTGGATGAGTCTCGCACCACGTTGGAGTGCTCGCTTGCGGGCCCGGCACCGGTTCGTCTCGGTGTCCGCTACCCACGTCCCGAAACGGTCGATGTCGTGCGTTCGAACTACACATCTATACAGTTGTGTTATTGTAGACCCATGAATGGACTCGCGCAGCTCAGCCATCCGCTGCCGGACCCCCTCCTCGAGCTGATCGCGCAGCGCTTCCGGGTGCTTGGCGAGCCGATGCGGATCAAGCTCCTCGATCGCCTTCGCGACGGCGACGCCACCGTCGGCGAGCTGGTCGAGGCAACGGCCAGCTCGCAGCAAAACGTGTCCAAGCATCTACGGGTGCTGCTCGATGCCGGCTTCGTCCGGCGGACCCAGGACGGCAACTTCGCCCGCTACTCGATCACCGACGAGGCGGTATTCCGCCTCTGCGAGGAGGTCTGCGGCGGGCTTCGAACGCAGCTCGCGGAGCTGGATGCCGTGATCGCGGACGGGACCGCGCGATGAGGTTCGCACAGTCGTGCGAGTGGCGGGGAGGCTGGCCGTTGGAGCGGGTGCTGTTCGCGCTCGCCGGCACGATGACCCTACTCAGCGTCGCCCTTGGGCTCTTGGTGTCGACCTGGTTCTTTGCACTGACGGCATTCGTCGGTGTCAACCAATGGCTGTACGTGCTCGCCGGCGCCTGTCCGGCCTCGCTGATCATCGAGCGGGCGTTTGGGCGCCGCTCCGCATACGGGACGTCTCGTTGACGGCACTCGGGCCGATCGGCCGCGTCGGTCGCTGGACCGCCACGCACGCGCGTGTCGTGTTCGCAGGCTGGGCGGCGATCGCCCTCCTGCTCGGCATCTTTGCGCCCCGGGTCGAGCATGCCCTCTCCGGGGCGGGCTGGGAGGCCACGGGCTCCGAGTCCGTCCAGACGCGCGATCGGGTCCAGGCCGACTTCGCTGGGCTTTCCTCGAGCGCGCTGATGGTCGTCGTTAGTTCCGAGCGGCTGTCCTACGACGACCCGGCGTTCGCCGCCGCGCTCCACGCTGCCGAGCGCCGGCTCGCACTCGAGGAGGACGTGACGTCAATAGTGCGTCCCCGGGAAGGCACGTCGATCTCGGCCGATGGGCACACCGCGGTCATCCAGGCGGGCGCCGGCGCTGACCCGAACCGGATGGTCAGGGTCGCCGACGAGATCAAGGGCGACCTCACCGCGCTCGGCACGCGCGACGTGCAGGTGAACCTCACCGGCGCGTCCGGCATGTGGTCCGACTTCAACCAGGCCAACAAGGAGGCGATGCTGAAGTCCGAGGTGATCTCGTGGCCGGTGACCCTCGCGATCCTCGTCCTCGCGTTCGGCTCGCTGGTCGCCGCCGGCCTGCCGCTGATGCTCACGATCCTCGGCCTCGTCGCCGCGGCGGGGTCGCTCTTCCTTGCGACTCAACTGCTCGACATCTCGATCTGGGCGATGAACTTCGCGCTCATGTTCGCGCTGGCGCTGGGGATCGATTACGCGCTGTTCATCGTCTATCGGTTTCGAGGCTCATTCTTCGGCAGCCGACAGTCGGCGGTCGACGCGGTCGGGGAGACGATGGACACGGCCGGCAAGGCGGTCTTGTTCTCCGGCCTCACGGTGCTGATCTCGCTCACCGCGGTGATGCTGGTGCCGAGCCCCGCGTTTCGGTCGATGAGCCTCGGAATCATGCTCTCGGTGATCTTCGTCCTCGCCGCGACCCTGACCCTGCTGCCGGCGGTGCTGGCAAAGCTCGGGCCGCGAGTCGACAAGCTGTCGTTGCCCTGGGTCCACTCCGGCGAGCACCGCTCAGCGCGGTTCGCCCGCTGGGGGGAGCGGTTGTGGCGGCGACCGGCGCTCTACGGCCTCCCGGCGTTGGTCGCGCTCGCCGCACTGGCGGTCCCCGTCCTCCACCTGGACACCGGCATGCCCTCGATCAAGGTCGTGCCGTCGGAGGATTCATCGCGCCAGGGCTACATCGCGGTGCAGCAAGCATTCGGCCCGGGGGCACCCGGCGCGCTCCAGGCTGTCGCCGACCGCTCAGACGCGCCGGCCGTCGCGGCGACGCTAGAGGCCGACCCGGGAATCGCTCAGGTGCTGCCCGCCCAGTCGGGGGCAAATGGCGAGGTGCTCGTCCAGGCGATCCCAACGGCCGATCCATCCGACCCGGCCGTTGGCGCGACCGTCGATCGGCTGCGCGCCGAGCTTCCGGCGGGCGCCCTCGTCGGGGGCGCGGTGGCCGAGAACCATGACCTCGAGCAAGCGCTCGCGGCCAAGACGCCCCTGGTGATCGGGGTCGTACTCGCGCTCGGCTTCTTCCTGCTGCTGGTGGCGTTGCAGGCGCCGCTGGTGGCGGCGTTCGGCGTGCTCACGAACCTTCTAGCCACGGGGGCTGCGTTCGGCGCCGGCAAGCTGATCTTTCAGGACGGCAACCTGCAGGGACTGCTCGGCTTTGACGCGCAGGGCTTCGTCGACGCCTGGGCGCCGGTGTTCTTCTTCGCGATGATCTTTGCGATCGCGATGGACTACACCGTCTTCCTGCTCAGCTCGGCGAAGGAGCACTGGGACCGTTCCCACGACCCGCGCGACGCCGTGATCGGCGGCCTTGCTCACTCCGGCCGCGTGATCCTCGCCGCCGCTGCGGTGATGGTGGCCGTCTTCTTCACCTTCGCGCTCTCGGGCCCGCTGCCGCCAAAGGAGATGGGCGTGATCCTCGGAATCGCGGTGCTGCTCGACGCGCTGCTGGTCCGGCTGGTGCTGGTGCCCGTATTGCTTCGGGTCGCGGGTCGCTGGGCGTGGTGGTCGCCCGTGTGGCTCGACCGCGTCCTGCCCGATGTCCGCTTCGGGCACGCGTAGCTAGTGTGGTGACTCGGAGACGTCGCTACGCTCGGTCAGGACCTGGTCGGCGGCGGCGAAGGGTCGTTTGGCCCCTAGGGCGGGTTTCCGCGCTCACCGTCTTGCTCGGCGCCGGGATCCCGATCGTCGAGCACCTGTGCAACCTCGGCGAGCTGCCGGCCCACGCCTTCGCTTCACGCCGCGCCGGTCAAGGTGCGCGGGATGGGGACGTTTCCGGTCCGCGCCTACGCCGAGCTCTGAGCGACCGCGCGCCGGTCGGCACGACCGGCGACCAGCAGCCCGAACGAGAACACTAGAACGGCGACCAGAAGCGCCATGCCGACGATCGACTGGAAGTCGCTCTCGAGGCCGCTGTAGCCGACGTCAACTCCGATCGCCGACGAGAAAACGCCGGCCAGGATGCCCGCCCAGCCGATCCAGCTGGCTACCAACCGCGCGCCCAGCAGCGCCCAGCCCAGCAGCGCGAAGCTCAGTCCGAACAGGATGCGGAAGTAGCTCTGGAAGCCCCACTCGAGCCAGCGCACGATCTCGGCGTCGCTGAACCGGTCGGCCTGTTCGGCGCCGGTTGAGTCAATCCAGGCGTCGACGGCCTGCTTGAGCCCGATTCCGTCGAGGCCCTGCAGGATGGCCAGCGTCGCCGCAGTCGCCACCGCGGCCCGCGGCGCCAAGCCGGGCCACCATGACAGGCCCGCCGCCGGCCAGGGCTCGGTAGAGCGCGATCAGCCCGGCGATGACGAGCAGGCCGCCGATGAACTGGGCGATGTGGACCGCCTCCCAGCCGCTGCTATCGGCGTACTCGGTGAAAGATCGCCTCGTGATCGTCCTCCTCACCGGAGGGGTGAAAGAGGGCCGTCGCGACGGTGTTGACGACGAGGCCCCGACCAGCAGACCGCCACTCAACCGCAGGCCCCGCCCGACGGCTCGGTGTTGGCCGCGGTTTTGGTGGTCGATTCCGACATCTCCATCGGTTCAATATCCCCGGCTATGCCTATGGAAACAGCAGGAGACGGAAACTCGACAGGCGGGGAGTCGAACGCGTTCGTGTTCGCGGATCTCGCGGGCTACACGGCCGTCACTCAGGCACTGGGCGAATTCGAAGGAGTCAGCTTTCGCAGGGCCTTCCAGCAAGCCTCGCAGGCACCACCTCGTTCGGAAACTGGCTCAGGCAGGTACCGTCAGTGGCGTGGAGTCGACGACGCTGCCGATTGTCACCCGGACTCGCGGTCCGGACCGAAGACAGCTGGTTCGCCGCGCCAAGCTGCTGGCCCGACTCGGCCTGGCCTGGCACGGAATCGAAGCAGCGGTGGCAATCGGCGCGGGGGCGGCCGCCGGGTCCATCGCCCTCGTCGGTTTCGGGGCCGACTCGCTGGTCGAGGCCGTGGCCGGCGTGGTTGTCCTGTGGCGGTTCGCGGACTCGCGGGCCGGGTCGCACGTGGCAGAGCTACGAGCGCAGAGGCTGATCGGCCTGAGCTTCTACGCGATCGCCGCTTACGTCGGTGTCGAGGCCGTTCGCACCCTGGCTGGCGGTGATCACCCCGAGGTCAGCTACGTCGGGATCGGACTTGCCGTCCTCACGCTGGCGACGATGCCGCCGCTTGCGATCGCCAAGGCACGAGTCGGCGACCAGCTCGGCTCAGCGGCGACTAAGTCCGAGGGGCGCCAGAACATGCTCTGCGCCTACCTGTCGGGCGCCCTTCTGATCGGCCTCGGCGCCAACGCCCTCGCCGGATGGTGGTGGGCCGACCCCGTCACCGCCCTCGTGATCGCAGCCGTGGCGGTCAGGGAAGGACGCGAGGCCTGGCGCGGCGAGTCATGTTGCATCGAGCCCGGCCACACCGGGCAGGCGGACCCTGGGTGCGGCGGTGACCCCGAATGACCTACTCGCCGAGCACCTTTATGACTAGGCGCTTGCGCCTGCGCCCGTCGAACTCGACGTAGAAGATCGCCTGCCACGGGCCGAGGTCGAGCCTGCCCTCGGTGACCGGGACGATCACCTGATGGTGGACGAGCAGGTTCTTCAGGTGCGCGTCGCCGTTGTCCTCGCCTCCGCGGTGATGGCGGTAGTCGCCCGGGTCGGGTGAGAGCTGGCGGGCGACGTCGTTGGCGGGCTGGCGCCAGGATGGCGGCGCGAGCTTGTCGAGCCACTCGAGCGCGTCCGCCTGGATGCCGGGCTCGTCGTCATTGACCCAGACGCCGGCGGTGATGTGCATCGCCGAGACCAGCACCATCCCCTCGCTGATCGAGGATGCCTCGACCGCCGCCGCGACCTCGTCGGTGATCCGGACGAACTCCCTCCGCTCGTCGGTCTCGAAGCTGAGATATGCGGTGTGGGCCGTCAAGCGCCCGAGACGCGGCGTCCGCGCCGGTCGCGCTCGAGGACGGGCTCGGATCCCTCGCTCTCGATCGGCTCGCTCACCGCTTTTGAGCTCACGCCCGAGCACCCTATACCCTGCTGCGCCCACGACGATGAACGCGACGCCTGCCCGCATACCCGATCCGCTGAAGCCCGTCGACGGGCGCTTCGGGTGCGGGCCGTCCAAGGTCCGCGTCGAGGCGCTGGCGCGGCTGGCGCAGAGGGCCGACATGATCGGAACCTCCCATCGGCAGAAGCCGGTCAAAGACCTCGTCGGACGGATCCGCGGCGGGCTCACCGAGCTCTTCTCGGTCCCCGCCGGCTATGAGGTGGTGCTCGGCAATGGCGGCGCGACGTGCTTCTGGGACGCGGCGGCGGCCGGCCTGGTGCGCGAGCGGTCCCTGCACCTGAGCTACGGCGAGTTCACGAGCAAGTTCGCCAAGGTCACCGACGGGGCGCCGTTTCTCGGCGATCCGGTCGTGCTCGAGGCCGGGCCGGGGGACGCGCCCGAGCCGGCCTTCGAGCCGGGCGTCGACGCCCTCGCCTGGGCGCACAACGAGACCTCGACCGGCGTCATGGTCGACCCGGTTCGTCCGGCCGGCGCGGGCGACGCCCTCGTCCTCATCGACGCCACCTCGGGGGCGGGCGGGCTGCCGCTCGATCCCGCGCAGGTCGACGCCTACTACTTCGCGCCCCAGAAGGCCTTCGGCTCCGACGGCGGTCTCTGGCTCGCGATCCTGAGCCCGGCCGCGATCGAGCGGATCGAGGCGCTCGACGGCGCCGGCGATCGCTGGCAGCCCGCGTCGCTGTCGCTGGCAACGGCGCTCGAGAACTCGCGCCGGAACCAGACCTACAACACCCCCGCGATCGCCACCATGCTGCTGCTCGCCGACCAGATCGACTGGATGCTGGGCGGCGGCGGCCTCGACTGGTGCGTCGACAGATGCCGGGCGTCTTCCGGCCACCTCTACGGATGGGCGCAGGCCTCCGACGTCGCGACCCCGTTCGTCGCCGACCCCGGCAAGCGTTCGCTGGTCGTCGGGACGATCGACTTCGCCGCCGACGTCGATGCGGCGGTGATCGCCGCGACGCTGCGCGCGAATGGGATCGTCGACGTCGAGCCCTACCGGAAGCTGGCCCGCAACCAGCTGCGGATCGGGATGTTCCCGGCGATCGAGACCGCCGACGTCGAGGCACTCACCGCCTGCATCGACTGGATCGTCGACAACGTCGCCGAGGTCCGCGGATGAGGGTCCTGGTCAAGGAGAGGATCGCCGAGCCCGGTGTCGACCTGCTGCGCGAGCAGTTCGAGGTCGAGCTCGGCCTCGACTGGGCCGAGGACGAGCTGGAGCGGCGAATCGGCGAGTTCGACGCGATCCTGATCCGCTCAGCGACGAAGCTGACCGGCGACCTGATCGCTAGGGCGGAGCGCCTCAAGGTGATCGGTCGCGCCGGAACCGGGGTCGACAACGTCGACGTCGAGGCGGCGACCAAGCGCGGGATCATCGTCGCCAACGCTCCGGAGTCGAACTCGATCGCCGCCGCGGAGCACACCCTGGCGCTCGCGTTGGCGCTGTGCCGGAACGTGCCCCAGGCGCACGGGTCACTGGTCGCCGGAGAGTGGGCGCGCTCGAGGTTCGGCGGCAACGAGCTCTACGGCAAGACCCTCGGGGTGGTGGGATTCGGCCGCATCGGCCAACTCGTCGCCAAGCGCGCCCTGGGCTTCGACATGGAGGTGGTGGCATTCGACATGTTCGTCACCCCGGAGCGCTTCCGCGAGCTCGGGGTCGAGGGCAGCGACGACCTCGACGATCTCTACGGGCGCGCGGACGTGATCACGCTTCATGTCCCGAAGACGGCCGAAACCGTGAACATGATCGACGACGAGGCGATTGCGAAGATGCGCGACGGAGTACGGATCGTCAACTGCGCCCGGGGCCCGCTGATCGACCTCGAGGCGCTCGAGCGCGGGCTCGAGTCCGGCAAGGTCGCCGGCGCCGCGCTCGACGTCTTCCCGGAGGAGCCGTTCACTGCGCACCCGCTGTTCGAGCGCCCCGACGTGGTCGTCACTCCGCACCTCGGTGCGTCGACCGCCGAGGCGCAGGACCGCGCCGGGGTGATCACCGCCGAGCAGGTCCGCGCCGCGCTGACCGGGGGGGTGGTCACGAACGCGGTCAACATCGCCGCCGTGCGCCCGGAGGCGATGGAGGCGCTGGCGCCGTTCGTCCCGCTGTGCGAGAAGCTCGGCCGCCTCGCACAGGGCCTCGGCAACGGCGCTCTCGACCGGATCCAGGTCTCCTTCCGGGGCCGGATCGCCGAGTACGACACCCGCCTGCTGGGGATTGCGGTGCTGGTCGGCATCCTCTCGGGTCACACCGAGGAGGCGGTCAACCTCGTCAACGCACCGAGCATGGCCGAGGAGCGCGGGATCGAGCTCGCCGAGCTCAAGGAATCGGCTTCCGAGGATTTCACGGAGCTGGTCACGGTGCGGGTCGGGGGGGTCGAGGTCTCGGGAACGGGAGTCGGGCCCCGCAACGTCCCCTACCTGGTCGGGGTCTGGGGCCACAGCTTCTACATGCCGTTCGCCGACCACCTCGCCGCCTTCCGCTACGCCGACCGTCCGGGGATGATCGGCCGGGTCGGGACCGCGTTCGGCGAGCACGGCGTCAACATCGTCTCCGCCGCCGTCGGGGCCGAGGCGAGCGGGGAGGAAGCGGTGATGGCGCTGACCACCGACGCCGCGGTGCCCGCCGACGTGATCGACGAGATCGCCGCCGGGGACGGGTTCTTCGAGGGGCGCGCGGTCGACCTGTAGGCGGTGCGGGCGGCCGGGTGACGCCGATCGCGACGCGCGTCGATCGACCGCCCGCAGGCGCCGTGGGCGCCTTCAAGGGCGGATAGTGTCCTCGACGTGAGGGCGGTGGTGATCACCCGGCACGGCGAGCCGGAGGTCCTGGCGGTGCAGCAGCGCCCGGATCCGGCGGTCGGGCCGGGGGAGATCAGGATCGAGGTGCGGGCGGCGGGGATCAACTTCGCCGACCTGATGGCACGGTCCGGCGTCTACCCCGACGCGCCGTCGCCGCCTTGCGTGATCGGCTACGAGGTCGCCGGCGAGGTCGAGAGCGTCGGCGAGGGCGTCGAGTCCCATTCGATCGGCGACCGGGTGATGGCGGGGACGAGGTTCGGCGGCTACGCGGAGCTGGTCACGGTGCCGGTCGGCCAGACGCTGCCGCTCCCGGACGCGTTCAGCTTCGACCAGGGCGCCGCGTTTCCGGTCAACTACGGGACCGCCTACGCCGCCCTGGTGATCATGGGCGGGCTGAAGGCCGGCGAGCGGGTGCTGATCCACGCCGCCGCGGGCGGGGTCGGGATCGCCGCGACCCAGATCGCACGCCGGATCGGCGCCGAGATCTTCGGCACCGCCTCGGCGACCAAGCACGAGGCGATCAGAGCCGAAGGCGTCGATCATCCGATCGACTACCGCAATCGCGACTTCGCCGCCGAGGCAATGCGGATCACCGGCGACACCGGCCTCGACCTGATCATCGACGCGATCGGACCTTCGAGCTTTCGCCGCGACTATCGGATCCTGCGTCCCGGTGGGCGCCTGGTGATGTACGGACTCTCGGAGGTGCAGACGGGCGAGCGACGCGACATCCCCGCGGTGCTGCGCGGCCTGGTGCGGATGCCGCTGGCGACGATGCCGTGGTGGCGCAGCCTTCAGATGATGAGCGAGAACAAGGGCGTGTTCGGTCTCAACATGCTCAAGTGGTGGGACGACGAGGGCCTCGACAGGGTGCTCGAGCCGCTCGCCGCAGGGCTGGAGCGCGGCGAATACGCGCCCGTCGTCGCGGAGGCGTTCTCGTTCGATCGCGCACCCGAGGCGCACCAGTTGATCGCTGAGCGAGGCAATGTCGGCAAGGTCGTGCTCACGCCCTGACCGTTTCGGCGGCGCCGCCGAGGCGCCGATACGGTGCGCGACGTGACCCCGATCATCGCCAGCGTCGGCAGCGAGTTCCAAGACGAGATCGTCGATTCCGGGCGGCTCGCGTCGTTTGTGTTCTTCATCGTCCTGCTCGGCACCTTCGGGTTCATCCGCACCAGCACCTGGATGATCCGCAACCAGGTGAGCTGGTGGCCCGGAAACGTCCAGGTCGGCGGCACGCACGTGCACCACCTGGTCTGGGGGATCTGCGCGATGATGATCTTCGGCTACCTCGGCGTCGTCTACCAGCCGGACTCGCCCTGGCGGGAGATCGTCACCGCGCTGTTCGCTATCGGCATGGGCCTGACCCTGGACGAGTTCGCCCTCTGGGTCGAGCTCAAGGACGTCTACTGGGAGAAGGAGGGGCGCAAGTCGATCGACGCGATGATCATCGCCGGCTGCCTCGCCGGAGCGCTCGCGGTCGGGCTCAGCGCCTGGATCCAGCTCGCCGACGACGTCGCCAACGGGGTCACAGCGCTCGTCGGCGCGGCGGGCGCGCTCGGCATCGTTCTCGCCGCGGTCAACGCCGCCAAGGAGAAGCTCTGGTGGGCGCTGGCAAGCGTCGTGATCCCGATCAGCGGGATCCCGTCGGCGTTCCGGCTCGCCAAGCCTCACTCGCTGTGGGCGCGGTTCTTCTACCGCGATCGGCAGCTGACCCGCTCCCGCGAGCGCTACGGCGTCGATGCCTCGGCGACCACCCCGCCGGGCGCCTCGCCGTCTCGACCTCGACGATCACCTGGTTGAGTTCGAGGCCGAGTCCCTGCCCGCCGGTGCTACTCTGCCTCGACCGTATGGCCGACCGGCTCGACAGCCTGGCGCTCCTCCTTCTCCTCCCCCTCCGGGGGGAGTAATCGCCGGGCGGCGCGATAGCCGCGAGATA
Source organism: uncultured Solirubrobacterales bacterium (assembly GCA_963759295.1). Lineage (GTDB taxonomy): Bacteria > Actinomycetota > Thermoleophilia > Solirubrobacterales > 70-9 > WHSW01. The sequence continues at coordinate 238,820 of CAVWYT010000006.1, read as the reverse complement.
CAGGTCCATTCGAGTGAGGCGGAGTCCGAAGGACGAAGCCGAGCCCCGCCGTCGTTGAGGCGACGTGATCGCAGAGAAGGAGAAAGGGCGATGAGCCCCACTGATTCGAATCCGGTTCCCCAGGCAGCCGACGCCGACCGCGTCCACATCTTCGACACAACCCTGCGCGACGGCGAGCAGTCGCCCGGGATCTCCCTGAACACGCAGGAGAAAGTCGAGATCGCGCACCAGCTCGCGCGGCTCGGGGTCGACGTGATCGAGGCCGGCTTCCCGATCACGTCGCCCGGCGACTTCGAGGCGGTGGCGTCGATCGCCCGCGAGGTCGAGGGGCCGGTGATCTGCGGCCTCGCCCGGACCCACAAGGCCGACATCGACGCCGCCTGGAACGCGATCGGGGACGCCGAGCGGCCGCGGATCCACACCTTCATCTCGACCTCCGACATCCACATCACCCATCAGCTGCAGACCACCCGCGACGACGTCAAGGGCCAGGCGAAGGCCGCCGTGGCGCTGGCGAAGTCCTACTGCGAGGATGTCGAGTTCTCGCCCATGGACGCGACCCGGGCGGAGGTCGAGTTCACCGCCGAGGTCTGCGCGATCGCGGCCGCCGAGGGCGCGACGGTAATCAACATCCCGGACACGGTCGGCTATACGACGCCCGAGGAGTACGAGCGCTACTTTGCCCGGCTCTACGAGCTCGCCCCGGAGCTGCGCGCGGTCGAGCTCTCGGTCCACTGCCACGACGATCTCGGGCTCGCGGTCGCCAACTCCTACGCCGGCCTGCTGGCCGGCGCCCGCCAGGTCGAGTGCGCCGTGAACGGGATCGGCGAGCGGGCCGGCAACTGCTCGCTGGAGGAGATCGTGATGCTGCTTCGAACCCGCCGCGACGAGCACGGGCTCGACACGCGCCTCGACACCCGCGAGCTGGCTCGCACCAGCCGCATGGTCTCGCGGTTCACCGGCTACGCCGTGCAGCCCAACAAGGCCGTGGTCGGACGCAACGCGTTTGCGCACGAGTCGGGCATCCACCAGGACGGGGTGCTCAAGGAGCGGACCACCTACGAGATCATGGATCCGGGCGACGTCGGACTCGAGTCGAACTCGATCGTGCTCGGCAAGCACTCCGGGCGTCACGCGCTGCGCGACGCGCTCGAGCAACTCGGCTTCCGGGTCGAGGGCAACGCGCTGAACCAGGCGTTCAAGCGGTTCAAGGAGATCGCCGACAAGAAAAAGCAGGTCACGGCGCTGGACCTCGAGGCGATCGTCTCCGACCAGGCGCGCGAGAGCTCCGAGAGCTACGAGCTCGCCTGGTTCGACGTCGAGGCGTCCTCGCGGCGCGAACCCAAGGCGACCGTCGCCGTGACGATGCCGGACGGCGGCGAGGCGGCGGGCGAGTCCGGGGGCGACGGGCCCGTCGACGCGATCTTCGGCGCGATCTGCGCCGCGACCGGTGAGCGCGCCGAGCTGCGCCAGTACACGGTCTCCGCGGTCACCGAGGGCGAGGACGCGCTCGGCGAGGTGACGGTGATGCTGCGCGCTCACGGGCGCCTGGCGAGCGGCCAGGGCGTCGCCACCGACATCCTCGAGGCCTCGGCGCGCGCCTACGTGCGGGCGATGTCGAACGCTCTCGAGGGCGCCGCGGTGCGCGAGGCCGAGGGCCTGACCGCCGAGGCGGCCTCGGAGCCGGTGACGCCAGGCCCGTAGAGTCTGGGCCGTGGCTACTTCACTGACCGGCGTCCGCGTGCTCGACAACTACGTCGGCGGGCGCTGGACGCCCGCATCGGGTGCCGAGACTTTGGAGGTCACGAACCCGGCGAGCGGCGAGCTCTTGGCTCGCGTGCCGCTCTCGGACGCGGATCAGCTCGACGACGCGGTGCGCGCGGCGCGCGAGGCGCTGCCGGCGTGGCGGGCGGTGAGCGTGATCGAGCGCGCCCGCCGGCTGTTCGCGCTCCGCGACGGGCTCGACGCTCGACGCGAGGAGCTCGCGCGCTCGGTGACGGTCGAAATGGGCAAGACGATCGCCGACGCGCGCGCCGAGGTGGCGCGGATGATCGAGATGGTCGAGTGTGCGTGCGCGATCCCGACCACGATGCAGGGCCGGGCGATCGAGGACGTCTCCACCAACGTCGACTGCGAGACGGTGCGCCAGCCGGTCGGGGTCTGCGCGGCGATCGTCCCGTTCAACTTCCCGGCGATGGTGCCGTTCTGGTTCTTGCCGTTCGCGATCGGGTGCGGCAACGCGTTCATCCTCAAGCCCTCCGAGCAGGTGCCGCTCACCCAGCAGATCGCCTTCGAGGTCCTCGACGGGCTCGGGCTGCCGCCCGGGGTCGTGAACCTCGTCAACGGCGGCCGCGAGGTCGTCGAGTCGATCCTCGACCACCCCGGCATCGACGCGGTCTCGTTCGTCGGCTCCGCGCCGGTGGCGCGGCTGGTCTACGAGCGCGCCGCCCGGGCCGGCAAGCGCGTCCAGGCACTCGGGGGGGCCAAGAATCACATCGTCGCGATGCCCGACGCGGTCGTCGCGAAGACGGTCGACGGCGTCATCGGGTCGGCGTTCGGCGCCGCCGGCCAGCGCTGCATGGCCGGATCGGCCCTGGTCACGGTCGCCGAGGCCGGCGTGCGGGTGCTGGAGCCGCTGGTCGAGGCAACGCGGAAGCTCAGCGTCGGCGACGGCCTCGACGAGTCGGTCCAGGTCGGGCCGGTGATCTCGAGCGGCGCCTGCGAACGGATCTCGATGATGATCGAGCGCGGAGTGCAGGAGGGCGCCGAGCTACTGGTCGACGGCCGCGGCGCCGGGCCGGGCGGCGACGGCGCCTTCGTCGGTCCGACGATCCTCGGCGGAGTGCGGCCGGAGATGGACGTGGCGCGCGAGGAGATCTTCGGCCCGGTGCTCTCGGTGATCGGAGTGGACACGCTCGACGAGGCGATCGCGGCGGTGAACGCGAGCCGGTTCGGCAACGGAGCCTCGATCTTCACCGAGTCGGGAGCCGCGGTGCGGCGCTTTCGCCACGACGTCGGCGCCGGGATGATCGGCGTCAACATCGGGGTCGCCGCGCCGGTCGCCTTCTTCCCTTTCTCCGGTTGGAAGGACTCGTTTCTCGGAGACCTCCACGCCCACGGCCCGGACGCGGTCGAGTTCTTCACCCGCAAGAAGACGATCACCAGCCGCTTCTTCTCGAGCGGCCAGGCGAGCGGCCCGTTCTTCGTCGAGGGCTGAGCCCGCGCGGCGGGCCCGGCCACACTGATAGACGAGCGTTCGTGATAACGTACAGCGGTGAGCGCGGCCGTGACCGAGAACGGAGTCGGCCCCCGGATCCGGGCGCTGCGTGGGGCAATGGACCTCTCGCTTCGCGATCTCGCCGAGCGCAGCGGCGTCTCGGCGCCGATGCTCTCGCAGGTCGAGCGCGGCGAGACCAGTCCGACGCTGGCGATCGCCGAGCGGATCGCCTCCGGGCTCGAGCTCACCCTGTCGCAGCTGCTGCGGCTCGACGAACGCGGTCACGTGGTCGTCACCCGTGCCGGCGAGCGTCGGGCTCGCAGTCGCCACGGCCACCGCACCGAGGAGCTGACGCCTCCGCTCCCCGGCCAGCGCGCCGACGTCTCCATCCACTCGCTCGACCCGGGCGCGGCGACCGGACGCCCCGGCGACCCGCCACTGCACGAGCCCGGCGCTCGCGAGACCGCAGTCGTGCTCTCCGGGTCGGTCAGCCTGCTGATCGACGACGAGCGTCACGACCTCGGCGCGGGCGACGGCGTCACCTTCGACGCCGACCTGCCGCACCACTTCAGCAACGAGGGCGATCGCCCGGCCGAATTCCTCGCCGTGGTCGCAGCCGGACTGCGCCGCGGCTAGGAGGCGAGGCGATGCCGAAGACGATGTTCGACAAGATCTGGGACGGCCACGAGGTCGCCGACGGCCTGATCTACGTCGACCTGCACCTCGTCCACGAGGTCACCTCGCCGCAGGCCTTCGACGGGCTGCGGCTCGAGGGCCGCAGGGTCCGCCGCCCCGACAAGACCCTCGCCACCGCCGACCACAACGTGCCCACCGACGGCACGCCGGCGGCGCGGCTGATCGCCGACCGGCTCTCCCGCATCCAGGTCGAGACGCTGGAGCGAAACTGTGAGCAGTTCGGAGTCCCGATCTACTCGATCGGCTCCGATCGACAGGGAATCGTGCACGTGATCGGCCCGGAGCTCGGGGTCACCCAGCCGGGAATGACGATCGTCTGCGGCGACAGCCACACCTCGACTCACGGCGCCTTCGGCGCGCTCGCGTTCGGGATCGGCACCTCCGAGGTCGAGCACGTGCTCGCCACCCAGTGCATGGTCCAGAAGCGCCCGAAGACGATGCGGATCGCCTACGCGGGCGAGCTGCGCTCCGGCGTCGTCGCCAAGGACCTGATCCTGGCGACGATCGGGCGGCTGGGCACCGGCGGGATGGTCGGGCACGCGGTCGAGTACGCCGGCGAGACGATCCGCGGGCTGACGATGGAGAACCGGATGACGATCTGCAACATGACGGTCGAGGGCGGCGGGCGCGCCGGGATGATCGCGCCGGACGAGGCCACCTTCGCCTGGGTCGAGGGGCGGCCGGCGGCGCCGACCGAGTTCGAGGACGCCGTCGCACGGTGGCGCGAGCTGCCGAGCGACGATGGCGCGAGCTTCGACGCCGAGATCGAGGTCGACGCCGGCTCGATCGCGCCGATGGTCACCTGGGGGACCAACCCCGGCCAGGTGGTCGAAGTGACCGGGGCGGTGCCCGAGCCCAACGACGACAACGAGGAGCGCGCCCTGCGCTACATGGACCTCGAGCCCGGGCGCGCGATTCAGGAGATCGCGCTCGACAGGGTGTTCATCGGCTCTTGCACGAACTCGCGGATCCAGGACCTGCGCGAGGCGGCCTCGATGGTCGAGGGGCGCACGGTCTCGTCCTCGCTGGCCGCGATGGTCGTCCCGGGCTCGGCCGAGGTCAAGCGGCAGGCCGAGGCCGAGGGCATCGACGAGGTCTTTCGCGCCGCCGGCTTCGACTGGCGCAGCGCCGGCTGCTCGATGTGCCTGGGGATGAACCCCGACATCCTCCGCCCGGGCGAGCGCTGCGCCTCGACCTCGAACCGCAACTTCGAGGGTCGCCAGGGCAAGGGCGGACGCACGCACCTGGTATCACCGAGGATGGCAGCCGCGGCGGCGATCGAGGGGCGGTTCGTCGACATCCGCGACTGGAACTGATCAGGATCTCCATGGAGCCGATCGACGTCATCGAAGGAAAGGTCTCGTTCCTCGACCGCTCGCACGTCGACACCGACCAGATCATCCCGAAGCAGTTCTTGAAGCGGGTCGAGCGAAGCGGGTTCGGTGAGTTCTTGTTCTACGACTGGATCCGCGACGGCGAGGTCGAGCTCGAGCCGAACCCGATCCTGGTCGCGGGCGAGAACTTCGGCTGCGGCTCCTCGCGCGAGCACGCCCCGTGGGCGCTCCAGGACTTCGGCTTCCAGGCGATCATCGCGCCCTCGTTCGCTGACATCTTCTACGGCAATTGCACGAAGATCGGGTTGTTGCCGGTGATCCTCTCGCCCGAGCACTGCCGCGGCGTCGCCGAGGCGGGAGCCGCGCGGATCGACCTCGACGACCAGACGGTCGACTACGCCGGCGGCGTGGTTCGGTTCGAGATCGACGAGGAGGTCAAGCACCGCCTCTTCCACGGGCTCGACGACATCGGGGTCACGCTCCGAAACGCCGGCACCATCGACGCTTACGAGGCGGCGGGCGGAGCCGACCGCGGCCCGGTGACGACGTCGCTGTGATGGTCGACTGGGACGCCGCCACCTACGACCGGGTCGCCGACCCGCAGGAGCAGTGGGGCCGTGAGGTGCTCGCCCGGCTCGAGCTGCGCGGCGACGAGACGGTGCTCGACGCCGGCTGTGGCACGGGCCGGGTGACGAAGCTGCTGCTCGAGCGGCTACCGCGGGGGCGCGTGATCGGCGTCGACGCGGCGCCGTCGATGATCGAGCACGCGCGCCGGACGCTCGCCGATGCCGGCGACCGGGCCGACGTCTTCGTCGGCGACCTGCTCGAGCTCGAGCTCGATGAGCCCGTGGACGCGGTGTTCTCCAACGCGACCTTTCACTGGATCCTCGATCACGAGGCGCTGTTCAAGCGGCTGTTCGCGACGTTGCGCCCGGGCGGCGCCCTCGAGGCCCAGTGCGGCGGCACCGACAACGTCGCCGAGTGGATTCGCGCGATCGAGTCGGCGGAGGGCGACGAGCGCTTCTCCGCCTACCTGCGGGGAATGCCGGCGGTGACCAACTTCGCCTCCGTCGATGACACCGAGGGGCGGCTCGCCCGCGCGGGATTCGTGGTCGAGCGCGTTTGGCTGGAGAAGCGCAGCTATGCGCCGCAGGACCCTCGGGCCTTCGTGCGCTCGGTCGGCCTCTCCAAGCACCTTCACCGGTTGCCGCCCGAGCTGCACGAGGGGTTCGTCGACGCCGTACTCGGCTCGATGGCGCGCCCGCTGGTGCTCGACTACGTGCGGCTCAACATCTCCGCGCGCAGGGGCTCGTGATCGCGCGCATCGTCCTGCTGCCCGGCGACGGGATCGGGCCCGAGATCCTCGCGGCGACGCGGCAGGTGCTCGACGCGCTCGGCGAGTTCGAGTACGACGAGCGACTCGTCGGCGGAGCGTCGATCGATGCCCACGGCGCCGCGCTCACCGACGAGGTGCTCGACGCGTGCATGGGCGCCGACGCGGTACTGCTCGGTGCCGTCGGCGGCCCGAAATGGGACACGACCGACCCGGAAGCCCCCCGCCCCGAGCAGGGCCTGCTCGGCCTCCGCAAGGGCCTCGGCCTGTACGCGAACCTACGGCCCGTGAAGCCGATCGCCGCCCTGGTCGGATCGAGCCCGCTGCGCGAGGAGCGCATCGAGGGAACCGACCTGCTCGTCGTCCGCGAGCTCACCGGCGGGATCTACTTCGGCGAGCGTGGGCGCGAGGGTGAGAGCGCGTTCGACACCTGCCGGTACTCGGCGGCGGAGATCGAGCGAATCGCGGTCGTCGCCTTCGAGGCCGCCCGCGGGCGCCGGTGCCGGGTGACGTCGGTCGACAAGGCCAACGTGCTCGAGAGCTCGCGCCTCTGGCGCGAAACCGTCGATCGCGTCGCCGAGCGCTACTCCGACGTCGAGCTGGAGCACATGCTGGTCGACAACGCCGCCATGCAGCTCGTCGCGGAGCCGTCGCGCTTCGACGTGATCGTGACCGAGAACATGTTCGGCGACATCCTCTCGGACGAGGCGGCGATGCTCACCGGGTCGCTCGGGATGCTGCCCTCGGCGAGCCTCGGCGGCGACGGGCCCGGCTTGTTCGAGCCCGTACACGGCTCGGCGCCCGAGATTGCGGGCAAGGGGATCGCGAACCCGCTCGCAACGTTCCTCTCGGCGGCGCTGATGTTTCGCCACGGCCTCGGGATGGCCGACGAGGCGACCGCGATCGAGGAGGCCGTCGAGACGGCGCTCGACAAGGGCGTGCGCACGCCGGACCTCGCCTGGGTGGGCTCCGAGACCCCGCCGATGTCCGACCTGCCGGCCGAGATCGAGGTCGGCACCGCCGAGGTCACCGCGGCCGTGGTCGAGGAGCTGGCGCGGTAGCCGGCCGAGCGCCGGCGCCGAACGACTGGATTGATTCCGGCTTACCCGCCATACTTTCCCGCCGACACGCAACCGACCGGAGGCAGAGAGTGGAGAAGTCCGAGTGGATCTGGATGAACGGCGAGTTCGTGGCATGGGAAGACGCCCAGGTCCACGTACTCAGCCACGGGCTCCACTACGGCACCGGCGTCTTCGAGGGCATCCGCTGCTATGAGACCGCCGACGGCCCGGCGGTGTTCCGCCACCGCGACCACCTCGAGCGGCTCGCCAACTCGGCCGAGCTCTACTACCTGCCGCTCGGCTACTCGCCCGAGGAGATCCGCGAGGTAACCCACGAGCTGATTCGCCGCAACCGGCTCCGCAGCTGCTACATCCGGCCGCTCGCCTTCCGCGGCTACGGCGAGATGGGGCTCTACGCGCAGTCGGCCCCGGTCGAGGTCATGGTCGCGGTATGGCCCTGGGGCGCCTATCTCGGCGAGGAGGGCAAGCGAAACGGCATCCGCGCCAAGGTCTCCTCGTGGAGGCGGATCTCGCCCGGCGGCCTGATCCCGCACGCGAAGGCCTCGGGGCAGTACCTGAACTCGATCCTGGCGAAGACCGACGCCGCGCAGTCGGGCTATGACGAGGCGATCCTGCTCGACGACAACGGCCTCGTCTGCGAGGGCTCGGGCGAGAACATCTTCGTCGTCCGCGAGGGGGAGCTGGTGACCCCGGGCCACACGAACTCGATCCTCGACGGGATCAGCCGCAAGTCGATCGTCCAGATCGCCGAGGACCTCGGCTACACCGTGGTCGAGCGCGACATCGCCCGCGCCGAGCTCTATCTCGCCGAGGAGGTCTTCCTCTGCGGTACCGCGGCCGAGCTCGTCCCGGTGCGGGAGATCGACGGCCACGAGCTCGGCGGGCCAGGCGAGGCGACGCGGGTGCTCCAGGCCAAGTTCGAGGACGCCCTGCACGGCCGCGCCCCGGAGTACGCGGAATGGCTGGACCTGGTCGAGCCTGCGAGGCGGAGTTCCCAAGCAACGAAGCCGAGCAGCGCCGCCATCGAGGCGCCCATAGGCAGTAAGGTCACCGGGTAGCGATGCCGCGTTTCGAAGGGTCAGTCTCGAGGCGACTCCGTCGCCTCAGCATATGCGCGCACCCAAGGCGAATTAGCATCGCCGCGACCGCCTAGCGGCTCGCGGCCGCGCGTCCGCCCGCGCTCTCTCGCCCGCACCTCGAACCTCGAAAGGCATCAAGTGACCCAGGTAGATCTCTACGACACCACGCTTCGCGATGGCATGCAGGGCCAGGGCATGTCCCTGTCGGCCGCGGAGAAGGTCCGCGTCGTGCGAGCGCTGGACCGGCTCGGGGTCGCCTATGTCGAGGCCGGCTTCCCGAGCTCGAATCCCAAGGAGGCGGAGCTCTTCCGGCTGCTCGCCGAGGTCGATCTCGAGCGCGCGGCGATCTGCGCCTTCGGGATGACCCGCCGGCGGGGTCTGTCGGCCGAGGATGACCCGGCGCTGCGCGACCTGGTCGCCTGCGCCGCCCCGGTGGTCACCTTCGTCGGCAAGACCTGGGCGCTTCACCTCGAAAAGGTGACCAGGGTCTCACGCGACGAGAACCTGGCGATGATCGTCGACTCGGTCAACTACGCCCGGGCCGAGGGCAAGCGGGTGATCTACGACGCCGAGCACTTCTTCGACGCCTGGCGCGACGACCCGGGCTACGCGCTCGAGTGCCTGCGGGCCGCGGTCGCCGCCGGCGCCGAGAACGTCACCCTCTGCGACACCAACGGCTCCAGCCTGCCGAACGAGATCGACGAGGCGACCGCGGCCGTGGTCGCCGAGCTCGCCGACCGGGTCCAGGTCGGCATCCATGCCCACAACGACGCCGAGTGCGGGGTCGCTAACTCGCTCGCCGCCGTGCGGGCCGGGGCGCGCATGGTCCAGGGCACCGTCAACGGCTACGGCGAGCGCTGCGGCAACGCCAACCTGGTCTCGATCCTGCCCGCCCTGCAGCTCAAGCTGGGCTACGAGTGCGTGTCGAGCGAGCGCCTGCGCCTGCTGACCGAGACGGCGCATTTCGTCGACGAGCTCACCAACACGCTTCCCGACCCGGACCAGCCCTACGTCGGCCGTAACGCCTTCGCGCACAAGGGCGGCATGCACGTCGCCGGGGTGCAGGCCGACGCGCGCACCTTCGAGCACGTGGACCCGAAGCTGGTCGGCAACAGCCGCGACGTGCTGATCTCGGAGCTCTCGGGGAAGGGCTCGGTGCTCTCGCGCGCGCAGGGCGCCGGCATCGACCTCGACGCGGACGCGGCCAAGCGCGCCGTCGAGCGGATCAAGGAGCGCGAGCACCGCGGCTATCACTACGAGGCCGCGGACGCCTCGTTCGAGCTCCTGCTGCGTCGTGAGGCGGGCGAGTACCACCCCCTGTTCAAGCTCGAGAGCTTCCGGGTGATCACCGAGAAGCGCGCCGACGGCCGGGTCGAGACCGAGGCGACGATCAAGATCTGGGTCGAGGGCCGCCGCTACCTCCGCACGGCCGAGGGCAACGGCCCGGTCAACGCTCTCGACTCGGCGCTGCGCGACGTGATCGGCGAGCTGCACCCGCATCTCGCGGAGATCGAGCTCGTCGACTACAAGGTACGAATCCTCGATTCCCACCACGGGACCGGCGCGGTGACGAGGGTGCTGATCGACGCCGCCGACGGGCCCGAGTCGTGGGGATCGATCGGCGTCTCGGAGAACATCATCGAGGCCTCGTGGGAGGCGTTGGTCGATTCGCTGGAGTACGCGTTCCAATCCAAACCCGACGCCTCCTCCGCTTCGCGTCCGGGGGTGTCGGGGTCGCTGGCGGGTCGGCCTTGATCCTGGCGCGCGGTTGACTGAGCCCGAGCCGATACCCCTCGCGCGACCGGAGCTCGGCGAGCGCGAGGAGCAGCTGGTCCTCGAGGTGCTGCGCTCGGGCCGGCTCTCGCTGGGGCCGATGCTGGAGCGGTTCGAGCGCGAGTTCGCGGCCGCCGTCGGAGCGCCCGATGCGGTCGCGGTGTCATCGGGGACGGCGGCGCTCCACCTCGGCGTGCGCGGGCTCGGCTGGGGCCCCGGCGACCGCGTGATCACCTCGCCGTTCAGCTTCGTCGCCTCGGCGAACTGCCTGCTGTACGAAGGGGTGGAGCCGGTCTTCTGCGACGTCGACCCGGTCACCCTCAACCTCGATCCGGCGGCCGCCGAGGCGGCGATGGGGGAGGGCGTCACGGGCATCTTGCCGATCGACATCCTCGGCTACCCGGCCGCGCTGCCCGAGCTCGAGCGGCTCGCGGGCGCGCGCGGGCTCGGCCTGCTCGAGGACGCCTGCGAGGCGCTCGGCGCGATCGACTCCGAGGGCATCGCGGTGGGCGCGCGCGCCCACGTTGCCGGGTTCGCTTTCTACGCCAACAAACAGCTCACCACCGGCGAGGGGGGGATGCTGACCGCCCGCGACCCCGAGCTCGCGCGGCTCTTTCGCAGCGAGCGAAACCAGGGCCGGACACCGAACATGGGCTGGGTCGACCACGAGCGGCTCGGGTTCAACTACCGGCTCAGCGAGGTCCAGGCGGCGCTTGGGATCGCCCAGCTCGAGCGGCTCGACTCGCTGCTCGGCGCGCGCCGCGCGGCGGCGGCGACCTACACGCAGCGACTCGCGGCGCTCGATCGCGGGACGCCCGCCGGCAGCGGCGATCCCGACGGGCTCGTGCTCCCGGGCACCGACCGCGGCGCCGAGCGGCGAAGCTGGTTCGTCTACGCCGTCAGGCTGCCGTCGGGCGCCGATCGCGACGCCGTCGTTGCCGATCTCGCCCAGCGCGGCATCGAGGCGAAGGCCTACATGCCGGTGATCCACCTGATGCCCCACTACCGCGAGCGCTTCGGATTCCGTCGCGGGCAGTTCCCGGTCGCCGAGGACGCATGGGAGCGACTCCTCGCGCTCCCGTTCTTCCCGACGATCTCCGAGTCGCAGATCGATCGCGTCTGCGAGGCGCTGGCCGAGGCGCTGCGGGGTGCCTGGACCTAGCCCCCGTGGGCGGGTCGGCTAGACCCGGCCGCCGGCGAGCATCCACTCGACCGTGCGCGGGACGCCCTCGCGCCAGTCGATGAACTCGATCCCGAGCTCCGCGCGCGCCTTCGCGCTCGACGCCCGTGCCTGCCAGAGCAGGAAGTGCAGCTGGCCGGCGCCGATCAGCGGCGGGCGACGGATCAGCCGGGAGAGGGCTTCACCGCCGGCGGCAAGCGCCCGCGCCAGGCCGGCGGGCATCGTCGGCGGCACCCGTCCGCGGCCCGCGGCGGCGACCGCGGCGGCGACGATCTCGCGCGCGCTCGCGTAGCCGTCGGCGAGGACGTAGCGCTCGCCCGGCTGGCCGCGGTCGAACGCGGCGAGATGCCCGGCGGCGACGTCGTCGACGTAGGCGGTGGTCAGCCCTCCCGGGGGCAGCGCCGGCAGCCGGCCGCGCAGCGCGTCCCGCAGCATCCCGTCGATCCCCGTCGCCGCCCAGGGGCCGGGGCCGTAGACGCCGGCCGGATTGCAGATCACCACCTCGATCCCGCGCTCCGCCTCGGTCAGCACCAGCGCCTCGGCGCGCTGCTTCGACCGCTCGTACGCGGTGGGCTTCGGGTAGGCGGCGACGCCGGCCTCGGTGACCGTGCCGCCCGGCTCGGCGTGCAAGACGTCGAAGGTCGAGGTGTGCACGACCCGCCGCGCCCCCGCCTCGCGCGCCGCGGCGACCACGTTGCGCGCGCCCTCGGCGTTGACGCGGTCGAACCTCCCCGGATCGGGGAGCCACTGCTCGAAGATCCCCATGCAGTTGAAGGCCCCCTCGACGCCCGCCGCGGCCCGGCGCACCGAATCGGCGACGGTGACGTCACCGGGGGCGAGCTCGACCGCCTCGGGGACCGCCTCGCGGGCGCGCGCGGGGTCCCGGACCAGCGCCACGACCTCGTCGCCGCGCTCGACCAGCCGCCGAGCGACCGCGTTGCCGACCTTTCCCGTTGCACCAGTGAGCAGGAGCCGCATGAGCGCGAGGCCGCTGACCCTATAGTCACGCGCCATGACCCGGCTTCCCGGCGGCAAGGACCCGCTGTTCGCCCGTCTCAACGCCTCGATCGGCTTCGATCGCCGGCTGTGGCCCGAGGACGTGCGCGGCTCTCGCGCGCACGCCGCCGGCCTGCAGCGGGCGGGGGTGATCAGCGCCGAGCAGCGACAGCGCCTCGATGCCGGACTGACCGAGGTCGCCGGGGAGCTGGAGCGCGGCGAGTTCGAGTTCCGCGCCGATGACGAGGACATCCACATGGCAATCGAGCGCAGGCTGACGGAGGTCATCGGCCCGCTCGGCGGCAGGCTCCACACCGGCCGCTCGCGAAACGACCAGGTCGCGACCGATCTCGCGATCTTCGTCTCCGCGCGCTCGGCCCGGGCGATCGAGCTCGTCGGCGCGCTGATGTCGCGCCTGCTCGAGCTCGCCGACGCTCACCGCGACTGGGAGCTGCCCGGCTATACGCATCTGCAGCGGGCACAGCCGGTATACCTGGCGCACCATCTACTGGCCTACTTTTGGATGCTCTCCCGGGACGTGGGGAGATTCCGCGCGACGGCTGAAGCCGCCGCGGTGATGCCGCTCGGTTCCGGTGCCCTCGCAGGGCTCAACTGGGAGCTCGACCGCGAGGGGACGGCGACGGAGTTGGGTTTCGAGCGGCCCGCGCCGAACTCGATCGATGCCGTCTCCAACCGCGACTTCGCCCTCGACTACCTCTACGCCGCCTCGGTGTGCGCGACGCACCTCTCGCGACTCGGCTCGGAGCTCGTGATCTGGTCGACGCAGGAGTTCGGGTTCTGCGAGCCGGCCGACGACTTCTCATCGGGATCGAGCCTGATGCCACAGAAGAAGAACCCGGATGCGGCGGAGCTCCTGCGAGCCAAGGCGCCGCGCGTAGTCGCTTCGTTGACCGGCCTGCTGGGTGTCTTGCACGCGCTGCCGCTCTCCTACTCCAAGGACCTGCAGGAGGACAAGCAGGGACTGTTCGACGCCGTCGACACGATCGAGGTCTCGCTCGCGGCGACGGAGCGGCTGCTCGCGGGACTTCGCTTCAACCGCGAGCGTATGGCTGCCGCGGCGGCCGACGAGATGGTCGCGGCGACCGACGTCGCCGACCTGCTGGTGCGGCGCGGGATGCCGTTCCGCGAGGCGCACGGCGTCGTCGGCGCCCTGGTCAGGACCGCGGTCGAGTCCGGGCGCACGCTCTCGGAGCTCGAGCGAGAGGAGCTCGCCGAGCACTCGGAGCTGCTCGACGACGAGTACTACGAGGTGCTCGCCGAGGGGGCGTGGCTGGAGTCCAAGCTCTCGGCGGGCGGCACCGCCTCGGCGCGCGTCTCCGAGCAGATCTCAGCCGCGCGCGAGGCGCTTGCGGGGATCGACGAGGCGGCCGCGTGAGCGCGCTCGGAGAGTCGTTCTTCGAGCGCTCCGTGCACCAGGTGGCGCGTGATCTGATCGGCTGCGAGCTTCGGTTCGGCGACTCCGGCGGGGTGATCGTCGAAACCGAGAGCTACGAGCGCGACGACCCCGCCTGCCACGCGTATGTCGGCCTCACTCCCCGCACCGCGACGCTGTTCGGGCCGGCGGGACGCGCCTACGTCTATCTCTCCTACGGGATCCACAGCCTCCTGAACGCCGTCGCCGAACCCGAGGGCAGGGCCGCCGCGGTGCTGATTCGGGCCCTGAAGCCGAGCGTCGGGATCGAGCTCATGCGCCGGCGGCGCGAAACGCACGATCTCCGCCGGCTGTGCTCGGGCCCGGGCAAGCTCACCGAGGCGCTCGGCATCGGTCTCGAGCTCAACGGCGCGCCGCTCACCGAGGAGCCGTTCGAGCTCCGGCCGCGTGACTCGTGGTGGCGCGAGGTCGAGATCGCCGCCGGCCCGCGAATCGGGATCAGCAAGGCGACCGAGTTGCCGTGGCGGTTCTGCGCCGCCGGCAGCGAGTTTCTCTCGCGGCCGAGCGCGCTTGCGGCCTGAGCCGGTCCGGGCGGGGCGCCGCCGCGCTCAGCCCGGCGCGACGCCGCCGCCGGCGGGCGCCGCCTCGCCGCCGCCGCCGGCGCTCGGGGCGGGTGCGGCGGGCGCCGCCGGCTCGCCGCCGCCGGTGTCGGCCGGCGGGGCGGTCGTCTCAGGCGCCGGCGCGACCGCCGAGTCGGTGGGCTCGGTCGGGGTCACGGGGGCCGAGTAGGTGGTGTCCGCGTCGGTGTCCTCGTCGCTCGGCTGATCGTTCGGGCTGCGCTCGCCCGCCAGCTCCTCGTAGGCGTTGACGATCTGGGCGAAGATCAGCGCCGGGAACGTGCCGCCGTCCACCGGGGCGCCGGCGAACTCGGTCTCCATCGGCCTCACCTCGTCGGGGTAGCCGACCCAGACGCACGCGGTGATCTTCGGCGTCGCGCCACAGAACCAGGCGTCACCGTTGTCGTCGGTGGTCCCGGTCTTGCCCCACGTCGGCTCCCCGGTCTGGGCGTTGCGCCCGGTACCCGAGCTCACGACCGTGCTCAGGATCGACTTCGCGGTCGCGGCGACGCTCGGATCGAGGACCTGCCTGGAGATCACCTTGTTGACGCCGCCGGAGCCGGTCTGGTCGGGAACCGGCTCGCCCTGCTGGTAGCAGTCGCTGGCGCCGTCGTCGACGCAGTCGCCGCCGTCCATGACGTCGAGGATCCCGAGCGGTCCGCCGGAGCTCGCCGCCATCGAGCCGGAGACGCGGTAGCCGTCCTGCTCGAGCGTGTTGTAGGCGTGCGCCATCTCGAGCGTGTTGACGCCGGTCGTGAGGCCGCCGAGGATCAGCGCCGGGTTGTAGGGCTCCCACGGCCCGCCGTTGATCGAGTACTCGGTGTCCTTGCTCGCCAGGTCGGTCTCGATCCCCATCCGCTGCGCGGTCTCGGCGACGTTCTGGACCCCGACCTGGGTGCCGAGCTGGGCATAGACGGAGTTGTCGGAGTAGGTCGTGCCGGTCTGGATCGAGGCGGAGCCGAGGTAGGAGTCGTTGTAGTTGTTGACCCGGAAGACGTCGGGGGCGACCTTGGTCCCGTTGCCGTTGTTCTTCGGCAGCTTGACCTCGAACGGGATCGCCTGGGGCGCCGAGGTGAAGACCTCGCTCGGCGAGCGGCCCTGCTCGAGCGCGGTCACGAGCGTGAACGGCTTGAACGACGAGCCGGGCTGGCGATGCCCGTTCGTCGCCAGATTGAAGGGCGCGTTCTCGAAATCGGGACCGCCGACCATCGCCAGCACCCCGGCGGTGTCGTTGTCGAGCACGACCACCGACGCGGTCGGCTGGATTCCGGCAAGGGTCGACGAGGCGATCTCCTGGACGCGGCCCTGGAGCGCAAGGTCGAGCGTGGACTTGATCTGCAGCCCGCCGCCGAACGCCTCGCCGGCCCCGTAGCGGTCGACCAGCTGCTGGCGCAGCCAGGAGGTGAAGTAGGGGGCCGCGGAGTTCTCGGCGGGCGGCTCGATCTGGCTCGGCTTCGGGATCGGGTAGCCGACGTACTGGTCGTACTCCTCCTGGGTGAGATAGCCCTGGCCGACCATGTTCTGGAGCACCTGGTTGCGGCGCGCCGTGGCGTTCTCGGGAAAGTTGCGCGGCGAGTAGGCACTCGGCGAGGAGATGATCCCGGCCAGCATCGCGGCCTCCCATGGCAGCAGCTGCGAGGCGCACGGGCTCTGTCCCTCGCCGGTCCCGCAGCCGGCGTGGTTGTAGCCGAAGTAGGTGCGCGCCGCGGCCTCGATCCCGGTCGCACCCTCGCCGAAGTAGATCTCGTTCAGATACTCGGTGAGGATCTTGTCCTTCGACCACTGGCGCTCGAGGTGGTAGGCGAGCGCCGCCTCGCGCAACTTCTGGAACACGGTGCGGCTGCTCTGCGCGGCGAGCGCGTTCTTGACGAACTGCTGGGTGATCGTCGAGGCGCCCTGCTGCGTCGAGCCGGAGGTGATGTCGGTCCACACCGCGCGGGCGATGCCCTGGAAGTCGACGCCGCGGTGCTCGTAGAAGCGCTGGTCCTCGATCGCGACGACGGCGTCCTTCATCACCGGGGATATCTGACCGCTGTCGAGCAGGATCCGGCCCTGATTGTTGGTCAGCGTCGCGAGCTTCTCGCCGTACTGGTCGTAGACGACCGAGTTGTGCGCGCGGCGGTACTGCTCGCGGTTCTCCAGCGACGGAAGGTCCTGGGCGACCGCCATCATGATCCCGAAGATCCAGGAGACGAAGGCGAGCGTCGAGAGACCGAGGATCACGAAGGCGATCCGGAGCTTGCGCAGCTTCGGGCGCGTGCGCTTCTCGGGTGGCTGCGCGCCGCCTCCCGGCAACGGCACGAGGCGGCGGCCCCGGCGCCCGAACCGCCGACGGCCGTTGCCAGCTCCGCCGGTGGCAGGGGCGTTGCGCACGCGAGCCGAGTCGCCGGAAATCTCGGGCGGGGAGTGGCCGTCACCGCTCGGGGCTCCGTCGCTCGGCGCCGCCTCGAGGTCGCGCTCGTCGTCGTTCACGGGTGGTTCGTGTTCAGATCCTGAGTCCATGTCTCAGACGGCTGCGTGCGGGGTCCGTCGCGTCCACCATGGCGACGTCGCCGAGGTGGGTCAGCCGCGGCACCGATTCGGCGGCGGAGGCCGACGATGCGCCGGAAATGCGAGTCGAGCACCCCTGAGAGCCGGCGGCTGAGTCTAGCATTGGGATCGTGGCGCCCCCGCAGGCCGACGCCGGCACCGACCCATCGGAAGCGCTAGCGGCGCTGACCGCGGGCGCGGTCGACGTCCTGCCCGCGGGCCGACTAGCCGAGCAGCTCGCGTCGGGCACCCCGCTGCGGGTCAAGTTCGGCGTCGACCCGACGAGCCCGGACATCCACCTCGGGCACTGTGTGGTGCTGATCAAGCTCCGCGCCTTCCAGGACGCCGGCCACACCGTCGTCCTGATCGTCGGCGACTACACGGCCCGCGTCGGCGATCCGAGCGGTCGCGATACGACGCGGCCGGTGCTGTCGCCCGAGCAGGTCGAGGCGAACGCGCTCACCTACCAGCAGCAGGCGTTCGCCGTCCTCGATCGCGAGCGCACCGAGCTGCGGCACAACAGCGAATGGCTCGACATGGGCACCGACGGGTTCTTCGACCTCGTCCGCCACTTCACGGTCGCGCGCCTGCTCGAGCGCGAGGACTTCAAGGCGCGGATGGCGGCCGCGCAGCCGATCTCGGCGCTCGAGCTGCTCTACCCGGTTCTCCAGGGCTACGACTCGGTCGCGGTCGAGGCCGACATCGAGCTCGGGGCGACCGACCAGAAGTTCAACCTGCTGTTCGGCCGCGACGTGCAGGATGCCTACGGGCAACCGGCGCAGTCGATCCTGACGATGCCGATTCTGCCCGGGACCGACGGCCGGCGCAAGATGAGCAAGTCCTACGACAACTACATTGGCGTCACCGAACCGCCGCGGGAGGTGTTCGGGAAGCTGATGAGCATCCCCGACGCGATCATGGGGCAGTACTACCTGCTGCTGCTCGGCGAGCGGCTCGATCCCGAGCGGCATCCCGGCGAGGCCAAGCGCGAGCTCGCGCGGCGGCTCACCGATCGCTTCGCGGGCGAGGGAGCGGGCGCGGCGGCCGAGGCGAGGTTCGACGCGCTCCACGTGCACCGGGAGCTGCCCGACGACATCCCGGTGGCGCGGATCGAGACGGCCGACGGCGAGCTGGTCCACCTGCCGGCGCTGATCGCGGCCGAGTTTGGGATCTCCTCGAGCGAGGCCCGACGGCTGATCCGACAGGGCGCGGTGCGGGTTGACGGCGAGGTCGTGGACCCCGGGGCGCTCGACCTGCCTGCGGATCGGCTTGCCGGCACCGTCCTGCAGGTCGGCAAACGGCGTCACCGGCGGATCGAACGCGACTGAGCGGCAACGCCTGAGGCACGCACGGTAGGGCCACGGCCTCGCCTGCTACATTCTCCGGCCGCCGGGCAGCCGCAAGGATTGCCCGGAGGACCGGCAGCGCGATATACTCGCTGGTCGCACCTCGAACGGCATCCGCGACGGGAGGAATCACCTTTCGCGCGGGACGCGGTCTTTGAAAACTGAGCAGCGTGCGATTTCGGGGCTCTCGAGCCTCGAAACGACAGGTCCGACCCGTCGAGGGCTCTCGAGTCGTCGACGGGCAGCCAAACCCCGTCATGTCGTTCGCGGCACTGTGTACGCCGTGGACATGAGACGTGACGACTTTCCGTTTAGACAGAGGCACGGCACCGGCTGACCCCGGTGTCGATTGAAACCCTCGAGTCATTTTTCACGGAGAGTTTGATCCTGGCTCAGGACGAACGCTGGCGGCGTGCCTAACACATGCAAGTTGAGCGACGAACCAGGGCTTGCCCTGGGGCAAAGCAGCGAACGGGTGAGTAACACGTGGGTAACCTGCCCCGATGACCGGGACAACCCGAGGAAACTCGGGCTAATACCGGATGTGCTCGCCGGACGCAAGTCCGGCGCGTAAAGGAAGCTTCGGCCTCCGCTTCGGGAGGGGCCCGCGGGTCATTAGCTAGTTGGTGAGGTAACGGCTCACCAAGGCCGCGATGACTAGCTGGTCTGAGAGGACGATCAGCCACACTGGGACTGAGACACGGCCCAGACTCCTACGGGAGGCAGCAGTGGGGAATCTTGCGCAATGCGCGAAAGCGTGACGCAGCAACGCCGCGTGGGGGAAGACGGCCTTCGGGTTGTAAACCCCTTTCAGGAGGGACGAAGGTGCGGCGGTGAACAGCCGTCCGCACTGACGGTACCTCCACAAGAAGCCCCGGCTAACTACGTGCCAGCAGCCGCGGTAATACGTAGGGGGCTAGCGTTGTCCGGAATCATTGGGCGTAAAGCGCGCGTAGGCGGCCCGGTAAGTCCGCTCTGAAAGTCCAGGGCTCAACCCTGGAAAGCGGGTGGATACTGCCGGGCTAGAATCCGGAAGAGGCGAGTGGAATTCCTGGTGTAGCGGTGGAATGCGCAGATATCAGGAGGAACACCAATAGCGAAGGCAGCTCGCTGGGACGGTATTGACGCTAAGGCGCGAAAGCGTGGGGAGCGAACAGGATTAGATACCCTGGTAGTCCACGCCGTAAACGATGGGAACTAGGTGTGGGAGGTGTCGACTCCTCCCGTGCCGACGCTAACGCATTAAGTTCCCCGCCTGGGGAGTACGGCCGCAAGGCTAAAACTCAAAGGAATTGACGGGGGCCCGCACAAGCAGCGGAGCATGTGGTTTAATTCGACGCAACGCGAAGAACCTTACCTGGGCTTGACATGTTGGTGACCGGTGTGGAAACACACTTTTCCTTCGGGACACCATCACAGGTGGTGCATGGCTGTCGTCAGCTCGTGTCGTGAGATGTTGGGTTAAGTCCCGCAACGAGCGCAACCCCTGTCCTATGTTGCCAGCATTTAGTTGGGGACTCATAGGAGACTGCCGGTGACAAACCGGAGGAAGGTGGGGATGACGTCAAGTCCTCATGCCCCTTATGTCCAGGGCTACACACGTGCTACATTGGCGCGTACAGAGGGAAGCAATACCGCGAGGTGGAGCAAATCCCACAAAGCGCGTCTCGGTTCGGATTGGAGGCTGAAACTCGCCTCCATGAAGGTGGAGTTGCTAGTAATCGCGGATCAGCAATGCCGCGGTGAATACGTTCCCGGGCCTTGTACACACCGCCCGTCACACCACGAAAGCGGGCAACACCCGAAGCCGGTGGCCTAACCCTTACGGGAGGGAGCCGTCGAAGGTGGGGCTCGTGATTGGGGTGAAGTCGTAACAAGGTAGCCGTAGCGGAAGCTGCGGCTGGATCACCTCCTTTCTAGGGAGACATTCTCTAGATGTCGACCGGACCTCCGCACCCGCGAGTGGCATCGCGGAGCGGGGTGGCGGCTTCGGCCGCCACCGTGCGCTGCTCAGTTTTGAGAGACCGCCGGCGGGAGCCCCCCGCCGCGCCGACCTCGGCGGAGCTTGAAAACTGCACCAAAGCCAAGTGAACGGGTAAATTCAGCCACTCACGCCCTCGGGCGCGGGTGGCAGCTCACCGTCAAGATAGTAAGGGCACACGGTGGATGCCTTGGCACCAGGAGCCGAAGAAGGACGTGGACGGCTGCGATAAGCCGCGGTTAGCCGCTGAACAGGCTTTGACCCGCGGATCTCCGAATGGGGCAACCCGGCGCCGGTAATGCGGCGTCGTCCAGCGCTGAATACATAGGCGCTGGAAGGCAAGCGAGGGAACTGACACATCTCAGTACCTCGAGGAAAGGAAATCAACCGAGACTCCCCGAGTAGTGGCGAGCGAAAGGGGATCAGCCTAAACCTGGCATGTGCAAGCGGACACGCGTTGCATGTCGGGGGTCGTAGGGCTCGTGTCCGGGTCGTGTCCGATCCGGCGACAGTTACCAAGTCAGGCTCTAGCCGAAGTCGAGTGGAACCTCGCACCACAGAGGGCAATCGTCCCGTAGGCGAAAGAGCACTGACCTGTCGATCGAGTTCCTGAGTAGGACCGCTGCCGTGAAACGCGGTCTGAACCCGGGGGGACCACCCTGCAAGGCTAAGTACTCCCTGGTGACCGATAGTGAACTAGTACCGTGAGGGAAAGGTGAAAAGCACCCCGGAAGGGGAGTGAAATAGTACCTGAAACCGCGTGCCTACAAGTGGTCGGAGCCCTTCGGGGTGACGGCGTACTTTTTGCATAACGGGCCGGCGAGTTACGCGTCAGTGGCGAGGTTAAGCGATGAGCGGAGCCGCAGCGAAAGCGAGTCCGAACAGGGCGATTCAGTCACTGGCGGTAGACCCGAAACTGGGCGAGCTATCCATGGGCAGGTTGAAGCGGGGGTAAGACCTCGTGGAGGACCGAACCGACCTACGTTGAAAAGTGGGCGGATGACCTGTGGATAGGAGTGAAAGGCTAATCAAGCCCAGAGATATCTGGTTCTCTCCGAAATATATTTAGGTATAGCCTCGAGTAAGTGCGTCTTGGCCGTAGAGCACTGCTTGGACTAGGGGCCCTACCAGGTTACCGACTTCAGGCAAACTCCGAAGACCATTACGTGTATCTCGGGAGTCAGTGTGCGGGGGATAAACTTCGTACGCGAGAGGGAAACAACCCAGACCATCAGCTAAGGACCCCAAGTGTTCGCTAAGTGGGAAACGATGTCCGAATGCCGAGACAACCAAGAGGTTGGCTTAGAAGCAGCCATCCTTGAAAGAGTGCGTAACAGCTCACTGGTCAAGTGTTCGGGCGCGGATAATTCAACGGGGCTCAAGCGAACCTCCGAAGCTATGGGCTCGAGCTGCCTGCGGGCGGCTGGAGCGGTAGGAGAGCGTTCCTGTTGCACGAAGCGGCTGCGGAAGCGGCCGTGGAGCGGCAGGAAGTGAGAATGCCGGCATGAGTAACGCAAGGGAGGTGAGAATCCTCCCCACCGATTGTCCAAGGTTTCCTGAGTAAAGTTCGTCTGCTCAGGGTTAGTCGGGACCTAAGGCGAGGCCGAAAGGCGTAGCCGATGGCCAACAGGTTGATATTCCTGTACCACGTCGCATCCGCTATGACCGATGGGGTGACGAGGAAGGGAAAGGGAACCCAGGCGATGGTCGTCCTGGGGCAAGCGCGTAGCCAGTCGTGGTTGGCAAATCCGCCACGGCGCTTTGACGCGAGGCGCGATGCCAGCTGGCTTGACCGCCGGCGAGTCCCCGCACCCATGCCTCCGAGAAAAACCTCTAGGCAGGATGCTCGTGCCCGTACCGAGAACCAACACAGGTGGACAGGTAGAGAATACTGAGGTGAGCGAGCTAACCCTCGTTAAGGAACTCGGCAAAATCGTCCCGTAACTTCGGGAGAAGGGACGCCCCGGTAGGGTGAAGCCACTTGCTGGCGGAGCTCGAGGGGGCCGCAGTGACTTGGTCCAACCGACTGTTTACCAAAAACACAGGCCTCTGCTAAGTCGAAAGACGACGTATAGGGGCTGACGCCTGCCCGGTGCCGGAAGGTTACGCGGAGTTGTTAGCGGCTTCGGCCGCGAAGCAGCGAAGCTAAGCCCCGGTAAACGGCGGCCGTAACTATAACGGTCCTAAGGTAGCGAAATTCCTTGTCGGGTAAGTTCCGACCTGCACGAATGGCGTAACGAGTTGGACGCTGTCTCAACGAGGGGCTCGGTGAAATTAAAGTCTCGGTGAAGATGCCGAGTACCCGCAGCAAGACGGAAAGACCCCGTGAACCTTTACTGCAACTTGATATTGGAGTTCGGTACATCTCGCTCAGGATAGGTGGGAGGCTGCGAACCGACGGCTTCGGCTGTCGGGGAGCCACCCTTGAGATACCACCCTTGATGTGCTGGGCTTCTAACACGGCGCCGTGATCCGGCCCGTGAACAGTGTCAGGTGGGCAGTTTGACTGGGGCGGTCGCCTCCTAAAGAGTAACGGAGGCGCCCAAAGGTTCCCTCAGCACGGTCGGAAATCGTGCGCAGAGTGTAAAGGCATTAAGGGAGCTTGACTGCGAGACCGACGGGTCGAGCAGGAACGAAAGTTGGGCTTAGTGATCCGGCGGTTGCAAGTGGAAGCGCCGTCGCTCAACGGATAAAAGGTACTCCGGGGATAACAGGCTTATCGCTTCCAAGAGTCCATATCGACGAAGCGGTTTGGCACCTCGATGTCGGCTCGTCGCATCCTGGGGCTGGAGTAGGTCCCAAGGGTTGGGCTGTTCGCCCATTAAAGCGGCACGCGAGCTGGGTTCAGAACGTCGTGAGACAGTTCGGTCCCTATCTGCTGTGGGCGTTGGAGAGTTGAGAGGAGTCATCCTTAGTACGAGAGGACCGGGATGAACGCACCTCTGGTGTATCTGTTGTCCTGCCAAGGGCACCGCAGATTAGCTACGTGCGGATCGGATAACCGCTGAAAGCATCTAAGCGGGAAGCCGACCTCGAGATGAGCTCTCCCATCCCCTCGAGGGAGTAAGACCCCTGGTAGACCACCAGGTTGATAGGCCGGCTGTGCACGCGCGGTGACGCGCTCAGCAGACCGGTACTAATGGGTCGAGGTCTTGACGTTGATTTTTCAACCCGCCGTTGGTGGAGGTGCAGTTTTCAAGCCCGCCGGGATCCGGGCGGCTCCACCGGGGAGCCGCGCGGTCTCGGACCATTTCGGTGGCCATAGCGAGGGGGAAACACCTCTTCCCATTCCGAACAGAGCAGTTAAGCCCCTCAGCGCCGATGGTACTTGGTGCGCAAGCGCCTGGGAGAGTAGGTCGCCGCCGTTCTCATCCTGAAGGGCCGCCCCGAGGCGGCCCTTCTTTCGCCGCCGACCGGATCGCGGCTAGGATCGCGCCGTGCCGGGCGATCGAGCCACCGCGCGGGCCCCCGACGGCGAGCTCGCGCTCGACCTGATCGAGACGCTCGCCGGCGAGATCGGTCCGCGCCGGCCGACCTCGCGGGCGGAGGCGGTTGCCGCCGAGGTCCTCCGGGACGTCCTCGGCTCGCGAGGGGTCGCGGCGCGGGTGGAGCCCTTCCCCGCCTACGCGAGCTTCGGCTACCCCTACGGGGTGATCGGTGCCCTCGCCTGCGCTCCGGCGCTCCTGCCGCGCCGCTGGCGCGGCCTGCGCGGCGCGGTCGCGGCGCTGGGCGCGGCGCTGCTCGCCGCCGAGGGCGGCCTGCTCGCCACGCCGCTCTCCGCGGGGCTCGCACGGCGGGCTACGAGCCGCAACGTCGTCGCCACGATCGAGCCGACGGGAGAGCCGGCGCGGACGTTGTGCCTGATGGCCCATCTCGACAGCTCGCGCAGCGGCCTGCTCTTCCATCCCGCGGCCGGGCCGTACCTGCGCCGCTGGCTCGAGCTCCAGTCGGCGGCATCGTTCGCGCTCGCCGCCGAGCCCGTGCTGGCGCGGACGCCCGCCGGACGGGCGGTGATCGGCGCGGCGCGGGCGGCGAGCGCGGCGGGTCTGGCGCTGCTCGCCGAGCGCGAGCTGCGCGGCGTCGACGTGGCGGGAGCGAACGACAACGCGTCGGGGGCCGCCGCGGTCGTCCAGCTCGCGGTGGAGCTCGCGAGCGCGCGGCCGGAGGCGACCCGGATCGTGGTCCTGATCGCCGGTTCGGAGGAGGCCGGCATGCTCGGCGCACGGGCCTTTCTTCGGGGTCGCGAGACGCGCGGCTGGCTGTTTCTCAACTTCGACGGGGTCGGCGCGCCGGCGCCGCTGCGCTACCTGCGCTCCGAGGGGATCGTCCGCAAGTGGCCCGCGGATCCCGCCCTCGTCCGGCTGGCCGAGTCGGTGCGCGCCGACCGTCCCGAGCTCGGCCTCGAGCCCGCGGTTGCGCCGATCGGGCTCACCTACGACGCGACCGCGGTCCTGGCGCGAGGCGGGAGGGCGCTGACCCTGGTCGCCGGGGACGACGACGGGCGGATCCCGAACTACCATCAGCCGACCGACACGGTCTCGAACCTCGATCTCGAGCGGCTGGACCGGGCGCTCGAGGTCGGTCGGGCGCTGATCGCGGGCATCGAGCGCGGCGAGGCCGACCGGCGGCCGGTCACGGAGCGAGTCGTCGCGTAGCGCCGGCGACCCGGCCGCCTAGAGCGAGCCGCGGACCCGAGCCGAGGCGGGCGGCTTGGGGCGGGCGCACGCCCCGCGGCGAGCCTTCGCGAGCGCCTCCCATCCGGTCACGTGACCGGGCCGCTCGCGACATGGCTCATCCGCAGGCAACGGCTCGAGGCCGTACTCACCCAGGGTCGCGAAGTCGACCGCCAGGTCGACGGCGCCGAGCAGACTCCGGGTGAGGCCTGTTCGGTGAATCGTTTGCACGGGGGGCAGGCTAGGAACGCAGCCGGACGGAACATATGTTCTGCAAGCCTTCTTGCAAGGTCGACAAAGCGGCTGCAAATCAGCCTCTTCTGCCGAAGCTGTGGGCGCGTGGGGCGACGGCTGCAAGCTCGCCCTCGGCGAGTCGCTCAAGCTGCTCGGCGGCATATCCGTCGCCCGTGTCGCCACCGGGCTCTCGGTTGCCCGGCGGCTCGATCCGACGAACCGCGGCGTTCGTCGCGCTCGGCGCCTCGAGCCGCTCGACGGCATCGGCGAGCAGGTTGGTGACCCCCTCGCGGCGCTCGAGCCTGCCCGAGACGAGCGCGAAGGGAGCCGTGCGGACCGCGAGCCGGCAGCGCTCGTAGACGGGCGGGGGCACGATCACGTTGACGACGCCGCTCTCGTCCTCGAGCAACATGAACACGACCCCGTTCGCGGTCGCGGGACGTTGGCGGGCGACGACGAGGCCGGCGATTGCGAGCCGGCTGCCGTCGCGGGCCGCCTCGAGCTCCGCGGTCAGCGTCAGATCGCGCCCGACCCGTGGACGTATCACCTCCATCGGGTGTTCGGACAGGGTGACGCCGGTCGAGGCGTAGTCGGCGACGATCCGCTCCCATGAGTCGAGCGGGCGGAGCTCCGGCGGCATGGGGAGGGGGAGCGGCAGGGCGAGCTGGACGTGTTCGGAGCCCCGGCTCAGGCGCCCGTCGGGGTCCCTGGAGACGCTCCGGCGCCGCTCGCCGCCGCGCGCGACCCCGAGCCGCCACAGCTCCTCGCGCCGTGGCGCCGCGCGGTGGCCATCGGAGCGCGTCTCGCCGGCGACCACCCCCAGCGACTCGCAGGCGCCCGCCCAGGCGAGGCGCTCGAGCCCGACGCGGCCGACGCCCGAGCGAGAGGCGAGGTCGGCGAGGTCGGCGTACGTTCCGCCGCGCTCGCGCTCGGCGACCAGCGCCTTCGCGTCGTCCTCGGCGACGCCCTTGACGTAGCCGAGGCCGATTTGAACCGCGGGCTCGCGGCCCTGCGCCTGGACGGTGCACTCGATCGCGCTGCGATTGACGTCCGCACCGCGAACCTCGATCCCCCTTCGCTGCGCCTCGTGCGCGAGCGAGTCCGGGGGGTAGAAGCCCATCGGCTGCTCGTTGAAGAGCGCGCACAGCAGCTCCGGGCCGTAGTGGACGCGAAGCCAGGTCGACTGGTAGGCGAGCAGCCCGAATGCCGCGGCGTGGGATTTCGGGAAGCCGAAGCCCGAGAAGCCCCGCACCTGCTCGAAGACGCGCTCGGCGAGCTCGCGCTCGACGCCGCGCTCGACGGCCCCGGCGACGAATCGCTGCCCGTAGGCGGCGAGCGCGGCCTCGGAGCGCTTGCGGCTCATCGCTCGCCGCAGCCCTTCGGCCTCGCCGGCCGAGAAGCCGGCGAGCGCCATCGCCACCTGGATCACCTGGTCCTGGAAGACGATCGCCCCGAGGGTGTCGGAGAGGATCGGCTCGAGGCTCGGGTGCTCGTAGGGGACCTCGAAGTCCGGGTCCTCGCGAAGCTGCTTGCGACGCGCCAGGTAGGGATGCACGGCGCCGCCCTGGATCGGCCCCGGGCGGACGAGCGCCACTTGGACGACCACGTCGTCGATCGTCTCCGGCAGGCTGCGCGGCAGCATCTGCATCTGCGCCCGGCTCTCGATCTGGAACACGCCCGTGGTCTCGGCGGCGCGGATCGCCTCGAACGTCTCGGGGTCGTCGAGCGGGATCCGCGAGAGGTCGATGCGCTCGTCTCGCCCCTCGGCGATCGCCTCGACGCAGTGCTCTACCGCCGACAGCATCCCGAGCCCGAGCAGGTCGATCTTCAAAAACCCGGCGTCGGCGCAGGAGTCCTTGTCCCACTGGACGATCTGGCGGCCCGCCATCGCCGCGGGCTGTACCGGGCAGATGTCGATCAGCGGCCGGGTCGAGAGCACCATCCCGCCCGGATGCTGGGAGGCGTGGCGGGGCAGCCCCCAGGCTTCGCGCGCGAGCCGCGCCAGCCAGCGCCAGCGAGGGGTGGAGGCGCGGCCGGGGCCGATCGCCTCGCCGATGTCGCGCTCGACCTCCTCGCCGCGCGCGTGGACGTCGACCACCCCGGCGACGCGCTCGATCTCGGCGGCCGGCAGCCCAAGGGCCTTGCCGAGGTCCCGGATCGCGCCGCGCGAGCGGTAGCAGGCGAAGGCCGAGACCAACGCCGCCCGCTCATGGCCGTAGCGATCGTGGACGCGCGGGATCAGCCGCTCGCGGATGTCGCGGGGGAAGTCGAGGTCGATGTCGGGCATCTCGGTGATCTCGTCGTTGAGGAAGCGCCCGAGGAAGAGCCCCGCCCGCACCGGATCGACGTGCGAGAGGCCGGTCAGGTAGCAGACCACCGAGCTGACGCTCGAGCCGCGGCCCCGTCCCGGCGGCAGCAGCGAGCGCGCCGAGTCGGGCCCCCGGACCTCGGCGGCGACCTCGCGTGCGAGCTCGAGCAGGTCGAAGTGCAGAAGGAAGAAGCCCGAGAGCCCCAGCCCCCGGATCACGCGCAGTTCCTCCTCCAGGCGGCGCTCGGCCTCCGGCCGCTCGCGCATGCCCGCGTAGCGAAGCCCGAGCCGGCCGCGGCAGATCTCCGCCAGCGTCGTGTCGGCCTCGGGGTCCTCCGAGCCCGGGTAGCGGTACCCGAGCTCGCTGGTGAGGTCGAAGCGCAGCCGCTCGGCGAGCCGCTCGGTCTCGAGCACCGCCTCCGGGTGATCCGCGAAGCGCGCTGCCATCTCCGCCGGCGCCACGAGCACCGAGCTCGTGTTGCCGCGACGCTGCGTTTCGGACTCCTCGAGCGTCGTGTGCGTGCGCACTGCGACGAGCGCGTCGGCGAGCGCGGCACGGCAGGGGTCGTGGGAGTGGACGTTGCCGGTAGCCACGCAGGCGATCCCGAGTCGCTCGCCGAGCGCCGCCAGCCACCGGTTGCGGGCTCGGTCGTGCCGCCAGAATGGCCGTTGCAGCTCGATTCGGAACCGTTGGCGTCCGAAGGCGCCCGCCAGGCGGCGGGTGAGTCGCTCCGCCGCGCCGGCCTCGCCGCGTTCCCAGGCGCCGGCGAGGGCGCCGTCGCGCGCGCAACCGGAGAGGCAGACGAGACCCTCGCTGCGCTCGAGCAGTGACTCGAGCGCGAGCGCGGGAGGGAGGGGGCCGCGATCGGGGTGCGGCCTGGTCTGCGCGTGCGCCTCGCTCAGCAGCCGGCAGAGGTTGCGCCACCCGCGAGCGCTCTCAACCAGGATCGTGAGATGAAAGGGCGCCGAGCCGTACTCGGAGACGACCGTGAGCTCGGCGCCGAGGATCGGTCGTACCCCGAGCGACTTGCACGCCTGCGTGAACTCCATCGCGCCGCAGACGTTGTCGTGGTCGGTGAGCGCGAAGGAGGGGTAGCCGTGCTCGGCGGCGCGGATCGCAAGCTCCTCCGGCAGCGAGGCACCGTCGAGGAACGAGTACGAGGAGTGGGCGTGCAACTCGACGTACACCGCTGATCGCCCTTTCAGGCTCGCTGCGCGAACCAGCGCCCCACCTCGGGCGGCTCGGCCGGCTCGCGGAAGACGACGATGTCCCGGCCGCCGGCGAGCACTACTGCGAAGTACCGCCTTTGCAGGGCTTTTGGTGTCCACCAGCGGTCCTCGACGAGCCACTCCTCGCGCACCGCCTCCACCGCGACTCCGCCGATCGTGCGCGGCACACCGCCGCCGTCGGCGACCACCGACACCGGCTTCGGCCAGTAGACCTGCGGCCTGGAGCCGCTAGCCATCGCCCCGCTCGCCGAAGGGAGCCAGGATCGCCCGGCGCTCGGGCACCCGCGAGCCGGGATCGACCTCGATTACTCGCATCACCGCGTCGCGGCCGCCGGCGGCGCGAGCCTGACGGACCGCCTCCGCGATCCGACCGCGACGCTCGTCCTCCGGCGAGCGGGCGAGGGTTCCCTGCTCACCGACCTCCGGCCCGAGCTCTAGGGCGCGCAGACAGATGGCCGTCGCCGGCCCGGGAAGCTCGTCGAGCCGGGGGACGAGCGCCAGCCGCAGCCGCTCGGAGCTCGCGCTCGCGCTTCGCAACACGACCTGCGAGCGCCAGGCTCCGCCTCCGGCCAACCGAGCCTCGATCCGCAGCCGGCGCAGCGTCCTGCCCGCCCGCGCGGGATCGGCGAGCAGGCGCTCGGTGAGCAGGCCGAGCGCGTGCTCGAGCTGCTGTCCGGAGGCGGCCTCGGGCAGTCCCAGCCGGCAGGCGAGCTGCTCAGGCGGGTGGCGCGGACGAAGCGGCCGGTCCGCCCCGCGCGCCAGCCGCAGCGCCCGCAGCCCCGGCTCGCCAAAGCGATCGGCGATCGCCTCCGCCGGCAGCGCCGCCAGCTCGCCAAGGGTCCGCACCCCGAGCCGCTCGAGCGAATCCGGGGTGGTGGCCGCTTCCCACTCGCCGTCGAGACGCTGCTGAAGCGTGCTCACCGGCAGCCCGGCGAGCAGCTGCGGCGCGGCGAGCTCGGAGACGACGATCGCCTGGCGGCGAGCGCGCATTCGCAGCGCCGCCGTGTGGGCGCAGATCCTGTTCGGGCCGGCGCCCAGCCGCGCCGGCGCCTCGAGCGCCCGCCGGACACGCGCGAGCACCGCTTCTGGCCCGCCGTAGAGGCCCCGCAGTGGCTCGGTGGCGAAGAACGCCTCACCGGGACGCGACGGCTCGACCGCGGCGCCGATTCGCTCGAGTCGCCGCAGCGAGCTCTCCCAGAGCGCCTCGGCGCGCAGCGGATCGGCGGGCACCAGCGCCAGCGCGGGACAGCGCGAGAGCGCCTCGCCGAGGCGCATCCCCGTCCGAACGCCGAACGCCTCCGCCGCGCCGGATGCCTCGCCGATCACCTGCGGCCCACCCGGCTCGGGGGCCAGCGCCACCGGCTCGCCGAGCAGCTCCCGTCGCTCGCTGAGCGCGCTCCGAAGCGAGAGGCGGGGAATGAGCGCGCAGGCGATCATGAAGCGAACACATGTTCGTATAGACGCAAGCGGTTGTCAAGCGCGATTCGCGGAGGTCGCAGCTGAGCGACGAGACTCGGCCGCGGCTCGAGGCCGATCCGATAGTTGCGGTCTCGGCATCAATCCGATAGGAATGCGCTTGAGGGTCTGAGCCCGACCCTTCGTCTGTATTCCGAGAGAGGAGTTTTCATGTCAAGGATCAAGCTGGTCCTGCTCGCGCTTGCGCTGGCCGGCATGTCCGTCGGATTCGTCGCCTGCGGCGGCGACGACGACGAGGACGGCGGGGGTGGCGGAGAGGCGACGCTCGATCTGACGATCGGGGACTCGGTGCCACTCAGCGGTGACCTCGCGGACTTCGGCCCCCCCGGCGACAAGGCGGCGACGATCGCGGTGGATCAGATCAACAAGGCGGTCGATGAGGCCGGTGTCGATCACACGGTCAATCTCGTCACCGAGGACAACTGCGGCGGCGCCGACCAGCAGTGCGCCGTGCAGGCGGCACGCAAGATGGTCGAGTCCGATGGCGCGAGCTGCATCGCGGGTGCGTGGGCTTCGGCCGACACGATCCCGACCGCCGAGTCGGTCGCGATCCCCGAGGGGATCCTGCTGATCTCGCCGGCCTCGACCAGCGATGAGATCACCGGGCTCGACGACGACGGGCTTGTCAACCGTACGGCTCCACCGGATTCGTTCCAGGGCCCGACGCTGTCCAAGTATCTGGTCGAGAAGGCGCTCGGCGGCGCCCAGGGAGCGACGGTCAACGTCGGCGCCCGCAACGACGCCTACGGCACCGGGCTCGACGACACGTTCAGCCAGTCCTGGGAGGCCGCCGGCGGCAAGATCGGCGAGGACGTCGTTTACGACGTCAAGCTGCCGAACTACGACACCGAGGCCGAGAAGATCGTTTCGGGCGATCCCGACGGGATCGTGATCATCGATTTCCCGGAAACCTTCAACAAGGTCGGGCCGGCCCTCGTCCGGGCGGGGTTCGATCCCACGAAGGGGTTCGTCACCGACGGGCTGATCTCCAGTGACCTCGCCGAGAGCGCGGGCGCGGATGCGGTCAACGGTCTGCGCGGCACCGCCCCGGGCGTGCCGGACGACGACAAGTCATCGCAGGCATTCGATGACCTCTACACGTCGTCGGAGCCCAAGGACGTCGAACGACAGACGTTCGATGCCCAGAACTTCGACGCCGTGATCCTCTGCTACCTGGCGGCGGTGGCCGCGGGCTCCACCGACGGTCAGGACATGGCCGATCAGGTCCAGGCGATCAGCGCGCCGCCCGGCGACGCGTTCACCTGGGAGCAGCTCCCCGACGCGATCGAGGCGCTGCAGAATGGAGACGACATCGACTACCAGGGCGCCTCCGGTCCCGTCGACATGGACGAGAACGGCGACGCGACCTCCGGCGTGTATGACATCTACGAGTTCAAGAACGGGGCTCCGGAGACCGTCGACGAGATCGAGGTGACTCCGCCGGGCGGCGGCTAGCAGTCGCGAGCGCGAAGCGGCGCCCCGGCGCCGTCTGGCCTATAAGCGGCCGAGGACTTCAGTCCTCGGCCGCTTCGCGTCAGGGGGTGGCGCGCGGCGTGTCCATTCGCGCCGTCCCCCCGAGGTAGAGCTCCGCGACCTTGGGGTCCTCCAACAGCTGCTTGCCGGGCCCCTCGAAGCGGTCCCGGCCGAGGTCGAGGACGTAGCCGCGATCCGACATCGCCAGGGCGCGGCGCGCGTTCTGCTCGACCATCACGATCGTCACCCCGGCTTGGTTGATCTCCCGGATCTTCTCAAAGATCGCATCGACGAACGCCGGCGCCAGTCCAGCTGAGGGCTCGTCGAGGAGCAGCAAACGGGGATCGGGCATCAGCGCCCGCGCCATCGCGACCATCTGGCGCTCGCCGCCGCTCATCGTCCCGGCGGACTGAGTGCGTCGCTCGCCCAGGCGCGGGAAGAGCTCGTACATCCGATCGACCTGCTCGGCGGTCCTGGAGGTATCGAGTGAGCCCATTTGCAGGTTCTCCTCGACGGTGAGCGTCGGGAAGACGTTGTCGAGCTGGGGCACATAGCTCAGTCCGCGCCGCGTGCACTCGTGGGGCTTCAGTGTCGCGATGTCGCCGCCCTCGAAGGTGATCGTGCCTTGGCGCGGCCGCAGTAGCCCGAAGATCGCCTTGATCAGCGTCGACTTGCCGGCTCCATTGGGACCGATCACCGTGACGATCTCGCCCTCCGCGACCCGGATCGAGACCCCATTGAGGACGTCGACCTCGGCGACGTAACCGGCGACGAGGCCGTCGGTGGCGAGCAGGGTGCCGTCGGAGCGGCCGGTCGCGCTCATGAGCGCCCCGCGGGCGAGCCCGGGTGGGTGCCGCCACCGTTCGGTTCGCCGGCGTGCCCGAGGTAGGCGTCGATTACGGCCTGGTCGCGCTGCACCTCGTGTGGCGCGCCATCGGCGATCACGCGGCCCTCGGCCATCACGATGACGCGGTCGGAGTGGTTCATCACCACCTCCATATCGTGCTCGATGAACAGGAAGGTGACGCCGTCCTCGGCGCGCAGCCGCTGCATGTGGTCGAGCAGCCGGCGCCCGAGGGTGGGGTTGATTCCCGCCATCGGCTCGTCGAGGAGCAGCAGGCGCGGTCGGGCCATCAGCGCCCGCGCGAGCTCGAGCAGCTTGCGCTGGCCCCCCGAGAGCGTGCCGGCATAGGCGTCCGCGAGCCGGGCGAGGTTGAAGACCTCCAGCAGCTCGATCGCCTGCGCGCGGACCTCGGCCTCGCGCCGCCCCGAGGCGCGGGGCCGGAAGATCACGTTGACTAGCCGCTCACCCGGCTGGTCCGGCGCGCCGAGCATCATGTTGTCGATCACCGGCATTCGGGCGAGCGCCTTGGTGATCTGGAACGTACGGACCATGCCCTCGCGGGCGATCGCGTACGGGGGCCTCCCGAGCACCTCTCGGCCCGCGAACGTCGCCGACCCGCCGTCCGGCCTGTAGAAGCCCGTGATCACGTTGAAGAAGGTCGTCTTGCCGGCACCGTTGGGACCGATCAGCGCCGTGATCGAGGCCTCGTGCACCGAGAGCGTCGCCCGATCGACGGCACGAATCCCCCCGAACCGCTTGACGACGCCTTCGGCTTCGAAGATACGCCGTCCGTCGGCCTTCGCGTCGCCCGGCTCATTCACCGAGCACCATCTCCTCGCGCTTGCCGAAGATTCCCTGCGGCCGGAAGGCCATCAGCCCGATCAGGATCAGCCCGACGATGATGAAGCGCAGCGCCGCGACCCGGGTCTCCGACAGCGGCAGTTCCACGAAGCGCAGGCCCTCGAGCACGAACCAGAGGATCAGGGCACCGATGGCGACGCCCCAGTAGCTGGCGAGGCCACCGAGGATCAGCACCGCGTACCCGCTGAACGTGACGATCGGCAGGAACTCGTCTGGGACGACGAATCTCAGGTTGAGGGCGAGGAAGAAGCCCGCGATCGCCCCCAGTGTGGCCGCGATCGCCAGCGACTGCAGCTTGTAGGAGAAGGCGTTCTTCCCCAGCGCCCGGGCCGCATCCTCGTCCTCGCGAACCGCTCGCAGCACGCGGCCCCACGGGGTCCGCTGGATACGCGTGAGGCCGAACATGAGCGCGATCGCCACCGCCCAAACGACGAGCAGGAGGGGAAACAGGGTCGGGACATCCGTCCAGCCGAGGTCCGAGATCCACCCTTCGATCGTGTCGGCAACCGAATCCCACTCGTCGCCGAAGCCGAACTTGCCCTGTGCTCCGCCGGTCAGATCCCGGGCGTTGAGCGCGAACAGTCGAATCGCCTCGGCGGCGGCGATCGTCGCGATCGCGAAGTAGTCGGCTCTCAGCCGCAGCGAGGGCAGGCCGACGATGAGCCCGAAGACGATCGTGATCAGGATCGAGACCGGCAGCGAGAGCCAGAACGACATCCCCGCGTCGGTGACCAGGATCGCCATCGAGTAGGCGCCGAGCGCCATGAATGCCGCCTGCCCGAAGTTCTGGATCCCGGTGAAGCCGACGTTGAGCTGGAGACCGAGAGCGAGGATCGTGTAGGTCCCGGCGATGATCCCGACGCCGGTCCAGAAGTCGATGTCGGTGAACGACTCGAGGGTGACGGCGAAGGGCGGGCTTGCCAGGAGCTCGAACATCTCCCTAGACCGTCTTCGCGCGACCGAAGATTCCCTGCGGGCGCACTACCAGGACGAGGATCAAGACCACGAAGCCGATCGCGGTCTTCCAGCGCGCATCGATGAACAGCGTCGACCACTCGATCACCAGGCCAAGGACGAGACCGGCGGCCAGCGCTCCGTAGGCGTTGCCGATCCCGCCCATGACCACTGCGGCGAATATCGGCAGCAGGAGCTCGAAGCCGAGCTCCGGTTGCACCTGGGTGGTCGCGCCCGCGAGCACCCCCGCGAGGCCCGCGAAGCCCGCCGCGAAGACCCAGGTCCAGAGGATCACCCTCGAGGTGTCGATGCCCGAGGTCTCGGCGAGGTCGAGATCATCCGACAGCGCCCTCATCCGCTTGCCGAGCAGCGTGTAGCGAAGCATCATGCCGGTGCCGACCAGGACCACGAAGCCGATCACGATCACGATCAGGTTCGTGCGACCGATCGTCAGGCCCAGGAACTCGACCGTATCGGTGCGGTTGACGTCGAGTTGCCTCAGCTCGGTGCTCCAGACGAACTGGATCGAATAGCGGATCACCAGCGCGAGACCGATCGCCATCAGCAGCAGCTGCAGCATTCCGGCGCCCCGCGCACGCATCGGCCCCCACATCACCTTCTCGAGCACGATCCCGAGCACCGCGGTCATCACCATCGCCCAGAAGACGGCGGCAACGATCGGCAGGCCCCAGGTGACGTTGACCAGGTACGCCATGTAGGCACCGAAGGTGAGGAAATCGCCGTGGGCGAAGTTGACGAGCTTGAGGATCCCGTAGACCAGGGTCAGCCCGACCGCGCCGAGGGCGTAGATCGCCCCCGACGAGAGCCCGTTCAGCCCGAGCTGGGCGACCGAGTGCAGGCCCTTGCTCGCGATCAGCGCGAGCACGATCACGGCGAGCACGACGAGCGCCGCCGCGGCGGGCCTGCGGCCGGCAGCCTCCTTCAAGCGCGTCCAGGCCGCCTGATCCTCGGCGACGGTCAGCGTGCCCGCTTCCATGTGGGTGATCGTATGCCCTCGCCGGCGCTCGCCGAAACGCGGCGCGCCGATGCGGTCACGAGGGCGCCGGAAGCGACGACCAGGCCTCGAGCTTGCGACGCACGAGCTCGATCACCGCGTCGGTGAACTCGGTCGTCGTCGCATGGCCGCCCAGATCCGGCGTTCGGGTGCCCGCGGCGACCGTCTCCAACGCCGACTCGTAGATTGCCCGCGATGGGGTCTCCGCCCGACCCCCCGCGTAGTGAAGGAGCGCCGCTACCGCAAGGATCATCGCCATCGGATTGGCGAGATCCTTGCCCTCGAGCGCCGGGGCGGTCCCGTGCGGCGCCTCCGCCATCGAGACGCGCGGCGCGAGCTCGTCGTCGAGCGCGAGCAGGACCGACTCGGCGCCGGCGATCGAGCCGAACAGCGGCAGGACGAGATCGGAGAGCAGGTCGCCGTCGCGGTTCAGGCACGGGATCACGAGTGGACCGTCGATCGCGCCGCCGATCAGGCCCGCCAGCGTCGCGTCGATCAGCACCGGCTGGTAGTCGGTTTCGGGGTGGCGCTCGGCCGCCGCGTCCATCTCCTCCTTCAGCATCCCCTCGTAGATCGGGCTCACGGTCCACTTCGGCCCGCCGTAGACCCGGCCGCCGATGCGCTCGGCCTCGCGAAACGCGTACTCGGAGACGGCGCGGCAGTCCGAGCGCCTGATCGTCTCGGTGCGGTGGGCGAGCTCGTCATCGCCCTCGGGCTCGCGCCACTGCTCGGCCCCGTAGGCGTCGCCGACCGCCATCCGGCAGACTGCGATCGGGTCGTGGACGCCACCGACGGGCGTCACGCCCGGGATCCGGCGCCCGGTGCGCATGATCACCTTGCCGTCGATCGCCTCGCGCAGAATCCGGTTCGGGCTGCCGACGTCGTCGGCGCCCTCGGGGGTGATCGTCGCGGCCTTGAGGCCGAGGCCGGTCTCCCGCATCGCCGCCGCCGCCTCGAGGCAGACTCGGTTCGACGTCGCCCGCCGGTTGGCGAGCGAGAGATCGAAGCCGACGATCTCGAGCTCGAGGCCGAGCAGCTCGGCGTCGAGCACCCGCAGCGCCTGCTCGAGCAGCTCCTGTCCCGTCTGATCACCCTCGAGCGCGACTATTCTCAGCCCATCACCCATGGACGGCGAGGCTAATCGATTTGCTTGGGGCCCCGACCGCGACGATCGGCCCGCGCAGCGGCTGTCCGGCATCTGCTCGTGGTGCGGCACCGAGGTCGAGGCCGACGACGGGTTCCGGGCCTATGAGGCGGTCGGCGAGCGGCGGGCGATCTTCTGCCGGCTCGAGCACGTGATCCCGTGGACGATCCAGGGTGCGCACTGGGAGCCGGGGCCGATGGCCGAGCCGCCGGAGCTCGACTCGGGCCCGAGGCGCTGCTCGCACTGCGACGCGGAGCTCGGCGACGTCCGCGTGCTCCTCGTCCGCCACCGCGGCGAGCACCGCATCCCCGACGACTTCTGCTCGGTCGACCACCTCGCCGACTGGGCGAAGGCCGGCGGGCGCTGGCAGTAGTCGGGGTCGCGGTCGTTCGCCGAGCGGCCGGGTCCCGCCGGGGGGCGACCCGACGCCGTCAGCGCCGCGCGCGGCCCCGCTTGCCCGCCGTCGCCGCGACCGGCGCGGCGGGCGCGGCGAAGTCCTCGATCAGCTTCGCAGTCTGGGCCGGCTTCTCGACGTTGGGAGAGTGCCCGGCGCCTTCGACGAGCTCGGTGCGGGCGCCCGGGACCTGCGCGTAGGCGGCGAGGACCTCCTCGGCGTCGTAGATCTGGTCCTCGGCCCCGAAGATCACCATCAGCGGCACGGCCGCCGCCCGCATGCGCTGATCGAGCCCCACCGAGTCGGTGTACTGCTCCTCGGCGTCGGGCGTCTCTTCGAAGGCGGTGTAGGTCATCGCCTCGATGTCGTGGGCGACCTGGTCGGGGTCGGTGAACCCGTCGGCCTGGTCGAACCCCGGCGCGAACGCCTGCTCGTAGCCCTTCTCGATCAGCGAGTCGATCTTCACGCGCCACAGCGCCTCGCCGATCACCGGAGCCATCGACAGCCTGGCGAGCAGGTCGAGGTCGCCGTAGCTGGAGTTCGGCGCCTGGTCGATGACCACGACCCGGTCGACCAGCTCGCTCGCGCCCTCGGCGACGGCGACGGCGACCGTGCCGCCGAGCGAGTGGCCGACGACGACGGCACCCTGGACCCCGAGGCGGTCGAGCGCCCCGGCGACGAGGTCGGCCTGGTTCGGGATCTCGTAACCGGACTTCGGCTTCGCCGAGCCGCCGTGGCCCAGCAGGTCGATCCGGATCACCCGATGGCGCTCGGCGAGCAGCGGCACGATCGCGTCCCACCAATGAAGCGAGCATCCGAAGCAGTGGATGAGCACGATCGGCGCCCCGGGACGTGCGCCGGCGGGCTCGCCGCTGTCGGCGACCTGCACGTCGCCGCCGGGGAGGCTGATCAGGCGTCCGCCGTCGACCGTGATCTCGGCCCCCTTCGTCTGGCCGTCGACGACGATCGTGTTGATCGCCAGCACCACCGCCAGCGCGATCACGACCGCGACCACGATCTTCAGCGCGCGGCTCACCCTCCGTCTTCCCGGCGGGGGGCAAGCCCCAGCTCGGCGGCCCGCGCCTCCATCGCAGCGATCACGAACGCGACGTGCTCGTCGAAGTCGACGCCGAGCTCCTCCGCGCCCTGGCGCACCTCGTCGCGGTTGACGCCGGCCGCGAACGAGGGCTGCTTCAGCTTCTTCTTCACCGACTTCGGCTTCAGCCCCTCGATCCCCGTCGGCCGCACGAGCGCGCACGCGGCGATGAACCCGGCGAGCTCGTCGACGGCGAACAGCACCCTCGCCATCTCGGTTTCGCGTGGAACCCCGAGGAAGGTCGCGTGGCCGGCGACCGCGTCGATCAGCTCCTGCGGCCAGCCGAGCTCCTCGAACAGCCGCAGCGCGGTCCGCGGATGACCGTTCTCCTGGTCGTCGAGGTCGGGGAAGCGCTCGTAGTCGAGGTCGTGAACGAGCCCCGTGACGGCCCACAGCTGCTCGTCTTCTCCGAGCTCGTTCGCGTAGGCGACCATCGCCGCCTCGACCCCGAGGAGGTGCTTGCGCAGTGACTCGGACTGCACCCACTCGCAGACCAGGTCCCAGGCTTGCTCGCGCGTCGGTTGCTGCACGGGCCCATTGTTACCCTCCGCGCCGATGGAGAAGTTCGTCATCCGGGGGGGCACGCCGCTCTCGGGCGAGGTGATCGCGGCCGGCAACAAGAACGCCGCGCTGCCGATCCTCGCCGCCTGCCTGCTCACCGAGGAGGAGGTCGTGCTCGGCAACGTGCCGCGGATCCGCGACATCGAGACCCAGGTCGCGGTGCTCGAGGGGCTCGGGGTGCGCGCCGGCTGGGGACCGGACAACGAGCTTCGCCTGCAGGCCGATCGGGTCACCGAGACGGCGCCCGAGGAGGCGCTCTCGGCGCGGATCCGGGCATCGTTCTTGCTCGCCGGTCCGCTGCTCGCCAGGTTCGGCGAGGCGAGGATGCCGCCGCCGGGTGGCGACTTCATCGGCCGCAGGCGCCTCGACCCGCATCTCGACGCCTTTCGTGACATGGGCGCCCGGATCGAGGGCGAGCGCGAGATCGTCGTCTCGAGGCCGCCCGAGGGGCTGAAGCCGTGCGGGATCTTCATGGACGAGCCGTCGGTGATGGCGACCGAGAACGCGCTCATGGCAGCGGCGCTGACACCGGGCCCGACGACGATTTCCAACGCCGCCTGCGAGCCGCACGTCCAGGATCTCGCCCGGCTGCTGGCGAAGATGGGCGCCGAGATCGACGGCATCGGCTCGAACGTGATCACGGTCCACGGCCGCGACAAGCTCGGCGGCGCCGAGCACCGGATCGCCGCGGACCACATCGAGGTGGCGAGCTTCATGGCGCTCGCGGCGGCGACTCGCGGCGAGTTGCGGATCCGCGACGCCGAGCCCGCCGACCTGATCACGATCCGGCGCCAGTTCCGCAGGCTCGGCCTCCAGTCGATGGTCGAGGGTCAAGACGTGCTCGTCCCGCCGGACCAGGCGCTCGAGATTCGCGACGACCTCGGCGACGCGATCCCGAAGATCGACGACGGCCCGTGGCCCGCGTTCCCGGCCGACCTGACCTCGATCGCGCTCGCGCTCGCAACCCAGGCGCGGGGTACGATCCTGATCTTCGAGAAGATGTTCGAGAACCGACTTTTCTTCGTCGACAAGCTCGTTGCCATGGGCGCTCGGATCACGCTCTGCGATCCCCATCGGGCGATCGTCAGCGGTCCGAGCCGGCTTCACGGTGAGCGCGTCGACAGCCCCGATATCCGCGCCGGGATGGCGATGCTCATCGCGGCCCTGTGCGCCAGCGGCACCTCGGAGATCGGCAACGTGCTTCAGATCGATCGCGGCTACGAGAAGATCGACGAGCGCCTGCGCAACCTCGGCGCGCGGATCGAACGAGTTGCCGCCGAGCGCGTCCCGGCCTGAGCCCGGCTCCATCTCTGGCGCCACCGCTGCAGGCCGGTCCATCTCAGCGTCCTCACCCGATCGTCTCGCTCCCCTGCGTTGCCGGTACGCTCGCTCCGCCGATCGGACTGCGTCCTTGACCTGCTTGGTTTTCGCCGCCGTTCGCCAGACGACTTCACCCTGATGACGCATCCGATCCCACCAGGCACGCGGGACATCCTCCCCGACGAGATGCAAGAGCTTCGACGGCTGTCGCGGGCGTTGCTCGAGGCGTTCGAGCGCTTCGGCTACGGCGAGGTTGCCACCCCGACGATCGAGTACGAGGAGGTGCTCGCGCGCGGCGACGAGCGCGGCGCTCCGGTCGCGTACCGGTTCTTCGACGAGTCCGGCGAGCTGCTTGCGATGCGCTCCGACATGACGATCCCGATCGCGCGACTGGTCGCGAACCGCTACGCGTCGGTGCAGCCGCCGTTCCGGCTTTGCTACTTGGCGACGGCCTACCGCGCCGTTCGCCCCCAGCGTGGCCAGATGCGCGAGTTCACACAGGCGGGCGTCGAGCTCGTCGGCGCGCCGGCCCCAGCGGGGACGATCGAGGTGATCGAGGTCCTGGCGGCGGCGCTCGACGCCGCCGGGCTCACTCGTGCGGTGATCGGGCTCGGCGACGCCGACCTCTACGGTCAGCTCCTCGGGGAGCTCGGGGTCGAGCCGCAGGCGCGGGGACGGCTGCTCGACTGCCTCGCCGGCCACGATCACGTCGGCCTCGAGGCCGAGCTCGCCCGGCTCGGGCTGGCCGACGCCGATCGCGAGACCCTCACCCGGGTGCCGATGTCGCGCGGTGGCCCGGAGGTGCTGGAGCAGGCGCGGGCGCTGGGCGGCGAGGCGATCAGGCGCGCCACGAGCCGCCTCGCGGAGACAGTCGATGGCCTTCGCGAGCGCGGGATAGCAGATCGGGTCCGGCTCGACCTCGGGCTGCTCCGCGACCTCGGCTACTACACGGGCGCGATCCTCGAGGTCTACGACCCGGCCCTCGGCCACATCCTCGGCGGCGGCGGCCGCTACGACGAGCTCATGGGCCGCTTCGGCCGGCCGCTGCCCGCGGCCGGGTTCGCCCTGCACCTCGAGCGCCTGCACGTCGCCCAGGCCGAGGAGGGCGTCGCGTGAGGGGCTTCGCCGGTGTCGCCCGGGCGACCCGCGCCGCCGGACAGGGCCCGCTGCGCCTCGCGGTGCCGCGCGGAGCGCTGTTCGAGAGCACGCTGGAGCTTCTCGATCGGATCGGGATCGACACCGCGGCGCTGCGCGGCGACTCCCGGGCGCTCGTCTTCGAGATCGACGATCTGCGCCTGGTCACGATGCGCCCCTCGGACGTGCCGACCTACGTCGAGGCCGGCGCGGCGGACCTCGGGATCACCGGCAAGGACGTGCTCGCCGAGCAGAGCGACCGGGCGGTCTACGAGCTCCTCGACCTCGGCTACGGCGCCTGTCGCATGGTGCTCGCTGCCCGGACGGACGACGAGAGCCTCGGTGAGTCGCAGCGTCGCCTCGGGATGATGCGGATCGCGACCAAGTACCCCCGCATCGCGGCGCGCTACTTGGAGAACACCGGTCGGCAGGCGGAGGTGATCGAGGTCAAGGGCTCCGTCGAGCTCGCGCCGCTTGCCGGGCTCGCCGAAGGGATCGTGGACCTCGTCGACACCGGCCGGACCCTGGCGGAGAATTCGCTCGAGATCCGCGAGGAGATCGCCGTCTTCACCGCGCGCCTGATCGCCAACCGGGTCTCGCACAAGCTGCGTGCCGCCGAGCTCGACGAGCTCGTCGCCCGGCTCCGGGAGGCGACGGCGAGATGAGGGTCGAGCGGATCCAGTGGGACGGCACCGGCCGTGGCGAGCTCGCGGCCCGGCTGCGTGTCCTCGCGCCGCCGCTCGAGGACGTCAGCGAGCGGGTCCGGGAGATCCTCGGCAGGGTCCGCAGCGGGGGCGACGAGGCGGTGCGCGAGCTGACGACCCGGTTCGGTGAGCTGGCGCCCGAGAGCCTTCGCGTCGACCCCGACTCGATCTCGGCCGCCGTCGGGCGCCTCGACCCGCAGGTGCGCGAGGCGATGCGCGTCGCGGGCCGCAACATCGCGGCGGTGGCTAGGGCCGAGGCCGAGGTCGCGGCCCGGGCCGTGGTCGCGGCTGGCGAGCAGGGCCAGGGGATCGAGGTGCGGCGCGAGCCGGTGGAGTCGGCCGGCGTATATGCCCCCGGCGGCACGGCGGCGCTCGCGTCGTCGGTGTTGATGTGCTGTTTGCCGGCCCGCGTCGCCGGCGTCGGCCGGATCGCGGTCGCGACGCCGCCCGGTCCCGCCGGCCGCCCCGCCGACTCCGTGCTCGCGGTCTGCGGGCTGCTCGGGATCGAGGAGGTGTATGCGATCGGCGGCGCGCAGGCGATCGCCGCGCTCGCCTACGGGACCGAGACGGTCGCCTCGGTCGACGTCGTCGCCGGGCCCGGCAACCGCTTCGTCACCGAGGCGAAGCGGCTCGTCTACGGGCATGTCGGCGTCGACGGCGTGATCGCCGGGCCGAGCGAGCTGATGGTGGTTGGCGACGGGACGACGAACCCCGACCTCGTCGCGCTCGACCTCTGCGCGCAGGCCGAGCACGGCGAGGCGACGCTGCTCGTGGTCGCGGCGCCCGACGCGGCGTTGCTCGACGCGATCGAGGAACGGGTAGCGGCGCTCGCATCGAACCGCCCGACCGTAGCCGAGGCGCCGCTGGCGCTGGTTGCCACCCCCGGGCTCGAGCTCGCGCTCGACCTCTGCGACGCCTTCGCCCCCGAGCACCTCGAGCTGGCCTTCGCGTCCGCGGACGAGCTCGCGGCGCGCAGTCGCATCGCGGGGTGCGTGTTCGTCGGCTCCGGGGGCGCGACCGCGTTCGGAGACTACGCCGCGGGCTCCAACCACGTCCTGCCGACCGGCGGCGCGGCGCGCTTTGCCGGTCCCCTCGGGCCGGCGGCGTTCATGCGGCGCACGTCCGTAGTCTCCATTCCCAGTGCCGCGGCCACGGCGCTGGCGCCGCACGTCGCGGCGCTCGCCGACGCCGAGGGGCTTCCCGTGCACGGCGAGTCCGCCGAGGCAAGGATGAGGCGATGAGCGAGGCACCCAGATCGGCGAGGATCGAGCGCAAGACCCGCGAGACAGAGGTCTCGCTCGAGCTCGCCCTCGACGGCGGTGAGATCGCGCCCTCGACCGGGGTCGGCTTCCTCGACCACATGCTCGAGCTCGTCGGCCGGCACGGCCGGCTCGGCCTGATCGTGAACGCGAGCGGCGACCTCGAAACCGGGTCGCATCACACGGTCGAGGACGTCGGGATCGCCTTCGGCCAGGCACTCGACGAGGCGCTCGGCGACCGCGCGCGGATCCGGCGCTACGGCTACAGCGCGGTGCCGATGGACGAGGCGCTCGGGATCTGCGCGATCGACATCTCCGGCCGGCCCCTGTGCCTGTTCGAGGCCGACCTGCCACCGGTGTCGATCGCCGGTTTCGACGCCGAGCTGACCGAGGAGTTCTTTCGCGCCGTGGCCTCGAACGCGAAGCTGACCCTGCACCTCGGAACCCGCTACGGCTCGAACGCCCACCACATGATCGAGGCGTGTTTCAAGGCCTTCGCGCGGGCGCTGCGCGACGCGGTGGCGATCGATCCCGACGAGGCCGGCGTGCCGTCCACCAAGGGGACGTTGACGTGAGCGGTGCAGCGCCCCCGGGACCGACCGCGGTGCAGGGGCCGCGCATCTGCGTCCTCGACTACGGGATGGGGAACCTGCGCTCGGTGGAAAAGGCGCTGGAGCGGGTCGGCGCCGAGGCGCTGATCACCTCCGACCCCGAGCCAGCGGCGCGGGCCGACGGCCTCGTGCTGCCCGGGGTCGGCGCATTTGGAACGGCGATCGAGCGCATCGCCGAGCTCGAGCTCGACCGGCTGATCGGAGAGCGCCTCGGCGCCGGGACGCCGGTGCTCGGCATCTGCCTCGGCTTCCAGCTGATCTTCGACTCCTCGACCGAGCTTGGCGGCGCGCCGGGCCTCGGACTCGTCGGCG
Organism: uncultured Solirubrobacterales bacterium; assembly: GCA_963759295.1. Taxonomy (GTDB): domain Bacteria; phylum Actinomycetota; class Thermoleophilia; order Solirubrobacterales; family 70-9; genus WHSW01. Next base: position 194,661 of record CAVWYT010000006.1, on the reverse strand, counting down.
GGGAGGTCTCGGGGCTGCGGGCGCCGGGCCTCAAGGTCCCGCACATGGGCTGGGAGCCGGTGCGCTGGGAGCGCGACTCCGAGCTCTGCGACGGGTTGGCCGATGGAACCCCGTTCTACTTCGTGCACGGGTTCGCGCCGCGGCCCCGCGACGACGCCGACCTGCTGGCGACCGCCGAGCACGGCGAGCGCTTCGCCTGCGCGATCGCGCGCCCGCCGCTGTACGGCGTGCAGTTCCATCCCGAGAAGTCGAGCGCCGCGGGCCTCAGGCTGCTCGCCAACTTCGCCGGGATCTGCGCCTTCCGAGCCGGGCACCTCAACGGCGGCGGGGAGCTGCATCGCTCGGACTCCGCCTCAACGGCGTGATCCTCTATCCGGCGATCGACATTCGCGACGGTCGGGCGGTGCGCCTGCTGCGCGGCGACTACGCGCGTGAGACGGTCTACGACGCCGACCCGCTCGACGCCGCCCGCCGCTGGGTCGAGCAGGGGTCGCGGGCGCTGCACGTCGTCGACCTCGACGGGGCGCGCGCCGGCGCGCCGGTCAACATCGAGCACGTGGCGCGAATCTGCGACGCGGTCGCGGTGCCGGTTCAGGTCGGCGGCGGCCTGCGCACGGCCGAGGACGTCGCCGCCGTGCTGGTCGCCGGTGCCGGGCGGGCGATCCTCGGAACCGCGTCACTCGCCGACCCCGCCCTGGTGGAGGCGCTCGCCGCCGAGCACGGCGAGCGGATCGTCGTCTCGGTCGACGCCCGCGCCGGACGCGTAGCGGTCCAGGGCTGGGAGCGCGAGACGCAGGTGGGCTCCACGGATCTGATTCGCGACCTCGCCAGGCGCGGGGTGAGCCGGTTCGTGCACACGTCCGTCGACGTCGACGGCACGCTCGGGGGGCCCGCGATCGAGGGGCTCCGCGAGGTCGCCGAGGCGGTCGCGGAGTCGGACGGTGAGCTGCTCTACTCGGGCGGAATCGGAACCCTCGATCATCTGCGCTCGCTCGTCGAGCATCGTCTTCCGTCGCTCGCCGGCGTGATCGTCGGGCGCGCGCTCTACGACGGCACGTTCAGCGTCGCCGAAGGTCAGGCCGCGCTCGAGCGACGCTAGCCTCGGGGTTGCGATGTTCTGGATTCGCATCCTCGGGCTGGCCCAGGCGGCGCTGCTGGTGCGCCACCGCGCCACGCTGCTTGAGGCCGCCTGCGCGGGAAGCGATAAGAGGGCGTAAGGGTGGCACTGAAGCGGGTCATCCCCTGCCTCGACGTCGACGCCGGGCGGGTGGTCAAGGGCACCAACTTCGTCGGCCTCCGCGACGCCGGCGACCCGGTCGAGCTCGCCGAGCGCTACGACGCCGAGGGCGCCGACGAGCTCGTCTTCCTCGACATCACCGCCTCGCACGAGAAGCGCGACACGATCGTCGAGCTCGCGCGCCGCACGGCGGACAACGTCTTCATACCGTTCACGATCGGCGGCGGCATCCGTTCGACGGCCGACGCCCAGGCGGTCCTCGACGCCGGCGCCGACAAGGTCGCCGTCAACTCCTCGGCCCTCGCGCGCCCGGAGCTGATCACCGAGCTGGCGGTCGTCTTCGGCTCACAGTGCGTGTTGGTGGCGATCGACGCGAAGCGCCGGGTCGGCGACTCCGGCCCCGGGCCGTCGCCACCTGGTTGGGACGTCTACGTGAACGGGGGCAGGACGCCGGTCGAGGGCCGCGAGGCCGTCGCCTGGGCGCGCGAGGCGACCGAACGCGGGGCGGGGGAGGTGCTGCTGACCAGCATGGACCGCGACGGGACCTCCGACGGCTACGACCTCGAGCTCACCCGGGCGGTCGCCGATGCGGTCACCGTGCCGGTGATCGCCTCCGGCGGAGCCGGTGAGCTCTCCCACCTGGTCGCCGCGATCGCGGACGGCCACGCCGACGCCGTGCTCTGCGCTTCGATCTTCCACTACGGAATGCACTCTGTCGCCGAGGCGAAGGCGGCGCTGAGCGAGGCCGGGATCCCGGTTCGGAGTTAGGGCCGGCACCGAGAGGCGCCGTCGTGCGGGGCTCGCTAGTGCTTCCCGCCCTGCTTCGCGCCTCCGCCTCCCTGCTGCTTCGCCCGGCGCGCGTCGCGTTGGCGCTTGACTTTCGCCTCGTGCGCCTGGCGCTGGCGCCTGCGCGTCTCGCGCTCCGCCCGGCGCTCGCGCTGGCGGCGCTGCGCGGCGCGCTTGCGCTCGGCGCGCGTCTCGTGCTCGAAGGCGCGGATTCCGCTCGTCCCGGTCAGGTAGATGCGCTCGCCGTCGGAGATCACCGGGTTGTACTCGCCGAGATCCGACTCGAACACCTTGTGGCCGGTCTTGGCGTCGAACCCGAGGGTGCCGACGTTGGGACCGAGCCCGGCGACATAGACGACCTCGCCGAGCACGCTGGCGGCACCGAGGATGACCGTGCCGAGGTCCTTCTGCCAGCGCAGCTCTCCGGTCTTGGCGTCGAGCGCGTAGAAGGTCTGGTCCTTGGAGCCGACGTAGACGGTCGGCTCCGCGCGTGGCGTGTCGGCGACGGCGGGCGCGGCGTAGACCCAGTCGCCGGTCGAATGGCTCCACAGCAGATCGCCGCTGTCCTGGTCGAAGCTGTACACGCGACCGTCGATGCTGCCGAGGTAGACGCGACCGAAGGCGACCGCGGGAGTCGAGTAGACCGGCCCGCCGCGGCCGAAGCTCAACCCCTGGGTGCTCGACTGCCACACGAACTGACCGTTGGAGGCGCGCAGCGCGAACACCTCGCCGGCGTAGTTGGCCCCGTAGAGAACCCCGTCGTCGAGCGCCAGCCCGCCCTTTACCGCACCGGTGGTGCTCACCTGCCAATCGATGCTCCCACTCTTGCGATCGAGGGCGTAGACGTCACCGGACTCGCTGCCGACGACGACGTTGCGGCCGACGACCATCGGCGACGTCTCACTGCGGCCCGGGAGCCCGAAGCGCCACAGAAGCTTGCCGTCCTTGGCTCGCAGCGCGAGCGCCTCGCCCTGATCGACGCCGGGCGCCCGCTGCAGGGTGACCGCGTAGACGACCCCGTGCGAGTAGGCGGGAGAGGCGGCGCCGAGGCCGCCGATCTGCTTGTGGTATTCGACCTTCCCGGTGACTGCGTCGACCGCGTACAAGAGCGCGTCCTTGTCCTGGAAGTAGAGGACGCCTTTGGCGACGATCGGCGAGAACTCGAGCAGCTTGCCGAGCTGCAGGCTCCAGGAGGAGGCGTCGTACGGCGGGCGCACGCGCTTGGTCGCCAGGTAGCGAGTTCGCTGCTGGTCGTACCCGTAGTACGGCCAGTTGACGGTCTTCGTGACCTCCGCGTGGCTGGGCGGCTGCTGGGTCTCGAGCTTGCACGGCGGCGGGCACGTGCGGTCGGAATCGCGCTTGAGCACCAGGTACGCGGCCGCGGCGCCGCCGGCGGCGAACAGGCTGATCACCGCGAGGATCGCCAGGTGCGCAGGGTCGACCCAGCCGCGCGAGATTGAGGGCCATCGAGTCATCCGCGAAGGGCGTCATGGTACGGAAGCGGCCTAGAGCGCCTTTTTTGAACTCTCAGGCGCCCGAAGCGATGGCAGCGAAGCGCGAGATAGACGCGGATGGCCTCGGCGCGAGGATCGAGGCCGTGGCCGGGTATGCCGCCGTCCGCGAGGCAGCCGGGCGCGTAGGGGCGCCGGCGTACCTGGTCGGCGGCGCCGTGCGCGACGCGTTGCTCGGCCTCGACGTGCACAATCTCGATCTCGTCATCGAGGGCGATCCGATCCCGCTCGCACGGGAGCTCGGGGGCGAGCTGCGGGCTTACGATCGATTCGGAACCGTCGCCGTCACGCTGCCCGCCGGGGTGGTCGACGTCGCCCGCGCCCGCGCCGAGAGCTACCCGCACCCCGGCGCCCTTCCCGAGGTGCGTCCGGCATCGCTCGAGCAAGACCTCGCGCGACGCGACTTCACGGTCAACGCGATGGCGGTGGCGCTCGCCGACCCCGGCGCACTGATCGATCCTCGGGCCGGTGCCGACGACCTCGGGGCGGGGCTGCTCCGCGTTCTCCACGACCGCTCGTTCGTCGACGACCCGACGCGGGCACTGCGGGCGGCGCGGTACGCGGCCCGGCTCGATCTCGAGCTCGAGCCCGGCACGCTGCGGCTGCTGCGCGCCACCGACCTGACCACGGTCTCCGGCGATCGGATCGCGGCCGAGCTCGGCCAGCTCGCCGCCGAGCCCGATCCGCGCCGGGGCTTCGAGCTGCTCGCCGGCTGGGGCCTGATTGCGCTCGACCCCGAGGCGCCCGAGCTCATCGACCGGGTTCGCGCGCTGCTGGAGACCGACCCGTGGATCGGGATGATCGCGAGACCGGCGGCGGTGCTCGCGGCGACGCGCGGGGCGAGCGAGTCGGCACGCGAGCTCGCCGCGATGGCCCCCGCCGGCCCATCGGCCGGCGTCGAGGCGGCGCGCGGGCGCCCGGCGACCGACCTGCTGATCGCCCGCGCGCTCGGGGCCGAGTGGCTCGATCGCTACCTGGCGGAGTGGCGCAGTGTGCGGCTCGAGATCTCGGGCGACGATCTGATCGCCGCCGGGGTGACCGAGGGCCCGGCGGTCGGCCGCGGGCTCGCCGGCGCCCTGCGGGCGAAGCTCGACGGCGAGGTCGCCGGCCGAGATGCGGAGCTTCGAGTCGCGCTCGAGGCGGCCGGCGCCGAGGGGCCCCAATAGCCTTGCCGGGATGGAGTTCGAGCAGGCCGCCGGAACCCGCTGGCTCAGCGCCCAGCTCCCCGGAGCGCGCGCCGCGTTCACGACCCGGCTCGGCGGCGTCAGCGACGGGCCGTACTCGAGCCTCAACCTCGGCCTGCTGACCGGTGACGAGCCGGCGGCGGTGGTCGAGAACCGGCGCACGGTCGCGAGCGTGCTCGATCGCGATCCCGGCGGGATCGTCTTCGGTCATCAGGTCCACGCGGCCGACGTTCTCCGGCGCGAGCGTCCGCCGCGGCCGAACCCCTACCTGGACGCGAGCCTCCGGGCGCCACCGTCGGACGCTCAGGCGACCTCGAACGAAGAGCTGACGCCGCTGGTCCAGGTCGCCGATTGCCTGCCCCTGGCGCTCGCGGGAGAGCGTGGAGTCGCGATGCTGCACTGCGGGTGGCGCGGGCTCGCCGCGGGGATCGTCGATCGCGGCGTCGAGGCGGTCGAGGCGCGGGCCGCGGCGATCGGCCCCGGGATCGGCCGCTGCTGCTACGAGGTCGGCGACGACATACTCGCCCGGTTCGCGGGGCTCGGCGAGGACGTCGCCAGCGGGCGGATGCTCGACCTGGTCGTGGTCACGCGCCGGCTGCTCGCGCGCGCAGGCGTGACCGAGGTCGAATCGAGCGATCTCTGCACGAGCTGCGAGCCGGAGCTGTTCTTCTCCCACCGGCGCGACCGCGGCCGCACCGGCCGGCAGGCGGGTCTCGTCTGGATCTCCGCGGATGCCTGAGCCGATCCGCGACATCGACCCCGATGTCGTGCGCCGCAACCTCGAGCGGGTCCGCGAACGCAGCGGCCCGGGAGTGGAGATCCTCGCCGCGACCAAGTACGTCCCGCCCGAGGAGATGGGGGCGCTCGCCGAGGCCGGTGTCGAGCTCGTCGGCGAAAATCGCCTCCAGGACTTGGAGGCGAAGCAGGAGCTCTACGGCGAATGCTTCGAGTGGGACTTCATCGGCAACCTGCAGAGCCGCAAGCTGAAGCGGATCCTGCCGCTCGTGCGGCTGATCCACTCGGTCGCCACCGACTCGGTGCTCGAGCAGCTCGCCCGCCACGCCGAACCGGCGACCGAGGTGCTGATCGAGGTCGACCTCTCCGGCGAGCAGAGCAAGGGCGGGGTCGCCCCAGCGCAGCTCGGCGCTTTCATCGAGCGCTGCCCGGTGCGGGTCGGCGGTCTGATGACGATGCCGCCGCCGACGGCCGACCCGGAGCGCTCGCGGCCGTACTTCGCCCGGCTCGCCGAGCTCGGGGCCGAGCACCGGCTCTCGCGGCTGTCGATGGGCACCAGCCAGGATTGGGAGGTGGCGGTCGACGAAGGAGCGACGACCGTGCGCCTCGGAACCTCGCTCTACCGGTGAGCCGCGCGGCCACCGGGCCGCGTGGTTCCTTCGAGGTTCGGAAGCCGCTCCCGGGCGGGTTCTTGCTCCATAATCCGGGTAAAGGAGAACCGGGGCCAGACGCGAAACCCGCAGCCGTATGGCACTTCGAGACACATGGCATCGCGCCCTTGTTTACTTCGGCCTCGCCGAGGATCCGGAGTACCTCGAGCACGACGTCTACGAACCGGATACGGCCCCGCAGGGCCAGGTCTACGAGAGCGCGCCGTCACGTTCGGCGACCGTGAGCCGGATCTCCGAGCGCCGCAGGTCGCGTGACGAGATCGACGACATCTTCGCCGACGAGGCGCCGCCTCGCCGCCGGGTGCTGCAGCCGGTGGGCGGCAACGGGGGCGCCGACGTGCAGGTGCACCTGGTCACTCCCGGGAGCTTCAACGATGCGCAGGAGGTCGCCGATCGGTTCAAGCACTCGGTCCCGGTGATCCTCAACCTTCAGGCGACGGACGGTGAACTCGCCAAGCGGCTGATCGACTTCGCCTCCGGCCTCACCTACGCGCTCGACGGCGGGATGCAGAAGATCGCCGAGAAGACCTTCCTGCTCACGCCGCGCAACGTCGAGGTCTCCGCCGAGGAGAAAGCGCGGCTCGTGGAGAAGGGCTTCTTCAACCAGAGCTGAGCTCCGCCGCGCCCCCGACCCGGGCCATTAGGCTCCGGGTCTATGAGAATCGGGTTCGCGGGCGCTGGGAACATGGCCGCGGCGCTGGCGCGTGGATGGGCGACGGCCGAGCGCGGGCCGGCGGAGATGCTGTTCTGCGACGCCGGGTCGGGACGTGCCGCGGCGCTCGCGCAGGCGACCGGCGGCGAGGCGGTCGCCTCGCTCGCGGAGCTGGCCGAGCGCTCCGAGGCCGTGGTGCTCGCGGTGAAGCCCGGAGCGCTGGACGCAGCCGCCGAGCAGCTTCGACGCGGCCGGGTCGACGCGGTCGGATCGGTGCTCGCGGCGACGCCCGTCCCGCGGCTGCGCGAGGCGCTGCCCGGCGTCGGCCTGGTCAGGCTGATGCCGACGCTGACCGCCGAGATCCAGCGCGGGGTGATCTGCCACGCGCCGCTGGACCCCGAGGAGGGCGAGCTCGCGGCCCGGGTGCTCAACCTGTTCGGCGAGCTCGGCCACCTGGTCGAGGTCCCCGACGAGCTCATGGACGCGGCGACCGCCGTCATGGGCTGCTCTCCGGCGTACCTGACGATCGTCGTCCAGACACTCGCCGAGGCGGGAGCGAACGAAGGCCTGGATCCGGAGCTCGCGTACGAGATGGTGGTCGAGGAGTTCGTCGGAACGATCGAGCTCCTGCGCCGCTACGACCCGATCACGGTGCGGTCCTCGGTCGCCTCGCCGGGCGGCGCCACCGAGGCCGGCCTCGCGGCGCTCGCCGACCGCGGGGCGGCGGACGCGTTCCGGGCGGCCGTCGACGCGTCCCTGGAGCGCATGCGGGGATGATCCTCGTCGCGCTCAGCCGGGGCGACATCGCCGACTACGTCGCGGCGCTGATCTTCGTCTACACGGTGCTGATCATCGCCAACGTGGTCCTCTCCTGGATCGGGCAGTTTCGGCCGATCCCCTACAACCTCACTCTGCGCGCCGTGACCGGGTTTATCGAGTCGAGCACCGACCCGTACCTGAACCTGTTTCGCAGATTCGTGCCCAGGATCGGGCCGCTCGACATCAGCCCGATCGTCGCGATCCTGGCGCTCTCGATCGTGGGCGGCATCGTCGTCGGCTTGATCCGCGGGTGAGCTCGCCCCGCGCCCGCGCCTGGATCGCGATGCTCGCCGTCTGCGGGCTCGTGGTCGCCGCCGATCAGGCCGCGAAGGCGGCGATCGTCGGCTCGATGCTGCCCGGCGAGCGCACCGACCTCGCGCTCGGGTTCGACCTCTCCCGGGTGACCAACAGCGGGATCGCGTTCGGCTTCTTGGACGACGGCAAGGACGGACTCGTGCTCTCGATCACGGCGGCGGCGCTGGCCTTGATCCTCGTCTGGTTTGCGTTCGACTCCACCCGGCCCTGGCTCTGGCTCGGCGTCGGCCTGCTTACCGGCGGCGCCCTGGGCAACCTCGCCGACAGGATCCGCGACGGCGCCGTGACCGACTTCATCGATCCGCCCGCGTGGCCCGCCTTCAATCTCGCCGACGTCGCGATCACCGTCGGGGTGCTCGCGCTCGCGCTCGCGGCGCTCTCCGGAGACGACGCCGCCGCCGAAGGACGAACGCCGCGCGCCGAACCGACGCCGGGCGGTCCGGCGGCGAAGCGGTGAGCGACCGGCCGCTGCTCGTCCACCGCGACGAGCGCCTCGCGGTCGTCGACAAGCCGGCCGGGTTGGTCGTGCACCCGGCGCCCGGCCATCGCGGAACGACCCTGGTCGACGAGCTCGGGCCGCTGCTCGGCGGGGGCGAGTCCGAGCGTCCGGGCATCGTGCACCGGCTCGACAAGGGCACCTCGGGGCTGATGCTGGTTGCGCGCGACGAGGAATCGCAGCGGCTGCTCGCGGCGATGATCAAGCGGCGCGAGGTGCGTCGCGAGTACCTGGCGCTGATCGAGGGCAGGCCGAGCGCTCGCTCGGGGACGATCGACGCGCCGCTGGGGCGCGATCATCGAGCGCCCGAGCGGCGCGCGGTGCGGGGTCGCAGAGCGCGCGAGGCTCGCACCCACTTCGCCGTCGTCGAGACGCTGCCGGCCGACACGCTGGTCCGTGTGCGGCTCGAAACCGGGCGAACGCACCAGATCCGAGCCCACTTCGCGGCGATTGGCCATCCGGTCGCCGGTGACACGCGCTACGGGCACGCCATTCGCCACGGCCTCGAGCGCCAGTTCCTGCACAGCGCGCGCCTCGGGTTCAGGCATCCGTTCAGCGGCGAGCAGATGGAGTTCGAGTCATCGTTGCCGGGCGACCTGGTCGAGGCGCTCGACCGCGCCGCCCACCGCAGCTGAGCGCCGAGCGTCGGCTTGGCGGCTCCGGCTCTACACTCTGGCGCGACCAGTAACCGACCCCCTGGCGGAGCGACACGGGGCCCTGCCCGGCATGCAACCGGGTCCCCGCGAGCGGCCAGGGAGACAAACCGAATCCACAAGGGAGCACTCGATGTCCGAACCCGGACTCAAGGACCTGCTGCAGGCCGGACTTCACTTCGGTCACCAGACGCGCCGCTGGAACCCGCGGATGCGCCGCTACATCCACGGCGAGCGCGACGGCATCCACATCATCGATCTGCTGCAGACCGACCACCTGCTCGCCGAGGCGCGGCGGTTCGCGGCGGAGGTCGCCGGCAAGGGCGGCAGCGTGCTGTTCGTCGGCACCAAAAAGCAGGCGCGCGACTCGGTCCGGGGCTGGGCCGAGCGCTGCGGGATGCCGTACGTGAACCTGCGCTGGCTGGGCGGTCTGCTGACCAACTTCCAGACGATCTCGGCGCGGATCGACCGCCTGCACGAGCTCACGCAGCTCAAGGAGGGCGGCCAGCTCGACCTGCTGCCGACCAAGGAGCGGATGTCGATGGAGGCCGAGCTCGAGAAGCTCGACTACAACCTCGGCGGCGTCCGCGACATGAAGCGGCTTCCGCAGGCGGCGCTGATCATCGACCTGAAGACCGAGGCGATCGCGGTCCGCGAGTGCGAGCGGCTCGGGATACCGATCCTCGGGCTCGTCGACTCGAACGTCGATCCGGTGCCCGTCGCCTTTCCGATCCCGGGCAACGACGATTCGATCCGCTCCTGCGAGCTGGTGATCTCGACGATCGGCGAGGGCATCCTGCAGGCGGCCACCGCCTACCGCGAGGCCGAGGCCAAGCGCCGCGCCGAGGAGGAGGAGCGAAAGCGCCGCGAGCAGGAGGAGCGAAAGCGCCGCGAGGAGGAGGAGCGCGCCCGGCGCGAGGCCGAGGAGGCCGCCGCCAAGGCCGCCGAGGCGCAGGCCGCCGAGCAGCCGAGCGACGCGGCGCCTCAGGCAGAGCCACAGCAGCCGAGCGCCGCCCAGCAGACGGAGGGAGGCTAGGTGGCGGTCACCGCGAGCGATGTGAAGGCTCTCCGAGAGCGCACGGGGGCGGCGATGATGGATTGCAAGGCGGCGCTCGAGGAGGCCGGCGGCGATCCGGAGAAGGCGGTCGAGATCCTTCGCGTCAAGGGCCAGGCCTCGGCGGCGAAGCGCTCCGGGCGCGAGGCGAGCGAGGGTGTGGTTGCCTCCTACATCCACGCCAACGGGAGGGTCGGCGCACTGGTCGAGGTCCGCTGCGAGACCGACTTCGTCGCCCGTAACGAGGACTTCAGGGAGTTCGCGCGCGAGGTCGCGATCCACGTCGCCGGCACGAACCCACCGCCGCGCTACGTCTCGGCCGACGAGATCGGCGACGAGGAGCGCGATGCCGAGCGTCGGATTTTCGAGGCGAAGGCCCGGGAGGAGGGCAAGCCCGACGACGTGATCGAGCGGATCGTCGAGGGCCAGCTGTCGAAGTGGTCCAAGGACGTCGCGCTGCTCGACCAGGCGCACATTCGCGCCGACCGCTACGAGGGCAAGACGATCGAGCAGTTGCGCGCCGAGCTCGCCTCGATAACCGGTGAAAACGTGCAGATCGCGCGCTTCGCGGTCTTCCGCGTCGGCGAGGACTGAGCCGGCCCGCACCGGCGGCGCCACCGCAACGCCAGGCCGCGCGGGGGGTTTGGGCAATCGAGATGCGGATCGGGCGTTCGACGCGGGCTGCGGTCGTCGCGGCGATTCTCGCCCTGGCGGTCGTCTCCGCGGCCATCGGCGCCGGCGCCGATGGCCCCAGCGCCAGCGACGATCGGCAGACGCTCCTCGGGGTGGTCCCGCAGCGCGAGATCGGCGACCACGACACGGAGCTGATGGCCGCCGCCGGGCTCGACTCGGTTCGCCTGCTGATGCCGTGGTCGACGATCGAGGTCGTGCGCGGCCGCTACGAGTGGACCGGGATGGACGCGTTGGTCGAGAGGTCCGCCGCTGCGGGTCTCACCGTGCTCCCGTTCCTGTCCTCCGAGCCGGCGTGGGCGTGGACCCTCGACGGCCACGAATGCTCGACGAAGTGCGTCAACTACGCGCCCTCGAGCCCCCCGACCAGGGGCGCGTTCGCGCAGTTCGCCGGCGCCGCGGTGCGCCGCTACGGGCCCGACGGCAGCTTCTGGGCGGACCATCCGGGCCTGCAGTATCGCCCGATCGAGGTCTGGCAGATCTGGAACGAGGAGAACTCCCCGTTCTTTTACCGCCCCCGGGCCGATGCCTACATGTACGCCGCGCTGCTCCGGCGTGCGGCGACGGAGATCCGCGCCGCGGACCCTGAGGCGGAGGTCGTGCTGGGCGGGATTTGGAGCCTCGACGACACGCCCGGTGGCGTAATCGGCTCGGCCCGCTACCTGCGCGACCTCTACCGCGTCGGCGGGATCGAGGAGAGCTTCGACGGGATCGCGATCCATCCCTACGACGGCGACGCCGCCGGGGTGCTCGAGCAGGTCCGTGCCGTGCGTCGCGTCTCCCGGAGAGCCGGCGACCGCTCGGTCGCCCTCTGGGTGAGCGAGCTCGGCTGGGCGGCCTCGGGCAGGCGCGGCGAGGCGCTGGTCAAGGGACGCGCCGGCCAGGCGCGAATGCTGCGCCGCGTCTTCGGCCGGCTCGTCTCGAAGCGGCAGAGGCTGCAGCTGCGGGGGGCCTACTGGTACGCGTGGCGTGACACCGAGCGCGGTACCGCGGTCTGCTCGTGGTGCGCGCATTCGGGGCTACTGTCGCGGGCCGGGATTCCGCGGCCCGCCTACCACGCGATGCGCCGGCTGGCGCGCGGCCGCCGGTAGCGGCGCCGTCCGGGCCGCCCGGGTAGGGTTCTCGCCGCCGGTGGCCGAGCCCGTCTTCAAGCGGATCCTGTTGAAGATCTCCGGCGAGGCCCTGATGGGCTCGCTGGAATACGGCACCGATCCCGAGCGCGTCCGGACGATCGCCGCTCAGGTGCACGAGGTCTCCGACCGCGGCGTGGAGGTTGCCTTGGTGGTCGGCGCGGGCAACATCTACCGCGGGCTGGAGGGAGCGGCCGAGGGGATGGACCGCGCGACCGCCGATTACATGGGGATGCTGGCGACGGTGCTCAACGGGCTCACGCTCCAGGACGCGCTCGAGAAGCTCGGCACCTACACACGGGTGCTGTCGGCGATCGAGGTCACCGAGGTGGCCGAGCCCTACATCCGACGGCGCGCGATGCGCCACCTCGAGAAGGGCCGCGTGGTGATCTTCGCCGCCGGGACCGGGAACCCGTTCTTCACCACCGACACCGCCGCGGCGCTGCGCGCGCTCGAGATCCACGCCGAGGCGATCCTGATGGCCAAGCATGGGGTGGAGGGGGTCTACGACGCCGATCCGTCGCTGGTTCCAGAGGCCAAGTTCCTGCCCGAGATCACGCACATGGAGGCGATCGAGCGGGGCCTTCGAGTGATGGACTCGACGGCGCTCTCACTCTGCATGGACAACGACCTCCAGATCCACGTCTTCAACATGGCCGACGAACGCAACATAGATAGGATCGTCGGCGGCGAGCGGGTGGGCACGATCGTCCGCACCGGAGCATGAGAGACGCGGCCGATGTCTGAGATCACCAACGAGTTCCTGGCCGACGCCGGGGATCGGATGGCCAAGTCGGTCGATTCCTGCCGCCAGGAGCTCGCAACGGTGCGCACCGGACGCGCCTCGCCGCACCTGCTCGACCGTGTGGTCGTCGACTACTACGGGGTCGAGACCCCGATCAGGCAGCTCGCGCAGATCGCGGCCACCGACGCTCGGCTGCTGACCCTGACCCCGTTCGACAAGAACGCGATCGGCGCGATCGAGAAGGCGATCCTCGAGTCCGACCTCGGGCTGACCCCGTCGAACGACGGCAACGTAATCCGGCTCCAGATCCCGGAGCTGAACGAGGAGCGCCGCCGCGACCTGGTCCGCGTCGTCCACGGTGTCGCAGAGGAGGGCAAGGTGGCGGTTCGCAACATCCGCCGCGACGTCATGCACGACCTCCGCGAGCTGAAGAAGGAGGGAGAGGTGGGCGAGGATGACGAACGCCGCGCCGAGGCCGACCTCCAGAAGCGCACCGACGACGCCACCGGCGAAATCGATGCGTTGCTGAAGGCCAAGGAGGGGGAGATCCTCGAGGTCTAGGGCACGCCCGCCGGGTTAGGGTCCGGGGGGCATGGGAACGCCGGGGCAGCCGCGCTACGTCGCGATCATCACCGACGGCAACGGGCGCTGGGCGTCCGAGCGGGGCCTGCCGCCGATCGAGGGTCATCGGGCGGGCGCCGACGTGGTCAAGGCACGCCTGCGCGATGCCGCCGAGCTCGGGATCCGGGAGCTGACCGTGTTCTCGTTCTCGACCGAGAACTGGCAGCGCCCGCGAGCCGAGGTCGAGGGGCTGATGGCGATGTTCGCGGAGCGGATCGACCGCGAGACGCCGGAGCTCGACGCCGAGGGCGTGCGGATGCGCTTCGTCGGGCGACGCGAGGGCGTCGCCCCCGAGCTCGCCGAGCGCATGGATTGGGCGGAGCGGGTGACCGCGGCCAACCGGCGGATCACGCTGTTCGTCGCCTTCAACTACGGCGGCAGGGCGGAGATCGTCGATGCGGCGCGAACCTTTGAGGGCGACTCCGAGGACGAGTTTCGCCACCACCTCTACGCGCCCGAGATGAACGATCCCGACCTCCTGATTCGGACCAGCGGCGAGCAGCGGATCTCGAACTTCCTGCTCTGGCAGTGCGCTTACTCCGAGCTCGTCTTCCGCGACGAGCTGTGGCCGGACTTCGGCCGCGAGGCGTTCGAGTCGGCCCTCGCCGCATACCGGGGTCGGCAGCGGCGCTTCGGGGGCAGGTGACGAGGTGGAGGGCTCGCGGCCGTTCGACTCCGAGGTCGACTTCGACCAGCCGCGCCGCAGCCGGCCGGAGCAGCCGCCGCCGTTGCGGACGAGCCGTGGCGCGCGCCGGCCGCGGGCGTCGCGCGCGCCCGGAGAGCCGCCGCGCAAGACGCGTCGCTCGGAGACGATCGCCCGGATCGCCTGGGCGCTGCCGTGGATCGCGATCGTGGTCACGATCGCGATCATCGGCGGCGAGCTGTTCGCGCTCGCGATGGTCGGCTTCGCTTGCATCGGGCTGACCGAGTTCTTCCGCATGACCAAGGGCGCGCAGCCGTTCTTGATCCTCTCCTTCGCCGCCACCGCCGCCCTGGCTGCCGCCGCCTTCTACGGCTCGCAGTTCCAGATGATGATCGCGCTCCTGGCCACCGTCCCGGCGATGTTCATCGCCGCGGTCGTGCGCCCGGATCGCACCCAGATCACGGTCTCGATCGCGATCACGACGCTCGGGATCGTCTGGATCGCGGTCCCCTTCGCGCACGCGATCCTGCTTCGAGAGCTGCCCGACCACGGTGCGGCGCTGCTCGTCGACGTGCTCGTCGCCACCTTCGTCACCGACACCGCGGCATACGCCGGCGGGCGGTTGTTCGGACGCCACCGCCTGGCGCCGGCGCTGTCGCCGAACAAGACGCTCGAAGGGCTCGCGTTCGGGTTCGTCGGCGGAACGCTCGGCTTCTGGTTCGCCGGCCTTTACCAGGACTGGCTGCCCGGGATCGACGCGCTGGTGATGGGAATCTGCGTCGCAGCGCTGGCGCCGGTCGGCGACCTGTTCGAGTCGATGATCAAGCGCGACCTGCAGATCAAGGACTCCGGGACGGTGTTCGGGCCCCACGGCGGGCTGCTCGACCGCCTCGACGCGGTCCTGTTCACGATCGTGGTCGGCTACTACCTGGCGATCGCGTTCGTGTACTGAGCGGGCCGTGGGGCGGTCCACCGACGGCGTCGCCGAGGCGATCCGCCGGCTAGCGCTCGGCGATCGCTTGGCGGACGAACTCGAGATCGGCTCTGATCCCGGCTCGCGGCCCGGGCGTCTCGACAAGCACGGGGGTGCCGCCGGCCGCCGCGGTGGCGATCATGCTCCGCAGGGCTTCGGGATCGATCTGCCCCTCGCCGAGCCGCGCGTGGCGGTCGGCCCCGGTGCCCGCCGGGTCGCGCGAGTCGTTGGCGTGCAGGAGCTCGATCCCGCCGGTGATCGCGACCGCGCGCTCGATCGCATCGGAGAGCTCCTCGCCGGCGGCGTGGGCGTGGCAGGTATCGAAGCAGAAGCCGATCGGGACCGGACCGTCGTGGGCGGAAACCGCCTCCCAGAGCAGGGCGAGGGCGTCGAAGCGCCGGGCGACCGCGTTCTCGCCGCCGGCGGTGTTCTCGATCAGCACCGGGACCTCGGACTCCAGCATCTCGAGCGTTCGCGTCCAGCGGCCGACGCCCTCGGGGATCCCGTCCTCGGCGTGTCCCGCGTGGACGATGACTCCCGCCGCGCCCACCCCGGCGGCGGCCTCGCACGTCTGCTGCAGGATCTTGCGCGAGCCGTAGCGGACGTTCGACTTCGGGGAGCAGACGTTGATCAGGTACGGGGCGTGCACGTAGAGATCGAACGGCGCCGCGCGCAGCTCCTCGGCCTCGGGGTGGGGAGGAGGCGTTTTGTAGGAGCCCGGATCGGAGAGGAAGATCTGCAGGCAGCCGGCCTCGAGCTCGGTGGCGGCGGCGACGACTTCGCGCCGCGAGACGTGAGCGCCCGTGGGCACGGCTGCGGTCATGGCGCGAGGATAGGCGCCCCCCGGGACGCGGCGCCGGACGGCGTTCATGTGCGGATCAGGCCCACCGCTACGCTGCCTCCGTGGCCAAACGCGTGCTCATCCTCGGCTCCACCGGCTCGATCGGCGAGCAGGCGCTCGACGTAGTCGGCTCCTCGCCCGAGCTCGAGCTCGCCGGCCTCTCCGCGGACCGCAACGTCGCGCGCCTGGTCGCGCAGGCGCGCGCCGGCGGCGTGGCCACGGTCGCGCTCCGCGATCGCGGCGCCGCGATCGCGGCGCAGGCCGAGCTCGATGGCGCGCGGGTCTTCGCCGGCGAGCAGGGGATCCGCGACCTGATCCTGACCACGGGCCCGGACCTGGTCCTGAACGCGGTCGTCGGCACCGCCGGGCTGCCGCCGACGATCGTCGCCCTGACCGAGGGAGTGGAGCTCGCGCTCGCCAACAAGGAGAGCCTGGTGGTCGGCGGCGAGCTCGTCACCGCGCTCGCGGAGGCGACGGGGACGCGGATCCTGCCGGTCGACTCCGAGCACTCGGCGATGCTGCAGCTGATCGACGGCGCCGGCCCCGGAGCCGCCGAGCGGCTGATCCTGACGGCTTCGGGCGGCCCGTTTCGCGGCCGCAGCGATCTCGCCGGGGCCACGGTCGAGGAGGCTCTCGCTCACCCGACGTGGCGGATGGGCGGCCGGATCACGATCGACTCGGCAACGCTGCTGAACAAGGGTCTGGAGGTGATCGAGGCCCACCATCTGTTCGGGGTCCCGTACGAGCGGATCGACGTCGTCGTCCATCCGCAGTCGATCGTCCATGCGCTGGTCGAGCTCAACGACGGAGCGCAGCTCGCGCACCTCGGGCTTCCCGACATGCGCGTCCCGATCTCCTACGCGCTGCACTTCCCCGAGCGCGCCGACGTCACGGTGCCGCGGCTCGATCTCGCCGCGGTCGGCGAGCTTCGCTTCGAGGCACCCGACCTGGACGGGTTTCCGTGCCTGCGGCTGGCCCGCGAGGCGGGCGTCGCCGGGGGCACGGCGCCGTGCGCGCTGAATGCCGCCGACGAGGTCGCGGTCGCCGCGTTCCTCGAGCGGCGGATCGGCTTCACGGCGATCGCCGAGGTGATCGCGGGCACGCTCGAGGCGCTGGACGCGCGCCCGGTCGGCCACTTCGACGAGCTCTTCGAGTGCGACGCGGCGGCGCGGCGGATCGCCGCCGGGCTCGTCGAGCGGGTCGGGGCGCGCGCGTGAGCGCGGCGCGTCGGATCAGGAGGGGTTGCGCGACCCGAAGCGCGATCCACGCGCGATGAGCTGGCTGCTCGCGTTCGCCGGCTTCGCGCTGCTGGTGATCCTTCACGAGGCCGGGCACTTCGCCGCCGCGAAGGCCGTCGGGATGCGGGTCGAGCGCTTCTTCCTCTTCTTCCCGCCGAAGCTGTGGAGCGTGCGCCGGGGCGAGACGGAGTACGGGGTCGGCGCGATCCCGCTCGGCGGCTTCGTGAAGATCACCGGGATGAACCCAGAGGAGGAGCTCGAGGAAGAGGTCGCGCCCCGCGCCTACTACAACCAGCCGGTCTGGAAGCGGATCGTCGTCATCGGCGCCGGCCCGGCGGTCAACTTCGCGATCGCCTTCGTGCTCTTGTTCGGGCTCGGGTTCTCGATCGAGGAGCCGACCCGGATCGACGTCGCGGCGATCGAGAAAGGCTCGCCGGCCCAGGGCCGTCTCCATGACGGCGATCGCATCGTCTCGATCAACGGCGTCACCCGCGGCCAAGGCACGGCACAGGAGCAATCCGAGCGGCTCACCGGGGCGCTCGGCAGCCTCGAGTGCGCCGGCGAGACGACCGACGGCTGCCGCTCGACGACCGCCGTCGGTGTGGTCGTCGTCCGCGACGGCGAGCGGATCACCCTGCACCTGCGCCCGTTCTTCGACGCCGCGGCGGACCGGTTTCGGATCGGGTTCACGTTCCAGGCGGGCGGCTTCGTGCCCGCCGATCGGTCGGTCGGCTACGCCACCAGCTTCGCCTTCGACCGGATGTGGCAGGTGACCTCGCAGACGGTCGGGATCGTCGGCCGCCTGTTCGACGCCGAGCAGCGCAAGGAGATCTCGAGCGTGGTCGGCGGCTACGAGGTCACCCGGCAGTCGTTCGAGTTCGACACCCGCCAGGCGCTCTTCGTCCTCGCCCTGATCAGCCTCTCGCTCGCCGTCATCAACCTGTTCCCGTTCTTGCCGCTCGACGGAGGGCACATCTTCTGGAGCGTGGTCGAGAAGCTGCGCGGCCGCCCGGTCTCGTTCCGGGTCATGGAGCGCGCCTCGGTGATCGGCTTCGCGCTCGTGCTGATGCTGTTCGCGATCGGCCTCTCCAACGACATCGGCCGGCTCTCGGGCGACGGCTTCCAGGTCCGCTAGCCACCCCGTTGGAGCCGCTCAGGCGATAGCTTTCCGGCACCGGTCGGGAAACCTGGAGAGGAGAGCGATGGAGGTCACGACGGCGGAGCGCTATGCGAGCGGCGGCCCGGGGAGGGACCTGTACGCGCAGAATTTGGCGCTTGCGTTCGCGGCGACGGTCGAGCGAATTCCCGACGATCCGGCGATCGTCGCCGGCGAGGACTCCGAGCGGGTGACGATCAGCTGGGCGGAGCTGAGCGAGTGGGTCGGCCGGATCGCCGGCGGCCTGGCGCGGCTCGGCGTCTCCAAGGGCGACACGGTCGCGCTGATGATGAACAACCGTCCGGAGTTCATCGCGGTCGACATGGCGGCGGTCTCGCTGGGCGCGGTGCCGTTCTCGATCTACCAGACCTCCTCGCCGGAGCAGATCCGTTACGTGTGCGCGGATGCCGCCGCCCGGGTGGCGGTGGTCGAGGCCGCGTTCCTCGACGTCTTCAACGCCGCTCGCGAGGATCTTCCGGGGATCGAGGCCGTCGTCGTGGTCGACGGAGAGGGCGGAGAGCATCAACTCGGCGAGCTCGAGCGGATGGATCCGGCGTTCGACCGATCCGCCCATGTCGAGGCGGTCGAGCCCGACGATCTGCTGACGGTGATCTACACCTCCGGGACGACCGGGCCGCCGAAGGGCGTCCAGCTCACGCACCGCAACCTGATGAGCCTGACTGCCGCCGTCGAGGGGATCATCGACCTTCCCGAGCGTGGCGCGAAGGTGATCTCCTGGCTTCCCGCGGCCCACATCGCCGAGCGCGGAGCGCATTACTACCTGCCCGTGATCCGGGGCTGCACGGTGACGATTTGTCCGGACCCGCGCCGGATCGTGGAGTGGCTGCCGAAGGTCCGCCCGACCTGGTTCTTCGCCGTGCCGCGGATCTGGGAGAAGCTCAAGGCCGGCCTCGAGGCCAACCTGGCACACCTCCCGGAAGAGCAGCGCGGCCCGGCCCGCCAGGGCCTCGAGGCTGCGCTTCAGAAGACCCGCCTCGAACAGGCAGGCGAAAAGGTTCCGGAGGAGATCGCCGCCGCCGTCGCGAAGGCGGACGCCGCGATGTTCTCCGGCCTTCGCGAGACGCTCGGCCTCGACGAGGCGGTTGCGGTCAACGCCGGCGCGGCGCCCACCCCGTACGAGGTGCTCGAGTTCTTCCATGCGATCGGGGTGCCGGTCGGCGAGCTCTGGGGGATGTCGGAGACCTGCGGAGCGAGCACCGTAAACCCGCCGGAGAGGATCAAGCTCGGGACCGTCGGCCCGCCGCTGCCGGGGACGGAGATCAGGCTCGCCGAGGACGGCGAGGTCCTCGTCCGCGGCGACGCCGTGATGGCCGGCTACCGGAACATGCCCGAGAAGACCGCCGAAGCGATCGACGAGGAGGGCTGGCTGGCCACCGGGGACATCGGCGAGCTCGACCCGGACGGGTATCTGACGATCGTCGATCGCAAGAAGGAACTGATCATCAACGCGGCCGGCAAGAACATGTCGCCGGCGAACATCGAGTCGAAGCTGAAGGCGGCGAGCCCCTTGATCGGCCAGGCGGTCGCGATCGGCGACCAGCGCCCCTACAACGTCGCCCTGGTCGTGCTCGATCCGGACTTCGCGCCTGCCTGGGCCCGCCAGCACGGGCTCGAGGGGCTGACCACCGCCGAGCTGGCCGAGCACGAGGCGGTGATCGCGGCCGTCCAGGCCGGTGTCGACGAGGCGAACGTGAAGATGTCCAGGGTCGAGCAGATCAAGAAGTTCACCGTGCTTGCGACCGACTGGACGCCCGGCGGAGACGAGCTCACCCCGACGATGAAGCTCAAGCGGCGCCCGATCGCCGACAAGTACTCCGACGAGATCGAGCTCCTTTACTCGGGCTGATTCGGGCACTGGTGCCTATTCGACATCCTCTCGCGACATCGCCTACGCCCCGAGACCGACGGCCTCGAGGGCGTCGTCCCAGTTGCCGAAGCTATCGACGCGGGAGAAGCGGCCGGCGCGAATCGTGAAAACGGTCGCGAACGGCCGATCGACTTCAACGCCGCCGCCCCGGCCGGTGCCTGACATCCGGCCCAGCGCGACGACCGAATCGCCGCAGTCGCGGTATTCGGAGATCTGCACGCTGAGCGCGGCCCAGGCGTCATCGAGGTGGTTGAAGTATTCGCTCGTCCTTGCCCCCCAGCTCGGCTGGGGGAACCCCGCTCTGTCGCTCAGGCGAGTGACCTTCGCATCCGGGTGTAGCAGGCGCTCGACTCCGTCTGCGTCACGAGCGTTCCAGGCGACAAAAAACGCTTCAGCGAGCTCGACGTTCTGCTGCGACATCGCCTACTCCGACAGCCCAGCGGCTTCGAGCGCTCGGTTTCCGCCCGGAGCGGCGTAGCTCATGCCGCCGCTAGCTCCTTGTCATGCCCATTTCGGTGGATATAACGCGACGGTCCCGTCAGCGACCTCAGCCGACAACCTTGAACTTGTCCTTTGCCGGGGTGGGATCGCGGTGGCCATCCTGGTCGACCGCTCGGACCGCGAACGTGTGCTTGCCCGCGTCGAGATTCTTCACCGTCTTCGGCGACTTGCAGGCCCTGAACGCCTTCTGATCGAGCTTGCATTCGAAGGTCGCGCCGGGGTCCTCGGACCTGAACTTGAACTTGACCTTGCTCTTGTCGGTCTTCTTCGGCGCGCCCTTGGTGATCTTCGTCTGCGGTGGCTCGTCACCGATCCCGTCGCCGTCGGCATCCGCTTCGAGCGTGGCGGCCACGTTGACTCGCCGCGCCGGTTGAGAGGGGTCGGAGTACAGGTGTACGGAGCCGACATCAAAAAGCGCGCCCTCTTCTCGCTGGGTACCGTCCTGCGGGCTCCCTGTGTCGATGATGATGCAGTTGTGCCCCCCGGCGACGATCAGCAGCCCAAGGGTGTCGCCGGCCTGCGCGGGGATGCTGGCGGGAAAGACGTTGAGCGAACCTGCCGTGAGCGTCTGCGCGGCGCTCGCGCCGACGGTCGTGTACTGAGCCGGCGGCGGACCGGTCTCGCGAAAGACGCCGAGCCTGACCTGCGCGCCTCCCTGCCCGACCGGGGCAAACGTGCTCCAGGATGTGATCACCCCACCGCCCGCGGGCACCGTATAGCTCGGCGCACGCCCAGTGCTCACCTGAAGGTAGGTCGAGGGCCCGTTGCAGACGACCCCGGAGTAGGGATTGTTCGTCTCACCGAGCGCGGTTGCCGCAGCGGCAGGGGAAGCCGGCATCACCATCGCAGCGCAGGCGATCGCGCAGGCCAGGGAGCCTCCCAGCGTCCGCCGGTGCGCCCGGGCAATCCCTGCATCGATCATCAGATTCCCTTCCTGGTTGAGTTTCGGGCCAACCTATCCCGGCCTGGGTGGCGGGTCAAGCCGCGTGGCGAGGCTCTCGCGGCTGATCCGCGCGCCTCGCGCGAGTCCGGCCGGGCGCTACAGACCACGAACAAGCCAAGACCCGGGTGCCCGGGTGGCGTCCCGTCAGCGGTAGGCCCGCTGTCACAATGTTGCCATGGCCTCGAAGCGTCAGATCTTCGTTGGCGGGGTGCCGATCGGCGGCGGTGCGCCGGTCGCGGTGCAGACGATGACCAAGACCGAGACCGCCAACCTCGACGCGACCATGGAGCAGATCCACCGCGTCGCCGAGGCGGGGGCGGACCTGGTCCGCTGCGCCGTTCCCCGCGACGACGACGTCGTCGCTTTGAAGACGATCGTCGAGCGCTCGCCGATCCCAGTGATCGCCGACATCCACTTCAACCACACCCTGGCGCTGAAGGCGATCGACGCCGGCGCCCACTGCATCCGCCTCAACCCGGGCAACATCGGCGGCCGCGAGAAGGTCGCCGAGGTCGCCGAGAAGGCAAACCGGGCGAACGTGCCGATGCGGATCGGCGTCAACTCCGGCTCGCTGCCGAAGCACCTCCACGAGCTCGAGCGCTCGAACCCGGTCGAGGCCCTGGTCGCGGCCGCGGTCGAGTTCGTCGAGATGATGGAGTCGCTGGAGTTCGAGAACTTCAAGGTCTCGATCAAGTCCACCAACGTCCCGAACACGATCGCCGCGAACCGGATGCTGGCCGAGCGGATCCCGTACCCGATCCACCTCGGGATCACCGAGGCCGGCACGAAGTGGTCGGGTTCGTTGAAGTCGGCGGTCGGCCTCGGGACCCTGCTCGCCGACGGCGTCGGCGACACGATCCGGATCAGCCTCTCGACCTTCCACGCCGAGGAGGAAGTCAAGGTCGCCTGGGAGATCCTCAAGGCGCTGCAGCTCCGTGAGCGCGGCCCGGTGCTGATCGCCTGCCCGACCTGTGGCCGGCTGCAGTTCGACATGGACTCGGTGGTCGCCGAGATCGAGGCGCGGCTCGAGTCCTACGTCGAGCCGATCGAGGTCGCGGTCCTCGGCTGCGCGGTGAACGGGATCGGCGAGGCCTCGCACGCCGACTTCGGGATCACGGGCGCCAAGAACGAGGGTCTGATCTTCGCCCACGGCAAGCCGTTGCGGAAGGTGCCGCAGGCGGAGCTGGTCGACGCGCTCTTCGTCGAGATCGACAAGTCGCTCGACCGCGGCGCCGTCGAGGTCGACGACCGGAAGGCAGCCGAGGGGGCCCAGTGGCTGGAGCGGATCGAGGAGGCGAACGCCGGCGAGCTGACCCCCGAGCGAATCGCGAAGCTGGAGGCCGAGAAGGCACGCGCCGACGGCAACGACGTCACCGCCGAGCCGTTCTTGAAGCCGGTCGCCCGTCGGGCGACCGATCCGGCCGATGCAAAGGCGAAGCGGGACGATCGGCCGGCCGTCGACGAACAAGCCTCGCCGACGGCCGGCCGGCGCTTCACGCGCGCCTGACGAGCCGGCGTCGACGGGACCGCCGTCCGGGTGCGCCGGGCGCTCGAGCTCCAGCGCCGGGTCGCCGAGATGGGCGACGCGCGTTGGCCGTCCACGCTGGCAGTATCCCCGCCCGTTGACCGTTGCCACTCGCAAAGAGGTGAGCGGGAGCGAGCTCCTGCTCGCCTGCCTCGCCGGGATCGCCCTCTCGCTGGTCATGAACTGGCCGCTGATCCTGCACCTGGGGGAGACGATCCCGAAGGACCTGGGCGATCCGCTGCCGCAGTCGTGGCAGGTCGCCTGGGGCGGCTACGCGGTGTTGCACCAGCCTCTGGAGTTCTTTCAGTCGAACCAGTTCTGGCCGCTGCACGACACGCTCGCCTTCTCGGACGCGCTGATCGGCTACGCCCCGGCGGGCATGATCGGCTCGGGGCCGGAGGCCGCGGCGGCCCGGTACGACCTCCTGTTTCTGTTCGCCTACGCGCTCTGCTTCGTCGGCGCCTACCTGCTCGGCCGCGAGCTCGGCCTCGGCCCGGCGGGAGCGGCGGTCGCCGGGGCCGCATTCGCGTGTGCGCCGTTTCGTCTCGAGCAGGACGGCCACCTGCACGTGATCTCCAGCGGCGGGATCCCGCTCGCGTTCGCCGTCGGGCTGCGGGGCTATCGGACCCGCCGGGCCGCGTGGGTGTTCGCCGGTTTCGCCGTCGCGACCTGGCAGTTCACGCTCGGGCCGACGCTCGGCCTGCCGCTTGCGTACCTGCTCTGCCTGCTCGGCGTGGTCGCGGCGATCGTCTGGTGGCGACGCGGGCGCCCGCCCCTGCCGCGGCGCCTGGTCGTGGCGAGCGTCGCCGGCGCGGCGCTCTTCATCGCCACCGCGGCGCTGATCGCGCGCCCGTACCTGCGGGTCGCCGACGAGCAGCCGGGCGCCGAGCGACCCCCGTCGACGGTCGAGGCGTTCTCCGATTCGCCGCAGGTCTTCCTGGTCGCCCCGGGCGAGAACCCGATCTGGGGCGGAGCGACCGCGGCCATCCGCGACGGGCTTCGAAACCCGCAGGAGAAGACCCTGTTTCCCGGCCTGATCATCCTCGCCCTCGCGATCGGCGGGCTCTGCACGGGTCCACTGCGGCGCGCCGTGCGGATCGGCGTCGGCCTCGGCGTGCTCGGGGTCTCGATCCTGGCATTGGGGTTCGATCAGTCGGGCGGGTTGCTGTGGCCGGACCGGCTCGCCTACGACCTGCTCCCGGGCTGGGACGGGATGCGGACGCCCGGGCGGCTGTTCACCTACGCGACGATCGGCCTCGCGATCCTCGCCGGCGCCGGCGCGTCGAGCGCCCTCGAGGCGGTGCGCGCCCGCGGCCCGCGTTTGAGACCGGCGGCGACGACCGCGCTGGCGGCGCTGATCGCGATCGCGATCGCGATCGAGGGCCGCGGGCTCCCGTTCGACCCGACCGACAGCCTCGCCCAGCCACGCGTGCCGGCGGCGCCCGCCGACGTCTCCGACGTGCCCGACCCCCAGCTTCACCTGCCGGCGGCGCTGCCGACCGACAATCGCCGGTACCTGTTCTGGTCGAGCGACGGCTTCCCGCTGCTGGTCAACGGCCGCTCGAGCGTGGAGCCGCGGTACACCCAGAAGCTGATCGACGCCGTCGACGGCTTCCCCGACCGAGCGAGCGTCGAAGTCCTGCGCGACCGCGGAGTGCGCAGCGTGATCTTGCACCTCGCCCGCGTCGACGGCACCGCGCAGGCACGCGCGGCCGAGCGGCCGATTGGCGGACTCGGGATCACCCGCCGGCGCCTGGACGACCTGCTGATCTACGACATCGGCTCGCCGAACGCGAGCTCGCCGGTGACCCCGGAGCCCTGAGGGCGCTTCGGCGTGCGACACGCCCGCCGCAGGGTGGCGATCGCGACCAGCGCGACGAGCGCGCCGGCGGTGATCAACGCCAGCGAGCTGGTGCTTCCGCTGAGCGGCGTCACCGGATCGCTGCTCACCCCAGGGCCGAGGATGGAGACCGCCACCCAGGCGCACAGCGCGCCGGCCGCGAGCCGAAGATCGAGCCTGCGCAGGGGGTCCGGCCGCGGCGTCGCAACGACCGCGAAGCCGATCGCCACGGCGATCGCGACCAGCACCGGCAGGATCGCGATCCAGTTCGCACGGACGCCGACCACGGTGAGCAGGGTGTGCTCGAGCACCCCGCCGCGGAGGTCGTCGACCCAGTAGCCGGTCCCCTGCTCCCCGACCAGCGGGTAGGTGATGCTCGCGGTGACCATCCAGAGCACCGAGGGGATCGCGAGCCCCAGCGTGGTCGCCGGCAGCCGGCGGTAGGCGAAGGCCAGCCCGAGGGCCAAGAACGGCATCGCCGGGATCAGGAACCGCGGCCCCGCGGTGCCGCCGCCGTACGGCTGCCAGTAGCCGCTGTTGTAGAGGAAGTAGGCGAGCGCGACGCCGCCGACCGTCAGCGCCTCGGCGCGGTGGCCGCGACGGTACATGAGCACGACCCCGAGCACCGCCATGAGCAGGATCGGGGTCAGCACCAGCACCCCGCGGCCGCCGAGCAGCAGGTCGCGCGCCGCCTCGAAGCGCGGCAGCGTGATCCCGAAGAATCCGTCGCTGTTGAGGCCGAGCGAGAAGTGGCCGTTGTTGCCGACGACCGCGACCGCGTGGCTGTAGGCGAGCTTGAACGGGCTGCCGAGGGTCCAGGCGTTGAAGGCGAGCGCGGGCACGGCGCCGGCCAGCGCCCCGCCCGCGTAGGCGAGCCCGCGACGGATGCGGCCGCCGCGGGCGAGCGCGTAGAAGAACAGCACCACGCCGACGAGGCCGACCTGGAATTCGAAGCTGACCGCGAGCCCGGCGAGCAGGCCGCCGAGCGCGACCAGCCAGGGCCGCGGCGGACCGGCGCGCTCGCGAACCAGGACCACGAAGCCGGCGAACCCGAGCGCCGTCGAGATCGCGTGGGAGAAGAACTCGGCCGCGAACACCATCAGGATCGTCGCGGCCCCGAGCGTGATCGCGGCCGCGGTCCCGTAGCCGGGCTCGAGCCGGTCGGCGACCCGGCGGACGGCGAACAGGAGCAGGACCGAGGGCAACACCGCGGCGAGCAGGGTCAGGGCCCAGACGATCGCGGTCTCGTCCTCGACCCGCTTCTGGATTCGCAATGCGCGGTCGGGGTCATAGCCGTAGGAGGCATAGGGCGGCCCGTCGTTGGGGACCCAACGGGGCTCGTAGGCGCGGCTGGCGTTGCCGGCGGCCGCAGCGGACAGCTTGCGCCCGCCGGCGGCGTCGATCAGCAGGTACAGCGGTGTGCTCAGCGCCGCCATTCCCGGCGACTTGACCGAGTAGTAATGGCCGTCGATCCAGGCCACGTCGCCGGTCTCCCAGTGCCAGCGGTCGATCGTCCTCTCACCGTCGGCGAGCGCCCGCACCTCCGCGAAATGGGCGAGCTGCGCCCAGCCCATCGTGTGGATCACCGAGCCCCAGGCGATCCCCAGGGCGACGATCGCGATCGTGCCCGGGCGCGCAAGCGCCCAGCCGGCCGCGGCGCGGACGCGGCTCACTCCGCCCCCGCGCGGCAGAGCGCCATCGTCCATGGGAGCGGGCTGTGCACGCTCGACGACTTCCACCCGGGCGCACGAGGAAGTCGACGAAGGCGCTCCGCGACCAGTGCCCGAGGTGCCCGGGCGTGTTGCCGAGCTCGCGCACGTACTTGACCCGCGCCAGGTTGAGCGCCCGCCACAGGGGCTCGCGGGGGACGCTGACCAGCAGCCAGGGTCGCGCCAGGCCGGCGAGCGTCTCGAGGCCCGCCTGCCGCGTCGTCGAGATGCTCGAGCACCTCGCAGCAGATGATCAGCTCGGCGGAGTCGCGCGCCGGGTCGAGCGATTCGATCGGCGCCGCGCGGTAGCTGACCCCGAGTCCGGCCGCCGCGGCGCGCCGGCGCGCCTCCTCGATCACCTCGGCGGAGATGTCGGTGCCGCGCACCGTCAGCCCCCGGCGGGCGAGCATCAGCGACAGCTCGCCCTCGCCGCAGCCGACTTCGTGTGCCTCGCGAGCGCCGGTGCGCTCGACGAGCTCGCGCACCTGGCCGAGGAAGCCGCCGACCAGGCGGCGCTCGATCGGATTGCGGGTGCCGTACTTGTCATAGACGTTGCCGGCCGCGACCATGAGGGCGAGTGATGATCCCATGCCCGGGCGCGAGCCGTGGCGGCGGCTCCTACACTCGCGGCGGTGGAAGCGCTGAGGGACATGCCGCGGTACGCGCTCGCCTCTGCCTTCAGCTTCTGCTTCGTGATCGGCGCCACCGCGGCGCTCCACGAGCTGGTCGGGCGTCTCGGAGACGCTCGCGCCCGCGATCGCCCTGGTCGCGGCCTTGGTCGTCAACTTCGTCGTCTTGCGCGCCTGGGTGTTCCCGGGCCAGAGCGTGCACTGGGGCCGTCAGCTCGCCGAGACCGCGATCACCTCGGCGGCGTTCCGGGCGCTCGAGTACGGGATCTTTCTCGCCCTTCACCTGGGGCTCGGCCTCAACTACCTGCTCGCCACCGGCGCTTCGGTCTGCCTTTCGGCGCTCGGCAAGTTCGGCGTCTACAGGGAGATCGTCTTCAATCGCGCCCGCTCCTCCTCGGAGGCGGCCTCCGGCCCGGGCTCGAGGTGAGAGGGCGCGACTCCGGCCTGGAGCTCGAGCCGGCGAACGCGCTCGAACACCCGCTGGGCGATCACCCGCTGGCCCGCGAGGGCGTCGCCGATGATCCCGAGCGCGAACATCTGCACGGCGACCAGGGCGAGCACCGCCCCGAGGATCAGCGACTGCACGTGACCGCTGGAATCGCCGTTGACGATCCAGTCCGCGAGGAAGGGGATCCAGGACCCGAGCGCGCCAAGCGCGAACACGCAGGCGGCGATCGCGAACACGCGCAGCGGCTCGTAGAGCACGTAGGCGCGGAAGATCGCGAGCGCGTTCCGGCGCACGTAGGACCCCGTGCTCCCGAACAGGCGCGACTCCCGCAGCTGCGGGTTGGTCGAGATCGGCACGTGCTCGACCGCGACCAGCATCTTGCCCGCCTGGATCAGGCTCTCGAGCGTGTAGGTGAAGTTGGAGACCACGAGCAGCTGGAGTGCGGCCTCGCGGTTGTAGGCGCGAAAGCCCGAGGTCGTGTCGGGGACGCCGGTCCCCGATGCGCGCCGGACGACCCAGCTTCCGAGCCGCTGCAGCAGCTTCTTGCCGGCCGAGAAATGCTCGATCGTCTCCACCCGACGGTCGCCGACGACCATGTCGGCGCTGCCGGAGAGGATCGGCGCCACCAGCCGGGGAATATCGGCGGCCGGGTACTGGTCGTCGGCGTCGGTGTTGACGATCACGTCGGCGCCGAGCTTCAGCGCCGCGTCGAGGCCGGCCTGGAAGGCGGCGGCGAGCCCCTTGTTGTTGGTCAGCCGGACGATGTGGTCGGCGCCCGACTGACGGGCGACGCGCGCGGTCGCGTCGGTCGAGCCGTCGTCGATGACCAGCCACTCGACCGCGTCGAAGCCCTCGAGCTCGCGGGGCAGCTGCTCGAGCACCCGGGGCAGCGTCCGCTCCTCGTTCAGGCACGGGATCTGGATGATCAGCTTCACGCCACGGCGATGGTAGGGCCGCGGCGGCGTCGCGCGCAACGCCCGCAGCCCGGCTCGGTACGCTGGCCGCCCCGTGACCCGCCTCGCGACCTACTTTCTGCCGACCGTGCGCGAGGATCCGGCCGACGCCGAGGCGCTCTCGCATCGGCTGATGGTTCGCGCCGGCCTGATTCGCCAGCTGGGCGCCGGGCTCTGGACCTGGCTGCCGGCGGGCTTTCGGGTCGTCGGCCGGGCGGTGGGCATCGTTCGCGAGGAGATCGACGCGATCGGCGGTCAGGAGATGCTGATGCCGGTGCTGCAGCCCGCCGAGCCCTGGCGGCGAACCGGCCGCTACGAGATCGACGAGCTGTTCAAGCTCGACGATCGCAAGGGCTCGCCGCACGTGCTCGCGATGACCCACGAGGAGGCGCTCACCTTCCACGCCGCGCGCGAGATCCGCTCATACCGCGAGCTGCCGAAGATCCTCTATCACGTGCAGGTCAAGGAGCGTGACGAGCCGCGGCCTCGTGCCGGCGTCCTGCGCACGCGCGAGTTCACGATGAAGGACTCCTACTCGCTCGACCGCGACGACGACGGCCTCGAGGCCAGCTACGAGCTCCACCGGCGCGCCTACGGACGGATCCTCGACCGCTGCGGGCTGCGCTGGTATGAGGTGGAGGCGGACGTCGGGATGATGGGCGGCAGCGGCGCCCACGAGTACATGGCACCGTGCGCCGCCGGCGAGAACGAGGTCGCGCTCGCCCCCGGATACGCCGCCAACGTCGAGATCGCGTCGGCCGAGCCCCAGGCGGTCGAGATGCCGCCTCCGCTCGACGAGCCCCGCGAGGTGCCGACGCCCGGGATGACCACGGTCGAGGAGGTCTCGGGAGCGCTCGGCGTGGCGCCCGCGGCGGCGCTGAAGGCGATGCCGGTGATCGTCGAGGGCCGCGGCCTTGTCCTGGCGCTGGTCCGCGGCGACCATCGCCTCAACGAGGTCAAGCTCCAGAACGCGCTCGGCGCCGCGTTCCGTCAGGCGACGGCGGAGGAGATCGAGCGCGAGCTCGGTCCACCCGGATTCATCGGGCCGGTCGGCGCGCGGGTGCCGGTCGTCAAGGACGCCGCGATCCAGGGCGGTGGCTACTTCGCCGGCGCCAACCGCCCCGACGCGCACCTGATCGGGGTCGAGCCGGCGAGGGACTTCGACTTCGAGGAGCTCGACATCCGCGCCGTCGAGGCCGGCGACCTGTCGCCGTCGGGCGATCCGATCGAGATCGAGGCCGCGATCGAGGTCGGCAACATCTTCAAGCTCGGGACCCGTTACTCCGAGCCGCTCGGGGCCACCTACCTCGCCTCCGACGGCGGCGAGCGTCCGATCGTCATGGGCAGCTACGGGATCGGGCCGGCGCGGATCGTCGCCGCGGCGATCGAGCAGCGCGCCGACGAGAAGGGGATCGTCTGGCCGCGGGCGCTGGCGCCGTGGCAGGTCCACGTGGTCGCCCTCGGGCGTCCCGGCGAGCAGACGGCCGAGGCCGCCGACCGCCTCTACGAGGAGCTCGTCGCCGCGGGCCTCGAGACGCTCTACGACGACCGCGACGCGGGGCCGGGGGAGAAGCTCACGGACGCCGAGCTGCTCGGCTGTCCGCTGCGGATCGTGGTCGGCAAGCGCGCCCTGGCCGAGGGCGCGGTCGAGGCCCAGGAGCGCGGCAGCGGTGCCGAGCGGCGCCTGCCGGTCGGCGACGCGGCGCGCCTCGCGGCCGAGATCGTCGACGCACTCGACTGAGGGACATCGTGCCGACACCCACCAAGCGGCGCCTGTTCGGCATCGATCGCTCCGGGCCGTCGCCCGGCGCGACGCGGCGCGGCGCTGCGTTGCAGCCCTGGACGATCCCGAACCTGGTCGGCTACGTGCGCCTCGCCGCGATCCCAGTCTTCCTGGTGCTCGCCTTCGACTCCGACGATGGCCGCGCGACGCTGCCGGCCCTGATCTATCTGGGGATCGCGCTCGGCGACTACCTCGACGGCTTCCTCGCTCGGGCGACCGGACAGTACTCGCGCATGGGGGCGTTGCTCGACCCGGTCGTCGACCGGCTCACGGTGCTCGCCGGCGCCGCCGTGTGCTGGAAGTTCGAGCTGCTCCCGCGCTGGGCGCTGGCGCTGCTCGCGGTCCGCGAGGCGGTCACGCTGCTGCTCGCGCAGCTGGCGCTGCGCCGCGGGATCGACCTCGAGATCAACTGGATCGGGAGGATCGGCGTCTTTCTGGTGTTCGCGGGCATCTTCTGGAGCATGGTCTTCGATTGGTGGATCATCAGGGCCGGGTTCGTGACCGGGGTGGCGATCGGCGTCATGGCGACGGTCGTCTACGTGCGCGCCGCGCTCGGTCACCACCCGGCGGCGCAAGCTTGAGACCAAACGTTCAAGCTCAACTTGAAGTTTGCGCTGCGCCCGTATAATCGGCCCATGAGCTACGGCGACCCCACTGCCGCGGTCCGCGGGGACCGGATGCGAGCTCGTCGCCGGGAGGCTCGCTGAGATGGCGCTCCATTGCCCGGAGTGCGGCTTCGTCAACCCCGAGGGCGCGAACTACTGCCAGAAGTGCGGTGCGTTCCTGGGCCGACCCGAGGGCGCCGACGACCCGACGACGATGACCTACAAGGTCGACGAGACCGGCGAGTACACGCCGGTGGACATCGACGAGGAGGTCGACAAGTCGGGTGCCGCGCTGGTGATCCGGTCCGGTGGGGGCAGGGCGGGGGAGAGCTTCACCGTCGACCAGGAACGGATGAGCATCGGCCGCACGCCCGACGCCGCGGTCTTCCTCGACGACGTCACCGTGTCGCGCAACCACGCGCTGCTCGTCGAGCGCCAGGACGGCCACTACATCGACGACCTCGGGTCGCTGAACGGCACCTACGTCAACCGGCGCCGGATCGAGTCCCACCGCCTCGAGGACGGCGACGAGATCCAGATCGGCAAGTACAAGCTCAGCTACCTGGAGAAGTGAGGGTGGTCAGATGGCTGTCATGACCGGCAGAGCCACGTCCGGTGCGAACCGGGTCGAGGGCGCCACGGCGCGCGCGGAGCCGGCCGACTCGCGCCCGCGCAAGGCGCTGACGATCGGCGCCGTGGCGAAGATCCTCAGCCAGGAGTTCGACGACATCTCGATCTCCAAGATCCGGTATCTGGAGGACCAGAAGCTGCTCGCGCCGCGGCGCACGGCGGGCGGCTATCGGCTCTACAGCCAGGCCGACGTCGAGCGGCTGCGGGCGATCCTGCGCATGCAGCGCGACGAGTTCCTTCCCCTGCGAGTGATCCGCCAGGAGCTGGCAACCGGCGACTTCACGGGCCGGCGGCCGAGCGACGAGAGCCAGAAGCGACGCGCCGCGTCGGTGGGCGAGAACGTGACCACCTTCAGCCGCGAGGATCTGGTCGCCGAGGCGGGCATCGGCGACGCGCTGCTGCGCGAGCTGCTCGAGTACGGGATCGTCGCCGCGAAGCGCGAGGGCGGGCGCGAGTTCTACGACGAGACCGACCTCGAGATCGTCCGCGCCGCGGCCGAGCTTTCGAGGTTCGGCGTCGCGGGGCGCAACCTGCGAGTGTTTCGGACCTCCGCGGACCGCGAGGCCGCGCTGCTCGAGCAGCTGCTCGGCGCCCAGCTACGCTCCCGCAGCCAGGCGCGCCGCAAGGAGGCGATCGAGAACCTCGAGAGCCTCGCCGCCGTCTGCGGGCATCTCAAGCACCTGCTGCTGGTTCGGGACCTGCGGCGGCTCAAGGCGACGGCCGAGTAGCGCCGCCGGCGTCGCCATGCCGCGCGTCTCGCGAACCCGGGTGATCGCCGCCGATCGTGCCCGCGTCTGGGACCTGGTCTCCGATCCGCACAGCCTGCCCCGCTGGTGGCCCAGGGCGCAGCGGGTGGAGGACGTCCGCGAGGCCGGTGGCCGGGCCCAGTGGACGACGGTGCTGGGGACCGACCGTGGGGCCGGAGTGCGCGCCGACTACCGGTGCTCCGGCGCGGCCGAGGGCCGGCGCTACGCCTGGGAGCAGGAGATCGACGGGACCCCGTTCGAGCGCATCCTCCGCGCCTCGCGGGTCGAGATCGGGCTCGAGCCCGACGGCGCCCGCACGCGGGTCACGCTGACCGTCGAGGAGGCGCTTCGCGGGCTCTCGCGGCTCGGCGGCGCGATGATGCGCGGCGCCGCACGCAAGCGGCTCGACGACGCCCTCGACGGGATCGAGCGGGCGCTGGTCGTATGAGCGCAACGGAGCGAGTGGCCGGTGCGCCGGCACCCGGCAGGTGGTGGGGGTGGGGCGACCCCGCCAAGCGCGCGGAGCTCGGCGAGGGCGCGCTGGCGATGCTGCGAGAGGAGCTCGGCGAGGCCGAGCCGAGCCCCAGGGTCTCGCTCGAGGAGGTGGCCCTGGCCGCCGCCGCGCGAGCTCCCGGCAGCGCTCGTCGAGGCGGTCAACGCGGCGAGCGTGTTGAGCGCGCGCGAGCATCGGGTGCGGCGAGCCGCCGGCAAGAGCTATCCCGACCTGGTCCGGATGCGCTCGGGGCGACCGGGGGGCGCCCCGGACGCGGTCGTCATGCCCGGCAGCGCGGCGCAGGTCGCCGCAGTTCTCGACGTCTGCGGGCGCGAGGGCGTCGCCGTCGTCCCGTTCGGCGGCGGGACGAGCGTCGTCGGTGGGGTCGACCCGATCGGTCGCGACGGCGGACCGGTGATCTCGCTCGATCTGCGGCGGATGCGGTCCGTCTCGGTCGATCCGGTCTCGCTCACGGCGACGCTCGGGCCGGGCCTGCGTGGACCCGAGGCCGAGGAGGCGCTGCGCGGCCACGGGATGACGCTCGGGCACTTCCCGCAGTCGTTCGAGTACGCGACGATCGGCGGATTCGCCGCCACCCGCTCGGCCGGTCAGGCGTCGAGCGGTTACGGCCGGTTCGACGAGCTGGTCACGTCGCTGGCGATGTCGACGCCCGTCGGCGAGCTGCGTACCCTGGCGACGCCGCACAGCGCCGCGGGACCGTCGCTGCGCGAGCTTGCGCTCGGCTCGGAGGGCGTTCTCGGGGTGATCACCGAGGTCACGGCGCGCGTCCGTCCGGCGCCTGCCGTCCGCCGCTACGAGGCCTGGATCGCCGCCGACTTCGCCTCCGGCTCAGAGCTGGTCCGCTCGCTCGCCCAGGCCGGACGGCTGCCCGACGTCACCCGGCTCTCGGACGAGGCCGAGACGCGGATGTCGCTGGCGCTCGCGGGCACCGGCGGGGTGCGAGCGCGGTTGCTCGAGGCCTACCTCGGCATCCGCAGGCGACGCGGAGGCTGCCTGATGATCTGCGGCTGGGAGGGCGACCGCGAGGACGTCGAGCGCCGGCGGGCGCTCTCCACGCGTCTGCTGCGCTCAGGTGGAGCCGCGCCGCTGGGCACGAAGCCCGGTGCGGCTTGGGAGCGGGGGCGGTTCGAGGGTCCCTACCTGCGCGACGAGCTCATGGATCGCGGCTATCTGATCGACACGCTCGAGACCGCCCACACCTGGTCCCGGCTCGGCGAGCTGCACCGCTCGGTCGGCGCCGCGATCGACGGCGCGCTGCGCTCGCAAGGGACGCCAGGGATCGTCATCTGCCATCTCTCGCACTCCTACCGCGACGGCGCCTCGCTCTACTTCACGTTCGCGGCCCGCGCGCGCACCGGCGAGGAGCTCGAGCAGTGGCGCGCGGTGAAGTCGGCGGCCTGCGCGACGATCGTCGCCGCGGGCGCGACGATCACCCACCACCACGCGGTCGGCCGCGACCACGCCCCCTACCTGCGCGCTGAGGTCGGCGAGACCGGGCTCGAGGCGTTGCGGGCGCTCAAGTGTAGGCTCGACCCCGCCGGGATCATGAACCCCGGCAAGCTGCTCCCCGCGGCAAACGGTTGACTAACCGCCCTGGCTGGTGCCCGCCCCCTGCTGCGCAGCACCCGCCGGGACTCTGCCGCGCAGGACGACGTCGCCGGGCTCGTCGAGGATCAGGCTCGTGTTCTGGATCGCGTCGCGGACCAGCGTGCGGATCGTCTTCACCGGCGCGATCGAGACGTCCACGTAGTGGACCCGCGCGACGACCGGCAGAACCGCGGATGGGATCGCGAAGCGATCCCGGAAGGTCCCATCCTGCGAGATCGAGATCGGCGACAGCGGGTACCCCTGGGTGCCCTTGAGCACGAGCCAGACGACGTAGGTCCGGTCCTGGGGTGCGGGGTCGAGCCCGCGAATCGAGAGATCGACGTAGGGCTGGTCGCCGGTGGCGAGCCCGAAAACGGCCTCGCCGGTCGCGTCCCCGCCCTCCGCGGGCCTCAGCGCCACCCGGGAGACCTCCTCGTCGGTGCCCGACGCGGGGGTCGTGCCGGCCGTCGTCGACGAGCCTTCGTCGTCGCCACCGCCGAACGCCCCGGCGATCCCGAGCACGGCGGCGAGCACGATGATCGCCGAGCAGCCGGCGATCAGGATCACCCGGATCTGCGACTGGGTGAGCCCGGCACCGGGAAGGACGCGGCGCCCACCACCCTCGGCGCCGCCGGCTCGGTGCCGCCTTCGTGCCGGCCTGGGCTCGCCCGGGAGGCGCGGCAGCTCGGCGCCCGGATACATGTCGCCGAGGCGCTTCGCGAGCGCGACCGCGAGCTCGTGGTCGGCAGGGTCGGCGCGCAGGTGGCGCGAGGCGTCGGCGCGCCCGATCGGGTCCGCCTGGCCGAGCAGGTAATCGGTGAGGCCGACATGGCGGTCGGGATCGGCGCCCCCGAGCTCGGTGAGCGCGGAGCGGGCGCGGAGACGCACCTCCGCCTCGTCGATACCGAGCACCGCCGCGAGATCGGCGTAGCTCTGGTCGCGCTCCAAGAGAAGCTGCAGGGTCGCCTGTTGGTCGGGGGTGAGCGCCATTCGCCGAGGCGCAGACTACGGCCTGCCGGTCCCGTGGTGCGCAGGTGAGCCGCGAGCCGCCGGATAGGGTGCGCGAATGCAGGCCGGCGCACCGGATCCGTCAGACGGCTTCAGCGGACTGATCGGGATCGAGCACCTGAGCCACGATCCCGACGGCGCCAGGGCGCGCTTCGAGGTCACGCCCCAGGTCCTGCAGCCGTACGGGATCGTCCACGGCGGCGCGCTCGCCGCGATCGCCGAGTCGTTGTGCTCGGCGGCCACCTACGCCGCGATCAAGGACGACGGCATGGTCGCGATGGGCCAGTCCAACCAGGCCTCGTTCCTGCGCCCGATCACCGCCGGCCACGTCAACGCGGTCGCGACCGCCCGGCATCGTGGCCGCAGCACCTGGGTCTGGGACTGCGAGATCAGCGACGACGACGATCGCCTCTGCGCCTTGGTGCGGATGACGATCGCGGTCCGGTCGCTGCCCGCCTAGCCGGCCTAACCGCGGAATCGGTTGGTGATCGGCAGGCGGCGGTCGCGGCCGAACGCCCTGCTGGTGATCCGGATGGCCGGCGGCGACTGCCGGCGCTTGTACTCGGCGAGGTCGACCATGCGGATCACGTCGTCGACGACGGCGGCCGGGAGGCCCTCGGCGACCAGGTCCGCGCGTGAGAGATCGCGCTCGACGTAGCCCTCGAGGATCCGGTCGAGGATTTCGTACGGCGGCAGCGAGTCCTCGTCGAGCTGGTCGGCGCGCAGCTCCGCGGAGGGCGGCCGGTCGAGGACAGAGGCCGGGACCGGCTCCTGACCCCGGCGCCGGTTGCGGTGCGCGACGAGCGCGTAGACGAGCTGCTTCGGGACGTCCTTGAGCACGGCGAGGCCGCCGGCCATGTCCCCGTAGAGGGTCGCGTAGCCGACCGACATCTCGCTCTTGTTTCCGGTCGTCAGCACGAGCGCGCCGGTGTCGTTGGAGAGCGCCATCAGCAGGTTGCCGCGGATCCGCGCCTGGACGTTCTCGGCTGGCAGGCCCCCGCCGCTCCAGCGATCGCCGAGGATCTCGTCGTAGGCGCGCATCGCCGGGGCGATCGGGAGCTCGATCAGCTCGGCGCCGAGGTTGCGCGCGATCCGGCGGGCGTCGGACTGGGTCGCGTCGCTGGAGTGGGGGGAGGGCATGACCACGCAGGTGACGTTGTCGGCGCCAAGCGCGTCGACGGCGAGCAGCGCGACGAGCGCCGAGTCGATTCCGCCGGAGAGGCCGACGAGCGCGCGGCGGAAGCCGTTCTTGCGCACGTAGTCGCGGATCCCGAGGACGAGCGCCGCGTAGACCTCGTCGAGGTCGCCGAGCGGCGCCGCGATCGGCCCCGGCTCGCCGCCGAGCTCGAACACGAGCAGCTGCTGCTCGAACTGGCGCGCCCGGGCGATCACCGCGCCCTCGGCGTCGACCGCGAAGCTGTGGCCGTCGAAGACGAGCTCGTCCTGGCCACCGACGAGGTTGCAGAACGCGAACGGGACACGGTAGGCGCGGGCGCGCTCGGCGAACATCCGCTCGCGGTCGGCGCCCTTGCCCCGCAGGTACGGCGATCCCGACGGGTTGACGATCAGCGATGCTCGATCCTCGGCCTCCGCCGAGGCGGGAGGTCCGGGCTCCCAGACGTCCTCGCAGATCGTGATCCCGATCCGAACCCCGTCGACCGAGACGACCAGCGGCTGGTCTCCGGGCTCGAAGTAGCGGACCTCGTCGAAGACGCCGTAGTTCGGCAGCCTCGTCTTGCGGTAGACGTCGGTGATCTGGCCCTCGCGCAGGACGGCAACGGAGTTGTGCACCGGCCGCCGGCTCGGCGCGTCGGCCCGCTTTCGCCCGTCGCCGCCGGTCGCCTCCGCGAAGCCGACCAGCGCGGTGATCCCGGTGGCGGCAAGCGCGAGCCGCTCGAGCGCCGCGCGGTTCGCCTCGCCGAAATGCCGCTTCAGGTAGAGGTCCTCGGCCGGGTAGCCCGGCAGGCAGAGCTCGGGGAAGACGATCAGGCCGGCGCCGGCCCGGCGCCCGCGCTCGATCCAGTCCCCGATCAGCGCGGCGTTACCGGACAGGTCGCCGACGGTCGGGTTGACCTGCGCGAGCGCAACGCGGAGCCTCGGCGGGGGTTCAGTCATCCACGTAAGTATGTTGTGCGCCTTGTCCGACGAGCCCTGCAGCCGCGCGCGGATCGCGACCGCGACCGCGATGGCGCTCGTGGCGACGTTCGTGCTCGCCTCGCCGGCCGCCGGACAGCAGCCGATCGTCGAGCCCTCGTCGGCCGAGGCCGAGACGGCCCTCGACGACGCCGAGGAGGCTCTCGACGGCGATCGCTCCGCCGCCGCTCCGGACGCGAGCGTGGCGCTGAACAACCTCGCGGGCAGCTACGCGGAGCTCGATGGCGCCGATCGCGACCGCGCTCGAAGTCTGCTGGCGCGGCCCACCGACGGCGCGGCCGACCAGTACCGGGACGGTTACCCGCCCGGCGCCCCGGTTGCGAGCGCCGAGAGCCCGCACTTCTGCGTCTTCTGGGTCAACGACCAGGGATACGATGACGCACCGAGCCTCACCGACTCGAACGGCAACGGGGTTCCCGACTACGTGGAGTCGATCCTCGCGATCGCCGAGGCCTCCTACAGCGTCGAGGTGACGGCAGGCGCGATGGGCTGGCAGCCGCCGAAGCCGGACCGGACCGGTTGCGGTTCCGATGCGAGCGCCCACGCCGATCTCTATCTCAAGCAGCTCGGCGCCGAGGGATTGTTCGGCTACGAATCGCCCGATCCGGGCCAGGGCCGCGCCCGCAGCCAGTACGGCTACATGGTGCTCGACGACGACTATGCGCAATCGGAGTACGGCTACGCCGACCCGGCGGTCCCCGCCAGCGTCACCATCGCGCACGAGTTCAACCATCTGCTCCAGCAGCGCTACGACAGCTTCCAGGACGTATGGATGTTCGAGTCGACCGCGGTCTGGGCCGAGGAGCAGGTGTTCCCGGACGTCAACGACTGGCTCAACTACCTGCCGGCGTTCACCAAGACCCCGGGCAGCCCGATCACCGAGGCGAAGGCCGGCAAGGGCCTGAAGATCTACGCCTCGGGGGTCTGGAACCACTGGCTCGAGCGCGGCGCCGGGCTGGGCAGGGCGGTGATCCGCCGCGCCTGGGAGGTCTCCGAGATCGCCAATCCCGCCGACTTCGCGGTCGCCTCGTACGACCGCGCGATCGACGACCGTGGCGGCACCGGCTTCGAGCGCGAGTTCGTCCGCTTCGCCGCCACCACGGCGGAGTGGCGCACCGGGGCCGGCAACTTTCCTGACGCCGCGGCCTATCCGGACGTGAAGCGAGAGGGCGCGCTCTCCCGCGGCGGATCGAAGCGCATCCGCCTCGACCACACCGCCTATCGTCTGCTCGACGTCCGCGCGCGCGGGGGCACGATCGAGCTAACGGCCCGCGCCGAGGACGGGGTCCGGTGCGGGATCGCACTCGTCGCCCGCGACGGCGATCCGCTCACCGGGGCCGTTGTCTTCAAGCGCGCGTACCTGAGCAAGGGCGGCAAGCACACGGTGTCGCTCGATCACGCCGGCCGGTACGAGCGGATCACGGCGGCGATCGTCAACGCCGACGGCCGGGTCAGGGGCTTCTCCGGCAAGGACTGGGTGTACAGCAAGGACGGCGCCAGGTTCGACCTCACCCTTCGCGGCTGAGCGGCCCCGGGGTCGCAGCGCGGCCTCAGCTCGCGGGCCCGCTTCGGGTCCTGAGGTTGGCGACGATCAGCGCCACCACGGTCACCAGGTAGATCTGTCCGATCAGCGCCTCGGTGATCGCCAGCGAGCGACCGAGATCGGTGGCGGCGGTGAGGTCGCCGTACCCCGTCGTCGTCATCGTCACGAAGCTGAAGTAGAGGAAGTCGGATTGGTCGCCGTCGTGGAGCTGGGCAAAGAAGGTGCCGCCGTCGAGCGCCGAGATCGCCCCGTAGGCGAACGCGAAGGCACTGCCGATCAACAGGTACACGCAGAGCACCCCGAACATGGTCCTGACGGTGATCGCCCCGGCCGCCCGCGCCTGCCTGACGATCCCGACGACGATCGCGCTCGGGGCGAGGAGGACGAGCGTCAACCCGAGGATGCGCCCCGCGCCATCGTCGACCTCGCCCGAGCCGATCACGATCCCGGCCGTCCCGAGCACCGCGATCGCCGTGAGCACGGTCGCGCCCCGGACCAGCCACCGGTGAGCGCCGGAGACGCGCAGCGCCGCCACCAGCGTGACCCCCTGGAGGAGAGTGGTCACGACGCGTGCCGGTCCGGACTCCTGGGTGCCGAGCTGGAAGCCGATCGAGACCAGGATCAACACCAGCAGCCACCCGTAGCCGAAGCCGTCGGCGTGCAGATGGCGGCGCCAGGGCGGCGCGTCGGGCGGCAGCGTCGAGGCCTGCACGGACCCTTCTATACGACCCGCCCCGGACGGCGCCCGGGCCGCGGCTCATTCGGGCCGCGGGCTGGTAGCCTCGCGCCGCGATGGCAAACGACGAGTTTCGAGTCGAGGTCGACCTCCACGAGTCCCTGCACGGCCAGCTGGCCAATCGGCTGCGCTCGCTCGATCTCGACGACGAGGTCACCGAGCGGCTCGGCGATCGGGTGATCGTGACCCGCGACGGCGAGCGCATGTACGTCTACACGCAGTCCGCGGATGCCGCCCGCGAGGCCGAGCGGGTGGTCAACGAGGTGGTCGGCGCCGAGGAGCTGAGCGCCGACGTGCGCCGGCGACGGTGGAACCCGGCCGAGCGCTTCTGGCAGGACGCCGACGAGCCGCTCGCCGAGCCGGACGTCGCGACGCCCGACCCCGCCGAGCGCGCGACCAACCGCGACGTCCCCCATCCGGCGTTCGTGTTCATCGAGGATCACGAGCCCGAGTTCCTGCGCGACCTCGGGTTGTAGGCCCGGCGTACGCGACGCCGGCACGACGATGTTCTCGCCGTGCTGATCATCACCGCAGACGACTACGGCTACGCGCCCTCCTACGACGCCGGCATCCTCGAGGCGGCGCGAGCCGGGGCCCTGGACGCGCTGGGAGCGATGGTGCTGCGCGATCCGGATCCGGCGCCGCTGCGCGACGAGGTGGTCGAGGTCGGGCTCCATCTCGAGCGGCTCGACGAGAGGCCCGTCGCCGAGCAGGCGGCGAGCTTCGAGCGCCTGTTCGGCGGACCGCCGGCCTATCTCGACGGACATCACCACTGCCATGCGGAGCCCGATGTCGCGGCGGAGGTGGCCGATGTCGCCGCCGCGCTCGGGACGCCGGTGCGCGCCGTGTCGGCCACACATCGCCGGCTCTTGCGGGCGGCCGGGGTCGCGTGCGCGGATCGGATCGTCGGGAGGCTGTCGGAGGCCGAACCGGCGATGCCGGCGGAGCTCGCCGCGTGGCTCGAGCGGGCCGGCGATCCTCCGGGCGTCAGCGAGTGGATGGTTCACCCCGGGCATCCGGACCCGGGCGTCGGCTCGCGCTACGACAGCGGTCGCGCCGAGGACCTCCGGCTGCTGCTCGAGCTGGGCGATCGCGATGCCTGGGCGGCGCGCGGGATCGTGCGCGCCGGGCCGCGAGCGGCGCTCACCGGCCGCGCCGGACGCTAGGCCCGGGCGCGCCGCTTGGCGGAGGCGCGCCGCTTGGCGTCGGAGCGCGTCTTCGGCGCCGGGCCGACGGCGGCGCCGAGCTCGTCGAGCGACGCCTCGAGGTCCTCGGCGAGCACCTCGATGTCGCGCGTCGCGTCGTAGTCCCCGGTGAGGCAGAAGTGGACCTTGCCGTCGTAGCTCATCAACCCGAAGCAGACCGCCTGGCGCTTGGCGAGCGGCACCATCGGGAACATCGCCTGAAGCTTGCGCCCCATCAGATAGAGCGGGAACTGCGGTCCCGGGATGTTGGTGACGACCACGTTGAAGAACCGCTGGCGCGACTGCAACCGCGCCGCCTGGTTGGTGATCGTTGGCGGGGCGAAATCCGCGAGCTCGGTCATCAGGGTCGCGCCGACGGCCTGCTTCGACTGCTTCAGGTCGCCCATCGTCTCGCTGATCAGGTGCAGGCGGTCGATCGGGTCCTGGCACCAGATCGGGAGCGGGGCGAAGTAGGACGAGACCCGATTGCCCAGCGCGCCGTGCTCTTCGTCGCCCCGGACGCTGATCGGAACCATCGCCCGCAGCTCGAGCTCGTGGGTGGAGAAGCCGCGCCCGCGCAGGTAGCGGCCGAGCGCACCCGCGACGGCCGAGAGCACGACGTCGTTGACCGTGCCGCCGGCTGCGTCCTTGATTCGCTTCAGATCGGCGAGCTCGGTGGTCAGCCAGGCGAGGCGCCGGTACGGCCCGATCTCGACGTTGAGCGGTGAGGCAGGGGCTCCGAGCCCGGTGCGCGCGAACGCACCGGCGGCCTCCGCGACGTCGATCACCGCTCGTGCGGCCCGGCGCGGGGCGCGGAACACGGCGCGGAGCCCGCGCGCAGCCTCGGCCGGCGTCGTCGCGCGCTCGATCAGTGACTCGGCCAGCACCTCGGCATCGGTGGGCTCGGGGCGCGGGAGCCAGGGGTCGGGCTCGGCCATCGGGGGCCGCTCCGGGGTGGCGTCGAACAGCACCGTGGTTATGTCAACCCCCGAGACTCCGTCGACGAGGCAGTGGTGGGACTTGGTGACGATCGCGAAGCGATCATCCTCGAGGCCCTCGACCAGCCACATCTCCCAAAGCGGCTTCGAGCGGTCGAGTCGCTGGGAGAAGACGCGCGCCGCGAGGTTGCGGAGCTGGTGCTCGTCGCCGGGAGCGGGGAGCGCGGTGTGCCGCAGGTGATAGGAGAGGTTGAGGTGCGGATCGTCGACCCATTTCGGCCGCCCCTGACCGAGCGGCACGAAGCGCAGCTTCTGCCGGAAGCGCGGCACCAGGTGAAGGCGCGACTCGATGTGGTCCCGGAACTCGTCGTAGGCCGGGGCCGAACCCTCGAACACCGTCGTCGAGGCGACGTGCATGTGCGCCGGTCCGCGCTCGAGATGAAGAAACGAGGAGTCGAGCCCGCTGAGTCGGTCTTCGCTCACGCGACGATTTTCTCAGAACCGCTCCGCGGGTGAGGGCCGTCCCGGAGCAGCGGCGCGGCTTGCCGAGGTCGGCCCGGTGCCGGGAGCGCCGCCGCGCCCCGGATCGCTCCGCGCGGGGTAGAGTCCCGCCCGCCATACAAACCGCGAGAGAGCGAGGCGAGATGGACCGCGAGAGCCGACACGAGGAGGAGATGCGCCCGCTGCGCGAGGCGGGCGAAGGCGAGGCCGAGGGCTTTGAGGAGGCTGAGGCCGAGCTGATCGAGCACGCCTCCCACGGCGACTCCGGCCCCGATCCGACCCATCTAGCCAGCCGTCCGGAGGAGGCCACCAACGCCGAGTACGGCGAGGCCGACCACGAGGAGTCACAGGACGACTATCGCGAGTCCCAGAACGAGCAGTAGCGCGGCCGCGCGGCCCTAGAATCGGGGCGATGAGCGCCGAGGCCAAGAACCTCGAGGCGATCTCCAGGGCGATCGACCAGCACAACGCCGGCTGTCCGTGGCCGGCCTCGGAGGTGCGCATGAACCCGTTCGAGCTCGAGCGCCTCGGGTGGGAGGAGATTCGCGGATTGCCGCTCGTCGCCGACCCGGCGATCGGCACCGGGCGGTTCAGGGTCGTGTGCTCGCGCGAGGGCGAGGGCGCCGGCATCGAGGAAACCGAGGCGGTCGGCAGCCCGATCGAGGTCGGCGTCGGAGCCGACGACCCGCCGGTCACCCCGCCGGTCTGAGCGCGCCCCGCGCCGAGCGGCGGCGGGGCGCGTACCGGCAAGCGCCCTACAGGTTCAACCCCAGGTCGCTCGTCACCCGCTGGGCCCAGATGTTGAGGTCTGTGAAGCCGCCGCTGAGGATCAGGATCCCCATCGCGATCAGGATCCCGCCGCCGAAGCCGACGATCGCGCGGTAGTGGCGCTTGACGACGCCGAAGGCGCTGGTGGCGCGGGTGAACGCCACCGCGGTGAGCAGGAACGGGATCGCAAGCCCGAGCGAGTACGTCGCGAGCAGCAGTGCGCCGTGCCCGGCCTCGCCCTGGATGCCGGC
The DNA here is from genome assembly GCA_963759295.1 of uncultured Solirubrobacterales bacterium. GTDB lineage: Bacteria > Actinomycetota > Thermoleophilia > Solirubrobacterales > 70-9 > WHSW01. The sequence goes on along the minus strand of CAVWYT010000006.1, from coordinate 151,127 downwards.
GAGGGTCAGCACGCCACCGAGCGTCGGTCCGATGCAGGGGGTCCAGGCGATCGAGAACGCGGCTCCGGCGATGATCGGCCCGCCCTTGCCCGCCCTCGAGAGCAGTGCGTCGACGCGCCACTCGCGGTTGAGGCGGTCGACGAAGGTCGCGGCGACGAACAACGTCCCCATCGCGATCAGAATCACCGCGCCGATATCGGTCAGCACGTCCTGGTGGTCGCGGAGCGTCTGTCCGAGCGCGGTCGCGGTCAGCCCGAGGAGAATGAACACGGTCGAGAACGAGGCGATGAACAGCAGGCTGGGGCCGATCACCCGTCGCCAGCTCACCTCGTCGATCTCGGTGACGCTGACGCCGGTGACGGTCGACAAGTATCCGGGCACCAGCGGAAGCACGCACGGGGAGACGAACGACACGAGGCCGGCGATGAAGGCGACCGGGAAGTCGGCTCCGGGGACTGGATCCGTCATCTCTTGGGGTCAGTTCAGGGCTGCCGCGAGCCGCCGGCGGTGGTCCCGGGCCAAGGCGTGATCCGCACCCAACTCGGTGAAGATGCCGACCATCACGCGGCGGATCAGGTCGCGACGATCGGTGTCGTCCTCGGCGGCGATCGCCTCCTGAAGCCGCTCGAGCGCGGTCTCGAAGTCGCCGGAGTCCCAGGCGGCGAACGCCGCCGAGATCTCGGCCGGCGCTTCGTCTGAGTGGCCGTTCGCGGGTTCGAGGTGCGCGCGGGCGGCCAGTCCCTCGGCCAGGAAGTCTCCGGCCAGCGGCTCGAAGAGCTCGAGGGCGGCCTCGGTCTCCCCGCGGCCGAGAAGGATCCGCCCGAGCCCGACGGCGGCGGGGCCGTGGCGCGGGTCGAGCGCCAGCGCCTCGCGCAACGATCGCTCGTCACCATGCTCGGCGAGCTCGTCGGCCGGGGAGGGGACGAGCCCGTCGAGCCACGCCTCGATCTGGGCCGACGGGATCGCACCGGTGAACTCGGCGACCACCTTGCCGTCCTTGAACGCCTTGACCGCCGGGATCCCGCGCACCTCGAAGCTCGCGGAGACCCCCTGGTTGGCGTCGACGTCGACCTTGGCGAGATCGACCTTGCCCGCGCGCTTGCTCACGGCGGCCTCGAGCGCAGGCCCGAGCTGGCGGCACGGGGCGCACCATTCGGCCCAGAAGTCGACCACCACCGGGACCTCCCGGGAGCGCTCGACGACCTGCGCCATGAACTCGGCTTCGCCGACGTCGTGGATCAAACCGCCATCGAGGTTACCGAGCGGGCAGAATCAGCCCCCGGATGTCCGATTCGGAGTTCGACGTCGAGGCCTCGCTGCGCGGCAAGCTCCTGATCGCCTCGCCGGCGCTCAGCGATCCCAACTTCGCCCGCAGCGTGATCCTGATCACCGAGCACGCCGAGCACGGGGCGATGGGCATGGTCCTCAACCGCCCCTCGGAGACCGGCGTCGCCGAAGTCGCCCCCGAGCTCGAGCCGATCGCGGCGGACAGTCGCGTCTACATCGGCGGCCCGGTCCAGCCCCAGGCGCTGGTCGTGCTCGCCGAGTTCAGCGATCCGGAGGCGGCCGCCTGGATCGTCGCCGCGGACGTCGGCTTCGTCTCCGCCGACACCGACACCGAGGACCTCGGCCGAGCGGTTCGCCGCGGCCGCGTCTACGCCGGCTACTCGGGTTGGGGCGCGGGCCAGCTCGAGGCCGAGATCGCCGAGGACGCGTGGATCCTCGAGCCGCCGCTGCCGGCCGAGCTGTTCCCCGACGACCCGGCGTCGCTGTGGCACGACGTCCTCACGCGCAAGGGCGGCCAGTTTGCACTCGTCGCGAGGATGCCCGAGGATCCCTCGGTGAACTGAGCGACGGCGCCGGCGAATCGGGCCCGGCACGATCAGGCGCGACAATTGGCCGAGATGCCGACGGTCGGACAAACGCTGCGCGAGGCCCGAACCCGGCATGGGATCGAGCTCAGAGACGCCGAGCGGGTGACGAAGATCCGGCTCAAGTACCTGCAGGCGATCGAGGAGGACCGCTGGGACGTCCTCCCGGGCGAGGCATACGCGCGCGGCTTCCTCTCAACCTATGCGCAGTTTCTGGGCCTCGACGCGAGGGCGCTGCTCGAGGATTACGGGCTATCGGTCGCCCGGGCGCAGGGCACCAAGCCGCTGCCCGAGACGATGCTGCCGCGGCCCGGCGCGCGCAGGCGACCGGGCGTGAGGTCCGTCTTGGTTGCGGTCGCGGCGCTCGTCGCCCTCGCGGCGGCGGCGCTCGTGCTGCTGATCGGCGGCGGTGCGGACGAAGGCGGCAAGGCCACGCCTCGGCCTGCGAACCGCGGGGGAGCCGGGTCGCCGGAGCCGACGACCACCCACGAGCCGCCCCCGCGGCCGTCGCGGGTCGCGCTCGAGCTCCGGGCCACGGCGGACGTCTGGGTGTGCCTGGTCGACGATCGCGGGCGGGCACTGGTCAACGGCGAGACGCTGGCGGCCGGCGAGTCGCGCGGCCCCTTCAAAGCGCGCCGCTTCGAGCTCACGCTGGGCAACGGCTCGATCGACGTGCGCGTCGACGACGAGCGGATCGAGGTGCCGGTGGCGGCCGAGCCGCTCGGCTACCGGATCGGCCCGAAAGGGGCCGGCGAGCTCGACGAGTCCGCTCGGCCGACCTGCGTCTGAGGCGGGCGCTCAGTCGTAGAGGTCGAGCAGCTTGAGGATCGTTCTGTCCATCGGCGGATCGCGGAAGGCGTTGTAGGAGTAGAGGAAGTCGCGATCGCCGCGGCGATGTCTGCGCTTGCACTCCGGGAACAGCGCCGGATAGGAGACCCGGAAGCCGTAGCGGAGCTGCTGAGCGGCCCTGCGCCGGACCAGGGCGCGGCGCCGGGCGGTGCTGAAGCTCTGGATGAACCGGCACCCGCCGCTGCGCCGGTACCGCGGGTTGTTGTTGAGGTGGTACATGACCGGGAGCCGGGTTGCCAGCCGGCGGACGGCCCGCAGGTTGAGCTCGAGGCCGAAGTCCTGGACGGCGAGGAAGTCGGAGCTGACAGGCAGCGGGCGCTTCTTGGCCAGCCCGAAGACGTTGCCGCCGATCCACTCACCATGGGTGTGGGCGGACCAGATCGCGGCCCGGATCACGCGCGGTCGCTGCTCGAAGGCGGTCGAGTAGAAGTCGAAGAACCAGCCGTCGTTGTCGAGCTCCTTGCGCACCCGGTGCATCATCCGCTTGATCTGGTCGGCGCTGCGATACTGATCGGCGTTCAGGGTGACGTCGAACTGCGCCCCCGGGCTCGTCATCCGGACGATGCGAGTGATCTCGCGCCAGGCGCGGGCCTCCGAGTGCTTCGGGTGCTGGCCCCTGGCGTAACGGATCAGGCCCGAGACCCAGCTGGGCTCGAGGCTTGCGAGCGAGCGCCCGACCCGACGCGCGTTGGTGTTGCGGACGGTCGGGATCCGGGTGTGGTGGACCCGCGCCGAGACGATCCGGGACAACGGCGGCGAGAGCCCGTCGGCGTCCTCGGACGTGCTCGCTTCGCCGACCGGCGAGGCGGGGGAGAGGAGCACGAGGGCGTTCACGGCGAGGGGGCAGAGAAGGACGCCGACGGCGGCGATCCGCTTGTAATTGCGCCCGGTCATCTCGCGGCGGAGACGTTACGAGGATCGAGCCGACGGGGGCGGCGCGCGACAGGTCGCCGCGCGCCGCCGCGTCCGAGGGTCAGGCGGCAGCGGGCTGCGTCACCTGCGTCAGCCGGAGGTTGTTGCCCGACTGGTCACGAAACGCGGAGTCGATCCCGTACGGACGCTCCTCGGGGGTCTCGACGAACTCGACGCCCCGTCCGCTGAGCTCCTCGTAGGAGGCCCGGCAGTCGTCGGTGACGAGGAAGACCGTCCCCGCGAAGCCCTTCGCCATCAGGGCGCGCACCTGATCGGCGGTCTCGGCGTCCATCACTGGTGGGTCGGGGATCGCCATCAAGACGATTGCGATCTCCGGCTGTGACGCCGGTCCGACGGTCAGCCAGCGGAAATTGCCGAGCTCGGCGACGGTGACGTCGGACCGGACCTCCATGCCGAGCTTCTCGGTGTAGAACGCGAGCGCCTCGTCCTGGTCGTGCACCCACAGTTGGGCGTTGCCGATCTTGAACATTGCTCCTCCTGGGTCGTTTGGCGGTTGCCGGGACGCTAGTCGCGCGCCGCGACTCTGTCTTCTCGAAATGTGCTGTATCGGGGACGCCCGTAGGCCCGCAGGACGCAGGTGGGGATCAGCGCCGAGTCGACCGCCGGGGGGTAGGCGGCGCGATAGGCGGTAGGCGAGATGCCATATGTGCGCGTGAAGCTGGTCGTGAACGAGCCGACGCTCTGAAGGCCGACCGAGAAGCAGATATCGGCAACCGATCGATCGGTGCTCCGCAGGAGCGCCGCGGCGCGCTCGAGGCGCCGGGTGAGCAGGTAGGTGTGCGGCGGCTCGCCGAAGGCGCGGCGAAACTCACGGCTGAAGTGGGCGCGGGAGAGCCCCGCGGCACGAGCGAGGTCCGCGACGTCGAGTCGCTCGAAGTAACGCGAGTCGGCGAGGTCCTTGGCGCGCAGCAGGTGGCGGGCCGGGGGACGAAGGCCATCGCTGCAGTGTCTATCCCTCTCGCGGCTCGATCAGGAGCGCGTGCGCGACCGCGAGCGGCTCGCCGGCGGCCGACAGCACGGCCGATCCGGCGCGGCGCTTGCGGCCGTCGGCCTCCATCGGCCAGGCGATCACGATCTGCTCCTCGCCGGCGACGACCGGGGCGTCGATTCGCGCCGCGAGGCGGGCCAGCACGCTGAGCGGAAGCTCCCCCTCCGGATAGAGCGCGAAGTAGGTCGGGCAATCGAGCACGGCCCAGACGAACTCCGAGAGCACGTTGCCGTCCGCGTCGGCCGTCCACGCGGGCGGCGTCCACGGCGAGGCGACCAGCTCACGGCCGTCGACCGAGCCCGCGAAGACGCCGAACGCGCCCTCGCGCGCTCGCCCGCAGACGAAGCAGCGACTGAAGAGGCCGTCGGAGCGCCCCCTGTAGCGCGCCGTCGCCTGGCGCGCCTCGCGCGGGCTCACCGGCGCCGGCACCTCGATTTCGAGCCCGGGCTCCGCGTGTGCCTCCGCGATCAGCGACCCGGCGTCCAGCACCCGGATCGAGCCATCGCCCTCGGGCTGGACATCAAGCGACGTCTCCAGCGGCACGGGGCGCCTGAGGCTGACCTCGGCCGCTCCCCCCAAGAAGCCGGCGATCACGCCCGAGCAATATCCGCCGTTCCCGCTCTCGAGCGGTCCGTTGAAGCGGCTCGGCACGGAGAAGGACCTCGGCACGACGCGAACCTATCCCACGGCGCCGCGTGGCGGCGACGACAACCGACGGGCTCGGAGCGTATCCGACCCGCTCAGCCTGGCCGGAAATCAGGAAGCCAGCCCTCGCGCCATCCTGTCGGCTCGCGGCTCGGCATCCGCGCGTACGCCTCGTCGGCGTCGGTGGTCTCCCGCTCGACCCCGACACCGTGGCGAAGCGCAGTCTCGTCAACGGGGTAGCCGCCCCAGCCGGCGCCCGCCTGGTGCTGGCGCGCGCCAACCGCGACGACGGCGCAAGGGGCGTCTCCGGCACCGACGATCACGTGCTTGGTCCCGGCGGGGCAGTGGACGAAGTCCCACTGCCGCAATGGCCGCTCGTCGCCCTCGATGATCAGCAGCGCCTCGCCCGAGAGCACGAGAAAGTCCTCCTGGTCGGCCTCCCAGTGATACATCCCCATCGGCTCACCCGGCGCGAGCACGAACAGGCTGATCCCGAGTTGCGGGAACTCCGCCTCGCCCTCGAAGCTCAGGCGAGCGCCTCGTCCCTCGGCTTGGCGCCATCGTGCCTGGCGCGCGTTGAGGACGAACCATCCCGGCTCGGCGGGAGCGAGTCCACCGTCGGCGTGTTCGAGTCGAGCCTCAGAAGTCACCGGGGGCAGGAGGGTACCTGCCCCACGGACACAGCTCGCCTCGGGCTCGTCCGATGGCACAGGTTGGGCTGCGCGAGAATCCTACGCGCGAGAACCCGCGTTATGTATACCCCGGCCCCGGATCTCGCGGCGAGCCGGCGCGATCAGGAGCTTCGCCGGCCGTCGAGGCTCCTACGAGCGCCCCGGAGCCCCGGCGGGCGTGCGGATCATCGACAGCTGCTCGGCCGGTCGGCGGCTCCTGCGCCGCGCCGGATGCTCTCCACAACGGAGCTCGCAAGACCTTGCTCGCAGAACCTTCCTCGCGGCGGTTCAACCGCGATCCTCGCGAGCCGGCGGCGCGGCGGCACCGCGACGAACGCCGCCGGCTGCCCGGTGCGCGCGTCCCGGCAGCGCGATTTTCAGGCGACCTCGCGGCCGGTGGCGGTTGTCATAACCCGACCTGGGCCGCGCGGGTCCCGGTTCCGCGGGCGCATGCCTCAAATGGGTGAGCGGGGCGGCGGCGAAGCACGTTTGCCGGTCCAGGCGAGGGGTATCGAATCGGTAGCTCAGGGCCGCAAGCCGCTGAGTCATGTCGAGGGCCCGGGTCACCCCCCACCCGGGTCCTCGCTGATCTCGGGGCGACGCGCTTCGCCTATCGTGGTCGTCGCCCGACCGATGAGTGCCAACCGAAGCCACCGCAGAGCACCCGGCGACTTGCCCTCGCCGGGTGGACCCGGCAATGCCCTCGCCAGCGAGGAGGAGCTGCTCGCCACCTACGCGCGCACGCGCGGCGAGAACGCGCGCGAGGAGATCGTGCGCCGTTTCCTTCCGTTCGCCCGCAGCCTCGCGATGCGCTACAGCGGTGGCGTCGAGCCGAGCGACGACCTGATCCAGGTCGCCAGCCTCGGCCTCGTCTCGGCGCTCGAGCGCTTCGATCCCGAGCGCGGCGTGCCGTTCGCCGCCTTCGCCGGCCCGACGATCCTCGGCGAGCTCCGCCGTCATTTTCGGGACCGCGTCTGGACGCTGCGCGTGCCGCGCGGCCTGCAGGAGCGCATTCGCGCGGTCGAGGACGCGATCACGAAGCTCAGCAGCGAGCTCGAGCGGTCCCCCACCGTGGCCGAGCTCGCGGAACTGATCGATGCGAGCGAGGGCGACGTGCTCGAGGCGTTCGAGGCCTCCGGCGCGCGGCGGACGATCTCGCTCGACCAGCCGTCTGTCGGCGCGGAGCCGGGCGACGATGCCCCGATGGGCGAGCGCATCGGCAGCGCCGACCCGGGGTTCGAGCTGGTCGAGGACCGTGCGACCCTCGATGCCAGCGCCGGGATCCTCGATGAGACCGAGCAGGAGGTTCTCCGGCTGCGCTTCGGCGAGGACCTGACCCAGTCGAAGATCGCCGAGCGCGTCGGCTACTCGCAGATGCACGTCTCGCGGATCCTGCGTCGCGCGCTCGGCAAGCTCCGCGACGCCTCATCCGCGGACGAGGTCGACGAGTAACGGTCCCGGGTTATCCGAGCGTCACGGACCGGTTGCCGATCCTGATCGCGAGCACCTCACCGGCGTCGATCTGCTCGACCCGCACATCGTCGGCGAGCGTCGCCAGGGTGGCGTCGAGGGAAGGAATCCGCAGCCCGTCGATCAGGCGCTGGCCCCCTCCCTGCTCGAGCGGCCCCACCCTGACCTCGAACGAGCCCCGCTTCTCACTGACCACGATGCGGGCGGTCCCATCGGGGAACCCGTCGCTGCCCGCGGAGATCGCGTCGCTGATCAACACCGCGTCGGAGAGGTCGTCGACCGAGAAGTCGGCCCGGGCGGCGAACATCGAGATCACCCGGGAGAGAATCGGCGCCAGAAGCTCTCCCGCCGGGAGCTTGATCCGCGTCTCGTCGGCGAGCTCGGGCACGTCGCCGGCCGGCGAGGCGCCGTTGGTCGAGAACGGAATCGTCATTCGCACCTCGGTCCCGTGGCCGGGCTCCCCGCTGACCTGAAAGCTCCTGGTGAGCGCGGCGATCAGCGGCAAACCCAGCCTCAGGCTCCGCTGCTCGACGTCGGCCAGTGGGCGGATTCCACTGCCGTAGTCCCGGACGATGATCATCAGCGCGTCGCCATCCGGCCGGGCGCCGACCTCGAGCGGCCCCGGCTCCGGGCCGTCGTAGGCGTGAACGACGACGTTCATGCAGGCCTCGGTGACCACCGTCTTCAGGTCGGCGATCTCCGATGGATGCATGTCCAGGGCCTCGGCGAGCCCGGCCAGAGCGTGACGGACGAGCGCCACGTTCTCGGCCCGGGCCGGGAGCGAGAACTCAACTGTGGATCCGCCCTCCATCTGAAGTCAGGTACCCCTGCCCGGCGGGCCTAATCCCGCTTCCAGGCACCGCCGAACAGCCGGCGGAGCCGACCGCTTCGAACGTTGGCGCGAAATGTGCCGACGCCGGGCTCCGGCGGGGGCAGGTTGCCGACGGCGTCGAGGTCGATCGACAGGGTCACGCCGCGCTCGGCCGTCCTCGTGACCTCCGGCGCATCGACGAAGCGCAGGTCGCCGTCTGTGAGCTCGATCACGAAGCCGTCGAGGATGTGCTCACGGTAGTTGTCGACCACCTGCTCGACCTTTCCCACGTGGCTGCCATCCGAGGCATACACGGGCGTTCCGCGAGATACCGCGGCGTAGTGGATCGCTGGACCGTCGTCGATCATTCCCGAAAGCATAGGAGGAGAAGGAGCTCGCGCGCCGGCTCTCGTGCCGCCGCCGAGATCCGCCCATCGAGGCGAGGGATCACGGCTCGAGCCGTCCGCGGACCTCCGGGCTCTCGCAGAAGTCGACGATCGCCCGCGACAGCCTGCCGCCCTGCCAGGCGAGCGGCGAGCTGCCGGGGTCCTCGCTGATCAGCGTCGCCCTCGGTAGGCGCTCGGCCCACGTCTCGGCTACCGCGTAGGGGTGGCCGGGGTCGGCGTCGTCATGGCTGGCGACCACCAGCGCCGGCAGATCCAGGAACTCGAGCTCGCTGAGCCGCTCGAATGGATGCGAGCGTGGCACCTCACGCAGTGCCCGGGCGACGGCATCCGGGTGGAGGTGGACCGCGAGCCGGTCGCGGGTGATCCTCAGGGCGGTATCGCGCCACTCGCCGGCCAGGTCGCGGTCGTAGGCGGCGATGAACCCCTCCACCCCACCCCGCTCGAGCCCGTCCGCGAGTCGATCCCAGTAGGCGAGCGTCTCCTGGGGGTTCGGCGCTCCGGCGAAGGCCGGGCCGATCACCACCACCGCCGCGACCCTGTCCGGACGCTCCAGCGTCTCGGCGGCGAGCGTGTGGGCGCCCATCGAATGCCCGACGAGCAGGCAACGGCGACCGCCGGCCGCTTCGTCGATCACCGCTCCCAGATCGGCGACCAGATCCGCGTAGGAGTAGCCGCTGCCGGGCGGAGCCGGGTCTGAGCTGCCGTGGCCGCGCGCGTCGTAGGCGATCGTGCGATACCCACGGCGGGGAAGCAGGCGGGATCCATGGAGGACGTAGCGGCGCGACGCCGTCAGCCCGTGGCAGAGGACGATCGGCGGCCCGTCGCCCGTCATCTCGCCAGCGATCGTGTGTCCGTCGAGCTCGACGGAGAGCGGATGCGGCTCGAGGCTCATCGTCGCGAGCCTAGCGAGGGGTCGGCTCTCCTCGATCGAGGCGAGAATTCAGCCGGCGTCGATCGTGACCTTGTCGACGGTGACCGTGCGGGTGGGTTGCTCGGTCGCCGGGTCACCGAGCTTTGCGATCGCGTCGACCACGTCCATTCCCGCGGACACCTTGCCGAGTACGGCGTAGTCGGGCGGCAGACCGGCGTCGGCGGGCGCGACGACGACGAAGAACTGGCTTCCGGAGGCGCCGGGCGGCTCGACCTCGGTCTTCGCCATCGCGACGACGCCGTTTCGGTAGACCGTGTCTTGCGGCGGAGGCTCGACCACGGTGTAGCCGGGACCGCCTGTGCCGTTGCCCTTCGGGTCGCCGCCCTGGATCACGAAGCCGGGCGCGATCCGGTGAAAGGTGGTCCCGTCGTAAAACCCCTGCTCGGCAAGGAAAGCGAACGAGTTGGCCGTCTTCGGCGATCGCGTTGTATCGAGCTCGATCTCGAACGCTCCGCAGCTCGTCTGCACGGTCGCCGTTGCCGGCTCGCCCGGCTTCAGCACCCGCTCGGCCTCGTTGAAGGTCTGTTGCTTCGGGGCCGGCGCCTCCACCTCCCGGCATCCTCCGGCGACGGTGGTCGAGGGGCTCGAGGCGCCGTCGCCGCAGGCGGCGAGCGGGGCGACGATCGCGGCCAGCGCGAGCGCGGCGATCAGCTGGCGGGCGTCCATCCCCGCGCCAGGCTAGTACAGCCGCCGGCCGGCGAGGCGCGGGCTTGCGAAGATGAGCGCATCCCGAACCAGCGCCGACATCCACCGAGGTCGATCCAGCTGATCGGCCGGGCGATGAACGCGACCGTGGTTCGGTTTCCGCCACTGTGGCCGCTGTATCGCGCACCGATGCGCGGGTTCTTCGATCGCCAGGCGCTGAGCTGGGATCAGCGGACGGGCGCCGGGTCGGTCGACCACCTCGAGGCGCTCGCGGCCGCGGCGACTCGAGTCAAGCCCGCGCCCGAACGCGTGCTCGATCTCGGCACCGGAACCGGGGAGGCGGCCCTGTTTCTCGCGCGCGAGTTCCCGCGGGCGAGCGTTCGCGGCGTTGACATCTCCGAGGAGATGATTCGGGAGGCGCGGGCGAAGGTCGGGCTCGATCCCGAGGGCCGGGTGGCGTTTCGGGTGGCCGACGCGGCCCGGCTGCCCTACGCCACGGAGTCGTTCGATCTCGTCGCGCAGCTCAACATGCCGCCGTTCTTCTCGGAGATCGGACGCGTGCTTCGCCCCGCAGGGCATGTGATCGTCGCCGCGAGCCACGGCGAGGCGACCCCGTTCTACACGCCGGCGGCCGTCCTGGAGCGTGGTTTCAGCCGTCGAGGAATCGAACCGATCGCGCAGGGGACCGCGGGCGCGGGAACCTGGTTCGTCGGCCGCCGCGTAGCCTGACCGACCTGTGATCTCGTCGGCCACGAGCAGGTTCCTGCTGCTGATCAACCCGTCCGCCGGCAGCGGGCGGGCTCGCGAGCTACTGCCTCGCGTCGAGGCCGCGCTCGGCGAACGGGGCGTCGAGCACCGGTCGGTGTTCACGGAGAGCGTCGAGCACGGCTGCGAGCAGGCGCGTGCCGCGGCCGCCGCGGGCGAGATCCCCGTCGTGATCAGCGGCGACGGGCTCCTCGGCCAGGTCGGCGGAGCGCTCGCGGGCGGCGAGGTCCCACTCGGGCTGGTCCCGGGCGGCCGGGGCAACGACCTCGCCCGGGTGCTCGGCATCCCAGACGATGTCGAGGCCGCCGTCGAGGTGCTCGTCGCCGGCGTCTGGCGCGAGATCGACGTCGGCGAGGTCAATGGCAGCCGGTTCTTGTGCATCGCGAGCTGCGGCTTCGACTCCGATGCCAACCGGATCGCCAACGAGGCGAAGTGGATCAGGGGCAACCTCGTCTACGCCTACGCGGCCCTGCGGGCGCTTGCGAGCTGGAAGCCCGCCCGGTTCACGCTCACTCTGGACGGGGAGCGCCGGCAGTTCAGCGGCTACTCGGTCGCCGCCGCCAACAGCCGCGCCTACGGCGGCGGCATGTTCATCGCTCCCGACGCCGAGCTCGACGACGGGCTTCTCGACGTCGTCACCACCGGCGAAACGGGCAAGCTGCGCTTCCTCGCCAACCTGCCGAAGGTCTTCGAGGGCAAGCATGTGGAAAACGAGGAGGTGACGGTGGCGCGCGCTCGCGAGGTGTCGATCGAGGCCGACCGGCCGTTCGCCGTCTACGCCGACGGTGATCACCTCGCGGACCTGCCGGCGACCGTGCGCGTGCTGCCGCGATCGCTGCGCGTGATCGCGCCCCGATGAGCAGGTCACGCGCCCTCGGCCCCTCGTTCCGGGCGAAGCTCGGCCTCGCCCGAGCGACCGGCGCGCTCAGCCGGCGAAGCGGGCGCGGCGGCGGGACGACGCTCCCGGGGCGGTTGCTGCTTCGCCTCGCGCCCGATGCCGTCGCCCGGCTCGGTGGTCGGCTCACCGGGGGCGCCACGATCGTCAGCGCGACGAACGGAAAGACGACCACCGCCGGGATGATCGCCGCCGCGATGCGGGCCGCAGGACGCGTCCCGGTGCACAACAGGGCGGGCTCGAACATGAGCTGGGGAGTGGCGACGGCGCTGCTCGAGCAGACCGGCAGCGAGGGCCTGTTCGAGGTTGACGAGGCATGGCTGCCGCGGATCGCGGCCGAGCTCGATCCGCGGATGATCGTGCTCGGCAACCTGTTCCGCGACCAGCTCGACCGCTACGGGGAGCTCGAGCGACTCGCCGACGATTGGGCGGAGATGGTCGAGGCGCTCGCGGGCGCGACCGACCTGCTGCTGAACGCCGACGATCCGCTGATCGCCGACCTCGGTCGCGACCGGGAGCTGCGCCGCCGCGAACGGGTCAGCTACTTCGGGATCGAAGACGTCGCTCAGGCGCTCCCGGAGCTCCAGCACGCGTTCGACGCCAAGCACTGCCGCCGCTGCGGGCACCCCTACGTCTACGCACGCGCCTTCGTCGGGCATCTTGGCCACTACACGTGTCCCAACTGCGGCGCCGATCGTCCGGCCCCCGACGTCGCCGCCACCGAGATCGAGCTCCAAGGGATGCGTGGCTCGCGGGTCCGGGTCTCCACGCCGGCCGGCGAGGCCGAGATCGAGCTGCCACTCCCCGGCCTCTACAACGTCTACAACGCGCTCGCGGCGCTCGCCGCCGCGCTCGGGCTCGGGATCGAGCTCGAGACGGCCGCCGCGGCGCTGTCGGCGGTCGAGGCCGCGTTCGGCCGCGTCGAGACGATCGACGTCGCCGGCTGCCCGGTGTCGATCCTGCTGATCAAGAACCCGGCGGGCGCCAACGAGGTCCTGCGGACGCTGCGGTTGGAGGCGTCGCGAGCCGGCGGCCTCGACCTGTGGATCGCGCTCAACGACCGGATCGCCGACGGCCGCGACGTGTCCTGGGTCTGGGACGCCGACTTCGAGCTGCTCGCCGGGGCGGCGCGCCGTGTCGTCTGCACCGGCACCCGCGCCCCGGAGATGGCGCTGCGGCTCAAGTACGCGGGTCTCGACGAGTCGATCCTCACGGTCGAGCCGTCGATCGAGCGGGCGCTCGATCTCGTCGTCGCCGATTCCGACGGCCGGGTATTCGCGCTCCCGACCTACACGGCGCTGATCGAGCTGCGCACGCTGCTGGCGTCGCGGGGCCTGGCGCGGGAGTTCTGGCGATGAGCCGGGCGGGCTCGGGCGCCGCCGAGCGGATCGCCCGCGAGGCCGTGTGGCACGACGTCGAGTGCGGCGCCTACGTGGCCGACCTCGCGCTCTGGGACGAGCTCGGCCGCGGGGCCGGTGGCCCGGTCCTCGAGCTCGGCGCCGGTACCGGTCGCGTCGCGCTCCGGCTCGCGGCGGCCGGCCTCGAGCTCGCGGCGGTCGACAGCTCCTCCGAGTTGATCGCCGAGCTGCGTCGCCGCGCCACCGAGCGGGGGTTGGCGATCGCCGCCGAGGTCGCCGACGTTCGGCGGCTGCGCCTCGGCGGGCGTTTCGCCGCGATCCTGGCGCCGATGCAGCTAGTCCAGCTGCTCGGCGGGGCGCCGGGCCGCGGCGCGATGCTCGCCGCCTGCGCGGAGCACGTCGACCGCGGCGGGACGCTCGCGGCGGCGCTGCTCGCCGAGGATGCGATCGCCGAGGCGCGGCCGAGCGGGTCGGCGGAGCGCGGCGCGGGACCGCTGCCGGACGTCCGCGAGGTCGACGGCTGGGTGTTCTCGAGCCTCCCGATCGAGGTGCGAATCGGCGACCGCGAGATCGAGGTCCGCCGCCTGCGCCAGCTCGTCTCCCCGGCGGGCGAGCTCAGCGAGCGCGCGAGCACGGTTTGGCTGGACAGAGTCGACGCCGGTGCATTCGAGGCCGAGGCCGAGGCCGCGGGGTTCAGACCGCGCGAGCGGATCGGGATCCCGTCGACCGCCGATCACGTCGGCTCGGTGGTCTGCGTCCTGGAGGCCGCGTGATGAAGCTGCGGCTGCTGGCGCTCTACCCCGAGCAGATGAACATCTACGCCGACCGCGGCAACATCCTCTTCCTTCGCCGCCGCTGCGAGTGGCGGGGGATCGGGTTCGAGTACGCCGCCGCGGGCCCCGGCGAGCGCTTCGACCGCGCCGATCACGACCTGATCTACGTCGGCGGCGGACAGGATCGCGATCAGCGCCTGGTCGCCGCTGACATGCGCGACACCAAGCGCGAGGCGATCGCCGCGGCGGTCGACGACGGCGCCGTCGTGCTCGCCGTATGCGGCGGCTACCAGCTCCTCGGCCACAGCTACCAGCTCGGCGGGGAGCGGATCGCCGGTCTCGGGATCGCCGACCTGGAGACCGTGCGCGAGCCGGGCGAGCGGCTGATCGGCAACGTCGCGATCGAGGCCGACCTCGGCCCCGGCGGGAAGACGATCGCGATCGCCGGGTTCGAGAACCATGGCGGGCGGACCTACCTCGGCCCCGAGGCGACTCCGCTGGGCCGCGTGATCAAGGGCTTCGGCAACAACGGCAAGGACGGCCTCGAGGGCGTCCGCAGGGCGAAATCTGTTCGGCACCTACCTCCACGGGCCCGCTGCTGCCCAAGAACGCCGCCTTAGCCGACCGGCTGATCGCGCTCGCCCTCGCCCGCGACGTCCGGAGTCGAGCCCGAGCTCGCGCCGCTCGAGGACCGTCTCGAGCACGCGGCGCACGAGAGCGCCCGCGCCGCGGCGATGCGGGGTTAGACGAGGCGGTCAGCGACCCGAGGAGCCGAATCCGCCCGGCGCCGCGGGCGGTGTCCGAGAGCGCCTCGACCTCGACCGGGCAGCGCTTCGGCGAACGGCGTCAGCAGCAGCTGGGCGATCCGGTCGCCCGGGCGCGATCTCGAACGCCTCGCTCGGGTCGGTGTTGAGCAGCAGCACCCGCAGCTCGCCGCGATAGCCGGGGTCGATCAGGCCGGGCGCGTTGACGAGCGTCGATCCCGTGCGCGGCCGCGAGCCCCGAGCGCGGCAGCACCAGGCCGCGCGTGGCCGGGCGGGATCTCGACCGCGAGCCCGGTGCCGACGCTTGCGCGCCCTCCGCGGGGGCCGATCGTCGCGGCCTCGGCGGCGTAGAGGTCGAGCCCGGCGTCGCCGTGGTGGGCGCGCGTCGGGAGTCGCGCCGCCGTCGTCAAGCGCCTGGAAGCGCAGCTCCACCGCTCAGGCGTCCGTCGGCGCGCGCCGGCGCCGTTGACCGCAAAGTCGCCGAACCGGTGCGCGAGCGCGGCCGGGATCCGGGCGCGGACGAGCACGCCGTCGGCGCGCTCCTCGCGCTCGAGCTCCCCGGCGAGCTCGTAGAGCTCCGAGAGCCGGCCGCCCTCCTCGTAGGGCACCAGCAGCTCGACCTCGCGGAGCGTCTCCTCGAACGCCGTCTCGATCCGGTCGCGCAGCTCGCTCGATCCCCTCGCCGGTCGCGGCCGAGACGCCGATCGCCTCCGGGTTGCCGACCAGCAGGTCGCGCCGCTGCCTCGTCGTCGAGCAGGTCGAGCTTGTTGAACACCAGCAGCCGCGGCTGGTCGCCGGCGCCGATCTCCTCGAGCACCGAGTCGACCGCGGCGATCGCCTCGGCGCGGCTCGGCCGCGGGCTCGGAGCCGTCGACCACGTGCACGATCAGGTCGGCGAGCCGGGTCTCCTCGAGCGTCGCCTTGAAGGCCTCGACGAGCTGATGCGGGAGCTTGCGGATGAAGCCGACGGTGTCGGTGACCAGATAGCGGCGGCCGTGGTGCTCGTAGGCGCGCGTGGTCGGGTCGAGGGTGTGGAAGAGCCTCTCCCCCACGCTCGACCCCGGCGCCCGTGAGCGCGTTCAGCAGCGTCGACTTGCCGGCGTTGGTGTAGCCGGCGAGCGCCACCGGCGGGAGTCGCCGAGCGACTCGCGCCGGGCGCGCATCACGCCGCGGTTTCGCTCCACCCGCACGAGGCGGCGCCGCAGGGCCGAGATCCGGTCGCGGGCGAGGCGGCGGTCGGTCTCGATCTGGGACTCGCCCGGGCCCCGGGTGCCGATGCCGCCGTCCATGCGCCCGGCGCCGAGGCGCTCGAGGTGCGTCCACAGCCCGCGCATGCGGGCGAGGTTGTACTCGAGCTGGGCGAGCTCGACCTGGAGCTTGCCCTCGGCCGCAGTGGGCGTGGTCGGCGAAGATGTCGAGGATGATCGCGGTGCGGTCGATCACCGGCACGTCGAGCGCCGCCTCGAGGTTGCGCTCCTGGCGCGGCGCGAGCTCGTCGTCGCAGGCGACGAGGTTGGCGCCGCTGCGCTTGATCTCGCGCTCCAGCTCGTCGAGCTTGCCGCGACCGAAGTAGCGGTCCGGGTCCGGGCTCGGGGCGCACCTGGACCATCTCGCCGGCGGTCGCGACGCCCGCCGTGCGCAGCAGCTCCTTGAGCTCGGCGAGCGGGTCGCGATCTCGCCGGGCGCGGCTCGCGGACGACGCCGATCGCGAGCGCGCGCTGGCGCGCGCGGGCGTTGCGGATGCCCGCGCCGTGCTCCGTTCCGCCTGAGTCTCGGCGCGCCGTTCGGTGCCATCGCGACAGTGTACGGCGGACGCGGCGCGATCACGGATAGTCTCGAGCGCCGATGAAGGTCTTCCTGACCGGCGGCACCGGGTTCATCGGCGGCCACGTCGCCCGGGCGCTGCGCGAGCGCGGCGACGACGTGCGCGTGCTCGTCCGCTCGACCTGCGAAGGGCGCGCGAGCTCGAGGCGCTCGGCTGCGAGCTGGTGGTCGGCGACCTCGCCGACTCCGCGGCGATCGCCGGCCGGGCTCGAGGGCTGCGACGCGCTGATCCACGACGCCGCCGTCTACGAGGTCGGGATCCCGGAGAGCGAGCACCGGGCGATGTACGAGGCGAACGTGCTCGGCACCGAGCGCGTCCTGCGCGCGGCGCTCGACGGCGAAGACGCCGAAGGTCGTCTACGTCTCGACCGTCGGCGCCTTCGGCAACACCCACGGCGAGGTCGTCGACGAGACCTACGAGCACCCCGGCACGCGACTTCACCTCCTACTACGAGCAGACCAAGTACGAGGCGCACCGAGATCGCCAGGCGGCTGATCGCCGAGGAGGGCCTGCCGTGCGTGATCGTCCAGCCCGGCGGCGTCTACGGCCCCGACGACCACTCGGCGATCGGCACGCCAGATCAACCAGTTCCTCGCCGGGCGGATGCCGATGATCGCCGTTCCCCGACCTCGGCATGAACATGGTCCACGTCGACGACGTCGCCGCCGGGATCCTGCTCGCGCTCGACCAGGGCGAGCCCGGCGAGGCCTACGTGCTCGGCGGCCAGATCACGACGATGCGCGAGCTGATCGACACCGTCGGCCGAGGTCACCGGCCGCAAGCCGCCGAAGCGGGCGATGCCGACCGGGCTGCTGAAGCTGATGACGCCGGTCGGGCCCGGTGGTCGGCAAGCTCATGGGCCAGCCGCCGAACCTGCGCGAGCTGATCTCCTCGGCCGACGGGGTCACCTTCTGGGCCAAGCACGACAAGGCGATCGCCGAGCTCGGCTACTCGCCGCGCGGGCTCGAGCAGGGCTGCGCGACATGCTCGCCGCCGAGGGCAAGCTGCCCGCCGGCGCGTAGCCACGGGCGCCCGGACGGCGCTCAGGCGCTGGCGGCGCGCCGGCGGGAGCGTGCGGCATCAGCGCCGCGGCCGCGATCACGGCGGCGAAGGCGACGCCGCGGGCGAGGCCCTCGACGAGGCCGGAGCCGATCGGATCGCCGAAGACGACCACGCCGCCGAGGATCGCGGCGCAGTTGGAGGACACCGACGCGGTGGCGATCACCGGGATCGCCTCGCCGAGCTGCATCCCGCGGGCGAGCGCGAAGAAGGCGCCGAGGCCGCCGATCACCGCGAGCACCGTCCACGGGCTCAGCAGCGCGATCGCGCCCCCGGCGGCGGCGATGCCCTCGGTGAGCGCCTTGATCGCGACGTTCGAGACCCCGATCAGCAAGCCCGAGGCGAGCCCGAGGACGACGCCGTGGCAGATCGAGCCGCGGCGCAGGATGCCGGAGGCGAACAGCGCGCAGGCCGGCGCCGAAGATGACCGTCTCGAACGCGGCCAGGGTGGCGATCGAGTAGCCCTCGTTCTCGCGCGCGTGCGGGACGGTGACCGCGAGGAACGCGAGTCCGGCGGCCGCGAGGCCGAGCCCGAGCCACTCGCGTGCGTTGAGCCGGTGGTCGAAGTAGCGCTGGCCGGGAACGCGATCAGGACCAGGCCGCCGGCGATCACGGCCTGGACGAGCGACAGCGGCGCGACCGCCATCGCGGCGACGTGCAAGAGCCAGGCGACGGCCGCGACCGCGAAGCCGAGCGTCCACCAGCGCGAGCTGAACAGCGCGATCGCGCTGCGCAACGGGCTCCGCAGCTCGATCTCGGGCGACTCGCAGGCACCCCGGTGCTTGCAGAGCATTCCCAGGTTGGCCATCGCGGCGCAGGCGAGGGCGAGGGCGATTCCGAGAGTGGTCATCAGTTGTCCAGATCGGTGAGTGTTGGTGGCGCCTTGAATCTCCCCCGCGGCCCTGCCGCCCCGAGTTCATGCGCCGTGTGAGTAATTGCTAACAGATTCTTCGTCCGAGGGCCGCGGTGCCCGCTCGGACCTCGTGGCAATCGAGGCTTACCGCAGCTGCGCCTCGGCCTCGATCTCGACCACCCAGCGCGGATCGAGCAGCGAGCTCACGACGACCATCGTCGCGGCCGGAGCCGCCTCGCCGAAGAACTCGCCGTGCACCGCGCCGACGGCGTCGGCGACCTCGGGATCGGTCACGAACATCCGGGTTCGGATCACCTCGGCGGTGCCCGCGCCGAGCTCCTCCAGCGCCGCGACGATGATCTCGCAGCAGCGCCGCGCCTGAGCGCCCGGGTCGGGGTCGCAGGAGCCGTCGGGCCAGATCGGCGCGGTCCCGGAGACGATCACTCGCCCGCCGGTGCGGACCGCGCGGCAGAACCCGTAGCGGCGCTCGAACGAGGATCCGGACCGGGCTCTGGAGCGCTCGCCGGCCAACTCAGGCGAGATGCTCGCGCAGCCGTTCGACCGCCTCGGAGATCCGCTCGTCGGGCGTGGTCAGCGAGATCCGGAAGAACCCCTCCCCGCACGGCCCGTACATCGAGCCGGGCGAGACGACGACCGCCGCCCTCTCGAGCACCAGCTCCGCGAACGAGGTCGAGGTGTGACCGTCGGGCACCGGAGCCCAGACGTAGATCGTGCCCTTCGGCGCCGCGACGTCGACGCCGATCTCGCGCAGGGCGCCGACGACCAGGTCGCGGCGGCGGACGTAGATCGCGTTCATCTCTGCGACCGCCCGCTGCGACCCCTCGAGCGCCGCAGCGCCGGCGAGCTGCACCGCGTCGAACAGGCCCGAGTCGATGTTCGTCTTCAGCCGCCAGTAGGCGGAGACGGCGTCGGCGTTGCCGAGGATCGCCGCGCAGCGCCAGCCGGTCATGTTGTAGCCCTTCGAGAGCGAGAAGACCTCGACTCCGACCTCCTTGGCGCCCGGAGTCGCCAGGAAGCTCGGGGCGACGTAGCCGTCGTAGGTGGTCTCCGAGTAGGCGTTGTCGTGGACGACGAGGATCTCGTGCTCGCGCGCGAGCTCGACCACGCGCTCGAACAGGCCCTCGGGCGCCACCGCGCCGGTCGGGTTGTTCGGGTAGTTGAGGAAGATCAGTCGCGCCCGCTCGAGCGCCTCGGCGGGGATTCGGTCGAGGTCGGGCGCGAACCCGAGCTCGGCAACCAGCGGAATCAGCACCGCCTCGGCGCCGGCGAGCAGCGGACCGCCCGTATAGACCGGGTAGCCCGGGTCTGAGGCGAGCGCGACGTCGTCCGGATCGAGGAACGCGAAGCTGAGGTTGTAGATGCATTCCTTGGCGCCGATCGCCGGGATCACCTCGGACTCGGCGTCGATCTCGACCCCGAAACGGCGCCCGTAGAAATCGGCGAACGCCTGACGGAACTCGATGCGCCCCCGGTTCGACGGGTATTGGTGCGTGCCCGGATCGGCCACCGCGCTCCGCATCGCCTCGACGATGTGGGGATAGGTGGGGGTGTCGGGGTCGCCGATCCCGAGGCTGATCACGTCGATCCCGGCCGCGCGCTTGTCGGCCACCTTGCGCTCGAGCTCGGCGAACATGTAGGGCGGGATCGCCTCGAGCCGCTTGGATGGGTCGGTGAGCGCCATCGGGCGCGAGAGGCTAGCGGGCGAGCGGATCAGGGAAGGACCCACGTGTCCTTGGCACCGCCACCCCGCGAGGAGTTGACGACCATCGAGCCGCGGCTCGGCGCGTACCTCGTCAGCCCGCCGGGCGAGATCCGGAAGCCCGACGCGGTGGCGTAGGCGAACGGGCGCAGGTCGATTCGCCGCGGCTCGAGCGACTCGGAGACGACGCACGGGTGCGTGGAGAGCGAGATTCGCTCCTGGGCGACGAGCTCTTCGGCCTGGGCTTCGATCTGGCGGCGCACCTCGTCCGGGTGCGGCGCGTCCGGCTCGCCGACGATCAGCACCCGCTCACCGCCGGACCCGAAGCGCGGCTTGACCACCAGATCCTCCACCCGCTCGAGCGCCTGCCGGCGCTGGTCGTCCTCGGCGAGGTCGTAGGTGTGGATCGAGTCGATCAGCGGCTGCTCGCCCAAATAGAAGCCGATCAGCTCGGCGCCGTACGCGTAGGTGAGCTTGTCGTCGGCGATCCCGGAGCCGAACGCGTTCACGACCCCGAGCGAACCGCGTCGCATCGGCTCGTCAAGGGCGGCGCCGAGCGCCGTCAGCCGGCCGGCCTGGTCGGTGAGCCGCGAGTCGTCGCTGCGGCGATAGACGACGTCGACGGGGTCGCGGCCGCGCTCGCCGCGGGCCCAGAGCCGCCCCGCGGCGACCTCCAGGTCGCGCGCGCCGACCAGCCTGGCGCCGAGCGCCTCGGCCACGGCTCGGTGCTCGTAGAAGGCGGAGCTGCGAGGCCCATCGGTGATCACCGCCACGCACGGCTCATTCACGTCCTCGGGGGCCGCGCCGCGCAGCGCCTCGGCGAGCATTTCGATCGCCGGCGCGATCGGGCGCGGGTCGAGCGAGGGACAGTCGAGCAGCTCGGTGATCGCGTCCCTGGCGGCGGTGGCGTAGGCGTGACCTGAGGGCGTGCGCGTGTTGTCCTCGAGCACGACCATCCGGCCGTCCGCCCGCCGCGCGAGGTCGAATCCGCAGACGTGCACCCGGCGCCGGCCGGGGGGTTCGATCGCCGACATCGACGGCTCATGGAGCCGCGATCCGGCGAGCACCCGCTCCGGGACCCCGCCCGCCGCGAAGATTCGGCGCTCGCCGTAGGCGTCGGCGGCGAACGCATCGAGCGCGCGGGCGCGCTGCGCGAGACCCGATTCGAGGCGTGCCCATTCCTCCGCTTCGATCAGCCTCGGCACCGGGTCGAGGTTGAACAATCCTCCGTCCTCGCCGAACGTCACCCGGCGCTCGTCCAGCATCGCCCGCACGGCGCCGGTGAGCTCGGTCGGCCGATGCCGCTCGAGTGCCTCGAGCAACGGGCCGTACAGCGGCCGGGGGTCGTCCTCGGCCGCGAAGGCCTCGTCCGGGGCGTCGGGCTCAGGCCGATAGCGACGGGTCCAGCCGCCGGTCGCGCGTCCCTGCCTGTCCTCGCTCGCCGCCATCGCGGGGGTTCAGGTCGCGCTCAGCGCGCGCACGACCTCCGGGTCGAGCTCGCCCGCGTAGACCCGGGAGGCGCTGCCGATCAGAGTCACGTCGAGCTCGTCGGTGATCTCGACGGTGAGCTCGCCGCCGTCGAGCCGCACCGTGATCGGGCTCGGGGCGCCACGCAGAAAAGCGGCGACGGCGGCGCCGCTGGCGCCGGTGCCGGAGGAGAGCGTCTCCCCCACCCCGCGCTCGAAGATCCGTGCGCGGACGGTCGAGCCGTCCACGCTGGTGAGCGAGACGTTGGTGCGGTTGGGGAACAGCTCGGTGTTGCCCGCGATCGGGGGCCCGATCGCCGCCAGATCGAGCTCCTCGAGCTCGTCGCCGACCTCGATCACGCACTGCGGGTTGCCGACGTCGACGTGCTGGAATCGCCATTCCCGCCCGCCGGACGCGAGCGTGCCCGTGCCGTCCTCGGGGCCGCTCGGATAATCCGGGGAGCGCACCGAGGCGCGGCCGATCGCCATCGAGACCTCGCCGGGCCCGGTCATCGTCGGAGTCACCTCGCCGGCTTTGGTGACGATCGTGAACGTGTCCGCGTCGGTCCAGCCCGCGGCTCGCAGGTAAAGCGCCGCCTCGCGGGCGCCGTTTCCCGACATCTCGGCCTCCGAGCCGTCCGGGTTGAAGATCTGCAGCTCGGCGACGTGGCGCTCGTCGCCGGCCGGCGAGAGCAGCAGTATCCCGTCCGAGCCGACGCCGAAATGCGGCTCGCAGAGGCGCCTGATCCGTTCGGCCGTCAGCCGCCAGGGCAGCTCCCCGGCCTCGACTACGACGTAGTCGTTGCCGAGCGCCTGCCACTTCTCGAACCGCATCGCGGCGAGAGCCTATTGGGGAGCGCTCCCACGCCGACTCACCGCCCGGGTGGAGTCGACGAGCACGCCGTCGAAGTCGAACAGGACCGCTTCCGCGGCGCCGTCGCTCACCGGGCGTCCGGCCGGGCGTCGAGCAGGGTCACGATCTCGGCGCCGACGTCCGCGTCGTTGCGGCCGGTGCGGTCGATCCGGTGCAGGCCCTCCATCCTCCCCATCCAGGTGAGCTGGCGCCGGGCGTAGCGCCACTGCGCGCGTTTCATACCCTCGACGTCGCCGGCGAGCAGCTCCTCGAAGCCGATGGCGTGGCGCGCCGTGCGCGATGCCCCCGCCGCGTTCGCATTTCGTACCTCCTTCTCGGCCCCGAGCCGGATCATCTCCTCGACCCGCGCGTCGATCCTCCGCTTGAGCTCGTCGCGGTCGATTGTCAGGCCGACCAGCACGGTCGAGACCCGCAGGTCCTCGCCCCAGAGGCCCTCCGAGGAGTCGTGCGGGGCGATTCCGAGGCGGGTGAGCTCGGTGAGCCGGGCGATCCGCTTGCGGTCGTTCGGGTGCACGCCCGAGGCGAGCTCCCGCGACAGCTCGGCGTGCAGCGCCGCCGGCCCGCGCTCGGCAATCTCGCGCTCGACCTCGGCCCTCACCTCGGCCGGGACCTGCGGCCGCATCTCGAGCTCGGCGAGCGCGGCGCGCATGTAGAGCCCCGTCCCGCCGACCAGGATCGGCCGCCGACCCTCGGCGAGCAGCTGGTCGATCTCCGGATGGACGAGGCCGGCGAACCGCCCGGCCGAGAACTCGCCGTCGATGGCGACGAAGCCGAGCAGACGATGCTCGAGGCGCTCGCGCTCGGCCGCGGTTGCGGCCCCGCTCAGGATCTCGAGCCCGCGGTAGACCTGGATCGCGTCGCAGGAGATCGCCACCGGGTCCTCCCCCCGCTCGCGCAGGCGATCGGCGATCGCGATCGCGATCGCGGTCTTGCCGACCGCGGTCGGCCCGAAGATCGCCAGCACCCGCACGGGGGGCCGTCAGCCGGCGCGCGTGAGCAGCGGGGCGTGTCCGGTCAGTGTCTGTGAGCTCGCGGCGTCGATCTCGACCTCGATCAGGTCACCGGCCCTCGCCACGCCGTCGAAGTTGACCGCCTTGTTGTGCCGGGTGCGGCCGCGCAGGCGCGCCGGATCGGTGCGGCTCGGGCCCTCGACCAGGACCTCCATCGTGCGACCGACGAAACGCTGCGAGCGCTCGCGAGCCCGCCGTTGGATCACCTCGACGAGGCGCGCCATCCGCTCGCGCTTGACGGCATGTGGGACCTGGTCATCGAAGGCGGCGGCCTCGGTCTCGCGTCGCGGCGAGTAGATGAACGTGAAGGCGCCGTCGTAGCCCACCTCCTCCGCGACCGCGAGCGTCGCCTCGAAGTCCTCCTCGGCCTCGCCGGGGAAGCCGACGATGATGTCCGTGGTCAGCGCGCAGTCGGGTACGTGCTCGCGGATCAGGGCCACGCGCTCGAGGTAGCGCTTGCGATCGTAGGTGCGTCGCATCGCCTTCAGGATCCGGCTGGAGCCCGACTGGAGCGGCAAATGGATGTGCTCGCAGACGGCCGGCAGCTCGGCGTGGGCTCGGATCACCTCCTCGCGCATGTCCTTGGGGTGCGGGCTGGTGTAGCGAATCCGATCGATCCCCTCGACCGCGTCGAGGCGGGCGAGCAGCGAGGCGAAGCCGGTCCGGGACTCCCGCGGCAGGTCGCGGCCGTAGCTGTTCACGTTCTGGCCGAGCAGGGTCAGCTCGCGCACGCCGTCGGCCGCCAGCTGCCGCGCCTCCGCTACAAGCTCGGCGGGATCGCGGCTCTGCTCGCGCCCGCGGGTCGAGGGCACGATGCAGTACGAGCAGCGGCAGTTGCAGCCCTGTGAGATCTGAAGCCAGGCCTGGAACTCGCGCTCGCGCTTCATCGGCAGGTGCCCGGAGAAGTCCTCGAACTCGAAATATCCCTGCGCCGAGAGCGAGTCGGAGGTCAAGAACTCCGCCAGCCGCGCGATCTGGCCCGGGCCGAAGGCGACGTCGACGAACGGGAAGCGCTCGAAGACCTCGTCCTTCACCGACTGTGCCCAGCAGCCGCCGACGCCGACGACGCGGTCGGGATCCTCGGACTTGAGCCGCTTCGCCTCCCCCAGGTGGGCGATGAAGCGGTTGTCGGCCGCCTCGCGGATCGAGCAGGTGTTGAACAGGATCAGGTCCGCCTCGGCGCGCTCGGCGACCTCGCGGTAGCCGAGCGACTCGAGCATCCCCTTCATCCGCTCGGAGTCGTGGGCGTTCATCTGACACCCGAACGTGGTCACGTGGAAGCGCTTGCCGCTCACGCGCGGGATCTTAGGGCGGCCCGCGACGCCGAGCTCGTCGAGGCGCGACCGCGGGACCGGCGACCGCTCGCCTAGCCCCCTTGACCGCCCGTCGAGGCGCCGAGGTACTGGACCAATGCGTCGAGGTCCTCGGGGCTCAGGGTGTCGCCGAAGTTCTGCGGCATCACGTCGGGCGGATAACCCTTGGCGATCGACTGGTTGGGATCGACGATCGACGTCTCGATGAACGCAGGGCTCTGGCCCTTCAGGGCCCCGTCGAGGTCGGGACCGGTGGTGCCGCTCGAGCCCGCCGCGGCGAGCGTGTGGCAGCCCGAGCAGCCGGCGGAGCTGAACACCTGGGCGCCCTGCTCGAGCGCAGCGTCCGCGGGAGCCGTGGTGGTGGCGGCGGTGGTGGTGGTGGTCGGCGCGCCCTGCGCTTCCGGCCTCCTCCTCGGCCTCGCCCACGTTTCCGGCCTGCTGGTTGGCGGAAACGTCCGCGGCGAGCTCCTCCTCGCGTTGGTCCTGCTCGTCGACGGCGTTGCGCCATGCGAACGTCGTCGTCCCGATCACGAGCGCGGCGAACACGGCGACGCCGCCGATCAACAGCGCTCGGGAGGGCGGGAACTTTTCGAATCGCAGCCCGAGAAACGCGGTCACGAGCGCGAGCACGACGAGCGCGATCCCGAGGACGTAGAAGAGGGTGTCGTCCATCCGGGGCGGGATCCTAAGAGATCGCCCGCAAGCTCGCGTGCGGCCGTGCCGTCGGCGCGGGGCCGGTCAGCTCGCGTACGCGGTCGCGCGGCTCTCGCGGATCACGGTGATCCTGATCCGGCCCGGGTACTCCATCTCCTTCTCGATCGCAGCGGCGATCTCGTGGGAGATCAGCGCGGCGCGTTCGTCGTCGACCTCGCCGGGGTCGACGATTACCCGGATCTCGCGACCCGCGCGCATCGCGAACACGCGCTCGACCCCGTGGTGGCGCTGCGCGATCTGCTCGAGGTCGCGCAGCCGTCCGACGTACTGCTCGAGGGCGTCGCCGCGAGCCCCCGGCCGAGCCCCGGAGACCGCGTCGGCCGTCTGCACGATCACCGCCTCGACGGTCCTCGGCTCGACCTCGCCGTGATGCGCTTCGATCGCGTGCGCGACCGCCTCGGGCTCGCCGTGGCGCCGCGCGATTCGGCCCCCGACCAGCGCGTGCGGCCCCTCGACCTCATGCGTGACCGCCTTGCCGATGTCGTGGAGCAGCGTCGCTCGGCGCGCCGTCTCGACCGAGGCGTCGAGCTCCGCGGCGATCAGCGCCGCGAGGTGGGAGCACTCGACCAGGTGGTCGAGCACGTTCTGGCCATAGCTGGTCCTGAACCGAAGCTCGCCGAGCAGGCGCAGCAGCTCCGAGTCGAGCCCGGCGACGCGGGCCTCGAGCGCGGCGCGCTCGCCCTCCTCGACGATTCGCGTCTGGATCTCCTCGCGGGCGTGCTCGTAGGTCTCCTCGATCAGCGCCGGATGGATGCGGCCGTCGGCGATCAGCCGCTCGAGCGTCAGCCGAGCGATCTCGCGGCGAACGCCGTCGAAGCTCGAGAGCACGACTGCGGATGGCGTCTCGTCGATGATCACGTCGACGCCGGTGAGCTTCTCGAGCGCCCGGATGTTGCGCCCGTCGCGGCCGATGATCCGCCCCTTCATCTCGTCGTTGGGCAGATCGACGAGCCTCGTGGTCGAGTCTCCCGAGTGCTTGGCCGCCAGGCGCTGCATCGCGACCGAGAGGATGCTGCGAGCCCGGCGCTCGGCCTCGGCCTTGGTCTGGGCCTCGATCTCCTGAAGTCGCAGGCCGGCCTGCTGCTTGGCCTCCTGCTCGACCTCGGCGAGCAGCAGCTGCTTCGCCTGCGCCGCGCTCAGTCCCGAGAGGCGCTCGAGCTCGCGACGCTGCGCGCGCTTCGCCTGCTTGAGCTCGTCGCCCTCCTTGGCCAGGTTGCGCTCGCGGTCCGCCAGCGCCTGCGTGCGCCGCTCGAGGTCGGAGCGCTTGACGTCCAGCGATTCGAGCTCGCGCAGCGCTCGCTCCTCCATCCGGGCGATCTCCTCGCGACGCGCGCGCAGCTCGCTTTCGGCGGGCTCCGGGGTGGGCTGCGAACCGTCGCGCCTGGGCGGTGCCGAGTCCTGGGTCGGCGGCGCGTTCGCGCCGCCAGGGTAGCCAGAGCGCGCGTTGAGCCATCGCTTCCTTTCCGCGGCCGTCGCCGGCCGCCGCGTTGCGTTTCCGCTATCCGGCGGTCCTCCGGACCGCCGCGACCCGCGCCGCCGAAGCGCGCTCGTGGCTGCTGGTCTTTTTGCTGGCGCGCGGGTGCCTGCGCGCCGGTTTGCGGGTCGGCGGATCAGGTCCGCCGGGGTGTGAACCTCTGCTCGGGGGTGATCACCACGGAAACTCTCGGGATTCAGCTGCCAGTTCGCGTCTTTCAGGCGGCTCGGTGCCGCCCTGCGATCGTAGTCGCGCGAGGGCGATCTGGCAAGCCGCGCGCCCGGATGGCAGTCGGCTCGCGCTGCGCGCGCGGCAGCGTCTACGCGGCTCGGCGCTCGAAGCCGCGAACCGCCTCATAGGCGAGCTCGGAGTCGTAGCCGCGGCGAGCGAGGTACGCGAGCGCCCGCGTGCGCGCGCCGGGGTCGTCCGGCGGCTCGCCGCGGCGCGCGAGCAGCTCGATCGCGCGCTCGAGCTGGTCCGCGGAGTCGTCGCCGGCAAGCGCCGCGTCGACCGAGGCGCGATCGAGCCCGCGAGCGGCGAGCGCCTCGCGGATCCGCGCCGGGCCCCAACCGCGCAGCTCGCGCTTGTCCGCCGCGAATCGAGCCGCGAAGCGCTCGTCGTCGAGCGCCCCCGCCTCGATCAGCCGTTCGACCGCCGACTCGACCACGTCGGCGCCGAAGCCGCGCTCGGCCAGCCAGGCGGCGAGCTCGGCGCTCGTGCGCTCCTTGTGGGCGAGCGCCTCGAGCGCCCGCTCGAACCCGTCCGGGCCGGCCACGGCGCCGATCCGCGGGCTAGGCGGCCCTGCGCTCTTGCGCGATCGCCTCCGGCGCCGCCGCTGCGACCGCCTCAACCTCGACGGCGTCGGCAGGCGGCGTGCTCGGCGAGCGCTCGATGCCGAGCTGCTCGAACAGCTTCGCCTCGATCTCTCCGGCGAGCTCCGGGTTCTCGGCCAGGTACTGCTTGGTGTTGTTGCGCCCCTGGCCGAGGCGCAGCTCGCCGTAGGAGAAGAACGAGCCGGACTTCTGGACGAGGTCGTTTTCGATCGCAAGGTCGAGCAAGCCGCCCTCGTAGGAGATTCCCTGGCCGTACTCGATGTCGAACTCCGCCTGCTTGAACGGCGCCGCGACCTTGTTCTTGACGACCTTCACCCGGACGCGGTTGCCGACCGCCTCGGTGCCCTCCTTGAGCGTCTCGATCCTACGGATGTCGAGTCGCTGCGAGGAATAGAACTTCAGCGCCCGGCCTCCCGGCTGGGTCTCGGGCGAGCCGAACATCACGCCGATCTTCTCGCGGATCTGGTTCGTGAAGATGCAGATCGTCTTCGCCCGGTTGAGGTTCCCGGCGAGCTTGCGCAGCGCCTGCGACATCAACCGCGCCTGGAGGCCGACCTGGGTCTCCCCCATCTGCCCCTCGAGCTCGACCCGGGGGGTGAGCGCGGCGACCGAGTCGATCGCGACCACGTCGACCGCACCCGAGCGCGTCAGCACGTCGACGATCTCGAGCGCCTGCTCGCCGTAGTCGGGCTGGGAGACGAGCAGCTCGTCGGTGTCGACGCCGATCCGCTTCGCGTAGATCGGGTCGATCGCGTGCTCTGTGTCGACGAACGCGCAGACGCCGCCACGGGCCTGGGCCTGGGCGATGATGTGGTAGACGAGCGTCGTCTTGCCCGATGACTCGGGCCCGAAGATCTCGACGATCCGCCCGCGCGGCACGCCGCCGACCCCGAGCGCCAGGTCGAGCGCCAGGGCGCCGGTGGGCACCACCTCGACCGGGATCGAGGCGCGCTCGCCCAGCCTCATCACGGATCCCTGGCCGAACTGCTTGTCGATCTGCGACAGGGCCGCGGCCAGCGCCGCGTCCTTGGCCTTCGCCTCCTTGTCGGCCGCCTTCAGATCCGCCTTCTTTGCTTCCGCCATCGTCTTGATCACCTCTTCTGTCGGGATGACTGATGCGCCACGCGAGCGGCCGAGGACGAGGACTTGCGAAGCGCCAGGCGCGTCATCCGGGTATGCGGGGATTGGAGGTCAGTCATCTGGGGACGGCAAGTCGACGCCGCCGAGGCGCACGTACTCGGCGCCCTGGGGCCTGAGATTCGAACGGTAGAGGGCGACCCGGACGGCTCCGAAGGGCTTCGTGAGCCGCTTCGGCAACGGCGCCGGCAGGTCGCTTGACGCGCCTCGGCCGCCCCTTGCCGCGGCGCTGTCCGGGGTCCGGCGCCAGCCGCTCGCTGCGCACCCGCGCGACCGTGACGTGGGGCCAGAAGCCCCTCTTTTCGGGCTCGTAGAAGCCCTCGGAGGCAAGCGCGTCGGAGAGCCGGGCCTGGAGCGCCGCGGCCGGTTCGCTGCGCCCGCCGATCGCATAGAGCCTTGGCCGGCCCTTCGGCATCGGTGAGGGCTGGGGATCGAAGCGCAGCTTCACCGGGCGCGCCGGCAGCGAACCGACGATCGCGAGGATCCGCGGGATCGCCTTCTCCGGGTGGTAGGAGAGAAAGCACAGGGTCACGTGGAGTGCCTCGGCGCGCATCGGGCGCAGGGCCGGGTCGGTGAGCGCGCGTTGCTGCCAGGCGGCGATCTCCGTACGTACCCGATCCGGGAGGTCGAGAGCGACGAACAGGCGCGCCCTCGGGCTCTTCAGTCGCTGCCTGGCCACGCCCCCCACGCTACGACGCGTGGCGGCGCGAAGCGCGCATCGGATGTCAGGAAAGCTCTACGTGGCGGAATCGAATCCCGCTCCGGTCGATGCCCGCGATCCCCATCGTGCGCGCCGGGGCACGCCGGCGCTCCGTCGGGCTGCCGGGGTTGAAGATCTGAAAGCCGGGCTCGCGCTCGAGCAGCGGCAGGTGGGAATGGCCGAAGACGACCGCGTCGGCGTCGGGGAACCACCTCCGCAGCCGCGCCAGCCGGCCGCGGGCCGGGCCGGCGTCGTGGACGAGGCCGATCCGGGCTCCCGACAGCTCGACCACGGTGCGCTCGGCCAGCCGTCCGCGGAGCTCGGGATCGTCGACGTTGCCGTGGACCGCGAGCAGGGGCGGCCCGATCGCGGCGATCTCCTCGTAGGCGGCGGCGGTCGAGAAGTCGCCGGCGTGGATCACCGCGTCGGCGGCGGCGATCCTGCGCACGCACTCCCCCGGCAGCCGCCGGTTGCCGCGCGGCAGGTGGGTGTCGGCGATCACCGCGATCGTCGGCGTCTCGCCCACGACGCGGCCGGCCGCAGCCGAGCTACCGCCGACGGGTGGCGCGTTCACAGCTGACGGAGAAAGGCGAGCAGGTCGCCGGCCAAGAGCTCCGGCTCCTCGAGCGCGGCGAAGTGCCCGCCGCGGTCGAATTCCGTCCATCGGCGCAGATCGGCAAGCACCCGCTCGGTCCACGCGCGCGGGGGGCGCACGAGCTCGGCCGGGTAATCGGCGACCGCTGCGGGCACCGTGATCCGCTCTCCAGGCGCCAGGCGCCAGCGATCTCGCGCCTCGGCCCCGTAGAGGCGCATCGAGGAGGCGATCGTGCCGGTCGCCCAGTAGATCGTCAAGAGGTCGCAGAGATCGTCGTGGGAGAAGCGACGCCCGATCTCGCCGTCGCAGTCCGACCAGCGACGGAACTTGTCCACCAGCCACGCCGCGAGCCCGGCGGGCGAATCGGCGAGCCCGACGGCCAGCGCGTCGGGCGCCGCGCCCTGGACGAGCAGGTGAAATCCCTCCCGCCCTCGCCAGCGCTGCGCCGCCTCGACATAGGCGACCTCGGCCTCGCTGATCGGCGGCTCGGCGAGCTCGGCGGGTGCCGGCAGGACACCCGGGCTGTTGAGGTGGATCGCGACCACCGCGTCCGGATCGTCGAACGCCATCCGCGCCGCGAGGATCGAGCCCCAGTCGCCGCCCTGAAGCGCGTAGCGCTCGTATCCGAGCCTCGCCATCAGCTGACGCAGACGGGCGGCGGTCCCCCCGACCCCGATCGGGACGGCCGGCGGGTCGGAGAACGCGAACCCGGGCAGCGACGGGACGACGACGTCGTGGCCGGCGGCGACCAGCGCCGGGATCACCTCCATGAACTCGACCGGGGCCCCCGGCCAACCGTGGATCAGCATCACGGACGGCCGCCTCGGATCGGCGCCGCCGCGCGGGTCGCCCGTCGCCCGCTCCCAGATGAAGTGGATCCCGTCCCAGCGCCAGTTCGAGAGCCCGTTCAGGGCCCGTTCGAACCGGCGCCAGTCATACGCCGACGCCCAGTGCTCGCAGAGCTCGCGCAGATAGCCGAGGTCGGCGCCCATCTCCCAGCCCAGCTCACGGGGCTGTCCCGGCCACCGCGTCCGCGCGAGCCGGGTCCGCAGGTCGTCGAGCACGCGGTCGGCGATCGCGATCTCCTCGGGCTGTGGCTCGTCGCCGCGCACGGGCCCTAGAGCGGCGCCTCCTCGCCGCGCAGCAGGCGGCGCAGGAGCTGCAGCGCGACGGTCGTCGAGCGGTCCCGGATCTCGGCGCGAGCCCCCGGCACGACCACGTCGCGGGCGAGCTCGTTGCCGTCGGCGTCGAGCAGGCACCAGCAGACGTAGCCGACCGGCTTCGACTCGCTGCCGCCGTCCGGGCCAGCGATCCCGGTGATCGCGCAGGAGACGTCGGCGTCGAACCTCGCCAGCGCGCCCTCGGCCATCGCCCGCGCGACCTCCGGCGAGACGGCCCCGCGGCGCTCGAGCAGCTCCTTCGGCACCCCGAGCAGCTCGGCCTTCGCCCGGTTGGAATAGGAGACGACGCCGCCGGCGAAGTAGGCCGAGGATCCGGGCCGCTCGGTCAGCCGCGCGGCAAGCAGCCCGCCGGTGCACGACTCGGCCAGGCCGAGGCGCCGGCCGATGAGCAGCTCCGCGATCTGCTCGTCGATCGTCGAGCCGTCGCGGCTGAAGACGAAGCGCCGGTGGCGCTCGACGAGGGCGTCGACGAGCGCCTCACGGGTTTCCTCGGCCCCGGCGCGATGGCGGATCTCCACCTCGAGCTCGCCGCGCCGCAGGCAGGTGGTGATCTCCAGCGGCGAGAGATCGACCTTCTGCTCGATCTCGCGCAGCGACTGGGCGAGCTCCGACTCGGGGATCCCGAACATCCGCACCGTCTGCGTCACATAGGGCTGGGCGCGCGCGAGCACGGCCTGTACGGCGTCGGTTGCGATCGCCGCGGCCCACATCGAACGCAGCTCGCGCGGCGGTCCCGGAAGCACGATCACGGTCGGCCCGGAGTCGACCGGCACGACGAGCCCGGGGGCCGTGCCCGCGGGGTCGAGCGCTTCCGCGCCGCGCGGGACCATCGCCTGCTTTCGGTTCGCGGCGCGCATCGCCTCGGGATCGAAGCGCCGCTGGCGCGCGAAGCCCGAGACGATCTCGGCGATCCTCGCCTCCATCCGCTCGTCGAGGGTCATCGTCACGCCGGCGTAGCGCGCGACGATCTCGGCGGTCAGGTCGTCGGCGGTCGGGCCGAGTCCGCCGCTGGTCACGATCAGCTCGCATCGTTCGGCGGCCATGAACCGGAGCCCGGCCTCGAGGTCGTCGGGCCGGTCGCCGACGACCAGGATGTGGGCGACCTCGACTCCGAGCTCGGCCAGTCGTTGCGAGACCCAGGGGCCGTTGCGGTCGACGATCGTCGCCGTGACCACCTCGGTTCCGGTGACCAGGATGCCGGCCCGGACGCTCACGGGCACACCTTCCCCGGCGTTTTCGCCGCGCGCACGTGACGCGGAGGCGTGATCGTGAACGCCGCGGGCCCGTCGACCTTCGGCAGGATCCGCTTCTCGCCGGCGACCTCGAGCCGGAACTCGTCCGGAGCGAATCCAGACGGGAATCGCAGTGAGAAGGAATGGCGCTCGTACTGCTCCTCGGTTCCCGCGGCCAGCACCTGGCCGTCGATCAACGCCTCCCCCCCGCCGCCCAGGAGGCAGACCTCGACCGGGTCGTGGACGTTGAGGGCCAGCTTCACGGTCCCATCCTGACCGCTCGCGCCGTGCCGGCGTGAGCCGTGGCGCTCGGGTTTGTGGCGCCCCGTCACGGCGCCGCCCTTCGGCTTCGAGGCGTCGTCGTCGGCGGTCAGTCCGATCACGGCGAGGATCGCGGCGATCCCGACCGCGACGCCCGCGCCGATGAGCGCCCACGACGGCCGCCGCGGCGGCTCGCCGACGCGCCGGCGGCCCTCGAGCACCCGGTCGCCGATCGGCCGCGCCGGCGTCGCGTCGCGGGACTCGACCTGGCGCCGGTATTCGTCGACCAGCGCCTCGGCGTCGAGGCCGAGCAGCTCGCCGTAGGTGCGGATGAAGCCCTTCGCGTAGGCGTCGCTCGGGAGCGTCGCCCAGTCCTCCGCTTCGATCGCGCGCAGGTACTTGCCGCGGATCTTCGTCTCCTCCTCGACCGCGCGCAGGTCGAGGCCGGCGCGCTCGCGCGTCGCCGCCAGCACGGCGCCGATCCGCATCTCTCCGAAGCCGCCGTCATCCATGGCGTGCCTATTCTCGCGGCGCGCGGGCGTCGGTGCCTGACGCCGGTCCCGCGCCCCGGGGAGGCTCAGCCGCCGAGTCGCTGCAGCTCCGTGTCGGTGGGCGCAGCGCCGGGCTCGTCCTCGGAGTCCGGGCGCCCCTCGATGATCCCGCTGGCGAACCGGTCGAGCAGCCGCGGCAGCTCCGACTGGGAGACGAGCACCTGGCGCGGCTTCGAGCCCTCATAGCCGGAGATGATCCCCCGGCGCTCGAGCATGTCGATCAGCCTCCCGGCCCGCGTGTAGCCGACCCGCAGCCGGCGCTGGATCATCGACACCGAGGCGGTCTCCGACTCGACCACGATCCGCGCCGCGTCGGCGAGCAGGTCGTCCTGGTCGGGGGAGAGCTCGTCCTCGGCGCCCACCTCGACCTCGGGTTCCTTGGCCTCCAGCAGCTCGACGTCGAAGTCCGGCTCGCCCTGCTTGGCCCAGTGCCCGCAGACGCGCGCGATCTCCTCCTCGGTGACGAAGGCACCCTGGATTCGGTTCAGCTTCGACGTCCCGACCGGGCGGAAGAGCATGTCGCCCTGGCCGAGCAGGGTCTCGGCCCCGCCCTGGTCGAGGATCACGCGCGAGTCGACCTGGGAGGCGACCGCGAACGCGATCCGCGACGGGATGTTGACCTTGATCGTCCCGGTGATCACGTCGGTGGACGGCCGCTGGGTGGCGAGCACGAGGTGGATGCCGATCGCCCGCGCCTTCTGTGCCAGGCGGATGATCGAATCCTCGACCTCCGCCGGCGCGACCATCATCAGGTCGGCGAGCTCGTCGATCACGCAGAGGATGTGCGGGAGCGGTGGCTCACCCGACTTCTTGCGGACCCGGTTGAGCTCGGCCAGGTTGCGCGCCCGCGCCTCGCTCATCACCGAGTAGCGGCTCTCCATCTCCCCGATCAGGTTTGCGAGCACGTTCGCCGCCAGTCTCGGGTTGGTGACCACCGGGGTCAGCAGGTGCGGGACGCGCTCGTAATGATTGAGCTCGACGCGCTTCGGGTCGACGAGCACGAGCCGCACCTCGTTCGGCGAGGCGTGCATGAGGATCGAGGTGAGGATCGCGTTGACGCACCCCGACTTTCCCGAGCCGGTGGTGCCGGCGACGAGGACATGCGGCATCAGCGCCATGTCGGCGCTCACCGACTGGCCGGAAACGTCCTTGCCGAGCCAGCAGAGCAGCGGCGAGGCGCCCTTCGGCGGCTCCGCGTAGATGTCGCCGAGCCGCACCAACCGCCGGCGCTGATTCGGCACCTCGACGCCGACCGCCTTCTTGCCGGGGATCGGGGCGAGGATCCGGATGTCGGTCGAGGCGAGCGCGTAGGCGAGGTCGTCCCTGAGCTGTGCGACCTTGCTCACCTTGGTGCCGGGCGCCAGCTGAA
This sequence comes from uncultured Solirubrobacterales bacterium, assembly GCA_963759295.1. GTDB lineage: Bacteria > Actinomycetota > Thermoleophilia > Solirubrobacterales > 70-9 > WHSW01. Next base: position 116,184 of record CAVWYT010000006.1, on the reverse strand, counting down.
GCTCGTACCTGCTCACGTGCGGACCGCTGACCGTGCCCAGCAGCCGGGCCTCGATGCCGAAATGGCGAAGCGACTCGAGCAGGGCGCTCGCGGTCGCCTCGCGGTCGCGCATGTCGGGTCCGGGGTCGGCCTTGCCGCGACCCAGCGCCTTGATCGGTGGCGGGCGGTAGTCGATCTCCTCCGACGCGGTGACGCCGTGCGCGTGGCGCGCGTTGCCCATCGGGGTGGTGCCGTGGTCCGTCGTCGTCGCGCCGGACTCCACCTCGCCGCGGTCGGAATCGGCGAGCTCGTCGTCCTGGGCGGCGTTCCATCCTTGCTCGGCGCCGCGCTCGACGACGATCGTCTCCGCCTCCTCTTCCTCGGCGGCGGCCGGGTCGACATCGAAGGACTCGGTCGGCCCGTGGCGAGTGATCGCGATCTCGTCGTCCTCGAGCCCGCCCCAGGCGTCGTCGCCTGAGGAGGCCCGCCGCTGGACGCGCATCGTCCGGGTGAGGTCGAAGGTCCCGGTGCCGGCCCGGCGGACCGCATTGCCAGTCGCCCCGAGCACCCCGGCGACCGTGGTTCCGGTGAGCAAGAGGACGCCAGAGGCCAGCATCAGCACCGAGAGGATGTGGGCGCCGATCCGTTGGAAGAGCGTCGTCGAGGCCCAGTACAGCGATTCGCCGAGCACCCCGCCGTGCTCGACCATGAACCTGTGCTGGAAGTAATCGTGGCGCTGCGGATGGTTTGGCCCCAACCCGGCGGTTTCGGCCGCGAAGGCGAGCAGCAGGCCCGAGATCACCAGGATCGCCCCGGCATTGAGCGCCGTCCGCGCCCGCAGCAGCGGCCGCGCGATCAGCGCTGCGCCGAATGCGGCGAGGCCGACCGGGACGAAGTAGGCGACCCGGCCGGCGAGGTTCAACAGCCCGTCGCCGAACACGCCGCCGACCCGTCCGCCGTCCCACCCGAGGTAGAGCACGAAGGCGAGGTAGATGCCCGCGGCGATCAGCGCCAACCCGATCACGTCGTAGTGGCGCTGGTCGAGCCGCTCGATCAACTCCCGCGGGTCCGGGCGCTCGCGCGCCGCGGGACGGCGACGTGAGCTCGCGGACCCACCGCGTCGCGGCGCGGATCGCCGAGCCTGCTTTGTCCAGGGAAGCCTCATGCTGACGCCGGAGCGCGCGCGCTCCGTGCCTGGAGCTTCGACGGCCGTGCGCGGACCCCTGCGCCGGGCGCCGCCGCCCGGGCCCGTAAACGGCGACTAAATATCCGCGGTTGGGCGGGTTTTCGGCTCTACCCTTTCTGGCGTGATGCTCGCCAGCGACACTCGTTCGGGCCGCGTCCTCGTGGTCGAGGATGACGCGGCGATCGCCGACGTCCTGCGCCGCACGCTGCGCCAGGAGGGCCACGAGGTGCGCTCCTCGGAGGACGGGGTCGACGCGCTGCGAGCGGCCGAGGAGTTCGTACCCGACCTCGTGATCCTCGACCTCGGCCTGCCGGGGCTCGACGGCGTCGAGGTATGCCGCCGGCTGCGCGCCGAGTCCGACGTCCCGATCCTGATCCTGACAGCGCGGACCGAGCTCGACCACCGGGTGGAGGGCCTCGACTCTGGCGCGGACGACTATCTGGCGAAGCCGTTCGAGCGCCAGGAGCTGCTCGCTCGGATGCGCGCCCTGATGCGCCGCCGTCCACCGCGCGGCAGCGCCGCGCTCGTCGTCGGCGACCTGCGGCTGAACCCCGACACCCGCGAAGTGTCCCGGGGCGAGCGGCCGATCGACCTCACCAACCGCGAGTTCGAGCTGCTCGAGTACCTGATGCGCAACGAGCGGCTGGTCGTCTCGCGCGAGCGACTGCTCGAGGAGGTCTGGGGCTACGACCCACTGGCGATGACGAACACGATCGACGTGTTCATCTCCAACCTGCGCCGCAAGCTCGAGGAGGGCGGCGAGCCACGCCTGCTCGAGACCAAGCGCGGTGCCGGCTACGTGCTGCGCGCCGCGCGCGACGATGGCTGAGCCGCGGCCCGCGGGCCGGCTCTCGCCGCGGCGCTGGCCCGTCCGCTGGCGGATAGCAGCGGTCTCCGCCGGGCTCACGCTGCTGATCCTGCTCGCCTTCGCGCTGATCGTCGGGCGACTGGCGACGGCGAGGATGAACGACGATTTCGAGCAGGACCTGCAGGCGGCGGCGACTCAGCTCGCGGCCAACTACCAGCTTCGCAGTCACCAGATCGCCGGCCCGAGCGTCGAGGTCGCGCTGGCGAGCGCCGATGCGATCCGGGTGGTCAACGCCGACGGCGAGGTCCTGCCGGTGATCGACAACGGCCAGCTGAAGCCCGGGGAGACGGCGAACGCCCCGGAGCTCGGGCGACCCGAGCTCGGCGCCGTGACCTCGCTCGGGGACCTCGACGTCGCCTCCGCCCAGCTCGACATCAACTCGATCACCGGCGAGCCCTCCTACCTGCAGGTCGCGCGCAGCCGGACGTCGATCGAGGCGACGATCAACCGGCTCTGGCTATTCCTCGGCGGCGGCGTGCTCGGCGGCACGATCCTCGCCGCGCTCGCAGGGGTTGCGGTCGCGCGCCGGGCGATGCGACCGATCTCGTCGCTGACCGCGACCGCGCGGGAGATCGCTTCGACCCGCGACCCGTCGCGAAGGGTGCCGATGCCCGAGAGCCGCGACGAGGTCGCCGAGCTCGCCGAGACCCTCGACACGATGCTCCGCGAGCTCGATGCGGCGCGCTCGGAGAGCGAGCACACGATGCAGGCGCAGCGCGACTTCGTCGCCGACGCATCGCATGAGCTCCGCACGCCGCTGACCAGCATCCTCGCCAACCTCGAGCTGCTCGAGGCGAGCCTCGCCGCCGGCGGCGACCCCGAGGACGGGGAGATCGTCGCCGGCGCGCTCGGCTCCTCGCGCCGGATGCGCCGCCTCGTCGCCGACCTCCTGCTGCTCGCCCAGGCCGACGCGGGACGCGCCGGGCCGCGGCGCACCTGCGACCTGGCTGAGATCGCGGCGGCCGCGGTCTCGGAGATCCGCCCGGTGGCCGGCGGACATCGACTGGCGTTCGGGGCCGAAGCGGCGATCGCGGTCGAGGGCAATCCGGACGACCTCCACCGTCTGGTGGTCAACCTGGTCGAGAACGGCGTCCGCCATACGCCCGCCGGCTGCGAGATCGGCGTCTCGGTGACCGCCCGCGACGGCGAGGCAGTGCTCGAGGTGACCGACGACGGACCCGGGCTGCCGCCCGGGCTCGGCGATCAGATCTTTGCCCGCTTCGTGCGCGGCGACGGACCGGCGGACGTGGCCGTGAGCTCGGGGACCGGCCTCGGCCTCGCGATCGTCAAGGCGGTCGCGGTCTCCCACGGTGGCGACGTCGAGGTCGGCAGCTCCGATGACGGCGGCGCCCGGTTCACCGTCCGCCTGCCCCTCTGCCGCCGAGCCGAGGAGCTGCCGGACGCCGAGGCGATTTTTTAGCGTCCGTTTACAGAGCCTCCGTAGCTTTGACCGTGGACGAGACACCGCCCGGAGAGGCACCCCCCGACATAGCCTCTGCGGGCATCCATTGGCCAGTCTGCCTCTGAGCCAATCGGCCCGCCGGGGATCCCCCTCCCTGAGCCCCGGCGGGCCAAGTCTTCCTCATCCGGGCGCCCTCGGGTGCCGCGGTCAGCAGCCGGAGGTCTTGCAGAATTTGCGGTCGATGAGGGCGGCCCGGATCGTCGGCGCGTGGGCGCCCGCATAGAGCAGCTTGTCGGCGGCGAGCAGCGCCCTGGCGGCGTCCTTGAAGCCCGAGCTCCTCGCGAGCATGAAGTTCGACTCCAGCACGACCCGATCGGCGACCGACCGCCCCTGCGCGTCGTTGCCGAGCGCGTTGCGCAGCTCGAGCAGCATCGACGACCAGACCTCGCCGACGCAGTGGATCTCGAACCGGCAGCGCTTCTCGGCCTGCTTGAGGTCGAAGCTCCGGTCCGCGACCCGGCCGCAACCGCTCGGCGAGTAGGAGATCCCGTCCCAATCGAAGATGCAGGCATCGAACGGGCTCGGCCCCGTGGTCAAGGACGACATCGCCGCCGCCATGTAGTCGCCGAACCCCTCACCGAGCGTGGCCCCTTGCCGGGAGCGGCCGAACCCCGGGCTTGCCTGGTCCTGGAGCGAGTGACCGTACTCGTGGGCGATCACGTCGGCGTCCTCGCCGTCGTCGACGCCGCCCGTTCCGAGGGTCATCGAGCGCGTCATGTTGGAGTAATAGGAGTTGTCGGCCGTGATGCCGTTGGCGCGCACCCTCTGCGGCTTCGCGCGCAGTGGCTGCGAGAGCCCCAGGCCGTCGGCGTAGGCGCGCTCCCGATCGATGTGGAAATACGCCATCACCGCTTCGAAGGCGTTGTCGGAGCGGGTCAGACCGGTGAAGTCGAGGTTCGGAGCGCAGACCTGCCTCGCCTTCTTGCCGAGCCGCGCGTCGACGTAGGTCCCGACCAGGCAGCCCTTGGCCGAGGAGATCCGCTCGAGCGCCACCGGGACGCGGAGGCCGGTGAGCAGCGGCGAGTCCTTGTCCCGGCGATCGGCGAGCCCGCTCCAGCCGCCCTGTTGGACGACGGGGTTGGGGTTGAAGATCATCGCGCTGCCCGTGGCGCGCATGAGCACGTCCCTGCTGCGGATGCGCTCGCCGCTGCGCGCGTCGACGACCACCAAGAAGTCGGCGAGCGGCCGCGCCGACGGCAGCGAGACCTCCCAGGCGAGCCTGCCGTCGGCCGGGTCGATACCGAGCCTCGCGCGCGCCGGGGCCCGCAGCGCGGCGGTGTCGGTGGCGGCACGAGCGGACTCGATCGCCGCGGAGCGCGCGATCGCGTCGCTCGCGTCGCGCGGCTCGACCGCCGCCGTCGTGTCGGCGACGAGAATCGGCTCCGAGCCCGACGGGATCGCGACGACCGCCTGCGCGTCGAGCACCGGCAGCCCGCCGGAGCGCTGCACGTAGCGCTGGACCTCGCCGCCGCCGGGGACGACGACCGAGGCACGGGGCGCGAGCGCGGCGACCGGCGCATCCGCGCCTGCGAGCGTCCTCGAGACCGATCCGGCGGAGGCGCCGCTGACAACGACCAGGCTGGCCGTGCACGCGACCAGGGCCGCGAGGGCCGATCGAGGCCTCCCTGCCATTCCCTACACCTCTACGACGACGGGGAGGATCATCGGTCTGCGCCGCAGGCGGTCGTAGACGAATGCGGCGATGTCGTCGTGCAGATCCTGCTGCAGCAGGACCGCCTCGCCGACGCCGTCGTCGGCGAGGCGGGCGAGAGATGACTCGACCACCTCGCGAAGCTCGTCGACGAGGCCCTCGGCCGCGGCGTCCTCGAGGAACGGAACGCCGCGGAACATGATCTCGGGCGCCGCGACCGAGCTTCCGTCCTCGGAGTCGACCGTGGCGACGACGATGAACACGCCATCGGCGGAGAGCATCCGCCGATCGCGCAGGGCGACGTCGTCGGGGTCGCCGATGTCGACGCCGTCGACGAAGATCATCCCGGCGTGGACCGGGTCCGCGAACCGGGCGCCGTCGGCGTCGACCTCGAGCGGGAGGCCATTGCGGCCCTTGTGGATGCGCTCCGGTGCGATCCCGACCGACTCGGCGAGCTCGGCGTGCAGCTGGATGCGCTTGTGGTCGCCGTGGAACGGGAACACGTGGCGCGGTCGGGTCAGGTTCAGCATCAGCTTCAGCTCCTCACGCGATCCGTGGCCCGAGACGTGAATCGGCGCATCGGCTGCGGTCACGACCCGCGCACCGATCTCATAGATGCGGTCGATGGTCTCGTTCACCGAGCGCTCGTTGCCGGGAATCGACGTCGCCGAGAAGACGACCGTGTCGTCGGAGTGGAGCTCGACGTCGCGGTGATCGTTGAACGCCATCCGGCGGAGGGCCGAGAGCGGCTCGCCCTGGCTGCCGGTCGAGATCGCGACGATCTTGTCGTCGGGGAAGCTCCCGATCTCCTTCGGAGGCACGAGCATGCCGTCCGGCGCGTCGGCGATCCCGAGGTTGCGGGCAATGTTGAAGTTCTTGCGCATCGAGCGCCCGACCAGCGAGACGCGGCGATCGATCTGCGCGGCGGCGTCGATCACCTGCTGGACGCGGTGCACGTTGGAGGCGAAGCAGGTGACGATGATCCGTCCCGGGCAGCGCGAGAACACCTCGAGCAGCGCCGGCCCGACCGTCGCCTCCGAGGGGACGACCCCGGGGCGGTCGGCGTTGGTCGAATCCCCGCAGAGACAGAGCACGCCCTCCGAGCCGAGCTCCGCGAGCCGCGCGATGTCCGCCGGGCGGCCGTCGATCGGCGTCTGGTCGAAGCGGTAGTCGCCGGTGACCAGCACCGCCCCGAGCGCCGTGTGCAGGACGACCGAGCGGGCGTCGGGGATCGAGTGCGACATGTGGACCGTCTCGATCCCGAACGGGCCCGCCTCGGCGCGCTCACCGGCATCCAGCACCTGCAGGGGAGCGTCGCGGATCTTGTGCTCCTCGAGCTTCGAGCGCACCAATCCGATGGTCAGCGCCCCACCGTAGATCGCGGGCGGCATCCCGATCTCGCGCAGGACGTAGGGCAGCGCGCCGACGTGGTCCTCGTGACCGTGGGTGAGCACGATCGCGTCGATCTCGTCGACCCTGCCGCGCAGATAGGAGAAGTCCGGGAGCACGAGGTCGATCCCGAGCATCTCCGCGGTCGGGAACATGAGCCCCGTATCGACGACCACCATCCGACCGCCGTGCTCGACGACGGTCATGTTCTTGCCGATCTCGCCCAGCCCGCCGAGCGGGAGGATCCGCACCGATGCGCTCAAGGGCTACGCAGCCCCCGCGCCACCGGCGACGAGCAGGCCCTGGCGCTCGAGCGCCTCGCGAATCTGCGCCCGCTGGGCGTCGTCGGCGGCGACGATCGGCAACCGGAAATTGGCCTCGAGGACGCCGAGCAGCTCGAGCGCGGTCTTCACCGGAATCGGATTCGAGGTCACGGTCATCGCCTCGTAGATCGGTCGCAGCTCGGCGTCGATGCGCTCCGCCCGCCCGGCCTCGCCGCCGGTGGCCGCATCGTAGAGCTCGCGCATCTGCGGCCCGATCACGTGCGAGGCGACCAGGACCCCGCCGCGACCACCGAACGCCAGGGTGCGCGCGAAGACCTCATCGTTGCCGGCGAGCACCGCGAGGCCCTCGATCGGGCCGAGGTCGTCGTTGTTCGCCTGCTTGACGGCGACGATGCTCGGGATCGCCGCGGCCAGCTCCGCGAGCAGATCCGGCGGCATGTTGGTGCCGGTGCGCGTGGGGATGTTGTAGAGCACGATCGGCAGCTCGGGCGCCGCCTCGGCGACGGCGGCGTAATGAGCCAGGATCCCTGTCCGGTTGGGGCGGTTGTAGTACGGGGTGACGACGATCGCCGCGTGCGCGCCCGCCGCCGCGGCACGCGCGGTGAGCGCGGCCGCGTGGCGGGTGTCGTTGGAGCCCGTGCCGACGATCACGGTCGCCTCGTCGCCGACCTCCTCGAGCACCGCGGCGAGCAGGTCGAGCGTCTCCTCGTCGGACAGCGTCGGCGCCTCGCCGGTGGTTCCGGCGACGACGAGGCCGTGCGAGCCGTTGTCGATCAGATGGCGCGCGAGTCGGCGCGCGGCGGTGAGATCGAGTCCCCCGTTGACGTCGAATGGGGTCACCATCGCCGTCAGAACCCCGCGGATCTCACTCATGCGGGGAGCGTAACGGTTGCGCAAGCGAGAGCTCAGGCCGCGAACACGGGTGGGCGGCGATCCGCCCAGGGCTGCGCGCGCTCGAGCTGCGCGGCGACCCGGATCAGCAGATCCTCGCGCCCGAACGGGGCGACGATCTGGACGCCGACCGGAAGCCCGTCGTCGGTCCAGTGCAGCGGCAGCGAGATCGCGGGCTGACCGGTGACGTTGAAGATCGCGGTGAACGCGCCCTGCGGAACGGCGCGGTGGAAGGCGGCAAGCGGGTCGTCGCCGGAGTCGTCATGGGTGCCGAGCGGTACCGGCGGCTCGGCCATCGTCGGGGTCAGCAGGAGATCGAACCCGGACTCGTACCAACCGGCGATCTGCCGCGCGACCGCCTGGTGCACGCCGACGTCGAGCAAGTAGCGTCCGCTCGAGCGTTCGCGTCCGACCTCCGCCAGCGCCCAGGTGAGCGGCTCGACGTCAACGGCCGCGAGCGGACGTCCGAGCAGCATCCCGACCTGGTCCAGCATCTGCGCCGTGCCGGCCGCCCAGCGGGTCATGAACGTGTCCTCGAGATCGACGGCCTGGGCCATCTGCGGGTCGAGCGGCGACTCGTCGACGACCGTATGACCCAGCGACTCGAGCAGACTCGCAGCGTTGCGAACCGCGGCGACGCACTCCGGGTGCGACCGAAGGCCCTCGACCGCCGGCTGGTCCTCGATCCCGAAGCGGAGCGTGCCCTCGGCGGTCAGCTCCTCGAGGTAGGGACGCAGAGGAGGCGGCGCCGCGTAGGGGTCGCCCGGGGCGGGGCCATGGACCGCCTCGAGGACCGCGGCGGTGTCGCGGACCGAGCGCGAGACGACGAGCTCGGCGGTGAGCCCCGACATCACGTCGCCGACCAGCGGCCCCTCGCTGGTTCGCTGGCGGGTGGTCTTCAGCCCCACGAGCCCATTGTTGGAGGCGGGAATCCGGATCGAGCCGCCGCCGTCGTTGGCGTGGGCGATCGGCACCATGCCGGCGGCGACCGCGGCTGCCGAGCCGCCGCTCGAGCCGCCGGTCGAGCGCTCGGTGTCCCACGGGTTGCGACTCGGCCCGTAGGCATCGGGCTCGGTGGTCGGCAGGATCCCGAGCTCGGGCAGGTTCGTCTTTCCGATCGTCACCAGGCCCGCGTCGCGAAACCGGGTCGCGAGCACGGTGTCGACCGGGGAGCGGAAACCGGCCTCCTTGAGCGCCCGCATCCCGAGATGAAGCGGCTGGCCGGCGAACGCGGCGCCGAGGTCCTTGAGCAGGAAGGGAACGCCCCTGAAGGGCCCGTCCGGGAGCTCGCCGGCAGCCTGTGCGCGGGCCTCGTCATGGAGCTCGTGGATGACCGCGTTGAGCTGCGGGTTGAGCGCCTCGACGCGGTCGATCGCGGCCTCGACCAGCTCGGCCGGGGACGCCTCGGCGTCGCGAACCAACTGCGCCTGCGCGGTCGCGTCCATGCTTGCGAGGTCGGTCATCGGAGGCGGAATCTATTCGACCGCGGCTGCACTCGGGCCCAGCGGGCGCCTACAGCAGCTTCTCGAGCCCGACCGTGAACGGCTCGTCCAGGTCGCCGACCCGCCGGGCCGCCAGCAGCACCCCGGCCATGAACGAGCGGCGGTCGATCGAATCGTGGCGGATCGTCAGCGTTTGGCCCTCGCCGCCGAGGATCACCTCCTGGTGGGCGACCAGGCCCGGCAGCCGGACGGAATGGATCGGCTCGTGGACGTTGCCGCCCGCCTCAAAGATCAGCTCGGCGGTTCGCTTCGCGGTGCCCGACGGGGCGTCCAGCTTGCGATCGTGGTGGAGCTCGACGATCTCGACCTCGCGCATGTGCCGTGCCGCCTCGGCCGCGAAGCGCATCATCAACACCGCCCCGATCGCGAAGTTCGGCGCCACGAAGACGTTTGCCCCGCTTCCGCCCTCGCGTGCGTCATGCACCGCCGTGCGCATCGCCTCGAGGTCGAAGCCGGTCGTGCCGACGACCGCGTGCACCCCGGCGTCGAGGCAGGCGTGCACGTTGTCGAGCGCCGTCTGCGGGCGTGCTGAAGTCGACCGCGACATCGGCTCCGCCGAGCACCTCCGTGAGCGGCGTATCGAGGGCCGGATCGGCGCGGCCCGCAAGCTCGAGGTCGTCCGCCTCCTCAACCGCCTCACAAACCGTGTCCCCCATCCTGCCCGCGGCGCCCGAGACCGCTACCCGGATCACGCCAGCCCGCCGCCCGCTCAGGCCGCCAGCGCCTCGGACACGTGGCCCGCCGCGGTACGGAAGCAATCCTCGTCCCGGCCGACGCACGCGGCGGCGAAGCGCGCCGGGTCATAGAGCCCGGCCGCGAGCGCGCCGACGTCCTCGGTGGAGACGGCGTCCACACGCGCGAGCAGCTCGTCGAGTGACAGCAGCGGGACGTCGAAGAGGATGTTGCGCGCGATCCGGCTCATCCGGGCCGACGTCGACTCGAGCCCGAGCACCATCCGCCCCTTGACGTGCTCCTTGGCGCGCTGGAGCTCCTCCGCGGTGATCCCCTCGGCGTTCAGCCGCGCCAGCTCCCGGCCGATGATCTCGCAAGCCTCGTCGACGTTTTCGGCCCGCGTGCCGACGTAGGTCGCGACGAAGCCCCGGTCGACGAATTCGCTGGTATAGGAGCCGACGGAGTAGGCGAGCCCGCGCTTCTCGCGCACCTCGCGGAACAGTCGCGAGGAGACCGAGCCTCCGAACACCGTGTCGAGGACCGCGAGCGCGAACCGGCGCTCGTCGGAGCGCGAGATGCCTGGGGCGCCGAAGCAGATGTGGTACTGCTCGGTGTCCTTGGGATAGAAGCGCAGCGCCGTGGCCGCCTCCGCGCCCGCGAACCCGTTCGGGCTCGCGCCTTCGGCGGGTCGCGGCGACAGGTGGCGCGTCGCGAGGCCCGCGATCCGCTCGTGCTCGACGTGCCCGGCCGCGGCGACGACGATGTTCGCCGCCGTGTAGCGGGCGCGGTGATAGCCCGCGATCTCGGGCACGGGGATCGTGCCGATCACCTCGGCGCTGCCGAGCACGCGGCGTCCGAGCGGGTGCCCGCCGTAGATCGCCTCCGCCAAGACGTCGTGGACCCGGTCGGAGGGCTCGTCCTCGTACATCGCGATCTCCTCGAGCACGACCTCGCGCTCGGAGTCGATCTCCTCCGGCGGCAGCGACGGGGCCAAGAACATCTCCGCCAGCAGCTCGAACGCCTCCTCGGTGTGCTCGTCGAGGAACCGCGCGTGCAGATGGGTCGACTCCTTGCTGGTCGCGGCATTGGTCGCCGCGCCCATGCCGTCGAAGAGCTCGGAGATCTCGATCGCCGAATGCCGCTCGGTGCCCTTGAACAGCAGGTGCTCGAGGAAGTGCGAGACGCCGGCCTGAGCCGGCGTCTCGTCGCGCGACCCGGTGCGAACCCAGAGCCCGAGCGCGACCGAGCGCAGCGAGGGCACGGCCTCGGTGACGACTCGCAGGCCGCCCCCGAGCTCCGTCAGCTCCACGCCGGGTGGAAGGCTCACCGAGTTCGACACTCAGTCGCGCAGGCGCTCGCGCCCGCGACCGCCGCGACCGCCCCCGCCTCGCTTGTCCCGGTCGCGGCCGCCGTTGCGACCGCCGCGACCGCCCCCGCCCATCGACGGGTCGCCGGTGCCCATTGCGGCCAGCTCCTCGGGCGTCTTGCCCGCGATCGCCGGGTCATCGGAGAGCCGCAGGCCGATCCGGCCTCGCTCCGGGTCGACCTCGGCGACCGTGACGTCGATCTGGTCGCCCGCGGAGAGGACGTCCTCGACCGCGTCGACGCGCTCGCCGGGCTTCACGTTCGAGATGTGAAGCAGGCCGTCGGTTCCCTTGACGAGCTCGACGAAGGCGCCGAACGTGGTCGTCTTCACGACCTTGGCGTTCGGGAAGTGATCGCCGACCTCGGCCTCGCGGGTCATCGACTCGATCCGCTTGATGCAGGCATCCACCAGCGCCCCGCTCGGCGCGTATACGCGGACCGTGCCGTCGTCGTCGATGTCGATCTCGGCCTCGAACTCCTCCTGCATGCCACGGATCGTCTCGCCGCCCTTGCCGATCACGGCGCCGATCTTCTCGGGGTCGATCTTGATCGTCTCGATCGCCGGCGCGTACACGGAGAGCTTCTCGCGCGGTCCGTCGATCGCCTCGGACATCTTGTCGAGGATGAACAGCCGTCCCTTGCGCGCCTGCTCGAGGGCGTCGGTGAGGATCTCGAAGGTCACGCCCGTGATCTTGATGTCCATCTGCAGGGCGGTGATCCCATCCGCGGACCCGGCCACCTTGAAGTCCATGTCTCCGAGATGGTCCTCGACGCCGGCGATGTCGGTGAGCACGATGTAGTCGTCGCCCTCCTTGATCAGCCCCATCGCAACGCCGGCGACCGGCGAGGAGACGGGGACGCCGGCTGCCTGGAGCGCCATCGACGATGCGCATACCGAGCCCATCGACGAGGAGCCGTTCGACTCGAGGGTGTCGGAGACGATGCGGACGACGTAGGGGAACTCCTCCTCGTCCGGGATCGTCGGCAGCAGGGCGCGCTCGGCGAGCGCGCCGTGGCCGATGTCGCGGCGCTTCGGGCCGCGCATGAAGCCGGCCTCCCCAACCGAGAACGGCGGGAAGTTGTAGTGGTGCCAGAAGCGCTTCGACTCCTGAAGCCCGAGGTTGTCGACCTTCATGTCCATCCGCGTCGTCGCCAGCGCGACGCTGGAGAGGATCTGCGTCTCACCGCGGGTGAACAGCGCCGAGCCGTGCACGCGCGGGGCGACGTCGACCTCGGTCTCGATCGGCCGGACCTCGTCCTGGGCACGACCGTCGGGCCGCTTCTTGTCGACCGCGATCCGCTTGCGGATCAGGTCCTTCTCGAGCTTCGCGAACGCGCGAGCGACCTCCGGGGCCTTCTCCGGATCGTTGGCCTGCTCGCCCTCGCCGGCGGCGAACTCCGCCAGCGCCTCCGCCTCGATCGCGGCGATCGCGTCCTGGCGGGCGAGCTTCTCGGCGACCTGGGTCGCCTCGTCGAGCTTGCCCCCGTACTTGGCCTCGACCTGGGAGAGCAGCCCCTCGTCGAGCTCGGGCGCGGAGACCTCGACCTTCTCCTTGCCGGCCTTCGCCGCGAGGTCCTCCATCGTCGCGACAAGCTTCTTGATCTCGCCGTGTGCGATGTCGAGGGCGTCGAGCACCTCGGCCTCGGTGACGCCGTTGGCGCCGCACTCGACCATCAGGATCGCTTCGTCGGTGCCGGAGACGATCAGGTCCATCTCGAGCTCGGCAAGCGTCTCCTCCTCGGGGTTGACGACGAAGTCGCCTTCGAGCTTGCCGATCCGGACGGCGCCGACGTACTTGCCCACCGGCACCGGCGAGATCGCCAGCGCGGCGGAAGCGCCGTTCATCGCCAGGATGTCGTAGGGGTGGACGTGGTCCACCGACAGCGGCTGGGCGACGAGCTGGGTCTCGTAGTGCCAACCCTTCGGGAACAGGGGACGAATCGGGCGGTCGATCATGCGCGCGGTCAGGGTCGCCTTCTCGCCCGCTCGCGCCTCGCGGCGGAAGAACGAGCCGGGGACCTTGCCGGCGGCGTAATGCTTCTCCTCGACGTCGACGGTGAGCGGGAGGAAGTCGACGTCGCGCAGGTTGCCCATCGTCGCGGTGCAGAGGACCATCGTGTCGCCGGAGCGGACGACGACGGCGCCGCCCGCCTGTCGGGCCAGCTTGCCGGTCTCGAACGAGATCTCCTCGCCGCCGATCTCAGTCGCGACGCGGGTCACGTGAAACATGCTCATGTATTCGCTTTTTCCTTTCGGCGGCCCGGATGGCCGCCACGTTTCCAGAACTTCTCGTTCTCTAACGGCGATGATCTTACAGGGCGACCCTTGGCCGACCGACTATCCGGCCAGGCTCTCGAGCGCCCCCACGACGTCGTCGGAGACCCGCCGCGGGCCGACGAAGGCGGCCGGCGTGCCGGTGACCCCGGCCCGGATCGCGCTCTGGAAGTCCGCCTGCACTCGCTCGACGACCTCCTTCGAGCGCCGATCGCGCTCGAATCGCTCGAGGTCGAGCCCGAGCGTCCGGGCGCGCTCCCAGAGGTGGGGGTCGTCCTGGTGGCCGAGGTCGGCGTAGATCGAGTCGACGATCGCCCAGAACGCCTCACGGCGCTGCAGCGACGCCGCCTCGGCGCCGGCGTGGAGTGCCGGCGATCGCGGTCGCTTCGAGGCCAGCGGCAGGTGACGCACGCACAGACGCAGCTCCAGCGCGCTGATCCGGGCCCAGGCCGCCGCGCAGTAGGGGCAGGCGAGGTCGAGGTAGACGATCGCCTCAGGACCTCGGCCCCGCACGTGATCGGTGGGGCCGATCGGCGGCACCGAGGCGCTGGTCAGCTCAGGCACGTGCTCCCCAACGGCAGCGCGGCCGCTTCGCGCTCCGAGCTCCAGCTCACCGAGCGGCCGCCGCCTCCAGGGCATCGAAGATCAGGTTGGCGCCGGGGATCGTGAGCGGGGTCGGCTCGGCGTGCACCCAGCGCACGATCCCCCCTTCGTCCACCAACACCAGCGAGCGGTTCGGCGTCCCCCAGTCCTCCAGGTAGGCGCCGTACGCGCGCGAGACCGCGCCCTTGGGATGGAAGTCGGAGAGCAGCGGCATCTCGAGCCCGAGTTGCTTGCGAAACGCGTTGTGCGCCCAGCTGCCGTCGGTCGAGATCCCGACCAGCTCCGCCCCGCCGGCGCGGATCTCCCCGAGCACCTCCTGGTAGATCGACAGCTGGTCGGAGCACACCGGGCTGAAGTCGTTCGGGTAGAAGCAGAGCATCAGCATGCGCCCCGCGTAGTCGGAGAGGCTGACCTGCTCGCCGCGATGATTCGGCAGCGTGAAGTCGGGGGCCTTGGTTCCGGGCTCGATCAAGGCCGGCGAGAATAACGCGGCTCGGCGGCGGCGCGGCGCGGCGCGGCCTTCCCACTCCGCATCACGTCGCTCAGCGGCGCAGGCCGAGCTCGGCGACCAGCGCGCGGTAGCGCTCGAGGTCGGAGCGCTGCAGGTAGCGCAGCAGCCGCCGGCGCTTGCCGACCAGCATCAGCAGCCCGCGCCGGGAGTGGTGATCCTTCGTGTGCGAGCGCAGGTGCTCGGTGAGCTCGTTGATACGCGCGGTAAGCAGCGCGACCTGGACCTCGGCTGATCCGGTGTCGCCGTCGGCGCGGCCGTACTTGCCGATCAGCTCCTGCTTCTTTTCCTTGGTCAGGCCCATATCGTGAAAACGCCGCGCCCGTCAGGGCTGCGGCGGAGAGAAATTAGCACACCGCTCGCGGGCTTCCTCTACGTCTTGGCGCATCTGCGCGACCAGCTTCTCGACCCCGGGGAAGCGCCGCTCGCCCCGCAGCCGGGCGATGAACGCGATCCGCAGCGTCCGGCCGTAGAGATCGGACGAGTGGTCGATCAGAAACGACTCGATCAGCACCCCCCTGCCGGTCTCGAACGTCGGCCGCACGCCGACGTTGACCGCCGCCGGGACACCGTTCGCGAACGCCGCGTAGACGCCGTGACCCGGGTACGCGTACTCCTCGTGGGGAACCACGTTGGCGGTCGGAAACCCCAGTCTGCGCCCGCGCTTGTCGCCCTCGACGACGGTGCCCTCGAGGAGAAAGGGCGCGCCGAGGCAGCGCATCGCGCCCTCGACCTCGCCGGCGGCGATCAGGGCGCGGATCCGGGTCGACGAGACGGTCTCGCCGTCGACCTCGACCAGGGGCACGACCCGGGTCGAGAACTCCGCATGCGAGCGGAGCATCTCGGGGTCGCCCCTGGCCCGCTTGCCGAAGCGGAAGTTCTCGCCGACCGAGACCCGCTCCGCGCCGAGGATCTCGATCAGGATCCGCGAGCAGAACTCCTCGGCCTCGATCGCCGAGAACCCCGCGTCGAACGGGATCACGACCAGCTCCGAGACGCCCAGGCCCTCGATCACGTCGCGCTTGATCTCGAACGGCATGATCAGCTTCGGCGCCGCCTCGGGGCGGATGACGCTGAGTGGGTGCGGGTCGAAGGTGAGCACCGTGTCGGCGCCCTCGATCACCTTGCGGTGGCCGACGTGAACGCCGTCGAAGGTTCCGATCGCGACCTTGCGCGGCCGGCGCTCGGCCTCGGGCAGTGGAGTCACCTTGATGCTCACGGCCGCAACTCTTTCAGGCGAGCCGCGCGAGGGCGTCGACGAGGGGCAGCGCGGATCCCTCGTCGGCCTCGTCGACCGAGAACGGACCGATCGCGGTCCGCCGCAACGCCGTGCAGTAAGCGTCGCCGAGGTCGGCGACCAGGCTGCGCACGTAGGTCCCCGATGAGCACTCGATCTCGAATTCCGCCTCGGCGCCCTCGCGGCGCAGCGGGTCGAAGCGGTGGATGGTCACCAGGCGCTCCGGCATCTCGACCTGCTCACCGCGGCGGGCACGCTCGTAGGCGCGCCGGCCGCCGACCTTGACGGCCGAGTAGGCCGGCGGGCGCTGCCGGATCTCGCCGGTCGGAAGCTCGAGCTCGCCCGCCGGGACGACCCCCGTCTCGGTGATCTCGCCGTCGAGATCGCCGGTGGTCGAGACCGCACCGAAGCGCGCCGTCACCCGGTAGGTCTTGCGCAGCGCCATGAAGCGGCGCTGCTCGCGGGTCGCCGGGCGCCCCAAGAGGACGATCAGCAGGCCGGTCGCGAACGGGTCGAGCGTCCCTGCGTGGCCGCCCTTGACCCCGAACCCGCGCCTGATCCGAGCGACCACGTCGTGGGAGGTGACGCCCGCGGGCTTGTCGGCGAGCACGACCGCCCCGGTGGCGCCGATCTCGGCGCTCACGTCAGTCGAGCTGCGCGGCGATCTCGGCGCGCAGGAACTCGACCAGCTCCGAATAGCTGAGGTCGCTGCCGAAACCCGCGGCGCGGCGGTGCCCGCCGCCTCCGTGGACGCGAGCGATCGCGGAGACGTCGACGCCCCCGTCGGACGAGCGCAGGCTGACCTTGCGGGCGGCGCGCCCGCCGTCGGTCTTGTCGCGGATCACCGCCGCCACCTCGGTGCCCTCGAGCGCGCGCACGAAGTCGATGATCCCCTCGGTCAGCACCTCCTCCGCCCCGGTGCTCTCGTAGTCGCCGATGCTGATGTAGGTGATCGCGAAGCGCCCGTCGTCGTAGCGTTCGACCTTGTCGAGGGCGCGGGCGAGCAAGCGCAGCTTCTCGATCGGCACCCGCTCATAGAGCCGGCGGTAGGTGTCGTTGACGTCGACCCCGGCCTCGATCAGCTCGGCCGCGATCCGGTGCGAGGCGGGCGTCGTGTTCTCGTACATGAACTTGCCCGTGTCGGTGATCAGCCCGACGTAGAGCGCCGAGGCGATCTCGGCGGTGATCGCGGCCCCGAGGCGCTTCGCGATCTCGAGCACGATCTCGGCCGTGCAGGAGGCCGCGGTGTCGACCACGTTGATGGTTCCGAAGCGCGTGTTGTCGTGGTGGTGGTCGACGTTCACCAGCCTGGCGCCGTCGCGGCGCAGGAAGTCGACCGGCATCCGGTCGATGTTGCCGCAGTCGAGGAAGACGAGGGTGCGGTCGACGAGATCCGCCGGAGGCTCGTGGAAGACATCGGTCAGCGGCAGGAACCGGTACTCGACCGCCAGCGGGAACTCCTTCGCGGCCAGGAACATCAGCGAGTCCTTGCCGAGCTGGCCGAGCACGTGGTGCATTGCGAGCAGCGAGCCGAGGGCGTCGCCGTCGGGGCCCTCGTGGGTGGTGAGCAGGAAGCGCTCGTCGGTGCGCAGCGCATCGACCGCGAGCTCGAGATCGGTCGCCGGCACCGTGATCTGATCGCTCATTCGTCGTCCTCGAGCAGCCGAGTCAGCCGCAGGGCGCGCTCGGGTCCCTCGTCGTAGTGGAAGGTCAGGGTCGGCGTGTGCTTGATCCGCACCTCGCGCGCGATCGCGCCCTGGAGCTTGCCGTGCGAGGCGCGCAGTCCCGCGAGCGTCGCCTCGCGCTCGGACTCGTCCCCGAGCACGCTGACGTAGACGCGCGCCGAGCGCAGGTCAGGACTTGTGTGAACGGCGGTGACTGTCACGAAACCGATCCTCGGATCCTCGAGATCGCTGGCGATCGCGGTGCCGATGATCTTTCGCATGACCTCGTCGATCCGCCGCATGCGGTCGCCGCCAGCCATACGCAGCCAACATAACAGGGGCGCCGCGACGCTCCACGACACGGCCCTCCCGGCCGCGGTCAGCCCCGAATGTCGGCGAGCGTCAGCAGGTCGCGCTCGAACGCGCACCCTTCCGGAGACCGCGCCTCGACGAAGCGCTCAAGCTCCGAGGCCCGCTGCCGAACCTCCGCCCCACCGACCAGCGCGACCAGCAGCCGACCGCTGCGGCGATCGTCGTGATCGCCGATCTCGGCGACGGCGGCGACGAACCGCTGCCGGATCTGTCCCTTCAGCGAGGAGACGACCTGCCGCTTTTCCTTCAGATTGCGGCAATGACGCAGGTCCAGCCGGACCTCGGTGAGCGAGACGTAGGTGGTGGCCATGGAGCTTCGAACTAGCGCCGAGTCCTCGACGCTCGGCGCGGGCCGACCGCCGCTACTCGAGCGTCTTCTCGACCTGGCGCGTCTCGAACGCCTCGAGCCCGTCGCCGACCTTGACGTCCTGGTAGCCCTCGAGCACGACGCCGCACTCGAGGCCGGCCTCGACCTCGCGGACGTCATCCTTGAACCGCCGGAGGGAGCCGATCCGGCCGGTCCAGATCACCGTGCCCTCGCGCACGAGGCGGACCTCGGCGCCGCGGACCAGCCGGCCGTCGGTGACCGTGCAACCGGCGATCGTGCCGACGCGCGAGGCCTTGAAGAGCTCCAGCACCTCCGCATGGCCGAGCGACTCCTCGACCTCCTCGGGCGCGAGCATGCCCTCCATCGCCGCGCGGAGCTCTTCGGTGACCTTGTAGATCACCGAGTAGGTGCGGACCTCGACCCCCTCGCGGTCGGCGGCGCGACGCGCATCGGCGAGCGGGCGGACGTTGAAGCCGATGATCACGGCGTCGGAGGCGGCGGCGAGCATCACGTCGGACTCGTTGATCCCGCCAGCGGCCGAACGGATCACGTTGACGACGATCTCGTCCTGAGGCAGCTTCGCGATCTCGTCCTGGAGCGCCTCGAGCGAGCCCGACACGTCCGCCTTGAGCAGGATGTTCAGCTCGTTGAGCTCCCCCTCGCGGGCCTTCGCGAAGACCTCGTCGAGCGTCAGCCGGCGCGACTGGCGGCGGGCGAGCTGCTCGGTCTTCAGCCGGTGAGCGCGCTCCTCGGCGAGTTGGCGCGCGCGGCGGTCGTTCTCGACCACCTCGACGCGTTCGCCGGCCTCGGCGACGCCGTCGAAGCCGAGCACCTCGACCGGGTCGCCCGGCGTCGCCTGCTCGAGATGGGTGCCGGTGTGGTCCTGCATCGCGCGGACCTTGCCCCACTGCGGACCGGCGACGACCGAGTCGCCGACGCGCATCGTCCCGCGCTGGATCAGCACGGTGACGACCGGGCCGCGGCCGGGGTCGAGATGCGACTCGATCACCGAGCCCGAGGCGGGCGCGTTCGGGTTCGCCTTCAGCTCCTCGACCTCGGCGAGCACGACGATGTTCTCCAGCAGCTCGTCGAGGTTCTCCTTCGTCTTCGCCGAGACGTTGACGAAGATCGTGTCGCCGCCCCAGTCCTCGGGGTTGAGGCCCTGCTGGGCGAGCTCGCCCTTGACCTTGTCGGGGTTGGCGTTCGGGAGGTCGATCTTGTTGATCGCGACCAGCATCGGCACGTCGGCGGCTTTCGCGTGGTCGATCGCCTCGACCGTCTGCGGCATCACCCCGTCGTCGGCCGCGACGACGATCACGACGATGTCGGTGACGTCGGCGCCGCGCGCGCGCATCGCGGTGAACGCGGCGTGGCCGGGCGTGTCGATGAAGCTGATCGTCTTGCCGTTCTGGCGCACCTGGTAGGCCCCGATGTGCTGGGTGATCCCACCGGCCTCCCCGGCGACGACCTCGGTCTCGCGGATCGCGTCGAGCAGCGAGGTCTTGCCGTGGTCGACGTGACCCATGATCGTCACCACCGGCGGGCGCTCGACGAGCTCCTCCGGGGCGTCGTCGTACACGGGCGCCTCCTCGACGTCCTCGGCGGCGCTGACCACCTCCACCTTGCGGTCGAGGGCATCGGCGAGCACCTCGATCGTGTCGTCGGAGAGCGTCTGGGTCAGGGTCGCCATCTCGCCCAGGGTCATCAGCTGCTTGATCACGTCGGCGCTGCCGACGCCGAAGATCTCCGCGACCTCGCGGACAGTGGCGCCCGAGGGGACCTTGAGCGGCGGCTGCTCGGCCTCGACGTGCGGCCCGAGGGGCGGCTCCTCGAGCAGTGGCCGGCGCCGGCGCCCGCCGCGGCGGCGCGGCGGGCGGCGCGGCGGCGCGCTCGACATCTGGTCGCGGCGGGAGGCCTGCGAGTCGATCACCACGCGGCGGCGCTTCTTCTGGCCGGCCGTCGCGCCGGCTCCATCGCCCGCAGGGCGGACGGGTCGCGCCGGCTTGTCCCGAGACCCGGCGGGCGGCTTCGCCGCCTCGGGCGCGGCCGTCGCCCCCTCGGCCTGCGGAGCGGCCGGCCGCGGTGCGGGCGGGCTCTCGGGCGCGGCGGTCGCGGCTGCGGCCTCCGGCTGCTTTGCCTGCTCAGCGGCGGGCGCCTGGCCCGAGCCGCCGTTGGCGTCCTGCAGCGCCCGCAGGGCGACGTCCTCCTCGACACTGGACGCCGCAGCGGTCGCCTCGACGCCGGCGGCCCTCAGCGCCGCGAGGACCTCTTTGCTCGACAGCCCCTGCTGCTTGGCTATCTCGTGAACGCGCTTGCGGGCCAATTTACGACTGCGCCTCCGCGGTTTCCTCGGCCTCGGCTCCCGGCGCCGGGGCCTCCTCCGAGCCTTCCCCGGTCGGTGAGCCATCCTCGGCGCCGCCGTCCTGCGAGTGCTCGAGCGCCGGCCGCTCCTCGCTCGCCACCGACTCCTCGGGCTCGCGCTGCTCGGCCTCCTCGGGCTCGGAAACCGGCGGGGCGGTCGGCGCCTCGGGCTCGCCGACGGGCTCCGTGCCGGGGGCCTCCGGGGCCGGCTCCTCGGCCGGCTCGGCCTCGGCCGCGGGCGCGCCGGCCTGCGCGCCCGCCTCCGAGAACTCCGCCTCGGCCTTGGCGACCAGCTCGGCGACGGCCGCGTCGGGGGCGTCCGGATCGGCTAGAACGCCGACCTCCTCGTCGCCGAGCGCCGAGAGGACCGTCACCTGGTTGGTCTGGAACCGGGCCAGCGCCTGGTGCTGGGGCAGGCCGCAGTAGCGCGAGCCCTCGAGCGCGGCGTTCGGGCAGCGCCGGCCGGCGGAGAGGACGGCGGAGCAGCGACCATCGGCTTGCTCCTCCTGCTCGTACTCGATCTCCTCGACCTCCGAGAACTCGGTCTGCGACTTGATGTCCACCTTCCAGCCGGTGAGCTTGGCGGCGAGGCGGGCGTTCTGGCCCTCGCGCCCGATCGCCAGCGAGAGCTGGTCGTCGGGGACGATCACCGTCGCCTCCTTGGTCTCGTCGTCGACGAGCACCTCGCGTACGCGAGCCGGCGACAGCGCCTTGGCGACGAACCTCGCCGGCTCGTCGTTGTGGGGGATGATGTCGATCTTCTCGCCGCGAAGCTCGGAGACCACCATCCGCACCCGGGAGCCGCGCGGGCCGACGCAGGCGCCGACCGGATCGACGCCGTCGGCGTGGGAGATCACGGCGATCTTCGAGCGGTAGCCGGGCTCGCGGGCGACGCCGACGATCTCGACCAGCCCGTCGGCGATCTCGGGGACCTCGAGCTCGAACAGCTGCTTGATCAGCTCCGGGTTGCGCCGCGAGACGACGATGCTCGGCCCCTTGCCCTCGGCGGAGACGTCGGTGATCACCGCCTTGACCCGCATCCCGTGGTCGTAGCGCTCGTTCCAGACCTGCTCGGAGCGGGGCAGCAGGGCTTCGACCCGCTCGCGCAGCTGCACGAGCGTGTATCGGTTGTCCGACTGCTGGATGATGCCGGTGATCAGCTCGCCGACGCGGTCCTGGTACTCGTCGTACATCATCTGGCGCTCGGCCTCGCGGATCCGCTGCAGGATCACCTGCTTGGCCGTCTGCGCCGCGATCCGACCGAAGTCGTCGGGGGTCACGTCGCGCGACTGGATCTGGTTCTCGTAGGGCCTCAGGATCTCCGGATCGAGCTCGGGCTCCTCCGGCTCGCGCAGCTCGCCGGTCTCGGGGTCGATCGTCTGCTCCTGCTCCTCGGCGACCTGGGCGAGCAGCTTCTCCTCCAGCTCGGGGGGCAGGATCAGCTCATAGACGCGGAAATCGGCGGTGTCGCGGTCGAGATCGACGCGCGCGTACTTGGCCGAGCCGGGGCTCTTCTTGTAGGCGGAGAGCAGCGCATCCTCGAGCGCAGCCATCAGCGTCTCGGCGTCGATTCCCTTCTCTGCTTCGAGGCCGTGCAGTGCCTCGACGATCTCGCGACTCAAGTCATCATCTCCTTCGCGCTTCGCGTCAAATCACCGTTGATCGATCGCCGCTCCGCGCTCACACTCCACCTCGGAGCTCGGGGATCAGGTTCGACCGGCGGATGCCCGCCAGCGGGATACGCACGGCGTCGCCGTTGGCGTCCAGGGACACGCCCTCGTCGTCGGCCTCGGTCAGCGTTCCGGTGAAGTTGCGGCGACCCGCGATCGCCTCGTTGGTCCGCACCTTGACCCTGCGGCCGAGAAAGCGGCGATAGTGATCCGGCTTGGTCAGCGGCCGGTCGGCGCCGGGCGAGGAGACCTCCAGCGACCAGGCTTCGAGCAGGTCACGAAGCTCGTTGGTGACCCGCTCGCAGAGCCCGAGATCCACCCCCTCGGGATGGTCGATGTAGAGCCGCAGCGTCTCCGCCGCGGGCTGCTGAAGCGTGATCAACTCGGTGCGCGGATCAAATCGCTCGATCCGCTCCTCGATCGTCTGTTGCAGCTCGGTCAGGTCGCTCACTCGGCCTCTTCTTGGACGGTCTCTCTCTCCTCTCGCGTCCTGAAACTGCGAAAAAAATGGTGGGCCCGGGCCCACCATTCACAGGGTTCGGGTACGTAAGAAGGTCGGCTGAGTATAGCTTCGCCCGCTCGCGCGGCGAGCCCGACTCAGGCCTCGAGCAGCAGGGTGACAGGGCCGTCGTTGACGAGCTCGACGCGCATCCTCGCGCCGAACACGCCGCGCCTCGCCTCGAGGCGCTCGCAGAAGCGTTCGTACAGAGGCGCTGCGAGCTCCGGCGGCGCGGCGTCGACGTAGCTCGGTCGGTTGCCCTTGCGCGCGTCGCCGTAGAGCGTGAACTGGCTCACGCAGAGGACCTCGCGCTCGCCGAGCGCTTCGTTCATGCGCCCGTCGGGGTCATCGAAGACCCGCAGCGCCCGCACCTTGTCGGCGAGCCGATCGGCCTCCCGCTCCCCGTCGCCGTCCCGGACCCCGAGCAGGACCAGCAGGCCGGGGCCGATCTGCGACACCTCGGCGCCGTCGACCGATACCGTCGCGCGCGAGACGCGCTGGACCAACGCCCGCACGCGGCGGGACTAGGAGGCCGCCCGCAGGCGGTCGCGGTAGAGGCGATAGTCGCCGCGATCGGGTCGCAGGTTCGAGGCGAGCGCCAGGTGGTGGCGGGCGCGGGCGCGCTCACCGGTGAGGCTGAGCGCTCGACCGAGGCAGAAGTGGGCGTAGTCGTTGACCGGCTGGCGGTCGACGACCGCCTCGAACTCGGCCGCGGCCTCCTCGAACTGGCGGTTGTGGAAGTAGGCGCGACCGAGCGCCTCGCGCACGGAGCTCTTCTCCGGCTCCCGCTTGGCGACCTCGGCCAGCGGCACGGTGGCCTCGCCGAAGCTGCCGTCCTCGAGCAGCTCGACGCCGCGGCGATAGAGCGTGTAGAGGGAGTCGTTGCGGTCCATCGGTTCAGTGTAGGAAGCCGCGCAAGCGCTCAGCGCTCGCTGCCGACACCGGTCCGCATCGCCTCCACGCGGTCGAGGATCGCTTCCGCGACCTCATCCTTCGAGGCGAGCGGGACGTGAAGCTCGCCCTCGCGCTCGAGGATCGTGACCTCGTTGGCGGTCGAGTCGAACCCGATCTCCGCTCTGGAGACGTCGTTGAAGACGATCGCGTCGACGGCCTTGCGCTCGAGCTTCGCCCGCGCGCGGTCGAGCGCGTCGGCGCCCGTCTCCGCCGCGAACCCGACCAGGGTCTGGTCGTCGCGGCGGCGGGCGGCGACCGCGGCGAGGATGTCGTCGGTCTTTTCGAGTCGCAGCTCGAGGCCCTCGGCGCTCTCCCTGGCGAGCTTGGTCGAGGCCGGCTCGGCGGCGCGGAAGTCCGCCGGAGCGGCGGCCATCAGCAGCACGTGCGCCGCTTCGAACTCGGCGCTCACTGCGGCCGCGAGCTCGGCGGTCGTCTCGACGTCCAGCCTGCGGACCCCGGGGGGCGTCGGGATCGAGACGTTGGCCGCGACCAGCGTCACCTCGGCGCCGCGGCGCGCGGCGCCGGCCGCCAGTGCGATCCCCATCCGCCCGCTGGAGCGGTTGCCGATGAAGCGGACCGGGTCGATCGGCTCCCGGGTTCCGCCCGCGGTGACCACGACCCTGAGCCCGTCCCAGGAGCCCCCGGCGCGGGGCAGCATCGATTCGACCTCGGCCAGCAGGCGCTCCGGCGCCGGCAGCCGCCCGACCCCGTACTCACCGCGAGACGCGAGCGCGCCCGAGTCGGGCTCGATGACTCGAACGCCCCGCTCGCGCAGGGTCGCGAGGTTCGCTTGCGTGGCCGCGGCGGCATACATGCGGTCGTTCATCGCCGGGGCGACCGCACGCGGCCCGGTCGAGGCCAGAAACGAGGTCGTGAGCATCGAGTCGCAGATCCCCGCGGCCAGCTTCGCGACCGTGTTCGCCGACGCCGGGGCGACGAGGAAGACGTCGGCGTTCAAGGCGAGCTCGAGATGGCCAATCGGGTCGTGGGCGGGCGCCGGGTCGCCGGGGAAGGCGCCCCGCATCGGGTCGCGCGCGAACTCGTCGATCAGGACCGGCGCGCCGACGACCCCCTCGAACGAGGTCGCGCCGACGAACCGGGTCGCGGCCTCGGTCATCACGACGCGGACCCCGTGGCCCGCCTTGGTCGCGAGGCGCGCGAGCTCGAGCGCCTTGTAGGCAGCGACGCCGCCGCTCACCCCGAGGAGGATGCGAGCCATGCGATGAGGTTACGCCCGCCGCGGTCCGCCAGCGGGCGAGCGCTTGCGCGACGCTCAGACGCGGTAGCGGTACTTGATCTTCCCGCCGGCGAGCTCCTCGAGGGCGATCGTCAGGTAGTTGCCCGATTGGCTGTCGACCATCGGCGGGGTGTACTCCTCGTAGCTGCCCTCGCCGAGGGCCCGGTAATAGCTGTTGAGCTGGCGCGCGCGCTTCGCCGCCACGACCACGGCGGCGTAGTGGCTGTCGGTGCGGGTGAGCAGCTCGTCGACCCTTGGCTTGATCATCGTCGAGCAGTGTAGGGCACCGGCCGCGGGCGCCGGCCGGCCGGCGGCTCAGCCCTCGAGCTCGCCGCGGACGATCCGCTCGAGCTCGGCGGCGGCGCGATCGAGGTCGTCGTTGACGACCACGTGCTTGAACTCCTGCTGGGCGTCGAGCTCGAGCGCGGCGGTCCGCAGGCGCTCGTCGATCGCCTCGGTACTGTCGGTGCCGCGACCCTCGAGCCGCTTGCGAAGCGTCTCGGCGCTGGGCGGGGCGATGAAGACGAGCACCGCCTCGGGCATCGCGGCTCGGACCTGACGGGCGCCCTGGACCTCGATCTCGAGCACCACCGAGGCGTCGACGGCGAGCCGGCGCTCGACCTCCGAGCGCAGGGTTCCGTAGCGGTTGCCGCTGTACGCGGCGTGCTCGAGGAACTCGTTGCGGTCGGCGCGCTCGGCGAACTCCGATCCGGTCAAAAAGTGGTAGTCGCGCCCGTCGTCCTCCCCCTCCCGCGGGCCCCGGGTGGTCGCCGAGACCGAGAGCTCGAGCCCGGGAACCCGCTCGCGGAGCTCGCGGATCAGCGTTCCCTTGCCGACCCCGGAGGGCCCGGTGATCACGAATACCTTCGCCACCGGCGGGCAGCCTACGTTCGGAGGCGGCGGCGGCCGCGCGGCCCTACCGGCGCAGGAACTGGACGAGCTCCGCGCGCTGTCGCTCCGACAGCCCGCCGATCGTCTTCGAGGGCGAGATCCGGCACTGGGTGAGAATCTTGTTCGCCTTCACGCGCCCGTACTTGGGGACCGCGAGGATCATGTCGAAGGCCTTCGCGGAGAGCACGTACTCGGGCGGATCGCGCAGCAGCTTCTCGATCTTGACCTTGCCCCCCTTGAGGTCGCGCTTCAGCTGGGCGCGGGCCGAACGGATCTCGTTTGCCCTGTGTAGAGCCCTCATCCGCTGCTCGTGGGACCTCGCGGGAACGGCGGCGGATGTGGTGTCGACGGAGGGCGCCATCGGCGGCGGCGAGTATATCCCCGCGAGGGCTGGGCGCAAGGGTGAACGGCCCGATTTCCGCGAAATTCGATTCGACCTCAACTTGAGGTGGAGGCCAGAGGCCGGGCGGGCGGGCGCTCCAGCCCCCTCGCGGCGAGCTCGGCAGCCAGCTCGGAGCGGACCCGCTCCGCGGCCAGCGGATCGCGAAAGCTCGCGGTGCCGACCGCGACGGCGCTCGCGCCGAAGGCGAGGAAGGCGAGCGCGTCGGCGCCCGATTCGATCCCTCCCATCCCGATCACCGGCAGCGAGCACCCAGCCGCTACCCGGCGGACCTGGTCGAGGGCTACGGGACGCACGGCCGGCCCCGAGAGCCCGCCGCTGCCGGCGCCGAGCCACGGCGTCAGCTCGACCGGGTCGAGCCCGGTCGCCCGCAGGGTGTTGATCAGCGAGACGGCGTCCGCCCCGCCACTCTCCGCCGCCGCTGCGACCGCCGCGGGGTCGGCGCAGTTTGGCGTCAGCTTGACGATCAACGGCTTCGCCGTCAGCGGCCGCAGCGCCTCGAGCAGCGCCAGCGTCTCGGCGGGCTGCTCGCCGACGATCAGCCCCGACTCGACGTTCGGGCAGGAGACGTTGAGCTCGATCGCCGCCACCTCGTTTCGCGCGCCGATGCGCTCGACCAGCTTCCGGAAGCCGTCGCTGCTCGGCGCCATCACCGAGACGATCAGCGGCACGGGCAGCCTCGCCAGCTCCGGCAGGTCGTCGGCGATGAAGCCCGCGAGGCCCTTGTTGGGCAGTCCGATCGAGTTCACCATCCCCGCCGGGGTCTCGTACAGGCGCGGCGGCGGGTTGCCGGGGCGAGACTCGGGGGTGATCGTCTTCGAGACGAAGGCGCTGAACGGAAATTGCTCGTCGAGGACGTCGCCGAACGCGCGCCGGGCGGCGCGCGCGTCGAAGGTCCCGGAGCCGTTGACGATCGGGTGCTCGAGGCGCAGACCGGCGATCTCGACGCTGAGGTCCACGTCAGTGCCCGCCTCCGGCCACCAGCGCCGTCTCGATCCGCTCGGCGGGCACCGTCGGGCCATCGACGCACAGCCGCATGTAGCCGCCGTCGCGCAGCGGGACCGCGCAGCCGAAGCAGGAGCCGAAGCCGCATGCCATCGGGGCCTCCATCGCGAGCTCGGCCGCGGCGCGACGCTCGGCGCACAGCCCCCTGACCGTCTCGAGCATCGCCGGCGGACCGCAGGCATAGACCGCCGCTCCGGCGGCGGCGTCGCCGTCGAGCATCACCGCAAGCAGGTCGGTGACGTAGCCCTGGTGCCCGGTGTGGCCGTCCTCGGACGCGGTCCTGACCTCCGAGCAGCGAAACAGCTCCAGCCCGCCCGCGTGAGCGCGGTCGCGAAACCCGAGCAGGACGCGATGGGCGACGCCGCGATCGGCGAGCTGGCGACGCAGAAGCGCCAGCGGTGCGATCCCGATCCCGCCCCCCACCAGGATCGCCCCCTCGGCGTGCTCGGAGAGCTCGCGCGGGCTCGAGAACGGCCTCCCCAGCGGCCCGACGACGTGCAGCGCGTCGGCCGGCGCCAGCCTCGCCAGCTGCTCGGTTCCCGGCCCGACCGCCTCGAGCAAGAAGTGGAGTCGGATCCCCTGCGGGTCGGGCTCCGCCTCGGCGACCGAGAAGGCTCGCGGGAGGTACGGGCGCCCGGACGTCCCCCCCACGCGTCGGCGGCGAGCATGTAGAACTGCCCGGCTCGCGGGGCCGGGCCCGCGCGGTCGAGGGCCGAGATGATTCGGTAGCCGCCGGTCGCCGCATTGTCCACGACCTCGCAGCGCCGCCGCCCGAACGGAGCCGCCGGACGCCCACCGCCGGTCTCGAGCGCCTCGCCGCTCGCCACCGCTCAGCCTCCGTTCGACCGACGCGCGACGAGCGAGGAGCGAGTGATCCCGTGCAGCTCCTGCAGCGACAGCGGTTCGGCGCCGCGATCGCGCGCCGCGATCGCGCGGGTGGCCGCCGAGGCTCCGGTCAGGGTCGTGATGCACGGGATCCCGCGCCGCACGGCAGCCGAGCGGATCTCGTAGCCGTCGGAGCGCGCGCCGGAGCCGGTGGGCGTATTGATCACCATGTCGACTCCGCCGTCGCGGATGAAGTCGACCACGTGCGGCGAGCCCTCGGCGATCTTGTTGATCGCCCCCACCGGGATCCCCATCCGCGAGATCGCCTGGGCGGTCCCCCGGGTGGCGATGATCTCGAAGCCGAGGTCGTGAAAACGCGCCGCGAGCTGGGTCGCCGCCGCCTTGTCGTTGTCCGTGACCGTGATGAACACGGTCCCGCCGCTCGGGAGGTCGATCGCGGTCGCCGCCTGGGCCTTGCCGAACGCGGCCGGGAAATCGTTTGCGATGCCCATCACCTCGCCCGTCGACTTCATCTCCGGGCCGAGCACGGAATCGGCGCCCGCGAAGCGCGCGAACGGCAGCACCGCCTCCTTGACCGAGACGTGGCCGTTGTGCATCGTCGGCAGCTCGATCTCGGCAAGCGATTCCCCGAGCATCAGCCGGCAGGCGATCTTCGCCAGCGGGGCGCCGATCGCCTTGGAGACGAACGGCACCGTGCGGGAGGCGCGGGGGTTGGCCTCGATCACGTAGAGCTGCCCGCCGGCGACCGCGTACTGGATGTTGATCAGCCCGATCACCCCGAGCTCGAGCGCCAACCGGCGCGTCGTCTCGCGGATCTCGGACAGCATCCCCTCGCCGAGGCTCATCGGCGGGATCACGCAGGCCGAGTCGCCGGAGTGCACCCCCGCCTCCTCGACGTGCTGCATGATCCCGGCGACCTCGCACGTCTCGCCGTCGGCGAGCGCATCGACGTCGACCTCGATCGCGTCCTCGAGGAACCGGTCGAGGAGCAGAGGGTGCTCCTGGTCGGCCTTCACGTGGCGCTCCATGTACTCGGCGAGCGCCTCGGCCGAGTAGCAGATCTCCATCGCCCGGCCGCCGAGCACGTACGAGGGCCGAACGAGCAGCGGGAAGCCGACGTCCTCGGCGATCATCGCCGCCTCCTCGGCGGAGTGGGCGGTGCCGTACGGAGGGTGGGCGATCTCCATCCGCCGCAGCAGGGCCCCGAAGCGGCCCCGGTCCTCGGCGAGGTCGATCGCGTCGACCGGTGTGCCCAGCAGCGGCACGCCCGCCCGCTCGAGGTCGTGGGCGAGGCGCAGCGGCGTCTGGCCGCCGAACTGGACGATCACGCCCTCGGGGCGCTCGACCTCGATCACGGCGAGCACGTCCTGCGCCGTCAGCGGCTCGAAGTAGAGGCGATCTGAGGTGTCGTAGTCGGTCGAGACGGTCTCCGGGTTGCAGTTGACCATCACCGCGTCGCGGCCCGATTCGCGCACGGTCATCGCCGCGTGCACGCAGCAGTAATCGAACTCGATCCCCTGCCCGATGCGGTTCGGGCCGGAGCCGAGGATGACCACCGACTCGCGCTCGCCGCGACGCACCTCGCCGGCGAGGCGCGCCTTGCGCTCGTGCGCCGAGTAGTAGTACGGAGTGCGGGCCTCGAACTCGGCGGCGCAGGTGTCGACCGAGCGGAAGCTGCGGTCGAGATCGCCCGTCCCGTCTCCCGCGCGCGCGAGCTCCCGCAGCTCACGGAGAAACCAGACGTCGATCGAGGTGCGCTGGTGGACCTCTTCCACCGATCCCCCGCGGCGGAAGGCCTCGAGCACGAGGTCGAAGCGGTCTGCGCGCGGGGTCTGGAGCAGCTCGAGCAGCTCGGCGTCGTCGGCAGGCAGGTGGGGAGCGGCGTCGAGCTCGCGCGAGCGCATCGCCTTCGCGAACGACTCGCCAAACGTCCGTCCGATCGCCATCGCCTCGCCGACCGATTTCATCTGGGTGGTCAGTGACCCCTCGGCGCCCGGGAACTTCTCGAACGCGAACCGCGGCACCTTGGTCACCACGTAGTCGATCGTCGGCTCGAAGGAGGCCGGGGTGACGCCGGTGATGTCGTTGTCGATCTCCTCGAGCGCGTAGCCGACGGCGAGCTTGGCGGCGATCTTCGCGATCGGGAACCCGGTCGCCTTCGATGCCAGGGCCGAGGAGCGCGAGACGCGCGGGTTCATCTCGATCACGACCACCTCCCCGGTGATCGGGTGGACGGCGAACTGGATGTTCGAGCCGCCGGTCTCGACGCCGACGGCGCGGATCACCCGCAGCGCCTGGTCGCGGAGCTCCTGGTAGAGGCGGTCGCTGAGCGTCTGCGCCGGGGCGACCGTGACCGAGTCTCCGGTGTGGACTCCCATCGGGTCGATGTTCTCGATCGAGCAGATCACGACCACGTTGTCGTTGCGGTCGCGCATCAGCTCGAGCTCGAACTCCCCCCAGCCGAGCACCGATTCCTCGACCAGCACCTGGTTGATCGGGCTCGCCGCGAGGCCCTCGGAGACGACGCCGAGTAGCTCCGTCTCGGTGGTCCCGACGCCCCCGCCCTGGCCGCCGAGGGTGAACGCCGGGCGCACGATCGCCGGCAACTCGATCTCGCCCGCAGCGAGCCCGCGCTCGGCCTCGGCCACCGACTCGACGATCGCCGACCACGGCACCCGCAGGCCGGCGTCCGTCATCGTCGCGCGGAACGCCTCGCGATCCTCGGCGCGGTGGATCGCCTCGTAGTCGGCGCCGATCAGCTCGACCTCGAAGCGCTTCAGCGTGCCGTCGTCGTGAAGCGTCTTCGCCAGGTTGAGGGCCGTCTGGCCACCGAGGGTCGGCAGCAGGGCGTCCGGTCGCTCGCGCTCGATGATCCGGGCCACTGAGTCGGGGCGCAGCGGCTCGATGTAGGTCCGGTCGGCGAACTCCGGATCGGTCATGATCGTCGCCGGGTTGGAGTTGACCAGGACCACCTCATAGCCGTCCTCGAGCAGCACCTTGCACGCCTGGACGCCCGAGTAGTCGAACTCCGCTGCCTGCCCGATCACGATCGGGCCCGAGCCGATCAGCAGGACCTTGGTGATGTCGTCGCGGCGGGGCATGATCAGGCGCTTGCTCGCCGCTCGCTCGCTCGCGGGCGAGCCGTCGGGTTCGCCCTCGGCTCGAGCGTCTCGAGCGGTCCACCGGGACGGGGCCAAGTCACTCTGCGAGCTCCAAGAAGCGGTCGAACAGGTAGCGGGCGTCGTGTGGACCGGGCCCCGCCTCGGGGTGATATTGCACGGTGCATCCCGGGACGTCTCGCAGCGCCAGCCCCTCGACCGTGCGGTCGTAGAGGTTGAGGTGGGTCAGCTCGGCGGCGCCGTAGTCGGTCTCCCAGGCGACCGGCTCGTCGGCCTCGATCCGCTCGGCTCCGTCGGGTGGCCTGACGGCGAAGCCGTGGTTCTGCGAGGTGATGTCGATGCGGCCCGAGGCGAGGTCCTTGACCGGGTGGTTGGCGCCGCGGTGCCCGAACGGGAGCTTGAACGTCTCCAGGCCGACCGCGCGGCAGAGCAACTGGTGGCCGAGGCAGATTCCGACCACGGGCTTGCGGCCGACGACCCCGCGGACGGCATCGACGACGTAGTCCAGCGCCGCCGGATCGCCGGGGCCGTTGGCGAGGAAGACGAGATCGGGGTCGCGCGCCAGCACGTCCTCGGCGGAGGCCGAGCACGGCAGCAGCGTCAGGCGGCAGTCGCGCTCGCGCAGCTGCCGGATGATCGAATGCTTGATCCCGGTGTCGATGCCGACGACGTGCGGTCCGTCCCCGTCGAGCTCGATCGGCTGAGCCGGGCTGACGGTGCGCGCGAAATCCGCTCCGGCCATCGGCGGCTCGGCGGCGATCCGTTCGCGGGCCTCGGCCTCCGCGAGCTCGGCGGCGAAGATCCCGCCCCGCATCGCGCCGCGGTCGCGGATGTGTCGGACCAGGACGCGGGTGTCGACCCCGGTGATCGCCGCAATCCCGCATGCCTCGAGCCAGTCGAGCCAGCCGCCCTCGGCCTCGGCGCGGTCCTCGCCGTTCTTGGCGTCGCGCATGATCACCGCGCGCGCCTGGACGCGATCGGACTCCATCGCCGCGGCGCCGACCCCGTAGTTGCCGATCAGCGGATAGGTAAAGGTGATGATCTGACCGGCGTAGCTCGGATCGGTGACGGCCTCCTGGTAACCGGTCATCGAGGTGTTGAACACGACCTCTCCCGTGACTTCGCCGGCGCTGGCCACGAGCTCGCCGTCGAGGCGCGTTCCGTCCTCGAGCAGGACGTAGCCGGGCGCGGTCACCTGACCAACGCCTGGACTCGTTTGAAGGCCGGCGCGTCGGAGCCGCCGAGCAGCTCGAAGACCCCCATCTCGACGCTGGTCAACAGCGCGCCGGCGTGCTCCATGCGCGCCAGACCGAGCTCGCGGTTGGCCTCGGAGCGCGAGCCGACCGCGTCGGCGACGACGTGGACCTCGACCCCCCCGTCGATCAGGTCGAGGACCGTCTGGCTGACGCAGACGTGGGCCTCGATCCCGCAGACCAGGGCCTGATCGCGCCCGCCGAGGTCGAAGCCCTCGGCCTCGGCGGCCGAGAACCGGACCTTGTCGAGGCGCTCGACGCCCTCCGGCAGACGCTCGGCGACCTCGGGCACGGTCTCCCCCAGGCCGCTCGGGTACTGCTCGGAGACGACGATCGGGATCCCGATCGCCTCCGCAGCCTCGACCAGGGTCGCGGTGGCCGCGGCGACGGAGTCGAAGCTCGGGACCGCCTTGCGAAACGCCTCCTGGACGTCGATCACCACCAGCGCCGCCCTTTCCGGGTCGAGCTTCGGGGCGCTCACGCGACCCCCATCGCGAACGACCGCTGCCGGTATGCGACGCGGCCGGCGGCGACCGTGACCAGCACCCGGCCGCGCAGCCGATCGCCCGCGAAGCAGGAGTTCTCAGAGCGGCTCTCCCAGCCCTCCGCCCCGGCTTCCCACTCGGCGTCGAGGTCGATCAGCGTCAGGTTCGCCTCCGCCCCCGGGACGATCCGCGGCGGCTCGAATCCGAGCGCAGCGGCACCCGCGCCGAGCCGCTCGACGACCGTCCCGAGATCGAGGGCGCCCGGGAGCACGAGTTCGGTGTAGATGGCGGAGAATGCGGTCTCGAGGCCGGTGACGCCCATCATCGCTTCCTCGAACGGCACCTCCTTCTCGTTGGAGGTGTGCGGCGCATGGTCGGTCGCGATGCAGTCGATCGCCCCCGAGCGCAGCGCCTCGATCAAGGCCAGGCGATCGGCCTCCGAGCGCAGTGGCGGATTCATCTTGAAGCGCGAGTCGAGGCTGCGCACCGCTTCGTCGGTGCGCGTCAGGTGATGCGGGGTCGCCTCGCAGGTGACCCTGACGCCGGCGGCCTTCGCGCCCTCGATCACCGCCACCGACTCGGCGGCCGAGAGGTGCTGGACGTGGATGTGAGCGTCCTCGAACGCGGCCAGCGCGCAGTCGCGGGCGATCATCGTCGACTCCGAGACCGAGGGCACGCCGGCGATTCCGAGCGCGGCTGAGACGGCGCCCTCGTGCATCGAGCCGCCGGCGGAGAGCTCGGGGTCCTCCTCATGAACGGCGATCGGCAGCCCGACCAGCCGCTGGTACTGAAGCGCGCGCCGCATCACCCGGGCGTTCGCGATCGGGAGGCCGTCGTCGGAGAACCCGACCGCGCCGGCGGCGGCGAGATCCGACATCTCCGAGAGCTCCGCCCCGCTCATCCGCCGCGTCACGGTCGCCATGAACCCGGTCGGGACCGCGGCCTGCTCGCGGGCCTGCTCGCGAAGCGCCGAGACGTCCGAGGCGGTGTCGACGGGCGGCTCGGTATTGGCCATCGCGACGATCCCGCAGAAGCCGCCGGCGGCGGCGGCGCGCGAGCCGGTCTCGACGTCCTCCTCGTCCTCGCGCCCGGGCGTGCGCAGGTGGACGTGGGGGTCGAAGAACGCGGGGAGCAGTGTCAGGCCCTCGGCATCGATCAGCTCCGCGCCGGGCGCCTCGCCCGCGCCGGGAGCCGTGAGCTCGGCGATCTCGCGATCGCGGACGACGACGTCGTGCGCGCCGTCGATGCCCGCGCGAGGGTCGAGCACCCGGGCGCCGCAGATCACCAGCGCTCCGCTCGGCTCGGCCTCGGTGCCACGCCAATCAAGCGCGGAGATCGCTCGGCGCTCGGCGCTCACGCGGGCTCGCCGATCGGGGTCGGGGTGGCGAGCTCGCCGGCGCTCGCCCCGCCCGCGCTCGGCTCGCCGCCGGTGAGGATCTCGTAGAGCACCGCCATCCGCACCACCAACCCGCTCTCGACCTGCGCGGTCATCAGCGAGGCGGGCCCGTCGATCACCTCGGGCGAGAGCTCGATCCCCCGGTTCACCGGGCCCGGGTGCATGAGCAGCTGCCGGGGAGCAAGGCGACGTGAGTCGATCTGGTAGGTGGCCGCGTACTCGCGGATCGAGGGCACGAACGAGTCGGTCATCCGTTCGCGTTGCATGCGCAGCGCGTAGACCACGTCGGCCTCGCCGAGCCGTTCGAGGTCGTAGGCGACGGTGCAGCCGAACTCCTCGCCGAGCGCGCGCGGGATCAGCGTCGGCGGCCCGCAGACCGTGACCTCCGCCCCCATGAGCTGGAAGCACAGCAGGCAGGAGCGGGCGACGCGACTGTGGAGCAGGTCGCCGACGATCCAGATCCGCTTGCCCTCCAGCGTCTCGAGTCGCTCCAGCAGGGTGTAGGTGTCGAGCAGCGCCTGGCTCGGGTGCTCGTGCTTGCCGTCGCCGGCGTTGACCACCGCGGCGTCGGTCCAGCCGGTGACAAGCTTCGCGGCCCCGGCGTGCGGGTGGCGAATCACGATCGCCTCGGGCGCGTACGCCGAGAGGGTGGCGATCGTGTCCTTGAGCGACTCGCCCTTGTCGACCGAGGAGCCGACCGCCTTGATCGAGACGACGTCGGCGGAGAGGCGCTTTGCCGCGAGCTCGAACGAGGAGCTCGTCCGGGTGCTCGACTCGTAGAAGAGGCTGACGATCGTGCGCCCGCGCAAGGTCGGCACCTTCTTGATGTCGCGCCGGCCGACCTCCGCGAAGCTCCGGGCGCGGTCCATGATCCGCTCGACGTCGGCGCGGTCGAGGTCCTCGATCGAGAGCAGGTGCTTCATCTCTCCTCCCCCGCGGCAGCGCCGGCCGCCTCGGTGATGCGCTCAATCGCCACCTCGTCGAGCTCGTCGGTCTCCTCGAGGCGCACGAAGACCCGCTCCTCGAGGGCCGTCGGCAGGTTCTTGCCGACATAGTCGGGACGGATCGGAAGCTCGCGGTGGCCGCGGTCGACGAGCACCGCGAGCTGGACGCGCCGCGGGCGCCCGTAGTCGAACAGCGCGTCGATCGCCGCGCGCACGGTGCGGCCGGTGTACAGCACGTCGTCGACCAGCACCACGGTGCGCCCGTCGAGCTCGAAGTCGAGATGCGAGGAATGCACGATCGGCTGGGCGCCGGGCTCGCGGCCGGGAAGGTCGTCGCGGTAGAAGGAGATGTCGAGGTCCCCGAGCGGGACCTGAGAGCCGGTGAGCTCGCCGACGAGCGTGTGCAGGCGGCGGCCGATGATCGCGCCGCGGGTGTGGATGCCGACCAGCGCGATCCGCTCGGGGGTGGGGTTCTTCTCGACGATCTCGTGCGCGATCCGCACCAGCGTGCGGCGAAGATCGTCGCGATCGAGGACAACCCGTTCGGGCTGTTTTTGCACTGCGCGCCCCTTCCTGGCCTCTCGGGACCGGGTTAAAGGAACCGACGCAATCAGCCTAGCACCGGATTCGGCGCGGCCGAGGGGCCGGATCGCCGTCTCGCCGAGGTTGCGGTAATGATCCGGCAGATGAGGGCCGATGTCGCGGACGTGATCGCCGCCCACAGTGCCGCCGGGCGCCATTTCGAGGCCGGCGCGGTTCGCAGCTTCGTGCTCGAGCACGGGTCCGGCCCCGACGTCGTCCTCCTCCACGGCGTCCCGACGAGCTCGTTTCTGTATCGCAAGGTGATCCCACGGCTCGCCGACCAGGGCATGCGGGCGATCGCCTTCGACCTTCCCGGCCTCGGCCTCGCCGATCGTCCCGAGCGCTTCGACTACTCGTGGTCGGGGCTCGCTAAGTGGGTGGGCGAGGCGATCGACGCCCTCGGGCTCGCGCGCTGCCACCTCGTCGTTCACGACATCGGCGGTCCGATCGGTTGCGAGTGGGCGATCCGCAACTCCGACCGGGTGATCTCGCTTACGGCGCTCAACACGCTGCTCGACCCGGCCAGCTTCCACAGGCCGTGGACGATGCAGCCGTTCGCGATCCACGGTCTCGGGGAGCTCTGGCTGCACGCCACTCCGCCGCCGTTGTTCGCGGGGCTGTTCCGGCTTCAGGGCCTGCTCGACCGCAAGGCTATGACCAGGGCCGAGATCTACGCCTACCTGGCGCTGCTCAAGCGCCTCGACCGGGGCCGTGCTTTCCTGCGGATCATGCGGGGCTTCGAGCTGACCGCGGAGAAGTCGCGTTTTTTCGCCGAAGGAATGGCGAAGCGTCCGTTCCCGACCCGGATCGTCTGGGGAGAGCGTGATCCGGCGCTCGGCCCCGGACAGCTCGAGATCGCAAAGCGCGTGCTCGGCGTCTCCGACCCTGTGCTGCTACCGGCGAAGCACTTCCTGCAGGAGGACCAGTCGGCCGCGCTCGCCTACGCGATCGCCGACCAGGTCGCGCCCCTGGGCTGAGCATCACGGCGCGGCGGTCGGCTCGACGGGCGCCGGGCCGCCCGCGTCGGGCTCGGGGCGTTCACGGGCGCCGTTCTCGACCAGCCGCGGCTCGCCACGCTCCGGGAACGGCACCTCGACGAGGTCGAAGTCGCGCGGGGCGATCGCCGCCGGGAACACCTCCCTGGCCTCGGCGAGCACGGCGCGGACGTCGTAACGAGAGGAGACGTGAACGAGGGCGAGCATTCCGACCCCCGCCTGGGCGGCGATCGTCGCCGCCTGACGCGCGGTCGAGTGTCCCGTCTCCGCGGCCCGCGCGAGCTCCTCGTCGGCGAAGCTCGCGTCATGGACGAGCACCTGCGCCTCATGGGCGGCGATCCGGGCCATCTCGCAGGGCGCCGTGTCGCCGGTGACCACGAGCTTGCGCCCTGCGCGCGCCTCGCCCATCACCTGGCCGGGCTCGACCGGCCCCTCGGACCCCTGCACGGGATTGCCGTCCTGGAGGCGCTTGAAGTCCGGCCCCGGCGCGACGCCAAGCCGCCGGGCGGCCTCCGGGTCGAAGCGGCCGGGGCGCACGTCCTCGACCAGCGCGTAGCCGAGGGCGCGCGTGCTGTGCTCGACCGCGAACGGGCGCACCTCGTAACCGCCGTGCCGCAGTGCCTCGTGTTCTCCGAGCTCGACCAGCTCGACGTCGTAGGCGAGCTGGCCGAAGATCCGGCGCAGCGCCTTGAAGAGCTCGAACAGGCCCGGCGGTCCGACCACGCGCAGGCCACGCTCGCGTCCGTTGAGGTCGTACGTCTTCAGCAGGCCCGGGATGCCCAGGTAGTGATCGGCGTGCAGGTGGGTAACGTAGATCTCGTCGATCTGGACCAGGCCCGTCGAGCGCTGCATCTGGCGCTGGGTGCCCTCGCCGCAGTCGAACAGCAGCCGCTCCCCGCCAACGCGCGCCATCACGCACGCGGTCGAGCGCCTGGCGGTGGGCACCGAGCCACCGGTGCCGAAGAAGACCAGCTCCATGTCCACGCGGGGGAGCGTAGTGAGCAAGTCCTCGGTCGGCCCGCGCCCTCGCGAGGATCTGGGTGGCGACCGCGCTCGGGGTCGAACTAGCGCCCGGAGATCGCGGCTGTCGAGCGTCATCGCGCCGCCCGCAAGAGGGCTGAACGGTGCCGGTGCGCGACTAGACTGGGCCCCCGGCGCCCGTAGCTCAGTGGATAGAGCGCTCGCCTCCGGAGCGAGAGGCCGCAGGTTCGAATCCTGCCGGGCGCGTGGCTCAGGCGAGGGGCTTCCGGGGATCGGGCCGCAGCCGCCGGACGCGCTGCTGCCAGCGCAGGCTGCGCTCACCCATGCCCCGAACATCGACGTGACGGCAGCGGTTTCGCTTGCCCGGTCCCGGTGGGCGGCTATTTACCGCCAGAGCGCGATACTGAGCGGGCGATGTCGCAGGAGAACGTCGAGACGGCGCGACGAGGCTACGAGGCGTACAACCGGGGCGACCTCGACGCCGCTGTCGCCGACTTCGCACCAACATTCGCCTACGTCACGACCGGCGCGATACCCGGCATCACGGGCGTCTATGAGGGGCCAGAGGGATGGAAAGAGTTCGTGGGCTGGACGTGGAGCGAGTTTGAGAGTCCGCGCTTTGAGGTGCATGAGCTGATCGATACGGGCAGCCACGTACTGGCCTCGGTCACCCTTCGAGGACGTGGGAAACAGAGCGGCGCAGAGGTCAGCTGGGACCTTTGGCACCTGTGGACCGTGCGAGACGGTCAGGTCGTACGCGGGCAGGCATTCACGAGAAGGGACGACGCCCTCGAAGCCGCCGGGCTGTCGGGGTAGCCGCCTGAGCTCGGGAAGGAGGTTCCGGCCACGGCGCACCGGGCAGCTGCGCCGGCTCTGAGCCTCAGCCGGCGAGGAGCGCCTGGAACTCCGGTTCCTCGCGGAGGGGGTCGAGGTCTGAGTCCCCCGCCAGGTTTGACCGAACGCTGTCCGCCGTTTCGATCGCCAGCCGCAGATGCTCGATCGCGTCGGCCTTACGCCCGGCGAGGCTCTCGCAGCAGGCGAGGTTGTAGAGGAGCTCGGGGTACTGCGGGTGCGCCGCGGCCAGGTCTCGAGCCTGGTCGGCGGCTTCCTCGTATCGCCCCCCCTGGTAGAGCCGCCCAATCGGGGCCCAGAGCTCCCAGCCGGTCGGCGTGTAGACCTGCCCCGGCGTGCCCCCTGTCGCGAGAATCGTCGTCCCAGGCTCCTCGGCGAACGCCGTCCGCTTCACGCCTGGACGCGCGAAGACGAACGTGCCGGCCGGCGCATCGACGCGGTCGCCGTCGAGTTCGAACCTGGCTTGGCCGCTGTGGACGAAGTAGAGCTCCTCATCCCCTCCCTCCTCGTCGTGCTCGTTGATGATCCTGTCTCCCGCCTCCCGACCCGTCCAGGCGTTGATCCCGAACGACGTGATGCCAAAGTGGTGGCGCACCGGACGCCAAGGCTCACGGCCGTCGCTGATCTCGTCGATGTCCTCCAGGCGGGCGACTGCGTACTCGCTCATCGATTCCCCTTCGGGTATTTCGCCGCCGGGCGGCCCGACCGCCTGACCCGAGCTAGCTGTCTTGTCCACGGGCGTCGGCCGCGCGATCCCGATCGCATTTGACCAAATAGTGCAGCAACCGACTGGACCGCACGGCATGCAGGGAGCGAGAGGCCGCAGGTTCGAATCCTGTCGGGCGCGCTGTGCGGCGCGGTCTGGCGCCCCGGCGCTACCTGCGCCGGCGCCGCGTCCGCTCGGCCGCGCGTTCGCCGGCGCGGCGGAGGTCCCTCGCCGCGTAGATGGCCTGCGAGACCACGGCCGCGTCGATGGCTCCGAAGCCGACCATCACAACTGGGGACATTCGACCACCTCCGTCACGAGCTTGCCTGGTGTCCTGATCATCCTCCTCGGGCGCGGAGAGTCCAGGCCGAGGAGCGACGTTTTATGAACTCGTTAGGGATCGCCCGCGCCGGATCACCCCTGGTACTCGACGTGCCACCACTCCGAGTTGATCCCGTACCAACCGTAGGTTGGTCCGATCTGGTCGACCACGGTCCGCATCGAGGGGTCGGCGAGATCGACGGCGATGCCGAGCTCGTGGCTCGAGCTTCCGGGCGGGTTCGCGGGCGAGCCCTGACCGGAGAGAAAGAGGTCGTAGAGGTAGGCCTGCTGGTCGTAGGTCCTGGCGGCCGACAGCGGGCCCGCCGCCGGATAGAGGTCGATGCCGTACCCCGCTACCGCCGCCTGGCGCATCGAGTCGAATGCCGACGCTGCCGCCGGATCGAGCTGGAAGCTGCCGGTGGGCGTCGAGATCGTCGCCAGGCCGTAGCCGGAGCTCGCCACAGGCGTCGGGCTGGTCGCGCTCGAGGCGGTCGGGGCCGAGGCCGCGACCCCGGTGCTCGCGAGCGCGGCGGCGCCCTCATCGACGGTCGGCACCTGGATCGTCTCCCCTGCGATCAGCTGGGCGTCTTCGGAGAGCCCGTTGTAGACCGCGACCGTTCTCGTGGTCAGATTGTTGGCCGCCGAGATCGACCACAGGCTCTCGCCGGGCCTGACGACGTGCGGCAGCTCGGCCCTGGCCACCCCCGGCAGCGCCGAGGCGATCCCCAACGATCCCATCAACGCCGCTGCCGCGGCCCGGCTCCGGATTCCGCCTGCTCGACGCGAGTTGCGCACCGACCGCCCTCCTCAATCTCGCCTTGACCTCCGCCCTCCGTTACCGGGTCGCGGCGTGCGCTCCTGCCGCGGATACAGCGCTTATGCGGGTTGCAGGCCGCGGTTCAGGCGCCGGCGGCCGCGGGCGCGAGCGACTCCGGGTGCTCGCGGTACCAGGCGATCGTGCGCTCGAGGCCCTGCTCGAGCGCGACCGCCGGCTGCCAGCCGACCAGATCCCGGAGCTTGCTCGCATCGACGAACTGGCGATCGATCTCGCCCTCGGGATTGCCGGTGCCGCGGATCTCGGGCGTGACCCCCGTGTCGGCGATCCGGGCGATCAGCTCCACCACCTCGCGGACCCGATACGGCTTGCCGCCGCCGGCGTTGAAGGCTTCGCCGCGAATCTCGTCGCGGTCGAGGCGGTCCGCGATCGCCAGGTACGCGGCCGCGGCGTCCTCGACGTAGAGGAAGTCACGTTCGGGCGAGCCGTCGGAGCGAAGCACCGGCGGACGCCCCTGGATCGCCGCGCTGACCGCCTCGGGGATCAGGCGCGAGAAGTTGAGGTCGCCGCCACCGTAGATGTTCGCGAACCGGGTCACGGCCACCGGCAGCCCGTAGGAGTGCCAATAGCTGCGCGCGATCAGCTCGGCCGCCGCCTTCGAGGCCTCGTACGGTGCCGTCGGCTGAAGCGGGAAGTCCTCGCGGTAGGGAAGCTCGTCGTGGGCGCCGTAGGCCTTGTCGGAGGAGGCGACCACGAGCCGCTCCACGCCGTGGTCGGTGCACGCCTGAAGCACGGTCCAGGTTCCGCGCACGTTCGACTCGAAGCCCTGCACGGGTGAGTCACGCACGGTGGAGACGATGGTCTCGGCGCCGAGGTGGAACACGGCGTCGACGGAGTGCTCGCGCAGCACGCGGGCGAGCCGTTCGCCGTCGGTGAGATCCGCCCGAACCTGGATCAGGTCGTCCTCGATCCCGAGCATTCCGATCGCCGTGAGGCGCTCGCCCACCCGGCGGCGATCGAAGCAGACGACGGTGTCGCCGCGCTCGAGCAGCGCCTTGGCGAGCCACCCGCCGACGAAGCCGCGGGCGCCCGTGACCAGGGCTACGCTCACGCGCCGACCCGCTCGCGATCCCAGACGCTCCAGGGGGCGCGGCCGGCCTCCCAGAGGTCGTTGAGCGTCACGGCGTCCTTGTAGGTGTCCATGCACTCCCAGAAGCCGTCGTGGCGGTACGCGCCGAGCCGGGCGGCGTCCGCCAATCGCTCCAGTGGCTCGCGCTCCAAGACGCAGTCGCCCTCGACCGCGTCGAGAAAGGCGGGCTCGCAGACGAAGAACCCGCCGTTGATCCAGTAGTCGAGCCGCGGCTTCTCGCGAAATCCCGCGATCCGCTCGCCCTCGTCGACGAGCGCGATTCCCCACTGGCTGTACGGACGGACGACGGTCATCGTCGCGTCGGCGCCGTGCTCGGCGTGGCGATCGGCCTGAGCCGCGAGGTCGATGTCGGCGACGCCGTCGGCGTAGGTGAGGCAGAAGCGGCCTCCGGCCAGGCGGTCGCCGACGCGCGCGACCCGCCCGCCGGTGTTCGTGTCGAGACCCGTGTCGACGCACTCGATCTCGATCGGCTCGGGCCACGGCTCGGTGCGGACGAACGCCTCGATCTGATCGCCGAGGTAGCCGGTGAGCAGCAGGAAGCGCCGGTGGCCCTGCGCCGAGTAGATCCTGATCACGTGCCAGAGGATCGGCTTGCCGCCGATCTCGACCAGGGCCTTGGGGATCGAGTGGGTGTGCTCCTGAAGCCTCGTCCCGCGCCCGCCGCAGAGGATCGCGACCGGGACCTCGCAGGCCTCGGGGCCGGGCCTAGCCGCGTCCACCTGCGACGGCCGGGAGGATGGTGACCTCGTCGCCGTCGGCGAGCTCCGTGTCGAGCCCGTCCTGAAAGCGGATGTCCTCCCCCGAGACGTAAACGTTGACGAAACGCCGCAGGGTGCCGTCCTCCGTGATTCGCTCCCGCAGGTCCGTATGGGCCGTGAACACAGCGTCGAGCACCTCGCCGACGGTGGAGCCGTCGACCTCGACCTCGTCCTCTCCCCCGGTCACGGCGCGAAGCTGCGCGGGGATCTTCACGGTTACCGCCATCGGCCGGAAATCTACCTTTCGCCCCGCGCAGCTGCGGCGCCGGCTCAGGCGCCGACCGAGACCGCGCCCTCGACCTGCGCCTGAAACGAGGCCAGCGTCGGATCGATCTCCTCGACCCGGTGTCCGTCGCGCACGGCGTCGAGCGTCTTCAGCCCCTCGCCGGTGATCACGGCGACCACCCGCTCGGAACGGTCGATCGCTCCCGCCGCGGCGAGCTTCGCCAACACCGCCGTCGTCACCCCGCCCGCGGTCTCGGTGAAGATCCCGGTCGTCTCCGCGAGCAGGCGGATCCCGGCGCGGATCTCCTCGTCGGTCACCGACTCGATCGAGCCTCCGGTCTCGCGGGCGAGCTCGATCGCATACGGCCCGTCGGCGGGATCGCCGATCGCGAGGCTCTTGGCGATCGTCTCCGGGCGCTGCGGCTTGCACACGTCGCGGCCGGCCGCGTAGGCCTCGGCGACCGGGTCGCAACCGGTCGCCTGAGCGCCGCTGAAGGTGGGCAGGTCGCCATCGACCAGCCCGAGCTCGAGCCACTCGGCGAAGCCGCGACCGATCTTCGTGAACAGCGAGCCCGAGGCGATCGGGCAGACGATCCGGTCCGGCAGCGACCAGCCGAGTTGCTCGACGGTCTCGTAGGCGATCGTCTTCGAGCCCTCGGCGTAGAACGGGCGCAGGTTGACGTTCACGAACGCCCACGGCCGCTCCTCGCAGAGCTGCGTGCAGAGCCGATTGACGTCGTCGTAGCTGCCCCGCACCCCGACCAGCCGGGTGCCGTAGACGCCGGTCGCGAGCAGCTTCTGCTCCTCGAGGTCGGCGGGCACGAACACGTAGGAGTCGAGCCCCGCGGCGGCGGCGTGCGCGGCGACGGCGTTGGCGAGGTTGCCCGTCGAGGCGCAGGCGACCGTGTCGAAGCCGAGCTCGCGGGCCTTGGCGATCGCCACCGCCACCACCCGATCCTTGAACGAGTGGGTCGGGTTGGCGGCGTCGTTCTTGACCCAGACCTCACCGAGGCCGAGCCGCTCCGCCAGCCGGTCGGCGCGGAACAACGGTGTCAGCCCGGGCTGAAGCCGGTCGCGCGGGCGCTCGTCGAACGGCAGGAAGTCGGCGTAGCGCCAGATCCCGGCCGGCCCTGCCTGGATCTTCCGCTTCGCCTCGGCGGGGTCGAGGGCCGAATGGTCATAGCTGACTTCGAGCGGCCCGAAGCACCGCTCGCAGACGTAACGCGCCTCGAGCGGGTACGCGGCCTTGCACTCCTTGCAGGTCAGGGTGCTGGGTGCCATTCGATGAAGCTCCTTCCGGTTCTCTCGTCTTGCCTACGAAAAAGACCTCTGTCTGTGCGAGCAGAGGTCCGAACCGGACTTCCACTCACATCTCCCAGGCTGTTCGCCTGCTGGAATTGGCACCTTTCTCCGGTCGCGAGACCTTCGATGGTTGCCGGGGCTTCACAGGGCCAGTCCCTCCACCCCTCTGGATGCAGCGGTTATGTGGGGCGGGAATATATCAGCGCCGGATTTCGCTTCGCACTCCCGGTTGCAGCGCTGGTTCCGCCGGGCGCAGTCGCGTACCCTTGCCCAAGGTGAGCCGACCGATGCGAAGCGAGACCAGCGATGCCGAGCCTTCCCAAGCCACGTTTGCGCCGCCAGCGCGGCGCCGAGCTCGCCGTTCAGCCTGAGCCGCGGGAGCGCGTCCCCGAGGTCGAATCGGTCCGCGGCTCCGGCCTGCGTTGGGTCAACATCGAGCGGCCGACGCCGCTCGAGTGCGCGTGGCTGGAGGAGCAGTTCGATTTCCATGCCCTGGATCTCGAGGACGTGCTGTCGAGAAACCAGCGGCCGAAGATCGACGAGTACCCGGACTACCTGTTCATCGTCCTC
This sequence comes from uncultured Solirubrobacterales bacterium, assembly GCA_963759295.1. Classification (GTDB taxonomy): domain Bacteria; phylum Actinomycetota; class Thermoleophilia; order Solirubrobacterales; family 70-9; genus WHSW01. The sequence goes on along the minus strand of CAVWYT010000006.1, from coordinate 71,671 downwards.
CACTTCCCGGTCTTCGACCGTCAGGTCGGCCGGCTGAACGCGGGCGAGCTCGACATGTTCGTCGGCCCGGATTTCCTGGTCACGATCCCGAACACGCCCCTGCAGCCGATCGAGTACCTGTTCGAGCGCTGCCGGCAGAAGGAGGAGCTGCGCGAGCAGCTGTTCTCGCGCGGCTCGGGCTACCTGCTCTACCGGGTCATCGACGATGGCTTCGACTACTGCTTTCCGATGCTGCGCAAGATCGGCAACAAGCTCGACGCGGTCGAGGACGAGATCTTCGAGGGCCGGTCCGAGGAGGTCGTGCGCGACATCTCCAACGTCAAGCAGGAGATCATCAACTTCCGCAAGGTGATTCGCCCGCAGCGCACCGTGCTCCGCGACCTCGAGAAGCTCAAGCAGCGCTTTCTCGCGCCCGACATGGACCTCGAGATCTACTTCGACGACATCGTCGATGCCCACGAGCGGATCTGGGACATGCTCGAGAACTACAAGGAGGTCGTCGAGGCGCTCGAGGACACCAACGAATCGGTGATCTCCCACCGGGTCAACGACATCCTCAGGGTGCTGACCTCGATCAGCGTCATCGTCTTGCCGCTGACCTTGATCGCGAGCATCTGGGGCATGAACGTCGGCGTTCCAGGCGAGGGCGACGAGACCGATTTCCTGGTCATCGTCGGTGCGATGGGCGTGATGCTGCTCGCGATGGTCGCCTACTTCCGCCGCCGCGGCTGGCTCTAGCCGCCGCTCGCCTCGGGCGGCCCCGCCGCGTTGGTCGACCGCCTCTAGGATCCGCCGTGTGGCCAACCAGCGGATCTGGGCGCCGTGGCGCCTCGCCTACGTGAAGGACGCCTCCAGGGAGGCAGAGCAGGGATGCATCTTCTGCACCAAGCCGGCCGAGGACGACGACGACGCGAACCTGATCGTGCATCGCGGCGAGCGCTGCTTCGTGATCCTCAACCTGTTCCCGTACACCAACGGCCACCTGATGGTCGCCCCGTACGAGCACCTCGGGTCGCTGGTCGACCTCGACGAGCCGACCGTCGCCGAGATGATGGCGCTCGCTCAGCGGGCGATCACGGCGCTCGACGACAGGTACGGTCCGCAGGGCTTCAACGTCGGCTTCAACCAGGGCCGGGTGGCCGGCGCCGGGGTCGAGCACCACATCCACATGCACGTCGTCCCTCGCTGGGACGGCGACACCAACTTCATGCCGGTGCTCGGTGACACGCGGGTGATGCCGCAGTCGCTCGAGCAGAGCTATGAGACGCTGCGGGGCGCGTTTGACTGAGACGACCGAGGTCGACCCGACGATCTTCAAGGCCTATGACGTCCGTGGGCTCTACGGCTCGCAGATGAACGGCGAGACGAACCACCTGCTCGGACGGGCGTTCGCGCGCGTGCTCGCCCGCCTGCGCGACAAGCCGGTCGAGCGAATTGCGGATCGGGCTCGGTCGGGACATGCGCCTCGAGGCGCCCGAGATGTCCGCCCGGCTGCGCGACGGGATCGCGGCCGAGGGCGCAACGGTGATCGACGCGGGCATGGTCGGGACCGAGATGCTCTATTTCCTCGTCGGCTCGCGGGAGCTCGACGGCGGCGCGATGGTCACCGCCTCGCACAATCCCAAGGCCTACACGGGCGTGAAGCTGGTCCGCGAGGGCGCGCTCGCGCTCTCCGGCGACGCCGGGATCGGCGAGATCGAGCAGCTGGTAATCGGCGGCATGCCCGAGGCGCCGGGCGGCGGCGCAGTCGAGGTCGTCGACGTCTACGACGACTTTCAGCGCCACGCGCTGGCGATCATCGACGCCGAGCGGGTGCGGCCGCTGCGGGTCGTCGTCGACGGCGGCAACGGGATGGCGGGGCCGATGGCCGGACCGCTGCTCGACCGGCTGGGCCTCGAGCTGATCCAGACCTACTGGGTCCCCGACGGCGACTTCCCCGATCACGAGCCGAATCCGCTGCTGCCCGAGAATCGCCAGTTCGTCATCGATCGGGTGCTGTCGGAGGGCGCCGACCTCGGCATCGCCTGGGACGGCGACGCCGACCGCTGCTTCTTCATCGACGACGCCGGCGAGTTCGTCGACGGCGACTTCCTCACCGCGCTGCTCGCCCGGCGGGTGCTCGCCAAACAGCCCGGCGCCGGGATCGTCTACGACGTGCGCGCCTCGCGCGCCGTTTCAGACACCGTCGAGGCCGCCGGTGGAACCGCGTATCGCAACCGGGTCGGACACGCTTTCTTCAAGCAGGCGATGCGCGAGCACGGGGCGGCGTTCGGCGGTGAGGTCTCGGGCCATTACTACTTCCGCGACTTCTGGTGCGCGGACTCCGGCACGATCCCGGCGCTGCTGGTGCTCGAGCTGCTCTCGGTCGAGGGTCGCAAGCTCTCCGACCTGGTCGGCGAGCTGCGCTCCAAGTACTTCATCTCCGGCGAGATCAACTCCGAGGTCGCCGACCAGCAGGCGAAGATGCGAGAGCTCGCCGAGCGCCACTCCGACGGCGAGATCGACTGGCTCGACGGGGTCTCGGTCGACTATCCCGACTGGCATTTCAACGTCCGCCCCTCCAACACGGAGCCGCTGCTGCGCCTCAACCTCGAGTCGCTGATCTCGCGCGAGGACATGGAGCGCAGGCGCGACGAGATCCTGGCCCTGATCCGCGCGTGACCCCAGAGGAGGCGCTCGGGCGAGCGCGCGATGCCGGCATCCACCGACTCCGGATCCCGACCCCGTTCGCCGTCGGGCGCGTCAACTGCTACTTGATCGACGACCGGCCGCTGACCCTCGTCGACACCGGGCCGAACTCGGGCAAATCGCTCGACGAGCTCTCCCGCCAGCTCGAGGCCGTCGGCCACGCGATCGAGGACCTCGAGCTGGTCGTGATCACCCACCAGCACATCGACCACCTCGGGCTGGTCGAGATCGTCGCCTCGCGCTCGGGCGCCGACGTGGCCGCGATCGACGTCGTCGTCCCGTTCGTAGAGCGATACGGCACCGACACCGAGCGCGACGATCAATTCGCCGCCGGGTTGATGCTCCGCTACGGGATACCCGAGGAGGTGGTCGCGGCGCTGCGCAGCGTCTCGGCGAGCTTTCGCGGCTGGGGCGCTGCCGCGGCGGTGTCGCGCGCCGCTGCACGACGGCGAGGCGCTCGCGCTTCGCGGCCGGACGCTGGAGGTCCAGCACCGACCCGGGCACAGTCCCTCGGACACGCTGTTCTGGGATGCCGACCGCGCGATCCTGCTCTGCGCGGACCACCTGATCGCGCACATCTCCTCCAACCCGCTGCTCTCGCGACCCCTGGACGGATCCGAGGAGCGCCCGAAGGCGCTCGTCCAGTATCTCCGTTCGCTGGCGCTCACCCGCGAGCTCCCGGCCGAGATCCTGTTGCCGGGCCATGGCGAGCCGATCACCGACCACGTGGCGCTGATCGACGAGCGGTTCGCGCTCCATCGGCGCCGGGCCGAGAAGCTGCGCGGGCTGATCGCCGAGCGGGCACGGACGGCCTACGAGCTCGCCCAGGAGCTGTGGGGCAACGTCGCGGTCACCCAGGCCTTCCTCACCCTGTCGGAGGTGGTCGGGCACGTCGACCTGCTGATCGACGCCGGGATCGTGCGCGAGGTCGCCCACGGTGACGTCGTCCGCTTCGAGTCGACCGGCGACGGACGGCGAGGTTAGGATCCCCGGGTGAGCGCCGCAACCGCGACCTCCCTCCCGCGTTCCGATCCGTCGATCAACGGTGCTCACGCGCCTCGGCGTCCGACCAAGAAGCGGATGCTGATCATCGTCAACCCGTACGCGACCACGGTCTCCGACCGGCTCAAGAACCTCGTCGTCTACGCGCTCCAGGGTCGCTACGAGGTCGAGGCGGTGTCGACCGAGGGACAGAACCACGCCACCGAGATCGGGATGGCGGCGGTCGACGGCGGCTACGACGTCGTCGTCGCCTTCGGCGGCGACGGGACGCTGAACGAGGTCGCGAACGGGCTTGCCGGAACGGACGTGCCGGTGACCGTCCTGCCCGGCGGATCGACGAACGTCGTCGCCCGCACCCTCGGCATCCCGAACGACGTCGTCGACGCGACCGAGCACCTGCTGGGGCTCGCCGACCGCTTCGAGCCGCGGAGGATCGACCTCGGGACCGCGAACGTGCGGCGGTTCGTGTTCTCGTGCGGCTCGGGGCTCGACGCGACCGCGGCGATGAACGTCGACCGACGCCCCCGCATGAAGGCCCGGGCGGGGCCCTACTTCTACGCCTGGGTCGCGGTCTCCGTCGTTCTACACGCGCTACCTGCGCGACCCGGTCCGGATGCGGCTCGAGGTCGCCGGCGACGGCGCCAGCGAGGGGATCACCGTGCTCGCCCAGAACTCCGACCCGTTCACCTACTTCGGAAGTCGGCCCGTGCGCGTCTGCGACGGCGTCGAGATCGACGACGGCACCCTCTCGGTCGCCTGCCTGCGGCGCGCGGCCCAGCGCGACATGGCTCCGATCGTCGCGCGCGTGCTCTACGAGGGCCTTCGCGCCTCGCGCCACCGCCAGATAGACCATTTCGAAGACGTCGGCCGGGCGAAGGTCGCGTCGCTGTCGATCGGCGCCCGAAGGCGAGCGCCGAGCGTTTCCCGTGCAGGTGGACGGCGACTACGTCGGCGAGGTCACCGAGCTCGAGCTCGGGATCGACCCGGGCGCGCTGACGATCATCGCCTGAGGACGGTGGCGACGTGCCCGGTTCCGCTTCCTCCGCCGCCGAGTCCTGCCTCTTTTGCCGGATCGCTTCGGGCGAGGTTTCGGCCGAGGTCGTGCTCGCGAACCGCGTCGCGCTGGGCTTTCTCGATCACCGGCCACTGTTTCCGGGCCATACGCTTCTCGTCCCGCGCACGCACTACGAGACCCTTGGCGAGCTCCCCGACGAGCTGATCGAGCCCTATTTCCGCGACGTCCGCGCGCTGCTCTGTCGCCGTTCGCGACGCGATGGGCGCCCAGGGGTCGTTCGTCGCCGCCAACAACGTCGTCTCCCAGAGCGTCCCCCACCTTCACTTCCACGTCGTCCCGCGGGTGCGCAAGGACGGGCTGCGCGGGTTCTTCTGGCCGCGCCACAAGTACCGCGATGACGAGCATCTCGCCGAGACCGGTGCGCGGGTGCGCGACGCGCTCGCCGCGATCGATCCGCGGTGAGGGCCTGCTGGGTGCCGTGGGCGGCGTGCCGGCCGCTCAGTCGGTCGGCGTCACGCGGTAGGCGTCGAAGACCGCGTCGAGGCTGCGCAGGCGGCTGACGCACTGCTTCAGCTGTGCCGAGTCGCCGACCTCGACAACGAACCGGTTGCGGACCATCGGGTGCTTGGTCGTGCAATTCGCCTCGAGGATGTTGACCCCGGCCTCCGCGAAGGTGCGCGAGAGATCCTCGAGCAGACGGGTGCGATCCCAGGCGTCGACCTGGAGCTCGACCCGGTAGGAGGTCGCGTTGTCGCCGGCCCAGGAGACGTCCGTGAACCTCTCCGGGGCCTTCATCAGGGCCTCGACGTTGCGGCAGTCCTCGCGATGGATCGTGATCCCCCGGCCGAGCGAGACGTAGCCGACGATCTCGTCGCCGGGCACCGGGCGGCAGCACATCGCCAGCCGGACGACGACGTCGTCGACTCCCTCGACCTTGATCCCGTAGCTCGAGGCGTCCTGGGTGCGCCGCTGGCGCTCGTCGCGGCCCTCGAGCACGCTCGCGAGCCGGGACTCGGTCTCGTCTCCGGCGACCGCCTCACCGGACTTGAGGCGCTGCATCACCTTGTTGCTGACCGTCTTCGCGGAGATCTTGCCCTGGCCGAGGGCGATGTAGAAGTCGTCGGCCTTGCGGAAGCCCATCTCGCGAGTCAGGTCGGCGATCAGCGGCGAGCCCGCGATGCGCTGCGGCGGCAGCCCGCTCTTGCGCAGCGCGGTCTGAAGCGTCTCGCGGCCGCGGCGCTCGGCGTCGTCGCGGCGCTCGCGCTTCAAGAACGCGCGGATCTTGTTGCGGGCGCGACTGGTGCGCGACCACCGCCAGCCAGTCGCGCGACGGCCCCCGCTCCTGCTTGGAGGTCAGGATCTCGACGATGTCGCCGGACTTGAGCTGGTAGTGCAGCGGCACGATCTTGCCGTTCACCTTCGAGCCCACGCAACGATGGCCGATGTCGGTGTGGACTGCGTAGGCGAAGTCGAGCGGGGTCGAGCCGGCCGAGAGGTTCTTGACCTCGCCCCTCGGGGTGAAGACGAAAACCTCGTCCTCGAACAGGTCGATCTTCAGCGCCTCGAGGAACTCCGTGGCGTCCTCGTCCTCGGTCTCGAGCAGCTGGCGCAGCCAGGTCATCTTCTCGCGCTCCGGGTCGCCCCTGCCGGCGCCCTCCTTGTAGAGGACGTGCGCGGCGATCCCGTACTCGGCCGTCTCATGCATGTCCGGGGTGCGAATCTGGATCTCCAGGGGGCGCCCCTCGGGACCGATCACGGTCGTGTGCAGAGCCTGGTACAGGTTCAGCTTCGGGGTCGCGATGAAGTCCTTGAACCGGCCGGGCAGCGGCTTCCAGATCGAGTGGATGATCCCGACGGCGCCGTAGCAGTCCTTGACCGAGTCGACGATCACCCGCATCGCGGTCAGGTCGTAGATCTCGTTGAACTCCCGGCCCCGCTTGCTCATCTTCGAGTAGATCGAGTAGAAGTGCTTGGCGCGTCCGGAGATCTGGGCCTCGATCCCGACCTTGCGCAGCTCGCCGGCGAGGAAGTCGCCCGCGTCGGAGACGTAGCGCTCGCGCTCGGCGCGCTGCTGGGAGACGAGCTTCTTGATCTCGTCGTACTTACGCGGATGCAGGCGCTGGAACGCGAGGTCCTCGAGCTCCCACTTGATCGCGTGGATCCCGAGCCGGTGCGCGAGCGGCGCGTAGATCTCGAGCGTCTCGCGAGCCTTGTCGATCTGCTTCTGCTTCGGCAGCGCCTCCAGCGTGCGCATGTTGTGGAGCCGGTCGGCGAGCTTGATCAGGATGACCCGGACGTCCGTGGCCATCGCGACCATCATCTTGCGGTAGTTCTCCGCCTGGTGCTCGTCGCGGCTTTGGAAGGTGATCCCGGTCAGCTTCGTGACCCCGTCGACGAGCGTTGCGACCGGCTCGCCGAACTGCTCGCGAGACCTCCTCGACGCTGGCGCTCGTGTCCTCGACGGTGTCGTGCAACAGCGCCGCGCACAGGGTCTCGGTGTCGAGCCGCAGCCCGGCGCAGATCTTTGCCACCTCGACCGGGTGGGTGATGAAGTCCTCGCCGGACTTGCGTCGCTGGTCGGCGTGGCGCTCGCAGGCGAAGGCGAAGGCGCGCTCGACCTCGGTGCGGTCGATGGCGTGGGCGCCGTTCGCGCTGTGCTCGCCGATCACCGCGAACAGGTCGCCGAGCAGCGCCCGCTCCTCGTCGGTGAGCGCCTTGGTGACGGCGTTCACAGGCGCGGCCGGTCCGTGCGCGTCGTCGGCGCCGATCTGGACGTGGCCGTGGCGGTCCGGCGGCGCCGGCTGGTCGACGTCCGCGCGTTCGGGGGCTAGGTCTGTCTTTGCTCGCTCAGGTATCGCCTGCCCTCCTCGTACCGGTCGCGGTATGCGACGAAGGCACCGGATCGCTCCAGATCCGTCCCCGACGAGGATACGACCCTGAGCCTCGGTGCGGCACCGGGACCGCCCTCGAGCTCGACCAGCCCGAGCTCGAGCAGGACGCGGAGCGAGCGCGCCGCGCACTCCGGGGAGAGAGGGTGGGCGCGGCCCTCGCCGCAGAGGATCGTCCGCGCCGCTTCGGGGTCGATCGGCTCGCCCGCCGCGCCGCCCGAGCCGAGCGCCCGGTAGAGGGCCCCGAGCGACGCGCGCGATGGCCACTCGTCGGCGTGGACGCGAAGCGCGAACTCGGCCTCCGGCGTGCCGGCGAGCCAGTGCAGGAACCCGTCGCCGGAGGCCACCCGGGCCTCGAGCTCGGCGAACGCCGGCGGATCGACCACGACCACGTGCGCAAATCGGGCCGCGAGCCCCGGGTCCCGGCCCAGCGCCCCCCAGTCGGCGAGCGCGACGCCCCCCGCCGCCCGCACCGTGGCCTCCGCGCCCGCGCAGCCCGCGTCGCCGAGACGAGCCGAGACGAGGGCCAGCGCGCCGCCGCCGAACCGCGCCGGTCGCGCCGCGCGCTCGACCAGCTCGCGTCGGCGTAGGGCGTCGGCGCACAGCACCAGGACCGCCTCGCCGCTGGAGGCGAGCGCGGCGATCGTCGCCACCCCCGAGGCGCCGCGGCGGTCGATCCGCTCCCGTGCCCCCGCCCGAGCACCGCCCGGCGGCGGCCACGAGTCGAGCTCGGCCCCGAGCTCCGCCCGCAGGCGCCGCCAGAACTCGGACTCGTCGATCGCCCCCTCCGGGCACGGTTCCGAGGCCGGCGGCGGGTACAGCTCCCCGAGCACCACCCGGGGCTCGACCGCCCCGTTCCACTCGTTGAGCTCGAGCTTCACCGAGACGTCGAGCGGGCCGGAGCGCGCCGCCGCCTCGAGCTCGCCGTTGATCGAGAAGGCGACGCCGAGCGCCCGCCGGGCGCCGCTCGAGAGCGTGAACCGGGCGTGCCGGTCCCCCTCCCCCATCGGGCGCACGTCGGCGAGCTTGGCGCCCGGCACCAGCAGGCGCACGCCGGGGTTGCCGTTCCCGAACGGCGCCAGACGACCGAACTGCTCGGCGACCTCGTGACCGAGGCTCTCGCCACCGACGACCGCGTCGACGGTCTCGATCCGCGCCCTGTCGGCTCGGGGGAGCGCGTCGGCGGCGTACGCCGCGAACGCCTCGCGAAACGCCTCGATCGAGCCGGCTTCGATCTCGAGCCCGGCAGCCGCGCGGTGGCCGCCGTAGCGAGTCAGGTGCCGCTCGCAGGCGGTCAGCGCGCCGAGCAGGTCGAAGCCCGGGATGCTCCGGCCCGAGCCGCGGCCGCGGCCCTCGGGGTCGACGCCGATCAGGACGACGGGGCGGTGATGGCGCTCGACCAGCCGCGAGGCGACGATCCCGACCACGCCGGGGTGCCAGCCGGTGCCGGCGAGCACCAGGCCGGGCGCTTCGGCGAGCGGGGCGGCCAGCTCACCGCGAGCGCGCTCGGCCGCGGCGAGCACCGTGCCCTCGACCTCCCGGCGTTCGCCATTCGCTCGCTCGAGCTCGGCCGCGATCTCGGTGGCGCGGTCCTGGGCATCGGTCAGCATCAGCTCGACCCCGGCGTCGGCGCGGTAGAGGCGTCCCGCGGCGTTGATCCGCGGGGCGAGGCGAAACGCGACGTCTCCCTCGTCGAGGCGCTCGGGCAGGCATCTCGCCGAGGCGAGCAGCGCCCGGACGCCGGGTCGCCGAGCACGCCGCAGCTCGGTCAGGCCTCGGCGAACGAGCGCTCGGTTCTCTCCCTGCAGCGGGACGAGGTCGGCGACCGTCGCGAGCGCGACCAAGTCGAGCTCGCCGGCGACCGCGTCGGCACCGCGCAGGGCCACGGCGAGCTTGTAGGCGACCCCGGTCGCGCAGAGGTCAGCGAACGGATAGCCCGAGACGACGGGGTGCAGGATCGGGCAGGCCGGCAGCGCGTCACCGGGCTGGTGGTGGTCGGTGACGATCGCGTCGATTCCGGCTGCGCGCGCCGCCGCGATCTCCGGCACCGATCCGATCCCGCAGTCGACGGTGATCAACAGCCGGGTGCCGCGGTCGGCGAGCACCGAGACCGTCGTCATCGTCAGCCCGTAGCCGTCCTCGAGTCGCCCGGGGATCAACCAGTCGCACTCGGCGCCAAGCTCGCGCAGGGTCGCGACCAGGATCGCGGTCGAGCAGACGCCGTCGACGTCGTAGTCGCCGTGGACGGTGATCCGCTCGCCGCGCGCGATCGCCGTTTGGACTCGCTCGCGCACCTCCGCCATCGCATCGAATGCGAACGGGTCGTGGTCGTCCTTGGCCTCCAAGAAGGCGCGCGCGGCATCCACGGTCCCGTGACCACGCCTGACCAAGGTCACCGCCACGGGCTCTGAGAGCGCGAGCTCGTCCATCAGCACCCTCGCTTCGGCGAAGTCGTACGGCTCGAGCCTGAAGGCTCTCGGGGCGGCTTCCGGCACGCCGCCAAGCTAGGCGGCGGACTGGACGGAACCGCGGGGCCTGGACGGCCACCGGCGGCAACCGAGACGAGCCCGGTCGCCGCCCGTCCCGGCCTCAGGCCGGTTGCGCGTCCCCCTTTTCCTCGCGGACGCCGAGCGCGTAGATCGCCGCGAGACCCAGCAGCGTGCCGGGGATCGCGAACAGGACCGTCTCGATCCCGGTCTCGCCGATCCCCTGGCCGGAGGCGATCTGGCCGATCGCCCCGGTCACCATCGCCCCGGACGCGGCGCCGAGCAGGGCGCCGACGATCCCGCTCCAGAAGCGATCGGGGACGAAGACCGTGAAATGCCAGAGCGCGACCCCGGTCGTGAACCAGACCAGCGCCGCCATCAGCCCGCGACCTCCATCACCGCTTCCTCCCGTGCTTGCGGCGACGCCGCGTCTGCTTCTTGCGCGAGCTCCGGGCCCCACTTCGCTTGGCGCCGGCCTCGGGGCGACCGGCCACGCCGTCGCCGGCCTCCTCGGCGGTCGGCTCTGGGGCGGCGGCCCGCTCGACCGGCGGCTCGGCGATCGCCACCGGCGCCTGCACGGGCTGGGAGCCACCCGGGGCCACGGCCGGCGCCTGCGCACCGTCTCCGTCGGTGGGCGGGGCCAGATGGCGCTCGGCTTCGTCGATCCTCGCGACCACGTTGTCCTCGGGGAACGTCGGCACGAAGCCCATCGCCTCCTTGATCCGAGCCCGGCGGGACCGGTAGGCGGGCTCGCGCTCCTTCCACTCGGTCAGCACCGGCGAGGCGATGAAGATCGAGGAGTACGTACCGGAGGCGACGCCGACCATCATCGCGAACGCGAAGTCGCGCAGCGTCTCGCCCCCGAACACGAGCAGGACGGCGATCAGGAACACGGTCGAGAGACCGGTGATCAGCGATCGGGTCAGCACCTCGCTCATCGAGCGGTTGACGATCTGCGAGAAGGCGGCCCGTGGCATGCGCGGCACGTTCTCGCGGATCCGGTCGAAGACGATGATCGTGTCGTACATCGAGTAGCCGAGAATCGTCAGGAAGGCCGCCACGGTGGCGCTCGACACCTCCCGTCCCAGCAGCGCGTAGACGCCGCCGGTGATCAGGATGTCGTGGATCAGCGCGATCACGACGGGCACCGCGTACTTGGCCTCGAAACGGATCGCCACGTAGGCCGAGATCACGAGCAGGCTGAAGATGATCGCGATCATCGCCTTGTTGGCGACCTGGGCGCCGAACGTCGGCCCGACGGTGTCGGAGTCGAAGCTGTCGGCCCGGCTGGCCTCGAACCCGAAGTCCTGATCGAGCAGATTGGCGACCTTGTTCGCCTCCGTCGGCGAGAGCTTCGCCTGGATCTGGACGACGTTGGCGCCGAAGTCCGGGTTCTCGGTCTCCTGGATCTTGGCTGAGCCGGCGTCGGAGATCCCTCCGTCGGAGAGCGCCTGGCGGACCTCGTCGACCGATGCCGGCTCGGCGAGCGCCGCCTGGATTCGGGTCCCGGACTCGAAGTCGATCCCGAGGTTCAGTTGCTTGGTGGCGAAGGCGATCGCGCCGATCGAGAGGATCACGCCGGAGAGCGAGAAGAACCACTTCGAGGCGGCGGTGAAGTCGAAGGTCCAGCCGGAGCCGCCCTCGTGGGAGGCGCCGAGCGCCGAAGGCGAGCGAAGGATCCGCGATCGGCCGAGCAGCCCGAGCACCGCCTGTGTGAACAGCACCGCGGTCAACAGCGAGACGATCGTTCCGATCCCGAGCGTGAACGCGAAGCCCTTGACGCCCGCGGTCGCGAGGCCGAAGAGGATGAAGGCGGTGATCAGGGTGATCACGTTCGCGTCGATGATCGTCGCGATCCCCTTCTTGTAGCCCTCGGAGATCGCGGAGAGCATCGATCGCCCGGCGCGCACCTCCTCCTTTATTCGCTCGAAGATGACGATGTTCGAGTCCGCGGCGACGCCGATCGTGAGGATCAGTCCGGCGATGCCCGGCAGGGTCAGGGTGATCGGCAGCGCCTTGATCAGCGCGAAGTAGAAGATCGCGTAGACGATCAGCCCGAGGCCGGCGATCAGGCCGAGGAAGCGGTAGTAGAAGAGCAGGAAGAGCAAGACGACGACGAGGCCCGCGAGCCCGGCCTTGAGGCCCTGGTCGAGCGCCTGCTCGCCGAGCGTCGCCGAGACCGTCGACTGGCTGATCAGCGCGAGCTTGATCGGCAGCGCGCCGATCTGGAGGATCTTCGCGAGGTCCTGGGACTCCTGGGAGCTGAGGCCGGAGATCTCGGCTCCGGTCCGGCCGTCGATCCCGGTCGGGTTGTCGATGAAGTTGATGATCGGGTTCGAGACCAGCTCGCCGTCGAGGACGATCGCGAACGAGCCCGAGAACTGGCTGGCCTGGTCGGAGCTGATCCCCGAGCAGTCCTGGCCGGTGGCCTGAAAGCATGCGTCTCGCCCCCGGTTGGCGATCTCCTGGGTGACCTCGGCGAACGCGGCCCGCCCCTCGTCGGTGAAGTCGAAGGTGACCACAGGCTGGTTGAACTGGTCGAAGCTCGGCTTCGGGTCGGTGATCTCATTGCCGTTCAGGGCCGGCCTGTCGCGGAGGACGAAGTACTCGGTGGCCCCTGTCTCCGACTCGTCGACATCAGGCGTCGACTGGACGTCGTCGGGGTCCTTTTGCAGGACCACGGTGCCGCGGGGCACGGCGACCACCTCGGTGTTCGGCGGCTGCTTGTCGTTTGAGTTGACGAACAGGTCCTTGCGGCGCTCCGAGGGTTCGCCGATCGGCTCCAGGGTCTTGGAGTCGAACAGGTAATAGGTCGGGCCACTGGTCGTGCAGCCCTGCTCCTCGCACTGCGCCTCCGAGACCGGCTTCTCCTTCGCGGCCGCCCGGACCGCGTCGATCAGCCGGTTGTAGGGGCGGTCCTCGGGTGCCTGGACGTTGGGGTTCGGCGGGATCACGTTGGGCTCGAAGTCGTAGAGGTACAGCTGCGCCGTGGTCCCGACCTGCTCGGCGGCCCGCTGGGCGTTGGAGACGTCGGGCAGGCCGACCTCGATCTCCTTGCTCCCGATGCGTGAGATCTCGGGCTCGGAAACGCCGAGCGCATCGACTCGGTCGCGGATGATCTCGATCGCGCGATCGATGTCCTCCGGCTGGACGTCGGGCACCTGCGGCGTCTCGCGGCCCTGGTAGATCAACTCGGTGCCGCCGCGCAGGTCGAGGCCGAGGACGGTGCGCTTGCTGGCGACCACCACCAGCGAGGCCGCCACCAGGGCCAGCACGAGCACGAGCACGATCAGGTTGCGTCTGCGGTTCGCCATCGGCTACCGCTACTCGGGCGTGAGCACCAGCAGCAGCCCGCCGTCCTCGTCGTAGGCGGGAAATAGGTCGGCGACCGCCTCCGCGGGCAAATCGCCCTCGGCGTGGACCGAGACCCGCTTGCCGAGCGAGCGCACACCCCACTCGAGCGTCGTCTCGATCGGATCGGTGGTGCCGTCGTGATCGATGTCGGCCGCCTCACCGCCGTCGCCCTCGTCGATCCACTCGAGCCCGAGCACCTCTCGGACCGGGCGCCCGATCACCTGCTCGTCCTTGAGCCCGGTGAGCTCGAAGCCGTTGCGCCCGACGTCGAGCAGGCGCCCCTCCTGGTCGCAGATGAAGAACGCCGCGTCAGGGGCCGGGTAGTAGTCGTCGAGGAGCTCGAACAGGAAGGGCGCGCCGCATTTCGAGCACGTCTTCGGCCGCGGGATCAATCCGGCCCGTTCGCCAGAGAGCTCACGGTTCCCGCAGTTGGGACAGATGAAGAACGGCACGCGCTGAAGCGTAGCGAGGGAAGTACGCCTCAGAACAGCGACGCCGCCTGGTCCGGTACCGGTAGTCCGAGGTGCTGAAATCCGCGCTCCGTGATCACCCTGCCGTTGGGCGTTCGCTTGATCAACCCCTGCTGCAGGAGGTAGGGCTCGTAGATGCCCTCGATCGTCTCCTGCTCCTCGTCGACGGCGGCCGCGAGGGTCGAAAGGCCGACCGGACCGCCGCCGAACTTGACCGCGATCGTCTCGAGGATCGTGCGATCGTGGCGATCGAGGCCACCCTCGTCGACCTCGAGCAGGCCGAGCGCCTCGGCGGCGACCGTGCCGTCGACCACCCCGGCCCCGCGAACCTCGGCGAAGTCGCGAACCCGTTTCAGCAACCGGTTGGCGACCCGCGGTGTCCCGCGGGAACGCTGGGCGATCACCCGCTCACCCTCGTCGTCGATCTCGACCTCGAGGATCGACGCGGAGCGGCGCACGATCCGCGCCAGCTCGGCGGGGTCGTAGTGCTCGAGGCGCATCGAGACCCCGAAGCGATCGCGAAGCGGCGTCGTCAGCAGTCCGGCCCTGGTGGTCGCGCCGACGAGCGTGAACGCCGGCAGATCGAGGGTGACGGTGCGCGCGCCGGCGCCCTGCCCGAGCACGATCGGCAGGGCCCGGTCCTCCATCGCCGGATACAGCGTCTCCTCGATCGCGCGACTGAGCCGGTGGATCTCATCGATGAAGAACACCGATCCCGGCTCGAGCGCGGTCAAGAACGCGGCGATGTCGGCCTTTCGCTCGAGCGCCGGGCCGGCGGTCTGCACGAACGGCGCGCCGAGCTCGGCGGCGATGATCTGCGCGAGCGAGGTCTTGCCGAGCCCGGGCGGGCCCGCGAGCAGCACGTGATCGAGCGATTCCTCGCGGCGCTTGGCGGCCTCGATGAAGACCTCGAGCTGGCCGGTTACCTGGACCTGGTTGACGAAGTCGCCGAGCCGCTTCGGGCGCAGCGAGCGATCGAGCTCCTCCTCGGCGCCCCCGAGCCTCGCCTCGGCGATCGGATCGGAGATCGGAGCGTCGAGTCCTTGCGGGTCGCCGATGCTCGGGTCGCGCGAGACGCTCACGGAATCCTGGCCGGACCCGTGCGTCGAACCACCCCTCGCTTGTCCTTGCTCCGCGCTCACGCCGCCTCCTTGGCGCTGGCATTTCGCAGCGCCGAGCCGATCAGGTCCTCGGGCGTCTCGCCCTCGGCGGAGTCGAGCAACTTCTCGGCCTCCGGGAGCGTGTAGCCCAGGGAGATGAGGCCGTCCCGCGCCAGCGTACGAGGATCGTCGGCGGATCCACCGCCGATCGCCGGCACGCCCTCCTCGAGCTCCCCGACCACCTTCTCGCGCAGCTCGACGATCACCCGCTCGGAGGTTCGCTTGCCGATCCCGGGGACCGCCTGAAAGCGCTTCGCGTCGCCGGCGGCGATCGCCCGCAGCAGCTCGCGGGGCGTGCCCCCGGAGAGGATCGCGATCGCCACCTTCGGCCCGATGCCGGACACGGAGGTCAGGTGCAGGAACAGGTCGCGCTCCTCCTCGCTCGCGAAACCGAACAGCGACATCGAGTCGTCGCGAGCCACGAGGTGCGCATGGAGCATCGCCTCCTTGCCGCTCGCCGGGACGGCCTTCAGCGTCTCGGTCGAGACCGCCAGCCGGTAGCCGACGCCGCCGGAGTCGATCACGACGTGATCCGGACGGCGCACGAGCACCTCGCCGCGGACCGAGGCGATCATCAGGCGCTCACCGCTGCGCGTGCGGCCGGGGCGACGGTCGCGGCGGTGCGGGCGTGCCCGGCGTGGCAGATCGCCACCGCAAGCGCGTCGGCGGTGTGGTCGGACTCCGGGTCGCGGGCGAGGCCGAGCAGCGCGCCGACCATCCTCTGCACCTGGCGCTTGGCGGCCGAGCCGGTGCCGCAGACCGCCATCTTCACCGCCTGCGGCGTGTAGTCGAAGCACGGGGTCCCGTGCTGGGCGGCGGCGAGCATGGCGACCCCCCGCGCCTGGCCGACCGCGAGCGCCGAGCGCACATTCTTGTTGAAGTAGATGTCCTCGAGCGCAACCGCGGCGGGCTCGTGCCAGGCGATCAGCTTCGCCAGCTCCTCATGGATGCGGGCGAGGCGGGTCTCGGGCGACTGATCGGGATCGAGCTCGATCACGCCGCCGTCGACGGCAACCATCTGGCCGCCGGCCACCCGGATGACGCCGAATCCCGTATTCGCCACGCCCGGGTCTATGCCCATGACGAGGATCACGCCTACGGATTCTGCTTCCGTCCCCGGATGCCTCTTTTGTCGAACGCCCGTTGCGCCCGGGCGCGCGCCGTGCACCGGGTCAGGCGGCGACCTGCTCGAGCAGCGACTCGGGGATGTCGAAGTTCGCGTGCACCGCCTCGACGTCGTCGTGGTCGTCGAGCGCCTCGATCAGGCGCATCAGCGCCCGCGCCTCGCTCTCGCCGGTGATCTCGACCACCGCCGAGGGCTCCATCGACGGCTCCGCTGATTGGATCTCGACCCCGGCGTCCTCGAGCGCGCCTCTGACCGGGGCCAGGTCTCCCGGCCGGGTGGTCACCTTGAGTAGGTCGCCATCGTGGGCGACGTCCTCGGCGCCGGCGTCGATCGCCGGCATCAGATCGTCCTCGGAGTAGCGCTCGCCGTCGACGAGCACGATCCCCTTCTTCTCGAACTGCCAGGCCACGGATCCGGGCTCGCCGAGGCTGCCGTTGTGCCTGTCGAACGCGTGGCGAACCTCGGATCCCGTGCGGTTGCGGTTGTCGGTCAGCGCCTCGACGAGGATCGCCGCGCCGCCGGGCCCGTAACCCTCGTAGACGACGCGCTCGATTTGCTCGTCGCCTCCGCCGGCGCCGGTGCCGCGATCGATCGCGCGCTGGATGTTGTCCTTGGGCATCGAGTAGCCCTTTGCCTTGTCGATCGCCGCGGCAAGGGTGAAGTTCGAATCCGGGTCGCCCCCACCCTCACGCGCGGCGACCGAGATCGCCCGGGCGAGCTTCGTGAAAAGCTGTCCGCGCCTGGCGTCGGTGGCCGCCTTCTTGTGCTTGATCGAGGCCCATTTCGAGTGCCCTGACATCACCGATGAGTCTTACAGACGCCGCCCATCGCGACCGATCGAACCCGGTCCGCGCCCGCCCACGATGCAGACCGCGACCGGGTCCATAGTGGCCCGGCCGCGGCCTTACGTCGGCATCCCAACGTAGGCGCCGCCGTGACTGTCCCGCTCGCACCCTGGCGCAAGGATCGGGAAGCGACGCGCACCGATGAGAACAACCGCGCGCCGAGGAAGTTGCGTCGGCCGGGATCGCGCTTGCCGCACCCGTCCGCCCGCACCGGTCCCGGCTCAGACGACGAATCTGCCGTCTTGCTGGAGAACCTCTCCGTCGACCTCGAGCCTGCCCGCCCCGCCGCAGGTCGCAGACGAGGTCGGTGTGAACGGCGCTGTCGTTGGTGCCGCCGGTCTCGGGATAGCTCGCCCCCACGGCCAGGTGCACGGTGCCGCCGATCTTCTCGTCGAGCAGGATCGAGCGCGTCCCATGCTCGATTCCAAAGTTGGTACCGATCCCGAGCTCGCCGAGCCGCCGCGCGCCCTCGTCGGTATCGAGCATGCTGATCAGGTACTGCTCGCCGCGCTCGGCGCGGGCGTCGACGACCTTGCCGCCCTCGAACCGAAGCCGCACCCCGGCGACCTCGCGCCCGCCGATCGTCGCCGGCAGGTCGAAGCTGATCTCGCCCTCGGCCGAGTCCTCGACCGGGCCGGTGAAGAACTCCCCGTCGGGCATGTTGTGCTCGCCGTCGGCGGCGATGAAATGTCGCCCCGCGATCCCGAGGCGCACGTCGGTGCCGTCGGCGACGATCCGGACCTGCTCCCGGCCCTCGGTCCACTCGGCGAGCCGTTTGCACTCCTCCGAGCTGCGCTTCCAGGCGCCCAGCGGATCCGCGTCGTCGGCGAGGCAAGCGCTGTAGTAGAAGTCCTCGAAGTCGGCCAGGCTCATCTCGGCATCGCCGGCATGCGCATTGGTGGGATACATCGTCCCCACCCAGCGGTGCTTCCCCTCGGCGGCTCGCCTCATCATCGTCTGCATCAACTCGCGCGTCGCCGAGCGCCTCTTCGTCTGGCGCTCCGGGGGGACGTTGGAGAGCTCGCGGGTGTTGGTCTCGGCCCAGACCGCAATCCGGCAGTCGGCCTCCTCCGCGGCCCATCTCGAAACGGGCGAGGTCCACTCGAGCTGGGCGTCGGAGGCATGCTTGAAGTACGCGGCCTGCTGGCCCTCGAACGAGAGCGCGACGAGCGGCTGAGCACCGGCCCGCAGGACGTGCTCGTAGGCGGCGGCGATCAGCGGCTCGGCCGCCGACGGCCCCTCGATCAGGCAGGTGTCGCCCTCTCCCGCCCTGATCGAGTAGTCGACCAGGATCCTCGCCAGATTGTCAACGCGCGGATCTCTCAACCGGTTCTCCTTCTCTCGCCCCGGCGGCGGCGCCATCCTGAGCTCTCTCGTTTCTGGCCGTCGTCGCGACCGCCATCAACAGCGCGTGCATCCGCGAGTCGTCGGTGAGCTCCGGGTGGAACGCGCAGAGAATGACCGCGTCCTCTCGAACCATCACCGGATGTCCCTCGACGGCGGCCAAGACCCGCACCCGCTCGCCGACCCGCGTCACCCACGGCGCGCGGATGAACACGGCCCGGACCGGCTCCGGGCCGAGCCCCTCGATCTCGAGATCCGTCTCGAAGCTCGCGATCTGGCGGCCGAACGCGTTGCGCCGACAAGAGATGTCCACGAGCCCGAGGTGTTCGCGGTCACAGACGATCATCCCGGCGCAGGTGCCGAGCAGCGGCCGTCCCTCGCCGACGTGGGCGCGGATCGCCGGTTCGAGGCCGTCGCGCTCGATCGCCTTCGAGATCGTCGTCGACTCGCCGCCCGGGATCACGAGCCCGTCGAGCCCGTCGAGCTGGTCGGGCGCCCGCACCTCGATCGCCTCGGCCCCGAGCCCCTCGAGCATGCGGGCATGAGCTGCGAAGTCGCCCTGGCTCGCGAGCACGCCGATTTTGAGGCGCGTGCCCCCGGAATCGGGGACCTGCCCCCCCGGCAAGGTCAGGCCCCGCGCTGCTGCAGCAGCTCGCCCTGCGCGGCGAGCTCGGCGATGTCATCGCCGCGCATCGGCTCGCCGAGCTCGGTCGAGGCGGCCGCCACGCGCTCGGGGTCGTTGAAGTGGGTCGTCGCCTCGACGATCGCCCGCGCGCGTCGCTCCGGGTCCTCCGACTTGAAGATTCCCGAGCCGACGAAGTTGCCCTCGGCGCCGAGCAACATGGTTAGCGCGGCGTCGGCGGGTGTTGCGATCCCCCCGGCGCAGAACATCGGCACCGGGAGCCAGCCGGCGCGGGCGACCTCCTCGACGACGTCGAGCGGCGCCCGAAGCTCCTTCGCGGCGCCAGGCAGCTCCTCCGGACGGTGCGTCGTCAGGCGCCTGATCCCGCCGACGATCTCGCGCAGGTGGCGGACCGCCTCGACGATGTTGCCGGTGCCCGCCTCGCCCTTGGAGCGGATCATCGCCGCGCCCTCGCCGATCCGCCGCAGCGCCTCGCCGAGGTTGGTGGCGCCGCACACGAACGGCGTGTCGAAGGCCCGCTTGTCGATGTGGTTCGCCTCGTCGGCCGGAGTCAGCACCTCGGACTCGTCGATGTAGTCGACCTCGAGGGCCTGAAGCACCTGCGCCTCGGCGAAGTGACCGATCCGCGCCTTGGCCATCACCGGGATCGTGACCGCGTCCTGGATCTCGTTGATCACCCGCGGGCTGGCCATCCGCGCGACGCCGCCCTCGGCCCGGATGTCGGCGGGCACGCGCTCGAGCGCCATCACCGCGACCGCGCCGGATCGCTCGGCGATCCGGGCCTGCTCGGCGGTGGTGACGTCCATGATCACCCCGCCCTTGAGCATCTCGGCGAGGCCGCGCTTGACGCGAAATGTTCCCGTCTCGGCCATGTGTCCCTGAATATAGGGGAGGCGGCGCACTCTCCTCGCGGCGGGTGGCGTCGTCGGGCGGACGCGCGGCGAGCGCCGTCGGGGCGCGACCGTCGGGTCCCTACGGCGACAACCCGCCCGCCGAAGCTCGCTACTTCAGCTTGAAGGCTCGAATCCGATCGCGGTACGCGCCCTTGTCGCGCGAGTACACCCCGTGGGCGAGCGACTGGACGATCGCCAGCAGCGCGGTGTTGGAGCGGGTGAAGGACGGGCCGTTCGACGAGTAGTAGAGGGTGAGATCCGAGTGCTCGCCGAGGTCGGAGAGGGTCGCGTCGGTGATCGCCATCGTCGCGGCGCCGCGGTGCTTGGCGAGCTTCATCGCCCGGACGACGATCGGGTGCGCGCGCCCCGCTGAGAAGGCGATCACGAGCGCCTCCTCGTCGACCCGCGAGAGGCGCGTGATCGAGTCCTGGCGCGGGCTCGCGACGACCTCGGCGCGGATGTCGAGCAGGGCCAGCAGGTGGCGCAGGTAGCTGGCGAAGAATGCGAGCTGGTCCATGCCGACGATCATCACCCGGCCGGCGGTGCCGAGCGCCGTCACGCACGCCTCGACCTGCTCGCGGGTCAGCTTGCGGACGGTCTCCTCGATGTTCGCATGATCGGCGGCCAGCGAGGCCTCGAACTCAGAGTGATCGAAGTCGAACAGGGGCGCCGACGGCGTCCCGTTCTCCGCCGGGCCACGGTTCCGGTACTCCTCGATCGCGGCCTGCTGAAGCTCGGGGTAGCCCTCGAAACCGAGCGCCTGCGAAAAGCGGACCACGGTCGAGGAAGAGGTGCTGGCGCGGCGCGCGAGCTCCTCCGCGGTCTGAAAGGCGGCCTCGTCGAGATGGTCGACGATGTAGCGGGCGACGTCCTTCTGGGAGCGGGAGAACTCGTCGAAGCGCTCGGTGATGTAGGTGGAGAGCGCCTTGCCGTTCGGGCGCGTCGGCGTGCGCCGGCCGGTCGGGTGCGACGCGGCGCGTGTGCGGGCGGCGGGGCGGGTCTTGGTGGCGGTCTTGGTCACGGCCGGTTGTTTCGCCTCTCCCGACGCTTTTCCTTTTCGCCCGCAAGCGGTGCAACGGCGCACGGCAGCCGCACGGCGTCTCGGCATCTGGTTGGATCGCGGTCGTGGACACCGAGCAGCTCCTGCGGCTGACCAACCGCAACATGATCGGGTTCGACCTGGCGCTGGGCGGCGGGGCGCTGCTCGTCCCCGACGTCACGCTGAGGCTGATCGGCCACGACGAGCCCTCACCCGACGCTCGCCATCTGTTCAGGCGCTGCGGCCCGATCTGGCTCACCTTCGCCGCGGCGCACGCGGTCGCCGCGAAGCGCGACCGCCCGGAGGACTGGTGGGCGCTCGCCTGGCTTCGCGGCACCGAGCTCGCGACCGACCTCGTCTGGTCGCGCTCGACGTCGTTCTCGCGGCCGGGCGCTCGCGCCGGCCTCTGCCTGGCCGGCGCGGCGAACCTCGCGATGACCGTCGGCTTCGCGCGGCTCGCCCGGGTTCGCGAGGCGCCGCGTCGACGCCGGCTTCGCCGGCGGTAGCGCGCCCCCCACGCCTCGATTTCGCGGCGAGCCTACTGGTAGAGCAGGAAGTCGGGCTCGGGCTCGAGCGCGAGCACGGCCGAGGGGCGCATCAGCGTGCGGTCGCGCCGGTAAAAGAGCGAGAAGCCGTTGAAGAGCGTCGCGGAGCTCAGCGCCGCGTAGCCGGTCGCCTTGGCGCGCGGGCCGCCGATCCCGTCGAAGTTGAGCACGGGCTGGACGCCGCGGCGCGCCCGCACCTGCGCCCGGCCATGGATGCTGCCGGTTCGAAACTGGTGGACGACCAGCAGCTTCGGCGGCAGACCGTGCTCGCTCACGGTCGCCGAGAGCGAGCGGACCACCTGGTTGACCTCCTTGGCGGTGACCCTCCCCGCGGTACGCCCCGGGATCCCGTGCCGGCCGACGTTCCACTCCGGGTCGAGGCCGATATCGACATCCGGCTCGAGGATCCAGTCGCGCAGGGCGCGCACCTCGGCCTTGAAGGTCGACCGACCAGGCTGGATGTCGAGCATCAGCCTCGCCCCCACCGCCCGCGCCACCGTCAGGTATTCGTCGATCACCGCCGGGTCCTGGCGCATGCGGTACTTGCGATCCGGCCCCGCGCCGGCGGTCGCGAGCACCGAGACGAGGTCGATCTCGCCGACGACCGGGCGGATGCCGAACTGCTCGTACGGCTCTGACTGCGCCGCGAGCTTGCCTGCCGCGCCCTCCGGCGTGCGCATGCCGACCGCGGTCAGCGGCATCTGCGGCGAGCCGTAGAGCGCGACGACCCGGTTGGCGGGCAGCACGGGCTCGCCGACGCGCGCGGCGGCGCTCGGTCGCGCGGTCGGCGCATCGCCCCCGTGGCGCTCCAGGAAGCGGTGGGTCGCCCGGCGCGCCTCGGCGACGCTCGGCGGCCGGGAGCGCTCGTTCGTCGCCGCGGCGGCGCTCGGGGCGAGCAGCGCCACGGTCGCGCCGAGCACTGCGATCTTCGCGACGGTTGCCACCTTGACCGTCAACAGGCCAGGGTGCGTTTCGAAGCGCTCCCGTGTGAGCCGACGAGGTCGGGGCGCACGAGCGCAGACCCGCGGCGGCCGTTCAGCTCGGGGCCCGCGCGCGGTCCCTGAGCACCCGGCGCAGGATCTTTCCCGATGGCGACCTCGGGATCTCCTCGACCACCTCGACGAGGCGGATGCGCTTCTGCGGGGAGACCTGAGCGGCGATCCATTCGATCAGTTCCTCGGGGTCGAGCCCATCGCGCGCGACCACGTATGCCTTCGGCAGCTCCCCCGCCTCCTCGTCTGCGACTCCGACAACGGCAACGTCGGCGACCTGCGGATGAGTGAGGATCAGCGCCTCGAGCTCGGCCGGCGCCACCTGAAAGCCCTTGTACTTGATCAGCTCCTTGAGCCGATCGACGATCTCGAAGAACCCGTCCTCGCCGACCACCGCGACGTCGCCGGTGTGCAGCCAGCCGCCGGAGTCGACCGTGGCGGCCGTGGCCTCGGGATTGTTGAGGTAGCCGCGCATGACCTGCGGCCCGCGGATCCAGAGCTCGCCTCGCTCACCGATCCCGACGTCCTCGCCGCTCGCGGGGTCGACGAGTCGGCATTCGGTCCCGGGCAGCGGCGGGCCGATCGAGCCCGCCTTGTTCTGGCCGTGGGGACGGATCGTGTGGGTGACTGGGCTGGTCTCGGTGAGCCCGTACCCCTGGATGACCCTGCAGTCGATCCGCCGCGCGACCTGCTCGCAGAGCTCGCCACCGAGCGGCGCGGCGCCGGACATGATCGTCCGCAGCGAGGAGAGGTCGCGACCCTCGATCGCCGGGTGCTTGCCGAGCGCCAGCGCGATCGGCGGGACGACGTAGGCTCGGCTCACGGAGTGGCGCTCGATCAGCTCCAGGAACTGCTCGAGCTCGAAGCGCGGCATGGTGACGATCGTCGCGCCGGCGTGCAGCCCCTGGTTCATGATCACGGTCATTCCGTAGATGTGGAAGAACGGCAGCGCGCCGATCAGGGTGTCGTCGGACTCGATCGGATACGCGGCCTGGATCTGGCAGATATTGGCGACCAGGTTGGCGTGGGTGAGCATCACCCCCTTCGGCAGCCCGGTGGTGCCGCTTGAGTACGGCAGCACGGCGATATCGGCATCGGGGTCGATCGTCACCTCCGGCGCAGCGTCCGGGTCGCCGAAGAGCTCGCCGAGGGCGCTTGCCACGCCGCCCGCGCCGACGACGTAGACCCGATCCTCGATCCCGGCGCGCTCGGCCGCCTCGCGCGCCGAGTCGAGAAACGGCGGCGCGGTGATCAGCATCCGCGCGCCCGAGTCCTCGAGCTGATGGGCGAGCTCGTTGGCGGTGCAGAGCGGGTTGACCGTCGTGCAGCTGCCCCCGGCGGACGCCGCGCCGTGGAAGGCGACCGCGTACTCGGGCGCGTTCGGCATGTAGACGGCGAGCGTGTCCCCCGGCGCGAAGCCCTCGCTGGCGAGGCCGGCGGCGAGCGCGCGGACTGAGTCGCGCAGGCCGCCGTAGGTGAGTACCCTGCCGCTCGGCCCGTCGATCAGCGCCGGTTTGCGCTCGCGGCCCTCGACGGCGCCGAGGACGAACGAGGTCACGTCGGTACGGGGGGTCTCGACCGGCGGATCGGGGCTGCGGTGGATCATCGCTGCAGCCGGAAGTATCGTGGACCGATGCCCGCCAGCGCGCCCGTCTCCCCTCGCCGGGTCCTGATCGCGGGCGCCGGCGTCGCCGGGCTCGAGTCGATGCTCGCCCTGACCGAGCTCGCCGGCGAGCGCGTCGAGCTCTCGCTGCTCGCGCCCGGGGACCGGTTCGTCTACCGGCCGCTGCTCGTCACCGAGCCGTTCGGCGGCGGCAGCGCGGCGACGCTCGAGATCGCGACGATCGTCGACCTCTGCGGCGCGCGTCGGATCCGCGGATCGCTGGCGTCCGTCGACGCGGCCGCGAAGCTTGTGACGACCGCCTCCGGCGAGCGACTCGAATACGACTCATTGCTCGTCGCGCTCGGCGCACGACCGGTCACGGGGGTTCCCGGCGCGCTCACGTTCGCCGGTCGGGCGGAACGGCGCGCGTTCGCCGCCCTGCTCTCGCGGCTCGGACGCCGGGGCACGAAGCGGCTCGCGTTCGTGGTGCCTCGCGCGAGCACCTGGTCGCTGGCGGCCTACGAGCTCGCCCTGCTGACCGCCGGCGAGCGCTCCGCGCGCCGGCTCGCCGGCGTCGAGCTGGCCCTGATCACCCACGAGCAGGCGCCGCTGCAGGTCTTCGGCGAGGCGACCAGCGCCCTGGTCGCCTCCCGTCTGGCGGAGGGTGGGATCGAATTGCACGCCTCGGCCCGGGCGACCCGGTTCGCCGATCACCGCGTCGAGCTCGAGGACGGCTCGGCGATCGAGGCCGATGCGGCGGTCGCCCTGCCGCGACTGGTCGGGCCGGCGATCGTCGGGCTGCCGCAGACGGCGGATGGCTTTCTGCCCACCGACGTGCAGATGCACGTTCACGGCCTGGAGGACGTGCTCGCGGCCGGCGACTCGAGCTCGTTTCCGATCAAGCAGGGCGGGCTCGCCGCCCAGCAGGCCGAAACCGCGGCGCGGGCGATCGCCGCTCGGGCCGGCGTCAGGATCCCGTACGAGCCGTTCGAGCCGGTGCTGCGTGCCGCGCTGATCACCGGCGGCGCCGTCCAGTACCTGCGGCGCCCGATGCACGAGCGCGGCCGGGGCGACGCCGCCGAGGGCACGCCGCTGTGGTCGCCACCGGCAAAGGTCGCCGGCCAACGGCTGGCCGCCTTTCTGACCGATCCCGCGGACGCGGGCGACCGTCCCGGCGCGGAGCTCGTCGACGTCGCGCCCGGCGCTGGGCCGAGCGAGTCCGAGGCGAGGCCCGCGGTCGAGGTCCTGCTCGCGGCCGCCGACGCCGACGCGGAGCTCGGCGAATACGCCTCGGCGCTCCACTGGCTCGACCTGGTCGAGGGCCTCGACTTCGTGCTTCCGGCGACCTACGTCGCCCGGCGCGATGAGTGGCGCCGGCGCCTCGACCCGTCGGCCGCGCCCGGCGAGGCGGCGCGCCGGGTCGATCCCGAGCTCGCCGGCGCCGCGGCGGCGCTCAGCGATCTGCAGCGCCGGCTCGGCTGGCTGCGTGAGATCGAGCGTCGCAACGAGGGCGCGATGGGCCGACATCTCGCCGACCTGGGCGACGACATCGAGCGGGTCTTGGCCCAGTCCAAGCGCGCGGGCACGCTCGAGTAGCCGGCGCGGCGCCGGCGCTCAGCCGAACCGCCTCAGCAGCCCCTCGAGGATCTGGCCGTACTGGACCAGGTGGCGCGAGTGCAGGAAGTGGCCGACCACCCATTCGTGCGCCGCCGTCCCCATCGTTTCGGCCCGGATCGGGTCGCTGAGCAGCCCATCACATGCGGCGCCGAAGCTGTCGAGGTCGGTGGGGTCGTCGATCAGCACCCCGGTGACCCCATCGACGATCTGATCCTGGATCCCTCCGGAGCGGCTGGCGATCACCGGCCGCGCCTTCCACATCGCCTCGGCGACCGTGAGCCCGAAGCCCTCGGCGAGGCTCTTCTGGACGACGATCTCCGAGCGCCGCTGGATCGCGTTCACGATCGCGGCGTTCTCCTCGACGTCGACCATCGGCAGGGAGGCGAGATGAATTCGGTCGCGCACGTTTGCGGGCAAGGCGGCACGCAGTGCCCGCACCTGCCCGAGGACCTCGGTCCCCTCCGGATCGTCGCTGACCGCAGCGACGCTCGGCCCGGCGAGCAGCAGATGAGCGTCGGCCTCGGCACAGTGCTCGGCGAACCCGCGCGTCACCCCGACCGGGTCCTTGAGCCGGTCCCATCGCGAGATCTGGGAGATCAGCCTCGTCTCGGGTGAGATCTCCTGCCGCTGCTCGACCACGGCCTCGCGGTCGACCCGACCCGGAGAGCCGTCGAGCCGAGTGAACACGGCAGGCGCTCCGTCCACCCTCGGAGCGATGCCCGCGGCGGACAGGATTCCCGCCACCACCTCGGGTGCGAGATCTTGGTTCTTGGCAGAGAAGACGTCGATCGACGGCGGAACGATGAACACCCGCTCGGCGTCGAGTCCTGTCCACGCGAACTCGCGACGCGAGAACACGTACGCGTGGGCGGGCTCGACGTAGGGCAGCAAGAACTCCCACGTCCTGCGCACGATCTCGTCGGGACGATCGAGGCCGACGTGACAGCGCCAGACGACGAGTGCCCCGGCTTCGACTATCGGCGCGACCAGCCCCGCGGTCTGCGGGTCGTGACAGAAGACCACGTCGCCCGGGCGGACGCGCTCGCCGAGCTCGGTCGCGCTCGCCCGCAGCGTGCGCTCGTAGAGCTCGCGGGCGTCGTCGTCGAGCGGCACGCCATCGCCCTCCCACCCGTGCAGGTTGTTGTGAATGCGCTTCGTGAGCCGGAAGAACTCGGGGTTGCCCTCGATCACCGCCCAGCGTGCATCGACTCCGGCGCCCCGCGCGTAGGGAAGCAACGACTGCAGCAACTCGACGACGCCGCCCCCGCGGGCCGTCGAGTTGACGTGCCAGACCACGCGACCCCGGAAGTCCTGTTGCGCCTGGACGGCTCCCGCCTCGACTTCGGCGAACGCCGGGCCGAGCAGGTCGCGAAAGCGCTCGATCGGAAGCGTGGGTACGTGCATCTGCGCGACCGCCGCCACCCCCGCAGTCTCTCATGCGCTCCGAACGGCCTCGGCACGGCGGGCGCCGGCGGACTAGCCTTGCGGACGTGAGCGGCGCAGCTCAGCTCGTGCCCAGGCGCCGGGATCGCTGGGTCGCGCTCGCGATTCTGGCCACCGCCGCCGCCGCGGCGGCGATCGTGTTCGCCGCCGGCGCGCCACCGGGGCGGATCGGACCCGACACCCGCGTGCAGCCGAGCGGGCGCAAGCTCGACCCGGTCGGCAAGTTGACGAGGCTCGGCAACCTGCCGACCGGGGCGGCGCTGACGCCGGACGGCCGCTTCGCGTGGACGCTCTCCGCCGGCCGCGGGCGGAACGACATCCGGATCGTCCGGATCCTGTCCACGAACCCGAGGCGGGTCGGGAAGATCGTCCAGCGGATCCAGATGCCCGGGCTCTCGGGCGGGATCGCGATCTCGCCGAACGGGCGCGCGGCCTACGTCTCCGGGACCCCGGAGGGAGGCAAGGCGTCCAACCAGGTCGCCGACGAGGTCCCCGGTCAGGACGGCGACGTGATTCACGTCTTCCGGATCGACCGCAAGCGGGGCACGGCGAGCCGCGACGGCGTCATCGGCGTGCCGCCGCCGCCGGGGACCCCGCCGGCGCAGGACTTCCCCCCGACCAACACGAGCCCGCAATCCTGGCCCCAGGACGTTGCGATCTCGCCCGATGGCTCGACCCTTCTCGTGGCCCTCGACCTCGCCAACCAGGCGGCGATCGTCGACACCGCGACGCGCGAGGTCCGCTACGTCGCCACGGGCCGCTACCCCTACGGCGCCGCGATCACCGCCAACGGCCGGCTCGGGCTGGTCTCCAACCAGACCGACGCCACCGTGTCGGTGATCGATCTCGCCTCGGCGCAGGTGGTCAAGGAGATCGCCGTCGGCCCCCACCTCTCCCACCCGGAGGGGATCGCGACCGACCCGAAGCGGCCGTTCGCCTACGTCGCGGTCGCGAACCAGGACCTGATCGCGGTGATCGACACTCGCCGGCTCGCGGTCGAGCGCACGCTCTCGGTCGAGCGCCGGCAGGGCATCGGCACCGCGCCGGTGGACGTCAGCGTCACCGCGGACGGCTGCCGGCTTCTCTCGGCGGACTCGGGAGAGGACGCGATCGCGGTGTTCGCGCTCTCCGCGAAGCGGCGCTGCGACCCCGGGCGCCGCGCGCGCGCCCGGGATCGGCGGCCCGGCCCGCGCGCGGGCGCGCCAGCTGCTCGAGCGCGAGTCGCGGCGGGCGGCTGCCGTCGCCGGCGAGGAGGCGGAGGAGACCGGCGCCGGCGAGCACCCGCTGCGAAAGCAGGGCAAGCGTTGGCGGCTGCTCGGACGGATCCCGGTGGCGTCGTATCCGACCGCCGCGCTCGCGACGCCGCAGCGCAACCCGGCGAAGCGAAGCCTCGTTTGGGTCGCCGCCAAGGGCCTCGGCGTCGGACCGAATCAGATCCCGCCGGGCCAGCCCGTCTCCGAGACAGGGCCGGCGACCGGCAACAACGACGAGACGCCCGACACGAACGGCTACCGCTTCTACTACCTGCCCGAGGCCGTCAGGGGGTTGTCGGGGATCACGCGCTTTCCCTCCGACGCCAGGCTCGCCAGACTGACGCCGCGCGCCTCGCGCCAGCTGCGCCCGATCAACGCTCAACAGCCGCCAGCGGACACCCCGCTGCGCGCCGGCGGGCCGATCGAGCACGTCTTCTACATCGTGCGCGAGAACCGCACCTACGACCAGGTCCTCGGCGACGACCCGCGCGGCGACGGCGATCCGAAGCTGACCGTGTTCGGCAACGAGATCACCCCGAACGCCCACGCCCTCGCCCGCCGCTTCCCGCTTCTCGACCACGTCTACGCCAATTCCGAGGCATCGATCGACGGGCACTTCTGGACCTCGGCGGGCTCGGTCTCCGACTACGTCGTCAAGAACTGGCACGCCAACTACGCCGACCGCGACCGGCCGTATGACTTCGGCGTCTACGCGGTCAGCTGGCCGGCGGCCGGGTTCCTCTTCGACCGGGCCCAGGAACAGGGAATCTCGTGGTTCAACTACGGCGAGGCGATCGCCGGGACCGTGCCGGTCGCCGACGCCGACCGCACCGGCGAGGAGGAG
Source organism: uncultured Solirubrobacterales bacterium (assembly GCA_963759295.1). Classification (GTDB taxonomy): domain Bacteria; phylum Actinomycetota; class Thermoleophilia; order Solirubrobacterales; family 70-9; genus WHSW01. Next base: position 42,421 of record CAVWYT010000006.1, on the reverse strand, counting down.
GCCGAGGTCGCCGCCAAGTTCGCCAAGTCCGATCTCGGCCCGCTGCAGCCCGGTCCGCAGCCCCCCGCTCCCGCCCCCTGCTTCACCAACGACGCCGGCACCGGGGTCAACGTCCTCAACGGCCAGGAGGTCTACGACTCGAGCCGGCCGCAGGGCGCCGATCCGCTGAACACCGAGAGCCGCTTCCAGTGCTTCGAGCAGCGTTTCAACCAGCAGCTGGCCTCCGACTCGGTGCCGGCGCTCAACTACATCACCTACGCCAACGACCACACCGAGGGCACGACGCCGGGACGACGGACGCCGGACGCGATGGTCGCCTCCAACGATCTCGCGGTCGGCGAGACGGTCGATTTGATCTCGCACTCGCCGATCTGGGAGAGCTCGCTGATCCTCGTCGTCGAGGACGACTCCCAGGACGGGGCCGACCACGTCGACGCCCACCGGATTCCGGCGCTGGCGATCAGCCCCTATACGCGGCGCGGCGCCGTCGTGCACAGCCGCTACGACTTCCTCTCCTTCATCCGCACGATGCAGCTGGTGATCGGGATGAAGCCGCTCAACCTCTTCGACGCCACCGCGGTGCCGCTCTACAAGGCGTTCGACTCCGATGCCTCCGACAACGACGACCCCTACGACGCGATCGTCCCGAACGTCGACCTCACCGCGACCAATCCGGCGAGCGCGCCGAATGCGAAGCTCTCCGACCGACTGCCGCTCGAGACCCCCGACCAGGTACCGCAACGGGTGCTCGACAGGATCCTCTGGCAGTACGCGCACGGCGGCGGCTCGAAGCCTCCGCCTCCGGGGCCCAACGCCGAAGGCATCGACGAGCACGGCTGGGAGCCCGGGAAGGCATCCGACGAGAAGGCGCTCGCGGAGGTGATCGAGGAGCTCGGTCTCGATGAGGACGCGGTAGGCGACCGCTACGAGGACGACTGAGGTCGGGATCGCCGACGGACCGGCCTCGGCGGTCGGCCCCCGAGCCCGGTGGCCATACTGAGACGACGATGGCCGACGATCGATACCTGAAGCCCGGCTGGTTCTCGATCAACGTCTTCAACCGCGCCGTCGCGGGCCTCACCCGGCTCGGGGTCAGCGTCTGGGGCTCGCGCGTGCTCGAGGTCCGCGGCCGCAGCTCGGGCGAATGGCGGCGGACGCCGGTCAACCTGCTCAGCTTCGAGGGCGAGCGCTACCTGGTCTCGCCGCGCGGGCACACGCAGTGGGTGAAGAACTTGCGCGCGAGCGGCGGCGGCCGGCTGCTGCTCGGTAGCCGGGTCCAGCGGTTCACGGCCGCCGAGCTGCTCGACGCCGACAAGCCGGCGCTGCTGCGCGCCTACTTGAAGCGCTGGAAGTTCGAGGTGGGTGCCTTGTTCGAGGGCATCGGCCCGAACTCGAGCGACGATCAGCTGCTCGAAGCCGCGCCCCGACATCCAGTGTTTCGGATCGAGATCGGCGAAGCCGCCGCGTAGGCGACGGCGCCGGCGGCCGATCACCTCAGGTGGACCGGGTTGGAAAGCAGCCACAGGCGGTCGTCGATTCGCGCCTCGACTCGGTAGGCGCCCGCCGATCCGATCTCGAGGTCCAACGCCGCGGTCCGCCGCTCGTGGATCGGGGCGCCGTCGCGGCGGACCCTGAGATCGGCGGATCGTGGCAGGCGAACGCGGAGAACGGCGGCGCCGGCATCCGCCTCGGCCCCCATCGCAACCGTGGCGCCGTCGGCGCGCTCGGCCCACAGCCGCGCGCCGTGGGCCGGGGCGACGCAGGGGCAGGTCAACCACGCCGAGCCGGCGCGGAGCGCGGCCAGGATCGTGCGGCGGGCGGCGTCGACATCGTCCGGGAGCGGGCGGTCGCAGAGCAGGTGGGTCCGCAGCAGATCGAAGGTGTGCCGGTGTGGCAGCGGCGAGCGAACCCGGCCGCGGACACGGAACCCGTGCTGGTGGCCGTCGAGCCCGCCGATCGCCGGGACGCGCCGGCGCGCCGAGAGCGCATCCCAGATCGCGAGCTGATGGCCGGGCGGGCCCGAGGCGATCGCCTTCTCGGGGGCCCGCAGCCAGCGCACCGCCTCGACGGGGGTGCGCCACGCCTCCGCGGCGTCGGTCAACACGCTCCATAGCTCGAGCCCGTCCAGCCCCTGAGCGTCGTTCAGAGCCGGCCAGCCGTGGGGCAGGACGATCCGCCTCGCGAGCGAGGGAACGAGCATGTGCCCGCCGCGCGAGAACGGATGCGCGGCGAAGCCGACACCGCCGGCGGCGCGAACCGCCGCGGCGATGTCGAGCGCGGAGCGCCCCCGGTGCTGGATCTCCTCCTCGACACCGAAGGCCAGGTAGTGCCCGCCCCTCGGGCTCACCTCCAACCCGACGAGCAGGAAGACGCCGTCGTGCATGCCCTCCCACCCTTCGCGCACGGGCGGCGAGCGAATCGTGGTCGGTGAGCAGCACGGCGTCGACGCCCGCATCCGTCGCGGCTCCGAGCAGCTCCGGCACCGTCGCGGTGCCATCGGAGTAGGTGGTGTGCACGTGCACGACGCACGAAAGGTCGTGGACCGGCCGCGAATCGCTCACCCGGCCATCATGCTCGCATCGCCACGCCCGCGGACACCAGCGGCCGTCGTTGCGCTGATCGGATGCCCTCAGCCGGCGGCGAGCTCACCGATCGGCGTTTCGGCCGCGGTCGAAGGCTCGCGCGGTGAGCTGGGCGATTGCGATCCCGACGACGGCTCCCGCGCCGGCGTCGGCCGGGTAGTGAACCCCGGTGTGGACACGCGAGTAGGCAATCAGTCCGGCCAATGCGTGCAGCGGCACGGCCTCTCGCGGAAGCACGTGACCGACGCCGGTGGCGAAGGCGAATGCCGACGCCGCGTGTCCCGACGGAAACGAGGTCGTCCGCGGCATCCTCACCTGACGCGCGAGCGGGACCCCGGCGGAGGCGGGGTCCGGTCGCAGCCGGCCGACCCCCTTGAAGCCGAGGTTGAGCACGACCGCCGTGACCGCGGCCGAGGTGAGCCCGTTCAGGGCCCCGCGGCGCCCGGATCGACCGCGCGTGATCGCGAGTATCGCCGACGCCGCGAGCGAGATCTTCGAGTAGTCCGCGGCGCGTGTAAGGCGGCGCATCGCGAGGTCGAGAGCCGGAGTCGGTGTGGCCGCGATCGCCGCGTAGACCGCGAGGTCGAGTCGCTCGGCGTCGCGCAACCACGCTGGACGTCGGCGTCCGGAAATCAAGCCGTCGGTGACGCTCCGCCGCCTCTTCGTCGGGCCTTCGTTCGGTCTTCGATCGTCGGCGCTGATCGCATGAGCGGGGCTCCGACCCAAGCGTAGACCAGCCACCACCGGCCCGATCGGTCGACGCCGGGGCGCGCGGCCCGCGTGGCATCCTGGGCGCGATGGCCTTGCTGAGCGAGATCGCGGGGCGGGTGCTGCGGCTGCCCGAACCGGTCACGCGCGACGTGATCGTCGAGCCCGACCTTCCGGTGAGGATGGACGACGGCGCGGTCCTCCTCGCCCACCGCTATGCGCCGGTCGGGGCGGGTCGATCGGCGACCGTCCTCGTCCGCTCGCCGTACGGGCGTCGCGGCGCCTTCGGATTTCTCTTCGGGCGTTTGGTCGCCGAGCGCGGCCTGCAGTCGGTCGTCCAGAGCGTGCGAGGGACGTTTGGGTCCGGCGGGCGCTTCGATCCGTTCAACGAGCGCGAGGACGGGCTCGCGACCCTGCGTTGGCTGCGAAGTCAGCCCTGGCACGAGGGGCCGGTCGGGATGATCGGGCCGAGCTACATGGGGATCGTCCAGTGGGCCGTCGCCGACCAGGTCGACGCGCTGGCGCCGTCGGTCACCGCATCACAGTTCCACGGCATGACCTACGGCAGCGGCAGCGTCTCGCTGGCCACCGCGATGTCGTGGATGCTCCTGCTCGAGGTCCAGGAGCGGCGGTTGGCACCACTGCTCCTGGCTCGCGGCCTGCGGCGCACGCTGCCGAGGCTCTACCGCCAGGTGTCGATCGGCGAGCTCGAGACCCGCGGATTCGGCGATCGCATCCCGGTCGGCCAGTGGCTGCAGGAGATGGCGCCCGACAGCCCGTACTGGGCCGAGCGTGACTATTCCTCCTCGGTGGGTGCCGTCGAGGCGCCCGTGCAGCTGGTCGGCGGCTGGTACGACATCTTCCTGCCCTGGATGATCGAGGACTTCCGGGCGCTGCGCGCCGCCGCTCACAACCCGCAGCTCATCATCGGGCCGTGGACGCACATGGCCCCCGGCCTCGCCGGGTTCAGCCTCCGCGAGGGGATCGGCTGGATGCGAGCGAAGCTGCTCGGCGACGAGCGGATGGTGAGTGACGTTCCGGTGCGGGTGTTCGTGACCGGCGAGCGCCGTTGGCGGGAATTCTCGGACTGGCCCCCGGCGGGGGCGAGCGAGCGACGACTGTTCCTGCGCGCCGGCGGCGGCCTCAGCGACTCGCCCCCGTCGACCGCCGCCGAGCCGAGCCGCTACCGCTACGACCCCGCCGACCCGACCCCGGCGCTCGGCGGACCGCTGTTGCTCGAGCGCGTGCCGGTGCGCGACAACCGGCCGCTCGAGGCGCGCAGCGATGTCTTGGTGTTCACGAGCGAGCCGCTCGCCGCGGCGCTCGACGCGATCGGACCGGTCGTCGCCGAGATCCGGATGCGCTCGAGCCGCGACGACACCGACGTCTTCGTCCGCGTCTGCGACGTCGCTTCGGATGGAGCCTCCCGGAACGTCACCGACGCGCTCATCCGGCTGGCGCCCGGCGAGCCGCAGCGCGACGCCCACGGGATCGCGAAGGTGCGGTTCGAGCTCTGGCCGACCGCGCACCGCTTTGCCGCCGGCCACCTCGTCCGGGTCCAGGTCTCGAGCGGCGCTCACCCACGGTACGCGCGCAATCCGGGGACCGGCGAGGATCCGTTGCGCGCCACGCGGCTCGTGGCCGCAGAGCAGGAGGTCTTCCACGACCCCGCGCAACCGTCGTCGGTGACGCTCACGGTCGTCTAGGTTCCGGCCGGGCCCGCCACTTCGCGCCCGCCCCCTCAGCCGCGCAGCAGCAGCTCCTCCCCCTCGCGCGCGAGATCGATGCTGCCGCGATTGGGCGCGCCGTCCCAGCGACCGCGCGCCTCGGCGAGCATCGCCTCGAGCTCGCCGTCGTCGTGGTCTGGGTCGTGGTGGAAGAGCAGAGTGTGCTCAGCCTCCGCGCGCGCCGCGAAGGCGAGCGCGTCGGCGAGCCGCGAGTGCCCCCAGCCGAGCCGCGCACCGTACTCGCGGTCGAAGTACTGGCAGTCGTGGATCAGCATGGTCGCACCGGCGGCCAGTTCGAGACCGGAGACCCAGGGCGCCGGCGTCGAGGCCAGGTGCGTCCCCAGCCCCGGCTCGTGGTCGGGCAGATAGCAGAGGCTCGTGCTCCCGGTCTCGAGCCGGTACCCGAGCGTTGGGCCTCGATGCGAAACGAGCGCCGCCCGGATCTCGCAACCCGCGAGCCGCCAGGGACCGGCCGGTGCGTCCTCGAACCTCACCCGCGCGGGCAGGTCCCTGATCTCCACCGGTGAGAGCGGGTTCGACAGGTAGCGCGCCAGGCGTTCGCGCAGGCTCCGCTGCCCGCCGGGAGGGCCCCACACCGTGACCTCGGCGCCGGCATCGAACAGGGGAGCGAAGAAGAGCAGGCCCTGAATGTGGTCGAGGTGCAGGTGCGTGAGCAGGATGTGCAGCTCCTTGCTGGAATCCGCGAGCGCCGCGCCGAGACCCCTGATGCCCGTCCCGGCGTCGAGGATGACCTCGGTCCCATCCTCACAGGCCACCTGGATGCATGAGGTGTTACCGCCGAACTCGGTGTCCGAGCCCGGGGTCGGAATCGACCCGCGGGTGCCCCACAGCTTGACGCGCACGCTCAGCCGCTCCCATCGTCGGGCCGCGGCCAGAAGACGACCATCGATCCGTGATAACCGGCGGGACCGGTGAGTGGAACCGCGGCGATCTCGATCTCGATGATCCCGCCCTCGGCGCGCACCGACAGCCGGGCATGCGCCGGACGCTCCTCACGCACGGCGGTCGCGCTGGGGAGCGCCTCCTGCGGCACGGGCCTGCCGGCATCGTCCAGGGGGCCGTACTTCGCCGTCCACTCCTCGGGTTCGAGGACGCCGATCTCCTCGAACGGCGCGCCGATCACCTCGGCCGCCGCCTCGTTGAAGAACACGATCCGGCCCTCGCCATCGATGAGCAGTGCGGCCACGGAGATGCTCGAGATCAGGTTGCGGGCGAGGATCATCTCGAGGGGCAGCACCTCGCCAAGGCTAGGGGACGGCCGAGGGCCTCCCGGCGAGAGGCGGCCCGGCGATCACCGCGAGCCCGCTCGGGCTCGCGCCGCCCGCAACCGAATCGACCGGGCTACTCGGACTCCTCCCCCTCGCGGCGTCTGCCGGCGCCGCGCTCGAGCTCCTCCGCCTGGCGCTCGTGCTCGTGTGCCTTGCGCTCCTCCTCGGCATGAGCGGCGCGGGCCTTCGCGCGGTGCGCGTCCGCTTCAGCGCGCTCGCGCTCGGCGGCGTGCCGGCTCTGGCGTTCGTGGTGTTGCCTCTCGGCACGTTTGCGCTGTGCCGGCCCACGTGTCGCGAAGTAGATCAGCGCGATCACGATCACCACCGCGACGATGATCACGATGATTGCGAGCGTCGACATATCTCTCCTCCTTGTTGTGGTCCCTCAGCGCCTCAGGATCCAGAAGAGCAGATGTCCACCTCTGCCATCGCCGTCTCCTCCGGGCCGTGACGATCCTAGTCGGTAGCTCAATCCCCGCCGGACGAAACGGTAAACAAGAGGTCGGCAAGGACCGCGAAGCGCAGATCAGCTAGCCGCGGTCCGCGCGCCTGTGCACCAGGCGCAGCGGCAACAGCGAGAGCGGCGAGCGGCGGCCGAGATCGTCGGCGTCCTCGCGGTCGAGGGCCGTCGCGTAGCGCGTCGCCTCGGCGGCGCTGTCGTACAGCTTCGAACCCTCGAAGCCGCAGCCGCGCTCGCAGTCCCAGCGCATCGCCTCGCCCTCGGCCCAGAACCTGACCCGGTGGCCGAGCACGGTGCAGGCGAGCGACATCTCCAAACCCCGGCGGTCTAACGCTCGCCGTCGGAGGCCGGCGACCCGACTTGCGCCGGGGCCCGCACGGGCGCGAAGCGGTCGCGCCCGGTGCGGCGGGCGACCCCGTCGGATACCGCGCCTCGCAGCGCCGCGCGGAAGCGCCCCGGGCCCCAGTAGCGGGCGCCGATCCGACTCGCCAGCTCGTGGCGGTTGAGCTCGCCGTGCTCCTGCAGGACGCGCTCGATGATCCCGATCTCGCGGTCGAGCCAGTCGGGGTTGGGCTCGTAGGGCGGCGGCAGGAACGGCGAGTACGAACCGGCGCCTGGGCCGGGCCGGTAGCGGCGCAGCCCCATGCGCTCGCGCTCCCACCGCTCGCGCTCGCGGCGGCTGCGCTCCTCGGCCTCGCGGCGTTCGGCGTCGGGCTCCGGCTCGGCGCCCTCCTCCGCCTCGCGAGCGGTGATCGGCTTGGCGATCTTCTCCAGCGACTGCCGCTCGGCGCGCACGCCGAGGAACAGCTCTGCGATCCCCCCGACCGCCATCACCGCGGCCCCGATCAGGTACGCGAGCATCACCTGCGAAACGTCGCCCGACTCGCCCAGCTTCTGGAACACGAGCGGCCCGGTGATCCCCCCGATCGCGGTCCCGACCGCGTAGAAGAAGGCGATCGCCAGCGCCCTGATCTCCATCGGGAAGATCTCGCTCACCGTCAGGTACGCCGAGCTGGCACCGGCGGAGGCGAAGAAGAAGGTCGCGGCGAGCGCCAGGGTCAGGCCCCAGTCGCTGAACTGCTCGCCGTTGAACATCACCCCGACCAGGACCAGCATCGCCGCCGAGATCAGATAGGTGGCGGCGATCATCGGGCGGCGCCCGACGGTGTCGAAGAGCCGACCAAGCAGCAGGGGCCCGAGGAAGTTGCCGGCCGCGAAGACCGCGTAGAAGAGCCCGACCTTGTTCGCGCCGACCCCGAGGTAGGTCGTCAGCGTCAACCCGAGCGTCACCGTGACCGCGTTGTAGAGGAAGGCCTGCCCGATGAACAGTGAGAACCCGAGGACGGCCCGCTTTGGATAGACGCTGAACGCGGTCCGGGCGATCTCGCGGAACGGGATCGACTTGCGCTGGCGCACCTTGATCGACTCGCCGGGCTCCTCGAGCTCCTGGCCGGTCGAATCGCGCACCGTGCCCTCGATCTCGGCAACCAGACGCTCGGCCTCCTCCTCGCGCCCGTGGATGAACAGCCAACGCGGGCTCTCGGGAAGGTTGCGGCGGATGAACAGGATCCCGAGCCCGAGCGTCGCGCCGAGGCCGAACGCCAGCCGCCAGCCGATGTCGAGCGCGAACAACGACTCCTTGAGGAAGATCAGCGAGAGCAACCCGCCGCCAACCGCGCCGAGCCAGAACGAGCCGTTGATGATCAGGTCGACGCGGCCGCGGGCGCGGGCCGGGATCATCTCGTCGATCGCCGAGTTGATCGCCGAGTACTCGCCGCCGATCCCGGCGCCGGTGAAGAAGCGCGCGGCCAAAAACCAGAGCGGCGTCTGGGAGAACGCCGTCGCCAAGGTCGCGACCAGATAGAGCGTGAGCGTGATCAGAAACAGCTTCTTGCGCCCGAAGCGGTCGGTCAGCTGGCCGAAGAAGAGGGCGCCGATACAGGCCCCGGCGACGTAGATCGACTGGGCGAGAGCGATCTGGCCCTCGGTGAGCTCGATCCCGCTGCCCTTCTCGGTCAGAGTGGGAGCGAGAAAGCCGATGATCGTCACCTCGAGGCCGTCGAGGATCCAGACGATCCCGAGCCCGATCACCACCGTCCAGTGAAACCGCGACCACGGCAGGCGATCCAGGCGCGCCGGGATCTTCGTCTCGATCGTCTTCAAGCGACCCGACTCGGCTGCGGCGCTGGCCTCCATGGTGCCCGCGGATTACCCCGCGCCGAGGTTCGCAAACCGGCGCTGGACTCGATCGGACCCGGGGAGCCATAGGATGCCTGCGCCAGCGACGATCGAAAGGAGCGCGGGGGATGCCGGCCTGGGTGCTGAAGGCTCTGACTGCGGCCAGAAGGGTGCCATGGCGCCGCGTGATCGCGGCGGTCGTCTGGCTGGCCACCGCCGGGAGGGAGTACTGGAACCGCCTCACCGCCGACGAACGCCGCGAGCTCCTCGACCTGGTGAAGCAGTCGAGAGGAGCGCGATCCAACCTCAGCCAGGCCGAGCAGGATCGCGTCGTGGCCCTGCTCGAGAAGATTCGCCGCGGCGTCGACCGCGGCGACGGCTAGCGCGAGCTTTCCCGCGTCCGCCCGGACGCCGGGGGTATCGACCTACGGGCACCGGCGTCAACGACCGCTCGGCCTCAGTCGGCGTCGCGCTCGCGCTCGGCGGCCCGCTCGTCGTGAAGCCCGGCGAAGCGGCCCTCGCGCTGCGCGCGCTCCTCGGCCTCGGCGGCACGGCTTTCGCGCTCCTGGGCCGCGCGTGCACTGTCCGCTGCGAGTTCGCGCTGCTGTCTGGCCTCGTCGTACTTGACCCCGGCGGACTGGCCTTCGCGCCGCGCCCGCTCCTCGGCCTCGGCCACGCGGCGTTCGTGCTCCTCGGCGGCCCGCAAATGCTTCTCTGCGGCTTCGCGCTCGCGTCTGGCCTCGTGATGCGTCGAACGGGCGATGCCGCGTTCGCGCTGCGCGCGCTCCTCGGCCTCGGCCGCCTGCCGTTCGCGCTCCTCGGCCGCCTGCTCATGCTGCTCGGCGAGCGTTGCAACCTCCGCCGCGCCTTCGCGCTCACGCGAGGCCTCCTCGTGCTTCTCGGTCGCCTTGGCAGTGTGGGCCTCGGCTTCCTGGCGGTGTCCGGCGGCCTCGCGGCGAAGCCGCTCGCGCTCGCGGCGCCGGTTCTCGGCCGCTCGTCGGGCCGCCAGCACCGCGACGGCGACCACGATCAGAATGCCGACCACGATGACGATCACAGCGAGCGTTGACACCTTCGTCTCCCTACCCTGCCGACCGATCCCGCACACCATCGCCCGCGCCGGACTTCCGCGAGATCGAGCGCAACCGGAAGATAGACTCCGCGCGTCCAGGGACCTCGGAAGGAGAGCGCGCGTTGTCGGTGGCGGGCAGACGGATAGGCGGTTGAGCCGGTGCCGCACGCGCTGGGATCTGGGCTGCCGAAGGACTTCCTGCGCCCCTGCCTGCTGCTCCTGCTGCGAGAGCGCGAGGCTCACGGCTATGAGCTGCTCGAGCTGATCGACGTCTTCGGGTTCGATCACTCCGACCCCGGCGCGCTGTACCGGGCCCTGCGGCGCCTCGAGTCGGATGGCCTGGTGCAATCGCGCTGGCGCCCGTCGGACACCGGGCCGCCCAAGCGCGTCTACGGCCTCACGGCCGCCGGCGTCGAGGAGCTCGACCGCCGCGCCGCCGACCTCGCCGAGGGAGAGAGGCGGATCGACACCTTCCTCGACCGCTACCTGAGAGCGCGGCGGCTGCCGGCCCAAAGCGCGCGCCGCCGGGCGATCATCGGCCGCTACACCGCCCACCGCGCCGCGACCAGGTCTCGTCCCCCGTTCGACGCGGGGGCCTAGCTCCGGGCCGCTCGCAGACGGCGCCCGCCCGGGAGCAGGCACCGTTTATCGGCGGTAGGTGTGCCGTGCACATTGTGCCGGGCACTTACCGGGTCGAGGTTGAGCCACATATACCTCCGCTTCGAGGGGGGCGGTCGCAGGAAGGAGGCGCGCATGTGTTTGGCGATTCCGGGCCAGATAGCGGAGATCGTCGATGAGGCCAACCGGCTGGCGCGAGTCGACGTGGCGGGGGTGAAGCGCACCGTCAACATCGGCCTCCTCGACGGAGAGACGACCGGACCGGCGGGCCCCGGGGACTGGGTGTTGATCCACGTCGGCTTCGCGATCTCGCGGATCGACGAGCTCGAGGCCCGGGCGACCCGCAGGCTGCTCGAGCAGATGGGGGCCGAGTACGAGCAGGAGCTCGAGGAGCTGAAGGCGAGCGTGATCGAATGAGCTGCGCAGACGATCACTGCATCACCTGCGGCGACGTCGCCGAGCCGATGCGCGTGCTGCGTGTCGACACGCACCGCGAGCTCGCGCTCTGCGAGGACGCGGCTGGCGGCCGTCGCACCGTCGAGGTCGCGCTCGTCGCGCCGGTCGAAGTCGCAGACGAACTGCTCGTTCACGCGGGCACGGCCATCGGCCGGCACGAATGAAATTCGTCGACGAGTTCAGGGACGCCGGACTCGGCCGCGCCGTTGCCGGGGAGATCCTCGCTGCGGTCGAGCCGGGGCGGCATTACAAGCTGATGGAGGTCTGCGGCGGCCACACCCACTCGATCTACAAGTACGGCATCGACGACCTGCTGCCGGATGCGGTCGAGCTCGTTCACGGACCCGGTTGCCCCGTCTGCGTGATCCCGATGGGCCGCGTCGACGACGGGATCGCGATCGCCCGCAACAGCGAGGTGATCTTCACCTGCTTCGGCGACATGATGCGGGTCCCGGGCTCCGACGGGACGCTCACCGACGCGAAGGCCGCCGGCGCCGACATCCGCATGGTCTACTCGCCGCTCGACGCCCTGCGGCTCGCCAAGCAGAACCCCGACCGCACGGTCGTCTTCTTCGCGATCGGTTTCGAGACCACGGCACCGTCGACGGCGTTGACGCTGCGGCGCGCCAAGGCCGAGGGGGTCGGGAACTTCCTCTGCATGTGCAACCACGTGACGATCGTGCCGCCGCTGCGGGCGCTGCTCGAATCCCCGGATCTGCGCCTCGACGGATTCATCGGTCCGGGCCACGTCTCGACGATCGTCGGGGTGCGGCCGTTCGAGTTCATCCCCGCCGATTACGGGCGGCCCCTGGTGACCGCCGGCTTCGAGCCGCTCGACATCCTCTACGCGATCCGGATGATCCTCGCGCAGCTCGCGGAGGGTCGCTGCGAGGTCGAGAATCAGTACAAGCGCGTCGTTCCCTATGAGGGCAACCGGGCGGCGCTGGAGGTGATGGCCGAGGTCTTCGAGCTGCGCCCACACTTCGAGTGGCGCGGGCTCGGCTTCATCTCTCAGAGCGCGCTGCGCATCTCCGATGCCTACTCCGAGTTCGACGCCGAGCTGCGTTATCCGATTCCGGGCGTGCGCGTCGCCGACCCGAAGGCGTGTCAGTGCGGCGAGGTGCTGAAGGGCGTGATCAAGCCGTGGGAGTGCAAGGTCTTCGGCACCGCCTGCACTCCCGAGCACGCGATCGGCACTTGCATGGTCTCGCCGGAGGGAGCCTGCGCGGCCTATTACAACTTCGGGCGCTACGCCCGCGAGCGCCCGCAGGCGGAGGTCGTGTGAGCACCGCGCCGGTCACCTCGGGTCGCGAGCAGCGGATCCTCGAGATCATCGAGACGACGCGCGCGAAGCGCCCGCGATTCAAGGACGAGCGCGTGACGATGGCGCACGGTGCGGGCGGCAAGGCGACCCAGACCCTGATCGAGGGCTTGTTGGCACCGGCGTTCGCCTCCGACAGCCTGGACGAGCTCGCCGACTCCGGGAGGATGGATCTGGATCTCACCACTCCCGGACGCGATGCGCAGGGGACGGAAGCCGTCCTCGGGCTCGCGATGACCACGGACACGTTCGTGGTCAAGCCGATCCGCTTCCCCGGCGGCTCTATCGGCGAGCTCGCCGTCAACGGCACGGTCAACGACCTCGCGGCCTCCGGAGCGCGACCGATCGCGATCAGCCTGGCGCTGATCCTCGAAGAGGGCCTGAAGGCCGAGGTGCTGCGGGCCGAGGTCGAGGCGATCGCGGCCTCCGCGCGGGCCGCCGGCGTCGAGGTGATCACCGGCGACACCAAGGTGGTCGAGCGCGGCCACGCCGACCAGATGTACGTGTGCACCAGCGGCATCGGCCGACGCGACCCGCGCGCGGACGTCTCCCCCACCGCCCTGCGACCGGGCGACCGCGTGCTGGTCTCGCACACGATCGGAGAGCACGGCACCGCGATCATGCTCGCCCGCGGTGAGCTCGGTCTCGAGGCCGACGTCGAATCCGACACCCGGCCGCTATGGCCGGTTGCCGACGCCCTGCTCGACGCCGCCGGCGGCGAGCTGCGGACGATGCGCGACGCGACCCGGGGCGGAGTCGCCACGGTGCTCAACGAGTTGGCGCGAGCCTCCGGGGTCGGGATCGAGGTTCGCGAGGATCAGGTCCCGGTGCTGGGCGAGGTCGCGGGCGCCTGCGAGCTGCTCGGTATCGACCCGATGTACGTCGCCAACGAGGGCGTCATGGTCGCCATCGTCGGCCCCGACGCGGCCGACCACGCGCTCGCTGCGCTGCGGGCGCGGCCCGGCGGCGAGCGGGCGGCGGAGATCGGCGAGGTGCGCGGAGAGCCGCCCGGCATGGTGCTGGTCTCGACCGCGTTCGGGGGGCGCCGGGTGATGGATCTGCTGGCAGGCGACCCGTTGCCGCGAATCTGCTGAGGAGATGCGATGCACGAGCTCTCGATAGCCGAGGCGGTGGTCCGGATCGCGGGCGAGCATGCCGCCGGGCGACGAGTGAGCGCCGTCTGCGTGAAGGTCGGCCACCTGCGACAGGTGGTGCCCTCGTCGCTGGAGTTCGCCTTCGAGCTGCTCGTCGAAGGCACCGAGCTCGAGGGCGCGGAGCTGGAGATCGAGGCCGTCCCGGCGGCCGGCGTGTGCCGCGGCTGCGGCACGACGACGCGGCTCGCGGCCTTCCCGGTGCGCTGCGCGCGATGCGGAGGCCTGGACGTGGAGGTGACCGAGGGCGAGGAGCTGCTGGTGGATTGGCTCGAGCTCGACGAGCCCGAGGAAGTGTTGACGACGACCGGAGGAGCCCGAAATGGCGACTGAGGAGACAACGGCTGCTGGCGTCGATGAGGTCCACATCCTCTGGATCTCGGAAGGGATGAGCTGCGACGGAGATTCGGTCTCGATCACCGCCGCGGGTCAGCCCGGGATCGAGGATGTGGTCCTCGGCGCGATCCCGGGGCTGCCGAAGGTCAATCTCCACAACAAGGTGCTCTCGCCGTCGCTCGGTGGCGAGGAGTTCCTGAAGCCGTTCCGCCAAGCCCTCGACGACGACCTCGACGCTCCCTTCGTGCTGGTGATCGAGGGGTCGATCCCGAACGAGAACATCAACGGCGACGGCTACTGGACCTCGTTCGGGAATGATCTCGCCACCGGCGAGCCGCTGACCGTGAACTGGTGGATCGATCGTCTGGCGCCGAAGGCATGGGGCGTGGTCGCGATCGGCACCTGCGCGACATACGGCGGCATCCACGCGATGGCGGGCAACCCGACGGGGTGCATGGGCCTGGCGGATTACCTCGGCTGGGACTTCCGCTCCGCGGGCGGGTTGCCGATCGTCAACGTGCCCGGCTGTCCGGTGCAGCCGGAGAACTTCATGGAGACCCTGACCTGGCTGCTCTACCAGGCCGCGGGGCTGGCTCCGACGATCCCCCTCGACGAGGCCCTACGCCCGCAGTGGCTGTTCGGCAAGACCGTGCACGAGGGCTGCGATCGCGCCGGCTACTACGAGCAGGGCGACTTCGCCCACGACTACAACTCGCCCAAGTGCCAGGTGAAGATCGGCTGCTGGGGGCCGGTGGTCAACTGCAACGTCCCCAAGCGCGGCTGGATGGCCGGCATCGGCGGCTGTCCGAACGTCGGCGGGATCTGCATCGGGTGCACGATGCCGGGCTTTCCCGACAAGTTCATGCCGTTCATGGACGCGCCTCCGGGGGGTGGGCTGTCTTCGGCGATCCAGGGGACCTACGGGCCGATGATCCGCAAGCTGCGCGGGATCACGAACAAGACCGTGAACAAGGAGACGAAGTGGCGCCATAACCGGCCTGAGCTGACCACGGGCTACAAGCCGCGCTGGGGCAACTAGGGCGCGTCCCTGGCCGAACAACGGAAATCGTTGCGAAGACGAGATAGGAGAGCAGGAAGATGGCCGTTCGCGACAAGGTGAAGCCGGAGGCGGGCAAGATCGTCGATATGTCCTGGGATCCGATCACCAGGATCGTCGGCAACCTCGGCATCTACACGAAGATCGACTTCGACAACAACGAGGTGATCTCGTGCAAGAGCACCTCCTCACTGTTCCGCGGCTACAGCGTGTTCATGAAGGGCAAGGACCCTCGCGACGCGCATTTCATCACCAGCCGCATCTGCGGTATCTGCGGTGACAACCATGCCGTCTGCTCCTGTTACGCGCAGCAGATGGCCTACGGCGTCAAGCCGCCGCCTCTGGGTGAGTGGATCGTCAACCTCGGCGAGGCAGCCGAGTACATCTTCGACCACATCATCTTCCAGGACAACCTTGTCTTCGTCGACTTCTGCGAGCAGATGGTCAAGGAGACCAACCCGAGTGTCTGGAAGAAGGCCGAGAAGGCCGAGGCCCGTCACGCGGAGCTGCACGGCTATCGCACGATCGGCGACATCATGCGTTCCTACAACCCGTTCACCGGCGACACCTACAAGGAAGCGCTGCACATGAGCCGGATCGGGCGGGAGATGATCTGCCTGATGGAGGGCCGGCACGTGCACCCCTCCACGGTCTACCCGGGCGGTGTCGGGACCCAGCCGACGCCGACCCTGCTGACCGATTACCTCAGCCGGTTGCTGCGTTGCCTCGACTTCATCAAGAAGGCGGTGGCGATGAACGACGACGTCTTCGACTTCTTCTACGAGGCGCTGCCGGGCTATGAGGAGGTCGGACGCCGGCGGATCCTGCTCGGCTGCTGGGGCGCCTGGAACAACCCCGACTACGTCAACTACGACTACCGCGACATGGACGACTGGGGCAACGAGATGTTCGTCACCCCGGGAGTCGTCGTCGACGGTCGAGCTCGTGACCACGAATCTGGTCGACATCAACCTCGGGATCCGGATCCTGCTCGGCAGCTCCTACTACGACGACTGGACCGGCGAGGAGACCTTCGTCGAGAGGGACCCGCTGGGCAACCCGGTCGACAAGCGCCATCCGTGGAACCAGACGACGATCCCGAAGCCACAGAAGCGCGATCTCGAGGGCGGCAACTACTCATGGGTGATGAGCCCGCGCTGGTATGACCAGCGCAGCGGCGACCACCTCGCCCTCGACACTGGCGGCGGCGCCCTGGCGCGGCTGTGGGCGACGGCGCTGGCCGGCAAGGTCAACACGCCCTACGTCAAGGCGACCGGCGACAGCGTCGAAATCCATCTGCCGAAGACGCCGAACACGCCCGAGCAGACGCTGGAGTGGAACGTGCCGCAGTGGTCGAACGCGATCGAGCGCGACCGGGCGCGAATCTACTTCGTCGCCTACTCGGCGGCGATGGCGCTGCACTTTCTCGACCGCGCGTTCGCGGAGGTTCGCGCGGGCCAGACCAAGGTCTTCGAGAACTTCGACGTCCCCGAGGAGGCGATCGGCTGCGGATTTCACGAGGCGGTGCGGGGCGTGCTCTCACATCACCTGGTGATCCGCGAGGGAAAGATCGCCAACTACCACCCCTACCCGCCGACGCCGTGGAACGGCAGCCCGACGGATTCCTACGGCACTCCGGGTCCCTACGAGGACGCGGTCATGGGCCAGCCGATATTCGAGGAGAACGGCCCGGACGAGTTCAGGGGGATCGACATCATGCGCGCCGTGCGTTCGTTCGACCCGTGCCTGCCGTGCGGCGTGCACATGTACCTCGGCAAGGGCAAGACGATCCGCCAGGTCCATTCGCCGATCTTCGGCGAGCACGGGTGAGGGGCGCCGGTGATGACCGACGTCGACGATCGCGACTTGGTCGCGAGGGTGGAGAGCCTCCTCGAGCAGCTCGACACGCTTGACGATCGAGCCGCGCGCGAGCAGACGACCGAGGTCGTCTCTGCGCTGCTCGATCTCTACGGGGAGGGGCTCGCCCGGATCGTCGAGCGGATCGCCGAGCGCGACGACGGCTCGCTGGCGGCGGCGCTCGCCGGCGACGAGTTGGTCTCCCACCTGCTGCTCCTGCACGGGTTGCATCCGGTGCCCGTCGAGCAGCGAGTGCGCAGCGCGCTCGACGAGGTCCGCCCCTACCTCGAGTCGCACGGCGGCAACGTCGAGCTGCTCGCGGTCGCCGACGGAGTCGCGCGATTGCGGCTGGAGGGCAGCTGCAGCGGCTGTCCTTCCTCGACGATGACGCTGAAGCTGGCGATCGAGAACGCGATCGCCAAGTCGGCGCCCGACATCGAGCAGGTCGAGGCCGAGGGCGCGGTCGCCGGCCCGCCGTCGCCGCTGATCCAGCTCGAGGTGGTCGACTCGGGGTCCGGGAACGGCAGTCTCGGAGGCCGGGCGGAGCGACGGCGACGGGTGGACGATGGCGGGCGGACTTCCCGAGCTCTCCGCCGCCGGGGCCGACGCCCCGCTGATCAAGCGGATCTCCGGCGAGGACGTCTTGTTCGTCGATCTCGCGGGCGCGGTCTATGCCTACCGACCCCTGTGTCCGCAGTGCGGCGACTCACTCGAGCGGGCGACGATCGAGCGCACCGATCTCATCTGTCCGGTCTGCGGCAACGCCTATGACGTGCTCCGGGCCGGCAGGTGCCTGGATTCACCGCAGCTGCATCTCGAGCCGGTGCCGCTGCTGGTCGGCGACGACGGGCTGGTCAAGGTCGCGCTCGGAGCACCGGCCTGAGCGATGAGCGCCGCCGCCAAGACCCTCGCCGCATCGCGGCTCGGAAGGCTGGCCCAAGCGCCGCGAGTCGGTCGGCGCGAGCCCGAGGACGAGCGTTGCGAGCTCTGCGGCGAGTCGATTCCGGCCCAGCATCGTCACCTGTTGGACCTCGAGGCGGGCGAGCTTCGCTGCGCCTGCCGCGCTTGTTCGCTGCTGTTCGACCGGCCGGCGGCGGCGCAGGGAAACCTGCGCCTCGTCGGCGACCGCCGGCTGCACCTGGTCGACTTCGAGCTCACCGACCTCGCCTGGGAGCGGCTCCGGATCCCGGTCGAGATGGCCTTCTTCTTTCGCTCATCCACGCAGGGCCAAGTGATGGCCTTCTACCCGAGCCCGATGGGCGCCACCGAATCGCTGCTCGGCTTGGATGCCTGGCAGCAAATCGAGGCCGACAACCCGCGGCTCGTCGAGATGCAGCCCGACATCGAGGCGCTGCTCGTCAACCGCGCCCGCGGAGCGCGCCAGTACTACCTCGTGCCAATCGACGAGTGCTACGCGCTCGTCGGATTGATCCGCACCCGCTGGAAGGGCCTCAGCGGCGGCACCGAGGTCTGGGAGGAAATCGCCGCTTTCTTCAACCAGCTCGACCGAAGCTCAAAGACCGATAGGAGACAGCGATGACCGACGTGAACACCGGCGACACCGATGTGAAGCCCGATCTGCCCGCGCACACGCCCGGGATCAAGCAGGGCAACTCGAAGGGCAATTACGAAAAGCAGGCCGGCCACCTGCCGGATGGTCGCCGCACGGCCCGCGCATCGACCGGCGTCAACCCCGACGCCCACGATCCGATCGACCCCAGCATGCCAAACCTCTCTCCGGCTTGAGACCGGGCGTCGACATGCCCGCTGCGGCGCGAGCCGCCGCCGGTGCGGAGCAGCCTCCCGAGCTCTCGTTCGAGGTCGAGCGGGCGACCGTGCTCGCGCACGCGGCGGTGCCGACCCTGAGCTTCGAGCTGCGGATCGACGGCCCTCAGGGCGTCGCGATCCGGGCCGTGCTGCTCAATGTCCAGATCCAGATCGCGGCTCGCAGACGCGGCTACGACCAGGGTGACGAGCAGCGGCTGGTCGAGCTCTTCGGGACGCCCGATCGCTGGGGCGCGACCCTGTCGACGTTGCCTTGGGTTCGCACGACCGTCGCCGTGGCGCCATTTTGCGACAGCACCGTGGTCGAGCTTCCGGTGGCCTGCAGCTACGACCTCGAGGTCGCGGCCTCGAAGTACTTCAACGGCGTCGACCGCGGCGAGGTCCCGCTCGAGTTCTTGTTCAGCGGCTCCGTCTTCTACGCCAATGGCGCCGGGCAGCTGCAGACTGCGCGGATCACCTGGGAGAGCGAGGCCGAGTTCGCACTGCCGGTGAGGATCTGGAAGGAAGCGATCGAACGCCACTTTCCGGGGGCGGCATGGCTGCGCCTGGACCGCGAGAGCTTCGAGCGCCTCAACGACTACAAGTCGCGCAACGCGCTGCCGACCTGGGAGGCCGCGCTCGACTCGCTGCTGGAGCAGGAGGCGACGTGAGCGCCGACCCCGTGCGCCAGATCGCCGACGCGGTCCTCTACGAGGGCTACGTGCTCTGGCCGTATCGCAGGTCGGCGACCAAGAACCAACGGCGTTGGACCTTCGGCGGCGTCTACCCGCGCTCGCACAGCGAGGTCAGGGACGATGATCCCTGGCAGATGCAGACCCAATGCCTGCTCCGGGCGGCGCCGGGTGCGCGGGTCGACGTCAGCGTGCGCTTCCTGCACGTGATCCGCCGCGAGGTCGCGCGCCGGACGTCCGCGGGGCTGGAGCGAGTCGAGGAGCTGGTCGTCGGCGAGAGCCGGTACCTCGCCTGGGACGAGGCGGTGGAGCGCGAGCTGAGCGTGGCGCCGCTGGTGGTCGCCGACGAACCGGTCAGCGCCACTCGACCGGTGGCGATCGACGCGGGTCAGCGGCTCGAGCAGCTGGCCGACGCGGCGGGCGATCCAGTCGGGGCGGTGGTGCGCAGCTGGGAGCGGCTGGCGGGCTCGATCGAGGTCGAGGCCGAGCCGCTCGGTGAGGAGCTTCACCGGCTCACGGTGCTGATCGCGAACACGACCCCCTCGGCCGCCGACGGGCCGCGGGATGCGGCCCTGCGGCGCAGCTTCTGCTCCACGCACACCGTGCTGCGCGCGTCCGCCGGAGAGTTCGTTTCGCTCACCGACCCGCCGAACGAGCTCGCTGAGGCGGCGGCGGCGTGTCGCAACGCGGGCACCTGGCCGGTGCTCGTCGGCGAGCCGGAGGACCGCTCGACCCTGCTCTCCTCGCCGATCATCCTCGAGGACCATCCCCGGATCGCGCCCGAGAGCCCCGGTGACCTCTTCGACGGCGGTGAGATCGATCAGCTGCTGGTGCTGAACATCCTCAGCCTCACCGATGAGGAGAAGGCCGAGATGCGCGATTCGGACCCGCGCACGCGCGAGATCCTGGAACGGACCGAGGCGCTCAGCGACGAGCAGTTGATGCGCCTCCACGGCACGATCCGCGAGTTCGGGATGGCTCGGCCGCGATGACGCTCGACCGCCCGCCCTGGGAGGAGCTCGAACGGCCCGGCCCGGACGCGGTCGAGGTCGCGGGAACGCGAGTCCGTCGCGGCAGCCGCGTGCTTCTGCGGCCCGGCCGAGGCGCCGACGTCTTCGACCTCGCACTGGCCGGACGCACGGCGGTGGTCGACTCGATCGAGCAGGACTTGGAGGGCGGGATCCAGCTCGCGGTCACGGTCGAGGAGGACCCCGGGCGCGACCTCGGCGAGCGGCGCCGGCCCGGCCATCGCTTCTTCTTCAGCCCCGAGGAGCTCGAGCCGCTCGACCAGCAGGCGTACTCGAGTCGAGTCCTGGTCGCCGGGATCGGCAACGTCTTTCTCGCCGACGACGGATTCGGCGTCGAGGTCGCCCGCAGGCTGGCCGAGCGGCCGCTGCCGCCCGGTGTCCAGGTCGACGACTTCGGCATCCGCGGCCTCGACCTCGTCTACGAGCTCGGCGACGGTCACGACGCCGCGATCCTGATCGACGCGGTTCCGCGCGGCGAGCCGCCGGGGACCCTGTTCGTGATCGAGCCCGAGCTCGCCGCTGAGCCCGTCGGGCTCGACGCGCACGGGATGGATCCGGTCAAGGTGCTGGCGCTCGCGCGCGAGCTCGGCCGGGTGCCGGACCGCGTCCTGCTGGTCGGCTGCGAGCCGCAGCGGAGCGTCGACGACTCCGAGGACGAGATCGTCGCCGAGCTCAGCGCTCCGGTCGCCGCCGCCGCCGGCCGGGCCGTGGAGTTGGTCGAGGGACTCATCGACGAGCTGATTGGTCTCCCAAGCACAGACAAGGAGGAAGCGAGATGAGCAAAGGCGTGATCGGCCTGCTGGCGGCCGGCGGCCTCGTCGCCGCGGCGATCGCGACGCAGGCGCCGGAGATCCGCAGGTATCTGAAGATCAGGCAGATGTAGTCGGAGGACGGGAATGCATCGAACCAAGGTCACGGTCGCCGAGGACGCGCTCGGCGCCAACGAGACGATCGCGCGCGCCAACCGTGAGGACTTCGACCGCGCCGGGGTCGCGGTCGTCAACCTGATGAGCGCTCCGGGGTCGGGCAAGACGACGCTGCTCGAGCGCTCGCTGGCCGACCTCGATGGGGTCCGGGCGGGCGTCCTGGAGGGTGACGTTCAGGGATCGCTCGACGCCGACCGGATCGCCGCCCTGCATGTCCCGGTGACCCAACTCAACACCGGGGCCGGGTTCGGCGGCGAGTGCCACCTCGACGCGAACATGGTCCGGGCGGCGCTTCCGAAGCTGCCCCTCGAGGAGATCGATCTGCTGGTGATCGAGAACGTCGGCAACCTCGTCTGCCCGGCCGAGTTCCGGGTCGGCGAGGACGCCCGAGCGATGATCTGCTCGGTCACCGAAGGCGACGACAAGCCGCTCAAGTACCCGCTCATGTTCCGAGCCTGCGAGCTCGTGGTGGTGAACAAGATCGACCTCCTCGACCATCTCGATTTCGACCTCGACCGGCTGCTCGCCAACGTAGAGGTCGTAAATCCGGGCGCCGAGACCCTGCTGATCAGCGCCCGCACCGGCGAGGGGGTCGAGGGCTGGCGCCGCTGGCTCGAGCGCCTGCCGCAGCGGATCGCGGTCTCGGCCTAGCGGCGATGGAGCACGGGTTGGAGAAGGGGCCCGCGCCGCCCGAGTCGCCCGGAGCGATGCTCGCGCACGGCGCCCTGCGGGGGACGATCGGGGCGATGGCGATGACCGGGATGAGGAACTTCACCGCGCTCGTCGGCATCGTCGAGGAGACCCCGCCGGAGGCGATCTTCAGACAGCGGGCGCACGGGCTGCTGCGCAGGCTGCCCCGGCGGCGGCGCCGACCGGCGATCATCGTCGCGCACTGGGGCTACGGCGCCGTCGGCGGGGCGGCGTTCTCCGCGCTGCCCGAGACGCTTCGGCTGCGCGCTTGGGCCGGGCCCGCCTACGGGCTTCTCGTCTGGCTCGGATTCGAGGCCGGAATCGCGCCGCTGCTCGGCCTCTCCCAGGCCCGCCGCGGGCGCGCGGCCGAGAGAATCGCGTTCGCGGTCGACCATCTGCTCTACGGGTTCGTGCTCGCCGAAACCCGGAGGAGGCCGCAGAGATGAGCGCCGGCCCGTCCCTCCTGTCATCGACGATCGAACGCGCGCTCGAGCGCCGCGTGCGGGCGAACAGGAGCTTCTTCGACAGTGAGGCCGCCGGACTCGCCCGCTGCTGTCATCAGATGGCCGAGCGCTTCGCCGCCGGCGGCCGCCTGCTCGCGGTCGGCCGCTCTGCGGCGTCGCGCACAGACGTGCGCCATGTCGCGGTCGAGTTCGTCCACCCGGTGATCGTCGGCAAGCGCGCGCTGCCGGCGCTCGGACTCGCGACGGAGGGCGAGCCACTCATCGACCAGGTCGAGCTGATCGCGGAGCGGGGCGACATATTGATCGCCTTCGGCGTCGAGCAGGACCCGAGCGGCGAGTTGGCCAATGCGGTGCGGATCGCCCGCGCGCGCGGTTGCCTGACGATCGCCTTCGCGCCCGCCGGAGCCGAGTGGACCTTCGAGCCGCCCGACGACGACCCGCTGGTGCGCCAGGAGCTGATCGAGACCCTGTACCACGTGCTCTGGGAGCTGGTCCATGTGTTCTTCGATCATCGCGGGCTGCTCTCGGGGCGAGCGCAGCGCCCGGTTCACGACAGCGGCGAGTCGAGCTTCCTGTATCCGTTCCTGGGCGAATCCGAGCACGACCTCGACCAGGTCACCGACGACGTGCGCCGCTCGGCGCTGGCGAAGGCGGCGGAGGTCTCGGAGCTGCGCGCCCAGACGCTCGCCGAAGGAAGCGAGGTGCTGCTCGGCGCCGCCGCGGCGCTGCGCCGGCGACTCGACGCAGGCGGACGGCTGCTCGCCTGTGGCAACGGCGGCTCGGCGACCGACGCGGCCGACCTGGTGGCCGATATGCGCCACCCGCCTCCCAGCACCGGCTGGCCGCGGCGCGCGGCGATCGACCTGACCGAGGACCCGTCGATCCTCACCGCGATCGCCAACGACGTCGGCGTCGACCGGATCTTCTCACGGCAGGTGATCGCCTACGCGCGCCCAGAGGACATGCTGATCGCGTTTTCGACCAGCGGCAGCTCTGAGAACCTGATCGCGGCGCTGGTCGAGGCCCGCCGCCGGGGCGCGGCGACACTGGCGATGGTCGGCTACGACGGCGGCCGAATCGCCGACGAGTCGCTCGCCGACCACGTCGTCGTCAGCCGCTCTCAGCACATCCCGCGAATCCAGGAAGCGCAGGCCAGCGCCTACCACGTGCTTCGCGAGCTGATCGAGGCCGGTGGCCCCTGATGGCGGCGCCCGCGAGATCCCTGCAGCGGCGCCGGCTCGGCGTCCGGGTGCTCGGCACCGTGCAGGGCGTCGGGTTCCGGCCTCATGTCTACCGCCTCGCGCAGGAGCTGAGGCTCGCGGGCTGGGTGCGCAACGACGAGCGCGGCGTTCGGCTCGAGGTCGAGGGCGATGGCGCCGACGTCGAGGGGTTCCTGGAACGGCTCGCGTCTGAGGCGCCGCCGCTGGCGGCGCCGGCGGCGATCGACGCCGCCGACCTGACGCCGACCGGCGAGCGCGAGTTCCGCATCCTCGACTCCGAGAGCCGCGGCGAGCCGGTCGCGATGGTCTCCGCCGACACCGCGACCTGCGCCGAGTGCCTGGTCGAGCTCGCCGATCCCGCCGACCGGCGTTACCGCTACCCGTTCATCAACTGCACCAATTGCGGTCCGCGGTTCACGATCGTGACCGGGGTCCCCTACGACCGCGCGGCGACCACGATGGCCGGGTTCGAGATGTGCACGCTCTGCAGCGCCGAGTACGACGATCCCGGGGACCGGCGCTTTCACGCGCAGCCCAACGCCTGTCCGGCCTGCGGGCCCCGGGCTTGGCTCGCCGGCCGTGACGGCGCCCCGCTCGCCGCCGCCGCCGGCGACCCGGTCGAGGCCGCGACGCGGATGCTCGGCGACGGCGCGATCCTCGCCGTCAAGGGCATCGGCGGCTTTCATCTCGCCTGCCTCGCCGGCGACGAGCGCGCGGTGCGACGGCTTCGCCAAGCCAAGCACCGCGAGGACCGTCCCTTCGCGCTGATGGCACCGAGCCTGGAGGCGGCGGCGTCGCTGGTCGAGTTGACGCCGGCCGAGCAGGCGCTGCTGACGGGGCGCCAGCGACCGATCGTGATCGCTCGCCGCCGGGCGCAGGCGGCCGTGGCGGCGAGCGTCGCCCCCGGCTCCCCCGATCTCGGCGTCATGCTGCCCTACTCGCCGCTGCACCACCTGCTGCTGGCGGGCACGGGGGAGGCGCTGGTGATGACCTCGGGCAACGTCTCCGACGAGCCGATCGCATATGAGGATCTCGACGCCCTGGCGCGGCTGGCCGGGATCGCCGATGCGTTCCTGCTTCACGACCGCCCGATCCACGTCCGAACCGACGACTCGGTGCTGCGCTCGCTCGCCCCGAGCCTGCGGGCGGCGCCGCTGCTGATCCGCCGCTCCCGCGGCTACGTGCCGGAGGGCCTGCCCCTGCCGCTCGAGGCGGCGCGGCCGATTCTCGCCTGCGGCGCCGAGCTCAAGAACACCTTCTGCCTCGCGAAGGGCGACCGCGCCTGGGTCGGACATCACATCGGCGACCTCAAGAACTACGAGACGCTGAACTCGTTCGCGACGGGGATCTCGCATTTTCGGCGTCTGTTCGCAGTCGACGCCGAGGTCATCGCCCATGACCTGCATCCCGACTATCTCTCGACGCGCTACGCGCTCGAACGACCGGGGGTCGAGCGGGTGCCCGTTCAGCATCACCACGCTCACCTCGCCGCCTGCCTGGCCGAGCACGGGGAGGGCGCCGGCGCGGCCGCGATCGGCGCGATCTTCGATGGCAGCGGCCACGGTCCGGACGGCACCGTGTGGGGTGGCGAGCTGCTGTTCGGCGACCTGGCCGCTTACGAGCGCGTCGGGATGCTGTTCGCGGTCGGGCTGCCCGGCGGCGACGCGGCCGTGCGCGAGCCATGGCGGATGGCCGCCGCGTGGCTGGCCGCAGCGCTTGACGAGCGCACCCCCGAGCCGCCGCGAGCGCTGCGCGCACAGGTCACGGCGACGGATTGGGATGCGGTCTGCTCGCTGCTGGCTGCCGGCGTCAACTCACCCCGGACCTCGAGCGTAGGCAGGCTGTTCGACGCGGTCGCGGCGCTGTGCGGCCTGCGGGCCAGGGTGAGCTACGAGGGTCAGGCGGCGGCCGAGCTCGAGTCGCTGTGCGACAGAGATGAGCGTGTCGCCTACCCGATGCCGCTGCGAGCGGGCGGCGCGGCGGAGCCGGAAACGGTGATCGACGCGCGGGCGACCGTGCGGGCGCTGCTCGGCGACCTGCAGCGCGGAGTCGCGGCTGAGCGCGTTGCGGCTCGGTTTCACAACGCCCTGGCGTCCGCGACGGCGCGGGCGTGTGAGCGCGCGGCCGAGGCGCGCGGGGTCGGGCGCGTCGTGCTCGCCGGAGGGGTGTTTCAGAACCGGCTCCTGCTCGAGCGGACCGCTCGCCTGCTCTCGACGAGCGGCATAGCCGTCCTGATTCCGCAGCGGCTCCCCCCCAACGACGGCGGGGTCTCCTACGGCCAGGCGGCGGTCGCCGCGGCGCGCATGGGAGCGGCCGGATGAGCTTCGAGGTCCTGTTCGAGCCGATGGAAGCGCTCGACTCGTGGCTGACCGGCCTGTTCGAGGGTGCGCCGCTGGCGGTCGCGCTCGGGCTCGCCTTCGCACTCGGCCTGCGCCACGCCTCGGACCCGGACCATCTCGTCGCGGTCACCTCGCTGGTCGCCGGTGATCGGCGCGGCGCCCGCGGCGCGGTCCGACTCGGCGCGTGGTGGGGGATCGGCCACGCAATCGTGCTGCTCAGCCTCGGGTTGCCGCTGATCGCGCTCAAGTCCGACCTGCCGGGGTGGCTGGAGGGCAGCGCGGAGAAGGCGGTCGGCGCGGTGATCGTGCTCTTGGCCGCGCGGGTGACCTGGAAGTGGATCCGCGGCGATTACCGGGTCGGCGCGCACCGTCACGCGGCCGGCGCCGAGCTCGGGCCGACCCGGCACCGTCACTTGCGACGCGGTGGCGGCGAGCATCTGCACGCGAGGGTTCGAACCCCCCGCCAGGCGTTCGCGATCGGGGTCCTGCACGGACTCGCGGGAACCGGAGCCGTCGTCGTGCTGCTGATCGCGGCCCTTCCTTCCCAGCTCGAGGCCGCAGCGGCGCTGATGGTGTTCGCGCCGATGACGATCGTCTCGATGGCCGCATTGACCGGCGCCTTCGGATGGGTGCTGACCAGGCCCCTGGTCGAGCCCGTCTACCGCACCGTGCTGATTCCCGCGCTCGGCCTGTTCGGCCTCAGTTTCGGCCTCTGGTACGTCGGCATCTCCTGAGCGTTCCCGCGAGCGGCGATCGGTGGCCATCGTCACCTCGTGCCCTCCCCACTTTCTGGGTGGTTGTAGGGTCATCGGGAACCGATGGCGATCAGGGAGGCCGGAACCGTGGCTGGTGAGAGCGCCGCTGACAGCTCGACACGTCTCGCCTACATCCTCGGGATGCCCCTGGCGGACGACGCCGTTCGAGAGTGGCCGCAGATGGAAGAGATCGTCCGCGGCCGCGACCTGATCGGCGCGGTCGAGGGGCACTTCGAGGAGTTCAGACTTGCGGTTGGAGAGCGCCGCCGCTTCGGAGACTTCCTGCTTGTCGAGTGGAGCGCCGACTACGGGGACGGCGCCATCTACCGCAATGTGACGATCGCCGAGATCGAAGACGACGAGGCGGTGCGGGTCACCGACTACTGGGGCAAGCCGTTCGAGACTCCGGATTGGCGCGAGGAGATGACGGACCGCCTCGAGATGCCGGCTGACGGTCGGTGGCCCTCGGGCGACCGGCTCTCGCACCGCTGAATCGCCCTCTGCAACACGGTCTGCGAGATCGGGCCTCGCAGCTGTCCGCTCGCGGGATACTGCGGGGGCGATGTCGGAGGAGGACGTGGAGGTCGTGCGGCGGCACCTCGAAGCGTGGAACCGGCGCGACCTGACGACGTGGTTGGCCCTGTATCGCTCCGACGCGGAAATCGACTGGTCGCCATCGGATGTTCCAAGAGCGAGCCGAGGCGATCGAGGCCGCCGGGCCGTCGAAGTGATCCATGTCGCGTTGGCCGCCTTCTCGCTGAGCATCCGCAGGATGCCCGCGTAGGTTCGGCCCCTCCCCCGCACGAAGGCCCTGCGTTACGTAGAAAGCCGCAGGCGCGAGCCGTGTTTTCTGCGGATGCCGCCGCTCTTTCGCGGACATATCGTTTCGATAGTCACATGGAGGTGGTCGAGCATTGGATGTAGTCGGACTCTCTTCGCTTCTCCTCGGCTGTGTGTTCCTCGGGCTCGTCCTCACTGCCCGCTAGCACGCCAAAGTCGCGCTCCGCACCGGCCGCGGATCGATAGGACGCATCGCCGATTCGCTCACGTTCGAGCGGCCAGAAGCTCGTTGCAGAGCTGCAGCGCCGTGTCCTTGCCCGCCGAGAGCTGCGCTGCCCCCTTGCGGCATTCGCTCGCGAGGTTCGCGAGGGCGTCGTTCACGTCTCCCTTTGCCTTCGAGGCGGCGTCGGCGAGCTGCCGGCTCAGGTCGGTGTCGAGCTGATCGCAGGCGGCCGCGGCGGCGTTGCTGAGCGTGTCATTGGAGATCTGATCCGCCCCGCTGCGGCAGGATTCCAAGGCGTCGTCGAGAGCTGTTTGGAGCTCCTCCTCGACCAGCCCGGTCGTCGTCGTGGTGGCCTCACCGCCGGTGTCGGTGTCGGCGTCGTCGTCGCCGCAGCCGGCGAGCGGAAGCGCCACGAGCGCCATCGCCACCAGGGTGGTCGCCAGGACGTTGGGCCGCAGGTGGGTATTAATGGTCGGCCATCTCGTAGATGGCGGGATATTGGAATACGCGTCTGTCGGCCATGGGTCTCCTAGGGTTCGTACGGGGCGGACGGCACCTTACTTGGACGTCACGGTGAGGCGGGCGCAGGCGTCGCGATCTCGGATCGCCTCCACGAGCGCCACGGATGCCGACATCGATGGGCCGGGGAGGATTCGAACCTCCGCCCTACGGATTATGAGTTGCGCCGAGGGGGTGTCGTAGGGCTCCGCTAGGCGTCGTGAGTTGCTCTGAGTTGCTCTGAGTTACGCACGAACGGGCCGAGTTCGGGACGCGGTTCGGGACACGGTTTCGCCAGCCCAGCTTAGGATGTGTGCGGCGCTTTACCGGCGGCCTCGGCTGAAGGAATCGGTGATGATCGTGGCCTCTGATCCTCGTCCTACGGCACGAAGGCCGAGAACACGTTCGTCCGATCAGCGAAGTCGACGCCGCCGTCAAGCACCGGCTTGCCCGCGGTCGAGCCCTGGGTCGAGATCCAGAACGGCTCGAACGACGCCCCGATCGAGGCCAGGCCGTCGTAGTCGCCGAGGAAGTAGCCGATCGCATACGGCGCCTTACGAGTGTCGAAGGTCGTGCCCAGGATCTCGTCCGGCCCAAACGACGCCCCGCCATCAGCCGAGCGGCGGATCCAATGCGTCGTCGCGAGCCCATCGTTCGAGTTCACCTCGTTGAAGCGGAAGTCGTAGTAGCTCACTGCTACTGTCCCCTCCTCGTCGACCTCCACCGAGGGCGTATGAGCGTCGGTGCTGGGGACTCTGTTGACGACGCCCATCTGCTTCCAGGACTGGCCGTGGTCGGTCGACTTCGCCAGCCGGATGACCACGTTGCCGTTCGGACCGCCGTCCTGCCAGACGACATAGGCCGTGCCGTCGTTCATGTCGATTGCGATGTCGGCGATTCCGTCAGCAGTGCGCAGCCGGCAGATGTAGGGGGTGTTCTTGTTTCCGAGCTGCTCGGGACAGGGCGCGCCGTCGGGGTCGGTGTCGAACGCAACCGCTCCTGAGAGCGAATCGATGACGACCGGATCCGACCACGTCTCGCCCGAGTCGGTCGACCACATGGCCGAGATCTTCTCGCCCTTGCGGCCGTGCTTGTTGTCGTTGTGGATCCAGTCGAACACGTTGATCAGCGTGCTCTCCGTCTCGCCGGCCGCCCGCGGCAGGACGGCGATCTGGTTGGCGATCGTCTGGTCGTTGGGGCCGAGATCGAGGATCTTCCTCGTGGTCCAGTCGCCGCCGTCGTTGTCCGTCCCGTTCTCCGTCTTCGAGAGATAGGTCGGCCCCTTAAAGGCGGCCGCGTGCAGCGCAGAGGAGTCGCCCTGTGAGCGCTCGTTCGGGAACACCAGCCGGTCCCAGACCGCGTAGACGAGATCGGAGTCGTTGGGGTCGGCGGTCAGTGAGTTCTTGTCGTTGAACACGTGCGGGTTCGCGTCATCGATCAGGGTGACCGGCTCGGTCCAGGTAGCCCCACCGTCCTCGGATTTGCTGACCAGCATCGCGTTGCGCAGGTTGCGCGTGTCGTTGAACGAGAGGCTCATGAACCACATGTCGCCGTTCGGGGAGATGTCGCTCCAGGGGTCGGTCGCCCGCTCCCAGTCGGAGTTCGTGCCGCTGTTGTCCGGGTCCTGGCAGTTCGTGATCGCCGGCTGGTCGGAGAGGGGCGGGACGACCCAGCTGAGGCCGCCGTTGTGCGAGTAGGCGACCAGCAGGCCGCTGGAGCCGCCGGACGAGAAGCGGTCCTGCTGCCAGGTGCCTATCAGCGAATCCTCATCGGACAGGGCATCGGGGCTGTCGTTGTCGCCGGCCCAGGGCTCGACCTCGGAGTTAACGAATAGCGTCCCTGACTGCGGGGCGCCGTGGCAGCCGCCAGGGTTGGGGTAGGGGCTCAGGCCGTGGACAAAGGTCGCGGGGGCGGCTTGCGCGCTTCCGGCGGTAAGCCCCGCCAGCGCGAACCCCAGGACGATTGCTGTGCGTCGCATCGAGTACCTCCCTGTCCGGGCCCCTAGGGCAGGCTACTCCCTCCTGGCTGTTCGAGATCGCCGCGGTGAGTTGTAAAGCGCCCCGGTCGCAGAGAAACCCCGCCTGAGCGGGGCTTCTCTGATGGGCCGGGGAGGATTCGAACCTCCGCCCTACGGATTATGAGTCCGCTGCTCTACCAACTGAGCTACCGGCCCGTGATCTGATTATCGCTTCACGGCGAGATGTCCTTCGATATCCGTGGTTCTGTTGCCGCTCTGGATGTTCTGAGCGGAGGCGTCCTCGAAAAACGGCGGACGGGCCGTGCCTAGCCGTCGGCGACGGGATCCGCCGAGGGGCCGAGCGCGGCCGATCCCGCGAGCGGAGTTCGGCCGCGGATCAGATCGCTGGCGCGCTCGGCGATCATGATCGTCGGCGCGTTGGTGTTCCCGCCGGTGATCAGCGGCATCACCGAGGCGTCGACGACTCGCAGGCCGTCGACCCCGTGCACGCGCAGCTCGGCGTCGACCACCGCGTCGTCGCCGTGCTCGCTCATCCGGCAGGTCCCGACCGGGTGGTAGATCAGCATCAGTCGCCGGCGCAGGTCGGCCTCGAGCGCCTCACGGCCGACCGCATCGGCGCCCGGCTTCAGCTCGCGAACGACGACAGCGGCGAGCGGCGCCTGCGCCGCGATCTCGCGCGCCAGCTCCATCCCGGAGACGAGCGAGGCGACGTCGTCGGGATCGGAGAGCGAGTTGGTGAGGATGCGCGGGCTGTCGACGGGGTCGGCGGAGCGCAGCCAGACCGCGCCTCGCGCCCGCGGGCTGACCAGCACTGGAGCGATCGTCATCGCTTCGCCGTCGAACTCCTCCTGACCGTGGTCCTCGAAGTAGACCGCGCCCATGTGGAACTGGACGTCGGCGGCGGGCAACCCGGACCGGGTGCGGACGAAGGCGACGACCTCGGCGACGGTCGAGGTCAGCGGCCCCGACCGGCGCAACAGCCACTCCGCCAGATGCTTGGGCTTGTCGGCGCCGTACAGGGTCGGGCCCTCCCCCACCTCCCAGAGCAGCGATACGAACGGGTGGTCCTGGAGGTTGCGTCCGACACCGGGGAGCTCGTGGCGGACGTCGATCCCGACCTCGCTCAGGTGCTCGCCCGGCCCGATCCCCGAAAGCAGCAGCAGCTGCGGCGAGCCGATCGCCCCTGCGGAGAGGACCACCTCGCGCTCGGCGCGCACGGACTGTGCTTGGCGGCGTCGCCGCGCGTAGCGAACTCCGGTCGCTCGAGCCCCGTCGAGCTCAACGCCGAGCACGGTGGCGCCGGTGATCACCTCGAGGTTGGGCCTCCGCAGCACCGGGCGAAGGAAGGCGTCGGCGGCACTCCAGCGCCGCCCGCCGCGCTGGGTGACCTGGAACATCGAGGCGCCGTCCTGCTCGGGTCCGTTGTAGTCGTCGACCCGCGGGATCCCGGTGGCCGCGCACGCGTCGAGCAGGCGCCGATCGAGCGGCCGCGGAGAGCGCTGCTCGCTGACCCGAAGCTCGCCGCCGGTCGCGTGAAACTCCGAACGGCCGCGGGCGTTGTCCTCCGAGCGCAGGAAGTACGGCAGCACGTCGCTCCATCCCCAGCCGGGGGCGCCCTGCCGCTCCCAGAGGTCGTAGTCGAGCGGGCGCCCGCGGACGTAGAGCATCGCGTTCATCGAGCTCGATCCGCCGAGCGCCTTGCCGCGCGGGACGTAGAGCGAGCGGCCGTCGACCGCGGGCTCGGGCTCGGTGCAGTAGTCCCAATCGAGGCGGGTGTGGAACTGATTTGCAAACGCGGCCGGGATCTTGATGTTCGGGTGGCGGTCCCCGCCCCCCGCCTCGATCAGCAGCACGCTCGTCTCGGGGTCCTCGCTGAGCCGGTTGGCGAGCACGCATCCGGCAGAGCCCGCGCCGACGATCACGTAGTCGTGGCCACCCACCTGGCCATCCTATGCGGGCCGGGGCGCGGCGCCGGTGACGGCCGCTAGTCCGCGGTTTGGAGGCCGCGCGCAAGCCTTTTCAAGCGCCGCGGGCCCGTTCGGGTGCGCGTCAGCCCTGTTTGGCGGTGGCGCGGTCAAGCGCGTCGGAGAGCTCGCCGGCGCTGAGCGCGCCCTCGATCCGGCTCGAGACCCTGCCGTCGGCGTCGACCACGAACGTCCACGGCTCGCTTTGCAGGTGGAACGCCTTCACCTGAGGACGCAGCGCCGGCGGCTTGTTCTTGGCGAAGATCTCCATGTGGATGAACGCCGCGCCCTCGGGATGGTCGCGCTTGACCTGCTCGGCAACGTCCACGACCGGCCCGCAGACCCGGCTCTGACAGAGGGCCGGGGTCGCGAACATCAGCACTACGGGCTGCTTGCCGACCACGTCGGCGAAGTCGACGCCGTGCATGTCGTCGGGGGGAACGCGGGTGTCGATCTCTGAGACGTCGCCGACATCGTCGGTGGTCGGGGTGTGGATCACCGGCGCCTTCTCCCCGACGTCCGGAACCGGATCGTCCTTGCTGACCATGATGCTCGGCATGCGGACCGCGGCGAGCTCGCCATCGCGATCGACGATCGCCACCAGTCGCCATTCGCCGAGCGCATCGAGCGGTAGCTCGGTGACATAGACGACCTTCGCCGCGTCCGGGTCGTTGGCCGTCGTCTGGGCTGTGAACGCCGGATCCGTCTCGAGGCTCTCGACACGGGCGGGGAACGGTCCCTCGACCTTGCCGGTCGGTCCGTGCGCCGCGTAGATCGCGACGTCGGCGTCGGTCACCTGGCCGCGGTCGAGCGTGAAGACGCCGAAGCCGAAGCGGTTGCGGCCCTCGGTGAACACCGAGCCGGCGGGCGAGACGACGAGATCGTCGGACGGCTGATGGTCGGCGAGCAGGTCCTCGAGCGTGCCCGGCGGGGCCGGGAACGCCGACGCGGCGGGGGCGTCGGACGACGGGTCCGCGCTCGAATCGTCATCGCTGCCGCAGCCGGCGAGCGCCGTCAAGGTGACCAGCGCGACCAGCGCCGCGAGGCTCGTCCTGGGCGAAGGCACCGGACGATCCTAGAAAACGGGGCTTAACGGCGGGCTAAGCCTGCGCGAGGGGCTCACCGAGGTCGGCGGGGCGCCGCGAAGGACGGCGCCGGCCGGGCGGCGATAGGGTGCGCGCCCCGTTGACGAACTGAGGAGGACGAGGTGGCGGAACGTGCTGCGCTGATCACCGGCGGCTCGAGCGGTATCGGCCTCGCGATCGCGCGAGCGCTCGCCGAGGACGGCTATGGGGTGACGATCTCCGCGCGCCGCCCGGAGAAGCTCGAGGCGGCGGCCGAGGGGCTGCGAGCGGACGGGCTCGGCGTCCACGCGGTGCCCGCGATGATGACCGAGGAGAGTCAGATCGCCGCGCTCGTCGCCGAGCACAAGGAGCAGTTCGGGCGCCTCGACGTCCTCGGCAACAACGCCGGAGTCGGGATCGGCGAGGCGATGGACCAGATCACGACCAAGAAGCTCGACATTCAGATCGGCGCCAACCTTCGCGGGCTGATCCTGGCGACGCGCGAGGCGCTGCCGATGCTGCGCGAGGCGGGCGCGGAGCACGGCAAGGCCCTGATCGCCAACACCGCCTCGATCGCCGGGAAGAAGGGTCAGGGATGGCTGTCGGTGTACTCGGCGACGAAGGCCGGTGTGGTCGGGTTCAGCCAGGCGACGCAGAGGGAATGCGAGACCGACGGGATTCAGGTGACGGCGCTGTGCCCGGGGTTCGTCGACACGCCGATGACCGAATTCGTCAAGGGCCATGTGCCCGCCGAGGAGATGATTCGGCCCGAGGACATCGCCGAGTCCGTTCGCTTCCTGCTGCGGATCTCGCCCGCGTGCCGGATCCCGGAGATCGTCTTCGCCCGGCCTGGGGAGGGCGTCTAGGGCCGTCGCGCGGCTGCGGCCGGTCCCGGTTTGGGCAGCTCGACCAGCTCCCGCTCGGTCACGGCGAGCAGGTCGCGGCCGGCCGGCTCTCGGCGAACGCGGATCGCGCCAGCGTCCGGCTCGGGAACGGCGACATCGGCCGACCGGCGCAGCGCGGCGCGCTCGGCGCGGACCTGCGCGGCGAGCTCGGCGATCGGCGTGCGCTCGAAGTCGGCGTCGAGATCGAGGCTGCGCTCGAGCAGCGAGCGCAGGGCGTTGACCTCGCGGCGGCTGGCTCGCCGAGGACGCTTGGCGTGGGTGTAGTCGTCCCAGGCTCGCGCGAAGGCGGCGACGCCGGTGCGCCCGCCGTTGCGGTGCGCGGCGAGCATCGGGCAGATGCCGCCCGAGTCGCGATCGACATAGGCGCCGACGATGATCCGGTTGGTCTCGATCCCGCGCAGCATCGCCTCCTTGGTGTGCCGCGGGAGTCGGTCGACGGTGATCCGCAGGCGGCGGGCGGTATCGCGGGGGCGGTGGCGCATCGCGAGAATGGTCCGCGACGTGGAGCGGGCGGTCAAATCACGGTCCGGTGCCGGAAACGGATCTTGCAGGATGCTGGTCGCGGCGTTCGGCGATCCCGGCCATGCCTTCCCCGCGATCGGGTTGGCGCGGGCATTGCGCGCTCGCGGCCATCAGGTGGTGCTCGAGACCTGGGAGCGCTGGCGGGAGGCGATCGAGGGCGCCGATCTCGAGTTCACGGCGGCGGAGGAGTACGAGACGTTTCCCCCTCCCACGCCCGGCTCCCATGAGGGGCCATCGGCGGCCGAGGCGGCGCAGGCGCTGCTTCCATACATGCGCGAGCAGAGGTTCGACGTCGTCGTCAGCGACATCCTCACGCTCGCGCCGGCGCTGGCCGCGGAGCGGGCCGGACTGCGGTGGGCGACGCTGGTCCCCCACGTATACCCGGTCCACGAGGACGGGATGCCGTTCTTCGCGATCGGCGCGCTCCCGCCGCGCACGGCGGTTGGCCGGCGGCTGTGGCGGGCGGCGCTGCCGATGCTGGTCGACGGACTGCGGCGCGGCCGCGAGGAGCTGAACCAGTCGCGCGCCGAGCTCGGGCTCGCGCCGGTCGAACGCTTCCACGGCGGGATATCCGAGGAGCTGTCGCTGGTGGCGACGTTTCCGCAGCTCGAATACCCGCGGCGGTGGCCGGCGGCGGTGCAGGTCACCGGGCCGATGGGCTTCGAGTTGCCGTACCCGGACGTCGAGCTGCCCGAGGGCGATGCGCCGCTGGTGCTGATCGCGCCTTCGACGGCGCAGGACCCGGAGTGCCGCATGCTCCGGGTGGGGCTGGAGGCGCTGGCGGACGAGCCAGTGCGAGTGCTGGCGACGACGAATCGGCATGCGCCCGAGAAGCCGCTGCCGGTGGCGCCGTCGAACGCGGTGGTCGTCGACTGGCTCAGCTACTCGCAGGCGATGACCGAGGCCGATCTCGTGATCTGCCACGGCGGGCACGGGACGGTGGCCCGGGCGCTCGGCGCGGGTGTGCCGGTGCTCTGCTGTCCTGCGGTCGGCGACATGGCCGAGAACGGGGCGCGGGTGGCGTGGTCGGGATCGGGGCTGATGCTGCCCTGGCGGCTGATGCGCGCCGGGACGCTGCGCCTGGCCGTGGCGCGGATTCTGGGCGACCCTTCGTTTCGTGCGCGGGCGGACGCGATCGCGGCCTGGGGACGGGATAATCCGGGCGCCGCGCGCGGCGCCGAGCTGGTCGAGGAGCTGGCCTCGTCATCGGATTGAAAAGCCCGCGTTTGCGGGCCTTTTGGAAGCTCCGGGGGTGGGACTCGAACCCACAACCTATCGGGTAACAACCGATCGCTCTGCCGATTGAGCTACCCCGGATCGCGGTAGGCCTCCCTGTCACCCGGGACAGTCGGCAGCCGGCCAGGACAGGCTAGCGACTCCCCCCTTCGCCTCGGCATGACAATTCGCGCACAGGAGGACTCATTTCTGCGCCTCTCCGCGAGCCCCGCGACGGCCGCTTCCTCCGCCGGGCTTCGCGCGCACGCCGGTCAGGAGCGCTCAGGACTGCGCCCGCGCGATCCTTTCGGTGAGCTCGGCCCGCCGGCGCTGGAGGTCGACCGGCGGCGTGCCGCCGTTGGCCTCCGCGGCCGAGATCTGGGACTCGATCCGTGCCAGCTCGAGCTCCAGGAAGCTGAGCTCCATCGCCTTCGGGCTCGCCGGCTCGCGGTCGGCGCTCATCTTCACCTGGGTGACGTAGGCGAGCAGGTCCTCGTCGTCGCGCGAGAGCCCGGCGAGCGGCTCGTCGAGGTGGTCGCGCAGCCATTCCCTCGCCCGGACCGCCGTCGCGGTCGAGAAGTGCTCGTCGGTGAGCCGGTCGAGCAGGTCGCGGCCCTCGGTCGGCAGGCGCACGCACATCGCCAGCAACCCGAGCTCACGCCGCTCGCGCGCGCTCAGCTGGCGCGGCGCCGGCTCGCCGCCGGCCGGCCCGTGGGGCTGCTCTCCCTCGGTTCGCGTTCGCGTTCCGCCCCTCGCCCCGTCGCCGCTATCCGGCGCGCGACCAGGCCCGGATCGGCGTCGAGCCGATCGCCGATCTCGCGGGTGAGCTCCTCCCGGGTGATCGAGTCGGGCATCGCTGCGATCACCTCGACCACCTCGTCGAGCGCACGATCGCGTCCCGCGGGCGAGGAGAGATCGGCGTCGTCGAGCAGCGTCCGCACGTGAAACACGGGTAGGTCCTCCGCCGCCTGGATCGCCTCGCGAAACGCGGTCGCCGAGGCGCCGTTCCCGCCGGCCAGCAGGTCCGCGGGGTCTTCGCCCTCGGGCATCCGCGCCACACGCAGCCGCAGCCGCTTCCCCCCCACGTTCTGGGCGCGCAGCATCGCCTCGCGCCCGGCCCGGTCGGCATCCAGCGCCAGCACCGCCTCGTCGGCGTAGCCGCCCAGCAGCTTCACCTGCTCCGGGGTGATCGCCGTGCCCATGATCGCCACCGCGTCGGCGATCCCGGCCTGATGGCAGGCGATCACGTCCGTGTAACCCTCGACCACGAGCGCGTGCCCAGACTTGACGATCGCCGGGCGCGCCAGGTCGATCCCGAACAGCGTGCGCCGCTTGCGGTAGAGCTCGCCCTCCGGGGAGTTGACGTACTTCGGCTTCTGATCGGGGGTCAGCGCCCGCGCGCCGAAACCCTGCACGCGCCCCCGCGCGTCTCGGATCGGGAACACGATCCGCGAGCGGAACCGGTCGTAGTGGCCCCGACCCTTCTGGCTCTTGAGCACGAGGCCGGCCGCCTCGATCTCCTCGATCGAGTACCCGGCCCGCTGGCCGCGGACCAGCACCGTGTCCCAGGTCGAAGGGGCGCACCCGACCCCGAAGCGCTCGAGCGCCTCGTCCGCGAGCCCGCGCGACGCCAGGTACTCGCGGGCCTTCCTCGCCTGGGGCGAATCGCGTAGGAAGCTTGCGTAAAAGCTCGCCGTGCGCTCGAGCAGCTCGGCGAGCCGTGCGCGCATTCGCCGCACCTCCTCGGCTCGCGGGTCCTCCCGCTCGCGCTCGAGCTCGACGCCGTAGCGCTCGGCCAGCGCCTCGACGGCGTCGGGAAACGTGAGCCCCTCCTTCTCCTCGACGAACTTGATCACGTCGCCACCGACCCCGCACCCGAAGCAGTGGTAGAGCTTCTCCTGGGGATCGACCGAGAACGACGGCGTGCGCTCGTCGTGAAACGGACAGAGGCCGGTGAACCTCGTTCCCGAGCGGCGCAGCTCGGTGTGCGCCGAGATCACCTCGACGATGTCGCTCGCCTCCTTGACGCGCTCGACGCTGTCGGCTGTGAACAGGCTCACCGGCCCACCTGCGACCCGCCGGCGGCGGAAGCGAAGCGCAGCCGGTCAACCGTCACAGCTTGCTCTCCTCCGGCAGCGCCAGCCTCCGGAAGGTCGCGATCGCGAACCGATCGGTCATCCCGGCTATGTAATCCGTGACGCGCTGGAGCTCGTCCCCCTCCGCGCCACCATCGCCGATGAGATCGGGTTGGTCGAGGTAGTAGTCCAGCAGGCCGCTCAGCGTGCGGTGCACGCGGTCGTGCTCGCTGCGCGCCGCCGGCCCGAGGTAGACGCGGTCGAACATGAACTTGCGCAGCCTCAGCATCGCCCCGCCGACCCGGTCGGACTGGGCGACATCGCCGCGCTGACTTGAGGTCGCGACGATGTCGCGGACCAGGGTGTCGATGCGCGCCGAGCCGGTCGGGCCGAGGAGCTCGATCTCCGCCCTCGGAAGGTCGCCCTCGGCGATGATCCCGGCTCGGACCGCATCGTCGATGTCGTGGTTGATGTACGCGACCCGGTCGACGAGGCGCATGATCCGGCCTTCGAGCGTCGCCGGGCGCTCGCTGCCGGTGTGCCGGAGGATCCCGTCGCGCACCGGCTCGGTCAGGTTGAGCCCGCGCCCCCCGCGCTCGAGCACCTCGACCACCCGCAGCGAGTGGCGGTTGTGCTTGAAGCCGTCTGCGCCGCGCTCGCGAAGCGCCTCGTCGAGCGCCTCCTCACCGATGTGCCCGAACGGCGGGTGGCCGAGGTCGTGGCCGAGGCCGATCGCCTCGGTCAGGTCCTCATTGAGCCCGAGCGCCCGGGCCACGGTCCGCGCGATGAAGCAGGTCTCGAGCGTGTGCGTAAGCCGCGTGCGGTAGTGGTCGCCCTCCGGCGCGATGAACACCTGGGTCTTGTGCATCAGGCGCCGGAACGCCTTCGAGTGCGCTATCCGGTCGCGGTCGCGCTCGAACGGCGTCCGCACCGGGCTGTCGGGCTCGGGCTCGGGCCGCACGCGCCGGATATGAGTGCGTCGCCCGGTCCCAGAGGAACTCGTCCTCCCAGGCGCGAACCCGCTCCTCGAGCGGCCGCGCGCCGGGGTCGGAGGGGCCGCGGGAAGGCTTGGCTGAGGCTGTGGACAAGGCGAGCAGAGCATAGGGTCACGAGGCCGGCGAACGAGCGCCGCCGCGAACCGTGCGCCTATCGCGCTTCGCTGCCTGGACCGCGCGTGTCCCGGCGACTCAGGCCGCGGCGCGGAGCTGGACGTTGGCGTGGTGCTCGAGCGTCTCGGTGATCGCGCGTTCGGCCTGGCGAAGAGCCCGCGGCGGCGCGGGCGGAGTCTGAGCGAGCGGACGG
The DNA here is from genome assembly GCA_963759295.1 of uncultured Solirubrobacterales bacterium. GTDB lineage: Bacteria > Actinomycetota > Thermoleophilia > Solirubrobacterales > 70-9 > WHSW01. The sequence continues at coordinate 3,205 of CAVWYT010000006.1, read as the reverse complement.
CCGAGCGCCTCGACCATGAATTGGTGTGCGTCGCCGGAGAGCGGGAAGCCGCCGCACTCGCACGCCGCGCAGACGACGCCGCCGGCCGCGCCCGAGAACCCGGCCAGCTCCCCGCCCTCGCCGCAGCGCGCGCAGATGCGAGCTCGGGCGCTGAACCCGGCGCCAGCGCGAGCTTCAGCCGGAAGGCGAGCGCGGTCGCCAGCCCGCCGCGCCGTCGGCGCTGCCCTCGCCGTCGAGCGACTCCGAGCCGTCGAGGATCGCCAGATAGCGGCAGAGCAGGTTGTAGGCGGCCGGGTTGGCCTCCTCGCAGTCGCAGAGCCGCAGCACCGAGTCGCAGGCGCGTGCCGCCACTCCGAGCGCTGGCACCGCTCGGCGCGCAGGTTCGGATGCGCGGCGATCGTGTGCGCCGCGGTCACCGTCGAGAGCTCGCCGCGGCCCTCGTGCAGCACGAGATCGAGCCGGAAGAACGGCTCCAAGCCGTCCACCGAAGCGCGAGCGCGGTCGGCGCACGCCCTTTGCGATAGCCCCGATCCGCCCTCGCCTGGCGCTGTAGAGGTGCAGGACCCGATCGGCCTCGCCATATCGGATGCTGCGCAGCACGACCGCGTCGGTTTTGAACTTGCCCGGGCACTGGATGCCCAATCCTGAACCGTGGTCCGGACGCTCGCCCGGCGTCAGCTCACGGCGCCGGCGCCGCGTCGCGAATCGCCGCGGCGGTCACGGTCGCCGCGAGCGTGCCGACGGCGAGCGCCGTGAACCGGTCGGCGACCGCCGGGGCGCCGGAGGCGATGCAGAAGGCGACGTCGCCGTCGACGTCGGAGAACACCGGGTCGACGGCGCGGGCGACGCCGCCGCTCGCCATCCTCGCGACCCTGGTGCAGGCCGCCTTGTCGAGCGGGGCGTCGGTCATCACGCAGACCAGAGTCGTATTGCGATCCTCGAGCCGGGACCAGTCCGGCGGCGCCTGCATCGCGGCGATCGTCGCCGCGGTCGAGATGCTCTCGCGCCCGTCGACGCGAATCCCGGCCACCACGGAGCCATCCTCGCCGATCAGGTCCCCGAACGCGTTCGCGACCGCGATGGCGGCGGCGGTGAAGCCGGTGCCTGTGCGGGCGGCGGCGTAGCCGACCCCGGTCGGCGTGGCTCGCTCGCGGCCGAGGATCTTGCCGACCGCCGCGCCGGTTCCCGCGCCCACCGGCCCGCGCTCGGGAACGCCGGAGGCGGCCGCGGCGCAGGCCGCGTAGCCGGCCTCGGGCCCGGGCCGGGTCGCCGGGTCGCCGGCGACGAGGTCGTAGATCACGGCCGCCGGGACGATCGGCACGAGACCGCCCGAGGTGGCGTAGCCGCGTCCGTGCGCCTCGCACCAGCGCACCGCGCCGTCGGCCGCCGCGAGGCCGAAGGCGCTGCCGCCGCTGAGCACGACCGCCGTCACCTCCGCGATGCCCGCCAGCGGGCCGATCACGTCCGTCTCACGCGTCCCCGGCCCACCGCCGCGGACGTCGACCCCGCCACGCGCGCCGGGCGGCGCCAGCACCACGGTGCACCCGGTGGCGCCCCGCGCATCGGTCCAGTGGCCGATCGCGAAGCCCTCCGGGGGCGGCGGCGCGCTCATCGCGATGCGCCCCGCCGCCGGCGCCGGGCGCGCAGGCGCCGTTGGCATCCCGGACAGAAGTAGGTGGAGCGCCCCCCGATCACGATCCGGCGGATGCGCTCGCCGCAGCGAAGGCACGGCTCGCCCTCGCGAGTATGGACGAGGAACTCATCCTGCATCGAACCTCGCTCTCCGCGTGCGTCGCGGTAGTCGTCGATCGACGAGCCGCCGTTGGCGAGACCCGCGTGGAGCGCGTCGAGGATCCCGTCGCGCAGCTCCTCGGCATGCTCAGAGTTGATCGAGCCCGCGGGCGAGAGCGGGTGTAGCCGGGCCCGGAACAGCGCCTCGTCGGCGTAGATGTTGCCGATCCCCGCGACCCGCGCCTGGTTGAGCAGAAACGATTTCAGCGGCGCTCGCCGCCCGGCCGCTAACTCGAGCAGGGCCTCCGGGGTCAGCTCGCCGCCGAGCGGCTCGACGCCGAGCCTGGTGGCGAAGTAGTCGTCGATCTCCTCCGCGGACAGGACCACGCCGTGGCCGAAGCGTCGCGCGTCGGTGAACCACAGCTCCGCGCCGTCGTCGAGCTCGATCCGGGCGCGTAGGTGACGGGCCTCCGGGTGCGACTCATACAGCCGCGGGCCGCCGAGCCGCTCGCCGTCCATCAGGTCCGCAACGGCACTCGATCCGGGAGGGCGCAGCAGCAGGTTCCCGGTCATTCGCAGATGCATGACGAGCGCCCCACCGTCGCGAAAGCGCATCACCAAGTACTTCCCGCGCCTGTCGACGGCCTCGATTCTTCGGCCGACGAGCGTGCGAGCCACGGTCTCGGGTGGCTCCGGTCGGGTCCAGCGGGCGTCGAGCACCTGCGCTCGCGCGATCGTGCGTCCGACGACCTCTCCCTCGAGCTGGCGGCGCACGGTCTCGACCTCGGGCAATTCCGGCATCCCTGCATTCTGGCGACCGACCGTCGGGACACGGTCTCGCCTTCGCGCCTGGCACGCGCGGCGCTTGACGACGGCGATCCCCTGCTATTACGTGGGCATGGAGCGAGCCACCCCGCCGCTGCCGGTGCTGCGAGTCGTCGAAGCCGGGCCCGAGCACCTGGACGGGATCGCGGAGATCTACGCCGCAGTCGTCCACAGCTCCCCCGCGACCTTCGACATCGAGCCGCCTCCGATCGAGGACTGGCGACGGGCCCTGGCGGCCGTCGACCCGAAGCTCGGCTACCACCTGCTGGTCGCCCTCGGCGCCGATGGCGACGTGCTCGGCTTCGCAAAGAGCGGTCGCTACAAGGAGCGCGCCGCGTACGCGACCACCTGCGAAACCTCGATCTACATCGCCGCGCATGCCCGGAGGGCCGGGGTCGGCAGGGCCCTGTACGCGCGGCTGTTCGAGCTCCTCGACGCCTCGTCGCTGCGGCTCGCGACCGCCGGCGTGACCGAACCCAACGAGGCCAGCACGGCGTTGCATCGCGCCGTCGGCTTTCAGCGTGTCGGCACGTTCACCGACGTCGGCGTCAAGTTCGGCCGCCCGTGGAGCGTCACCTGGTACGAGCGCCCGCTCGGCGGATCCTCCGCGCCCGCGGAGCGCTAGCCGTTCGCTCGCGGGTGGGCCTTG
>CAVWYT010000005.1:0-130876 GCA_963759295.1 uncultured Solirubrobacterales bacterium | reverse complement strand
GGGGTCATGGGCGCTCGCGCGTGACTTCACAACAGTCACCGTGCGCAGGAGGCGCGAGTCGAGGCGCAGGTATTGCAGCAGGATGACGTTGTCGGAGAGGTGGGATATCCCATACTCGGCCAAGCGACCAACGTGGAAGAGATCTGGCACCTCGCTCGTCATGATCGGGCTTATTCCCGCGCGCGAGAGGCGTTGCGTGAGCGAGTAAATGAACTCTCGGAAGCGCACGGGATCGGTCGCGGCGTAGTGCAGATCGCTCAGGCTGTCGATCAGAACGCGCGTCGCGCCGGTGGCCTCCACAAGGTCGAGCAGTTCGTACACCCATTCGTCGATATAGACATCGTTGGGAGATCGGTACATGACCGACACCCGCTCGTTGTCCAGCGACCAGCCGAAGCCGCGAGCCATCCTCTGCAGCTGGACCGGGTTCTCCTGAAGCGTCGCGATCACGCCGGGCTCGCCGATCGCCACCCCGTTGAAGATGAAGTGAAGTCCCATCAATGTCTTCCCCGCGCCCGACGGCCCGGCCACGAGGGTGGAGCTGCCCTTCCCGTAGCCTTGGGCGAGCATCGTGTCGAGCGGCGGGATTCCGGTTGAGATCCGGTCTTCGCTGAGCCCGTAGCTTTCCTGGCTGAGGGAGTCGGCGAGCCGGGGAAAGACCGTGATGCCGTCCATGGACAGGCGATATCCGTGACGTCCTGAGCGGAACTCGCTCCCGCGTAGCTTGATCACCTGAATCAGGCGTTGCGCGCGCTCGTTAGCACGCTGCATTTCGAGCGAGATGATCCCATCGGCCACGGCCGCCTCGGGCGTCGTACGCATCTCTTCCTCGCTGTATTCGCCTATCCAGAACGAGGTCACGGGGAAGGCCGTGAGGAGCGCGGCGAGGTCGTGCAGGAAGCTCCGAAAAGCCTGCGCGTCCTCCGCGAATGCGGCGAGCGCCTTGAAGCTATCTATTGCGATGATCCCCGGCCGCCGCTCCTTGGTCAGCAAGGCGATCCGCTCGGTCACCGCGCTGAGCCCACCCGCGCCCCCCACGGTGTCGCCAAGGTCCTCGTAGTAGACCGACCGGCCGATCGCATCGCGATCGAAGAAGCTGAGCGTCTGGCCGTAGCGGAGGATCTTCTCGAACGGCTCCGAGACCGTGGAGAGGTAGATCGCAGGGCGCTCTTCGGTCGCGCCCGCGAAGACGAACTGCTCAGACAGGATGGTCTTTCCTGAGCCGGGCAGCCCGATGATCAGGTTGATCCCGTTCATCGGCAGGCCCCCGCCGAGGATCTCGTCGAGCCCCTCGTCGCCGCTCGTAAGGCGCTCGTCCACTACCGACTCTCCCGCGTGCGATGACCGACCAGCGCACTGGTGCCCGCCAGGTCCTTGACGGTTGAGATGAGCTCGAGCGGGTCGAGTGGCTTCTGCAGAAAGGCGTCGGCGCCCGCAGCAAGCGCTTCGTCTCGGGCCTCGAGGGCGGAGATCGCGATCACCGCTTTGGCCTCGTGCTGCTTCAAGCGCCTGCAGAGCTCCGCCCCGACACCTCCGTCGATCATCAGCTCCACGATCGCGAGCTCCGGCCGGCTCTCAAGCCACTGCTCCTCGGCTTCGTCGACTGCCAGCGCCAACGTCACCTCATACCCCTCGGTGCGCAGGAAGAACTGCACTAGATCCGCAGCCGCAGGATCGCGTTCGGCCAGCAGCACGAGCAGCCGCGTGACGATCGCTCGAGCCGTCGCTCGCCAGGGGCCGGCCACCCTGTCCCTGGTCCGAGAGCAGGCGGTGGGCGTCGGACGCCGAGAGCCCGCGCGTGACCTCCGTCGCGATGAAGCGGAGCTGCTCCACCTGATCGCGGGAGTACAGCCGGTGTCCGCCCGGGCTCCGCTCCGGGACGATCGTCGCGTAGCGCTCCTCCCAGTTGCGGATCGTGGCGGCCGGAATTCCCAGCATTCGCGCAACTGCACCGATGCTGTAGACGCCATGGTCAGCACTGGGTTGATCAGCCACGCTGTGGATGCTAGTCGATGCCTGCGACAAGTTGGCTAGCTGATGGGGAGATTGTGATGAGATTTGAGTCGCTAGGTTTCCTCAAAACCTCATCATAATCTGATAGCGTCCTGCGTATCGGAGCCTTCCAACAACAGCACCGCCTCTGGACTGAGACGGCCCGAAGTCAAGCACCGGAGGCTCGACTCGGGTATCGCGGCAGTTCAGGTGAGCGGGGAGCTGGACCTGGCCTCCGTGGGAAAGCTCGAGGCGAAGATTGAGCAAGCTCTGGCGCAGGACCCCGCGCCGCTGTTGATCGACTTCACCGACTGCGGATTCATCGACTCCACGGTCCTCTCGGTGTTGGTCGGTCTGCGCCGCAGGCTCGGTGATTCCGTTCCCCCGCGTTTCGCGGTTGTCGCCCAAGACCAACCCCTCGGCGTGCTGCGTCTCACCCAGCTTGATCGGGAGATGCCGGTATACCCCAGCCTGGCGGAGGCGCTGAGCGTCCTCGAGGTCGTTGGGGTCACGGAGCCACAGGCGTCAGTTCGCCTGGGCTCTTCCTAGGGCCGCAGTTCGGGACGTACTCGCCACCCGTTTGCAAGCCTCGGTGACGCGAGTGGGCGTCCTTGACTCGAGCGGCGGCGAGGCTTGCGCGCCGCCTGGCGGAGCCGTGCGGGCGGGGGGAAGCGAGGGACGGGATTTGAGCCCGTGACGGCGCCAGACCTGGTTGGACGCGCCCGGGGGTCGCATACTTTGTGCCTCACGAATGACCGCGGTCGAGGCACATGACTGGCTGGAGAGGCGGGTAGCCGCCGATGAAGCCGTATCCGTCGTCCGGCCTGGCGACAAAGTCTTCGTCGGCAGCGCGTGCGCGACTCCCCGCACCCTGCTCGGTGCCCTCGAGGAGCTGAGGCGGCCCGGGGTGGTGCTGGTGCATTTCCTCATCAACCTCGGGGGCGCCCCTGATCCCCCGCAGACCGCGTATCGCCACCGCGTCTTCTACGTCGGGACGAACGAACGGGACCTGCTGGGGCCGAGTCGAATGGTGGAGTATCTCCCGCTCTCCCTCGCCGACGTTCCGCGCCTATTCGAGAACGGGCAGCTTCCGCTTGACGTCGCGATGGTCCAGGTCGCCCCACCTGATCCCGACGGCACCTGCAGCCTCGGGGTATCGGTAGACGTGACGAAGGCCGCGGCGCTGGCGGCGCGCACGGTAATCGCAGAGGTCAACCCCGCCATGCCTCGCACCTCGGGCGACAGCCGGATCCCGGTTGATCGGATTGCGAGCTTCGTACCTGTGGCGACTCCCGTGGTCGAGTACCTACACGAGCCTGCCGGCGAAGTGGCTGAGCAGATCGCCCGGTACGTCGCCAGGCTCATCGAAGATCGATCCACTCTTCAGGTCGGTCTGGGCCGGGTGCCGAACCAGATGCTCGCCCACCTGACCAACCGGCGAGACCTGGCGATTCACTCCGACGTGATCTGCGAGCCGATCGTCGACCTCGTGGCCGCCGGCGTCGTTACGGGTCGCGTCGTTGCAAGCTGGGCGATGGGCACGAGGCGTCTCTACGATCTTGTGGACGACGATCCCCGCTTCGCCTTCCACCCGATCGACTACATCTGCGACCCGGCGGTGATCGGAAGCCGAGAGCGGATGGTCTCGGTTACGCAGGCGTTCACAATCGACCTCACCGGCCAGGTGTCGATGGAGAGCCTCGATGGGGTGCTCTACGGCGGGGTGTGCACCGGCCCTGCCTTCCACCGTGGGGCACTGGCGTCCCCCGGCGGTACAGCAATCGTCTGCCTGGCCTCGCGGACGCCGGCGGGCCAGTCCGCAATCTCCCTCGCGCTCGCTCCCGACCAGGCGATCGCTATCCCGCGGGCCGACGTGCACTGGGTGATCACCGAGTACGGCACGGCGTACCTCTTCGGCCGCTCTCTGGCCGAGCGGGCGGTGGCGTTGATCGATATCGCCCATCCAGACTTCCGCCAGGAGCTACTGGACGCGGCCAAGGCCAGCGGCCTCGTCGGGCGCAAGCAGCAGCTGCGCAGCCGCAGGGCATATCCCGTGGCCGAGCTGCGCGAGGTGCGGCTACATGACGGCCGTGACGTGCTGATACGACCCACGCGGACGAGCGACACCGGCGCGATGCAGGAGCTCTTCTATCGGCTGAGCGAGGAGGACGTCTACACCCGGTTCTTCCAGCAACTGAGCTCGCTCACCGACACTGCTGCCCAACACCTCTGCAGCGTCGACTACCACGAGGAGATGGCCTTCGCGGCCGTGATCGGGCCCCCAGAACACGAGCGCATCGTTGGCGCCGGCGCGTATTACCTCAGTCCCGCCACTGGCCTCGCAGAGGTGGCGTACATGGTCGACCCGGACTGGCAGGGGACGGGCCTGGGGAAGATCCTCCACACGGGACTCGTCGAATACGCCCGCGAGCACGGCGCTCGCGGGTTGAGGGCGGATGTGCTGCCCGGCAACTCGCGCATGATCCGCATCTTCGAGCGCGGCGATCACTCATTCAGCGTGGCGGAGGAGGGGGGAATCGCCGACGTCAGGATGCTCTTCTAGCGGCCTGGGGGCGCCTCTACGTCCCGTTGCCACGCCCTAGCCACGGCCCTGGCTGACCGGACGTAACCAACTCGTCGCCGCTCAGCGCCGAGAAGGCACGCTCACCGAGCAGCTTCCGTCTCAGGTTCTCGTCTGCGGCCAGGGTTACCGCTGCCCCGATCCCGCTCAATCCGAGAAGGATCAGCCCCAGCCGGCGGCTCCGACGCACATCTAGCTCATCCATCGCGCGTCCGGACACTACCCCGAGCGGGCCCCCACCCAGATCGCCGGTTTACCTCGTCGGCCACGGCGTCAGAGGCGAGCCGCCGCGGGCGGCTCATCGACCTCCTCGACTGGAAGGCCAGCCTTCTTCCACGCGACGAAGCCGCCCGCGACGTCGGCCGCCCCCCGGCGCAGGGTCATCTTCGAGCGGACGGCGTGTTGGCAGAGGTAGATGACGCCGGGGCCCTCCGGAAAAGCCGTGTGCTGGGCCAGCGACACCGGCCGCGCCCCGGGCGGGGCTCCGTAGCGGCGACGCTCGACATCGGTCCGCAGATCGAGAATCTCGGCCTCGCCGCGCTCGACCGCGGCCCACGCCGCCTCGGGATCAAGGGTTCGCGACATCGTCCCTCGGCCAGAGCTAGTGGTGGCGACCCATACGAACCATCATCCAGACCATGGCGAGCATCATCACGGCGCAGCCGAGCGGCGCCAGGAACGCGAACGCCCCCGCGCCTGCGACGGCCAGGACCATGGCCAGGATCATCAACCCGCCGCAGAACCACAGCATGTGTGAATGCGAGCGCATCATGATCGAACACTCCTCGGTTTTGGCCCACGAATCGCGTGGGACTGAGAAGACTTATCGCTCAACCGCGGGCGGCTCGCATCGGTGCCAAGCACCGGACTTCGACCCGGGGCGACTACCTACTTCGCGAGCGGGAGGGTCGAGCGGGATTGACCTACTCCGAAAGCCCGGCGGCTTCGAGGGCTTCTTCTTCGGTCATGCAGTTGCGCCACCAGGTGTTCCGGCCGGCGCGCCACCGGGCGACATTCCAGATGACTTCCTCCAGCGGAGCGGCGCTCCCGGCGCCGTGGGCGCGAGCGCGAAGCCGCGCCAGCGTGACATCCCCGAAGTCGCGGACCTCGTCCACCTCGACCTCGTAATCGGGGAGCACATCCAACGTGTCCGCCCACCAGCGGCGCACCCCCTGGTGACCGTGATAGCCGCCTTCCACGGCGGCGAGCCGCGATTCGACAACGATCTCCTCGTCCGCGAGCGCGAGCATCGTGTCGAGGTCGCGTCGGTTGAAGGCGTCAAAGGCGCGCCGCAGCAGCTCGACGTTCTCCTCCGACATCGCCTACGCAGTATCTCGCGCCGGAGGGCGGGTCGCGATCGCAACGCTGCGGAGCAGAAGACCGCCGATTCCGTGCGGGTTATCGCGCTGCGCTAGTCCGGGACGCGGCTGGCCAATGTTCGGAGCAGCGGACGAGCCGCACCCCCATCTCGACCGCTTCGCCGCGGTCGAGCCCCTGGCGCCGCACGAGCGAGCGCCAGGTCTCGTACTCGAGCGCGTGGGCGATCGCCGCCTGCGCCAGTTTGCGCCGGCGGCCGCGCTCGGGCCGCCCGGCGAGTAGCACCTCGACTGCAGCGTCGTAGTAGCGGCCGAAGTCGCCCATCACCTTGTCCAGTGACGGCACCAGCGCCCGGTCCCGGGTGACGTTCTCAAGCATCGTCTCGGTGCGGTCGTACCAGTCGTACAGCTGCTCGAGCGCGGTCGCGGCGCGCTCGTCCGGGTCACTGATCTCGCTCCACACACCCGGATCGGGACGTGGGTTCGCCGCCTGGTAATGCGCGCTACAGGCCGAGAACAGCGAGAGCTCGTCCGGAAAGTGGCGGTATACGCGTCGCCCGCTGGACACCGGCGCGCTCGGCGATGGCGCTGATCGTCGTCCGCGCCGGCCCAACGGAGCCGTGCAGGTCGACGGCGGCCTCGATGATCCGCCGCCGCGTCTGCCCTTCGAGCTCGGCACGGCGGCGCTTCTGATATCGGCGTGGCATTTTCGTCGACATTGCTGTTCATCAAATATTGACAGGTCTGCCAGGCGGTGATACGTTCGCCGCACATCAGCGTTCAATCAAAGGGAGTCAGGAATGATCACCGACGAATTCATGGGGACGCTGCGCCGCTTCGATCCGTCTCAGGGGCCGCGCAAGCTCGGCCCCGCCGAAGGCGGGTACACCGACCTCGGCTCGGTTGGCGTCCGGTTCATGATCTGGACCGAGGAGTCCGGCGGCGGGTTCTCGCTCGTCGAGCACCCCATCCCCCCCCACGGCCTCTGCGCCCCGCTTCACAAGCACAGTCGCGAGGACGAGTACAGCTTCGTGCTCGAGGGCACGATGGGTGCCTTGCTCGGTGAGGACGTGACGTACGCCGAGGCGGGCGATCTCGCGTTCAAGCCGCGCGACCAGTGGCACACATTCTGGAACGCCGGCGACGAGCCCTGCCGGATCCTCGAGATCATCGCCCCGGGCGGTTTCGAGCACTTCTTCCGAGAGCTCGGCAACGCGATCGAGGCGAACCCGGAGGCACCACCCCCGCTCGACGAGCTCTCGCCGCGTTACGGGATCGAGTTCGACATGGAGAGCATCCCGCGGCTCTGCGCCGAGCACAAGCTCACCCACCCGGCACTCGAGCAGATGACGGCCCAGGGCTGAACGAGGACGCTCTCAGTCCCAGGCCTTCGAGGTCGCCGCGGCGTTGCGTCTCCGGCGGGCAGCGCCGGTCTCTGCGCCGCGGTGGGAAGGCCGGGTCCTGGGCGAGTAGCCCGAGCGGCTACTCCCACTCGAACGGTGGGTATCTCTCGACCAGGAAGGTGGCGTAGGCGTTGCCGCGCAGCTGCCAGCGCAGCGGGTTGAGGATCAGCTTGAACATGCCGTCCGGCAGCTCCTCGGTGAACAGGATCACGAAGACGCCGACGAAGGCGACGATCTGGGCCACGGTGTAGAGGGCGCCGGCGACGAACAGGTACGGGATCGCGAGCAGCCACTGGACCAGCGGGCGCCAATTGTCGATCCGCTCGGGATAGTCGTACTCGATCCGGACCGGGTAGTCGGGGTCGTCCTCGAGCGAGAACGGTGGGTATGGGTCGGTGAGCAGGAGAACGTAGGCCTCGACCCGATACAACCACCTGCTGACGCCGGTGACGAAGGTCCACAGGCCCTCCGGGAAACGGCCGGTGAACAGTACGGCGAAGAACGCGATCACGAGCGCGATGAACGCACCGATGCCGAGGAAGATCAGGACGATGTAATGCGGGAACGCGAGCAGCCACTTGACCAGCGGCAGGAAGCGGTTGTATTTCGCCTGGCGCTGCGCCTCCAAGCGGACGGGATAGACGCCGCCGGGCGGCGGTCCGCCGGCGGCCGGCTCGCCCGCGGGCGGCGGTGGCGGGGGTGGCGGGGCGGGTGGCTCGTCGGGTGGAGTCGTGGCTTCCATGCGCCGACCCTAACTGCTGCGGGGGTCGCGATGTGAACAATCGGACCCGAGCGGCGCCCGGCTTCAGAACTCCTGGTCGATCCAGGGCATCATCGAGCGCAGCTGCTTGCCGACGCGCTCGATCTGGTGGCCCTGCCGCCTCCTCGCGCATCCGGTTGAAGTTCTCGGCGCCCGCGCGGTTCTCGGCGATCCACTCCTTGGCGAACTCGCCGGACTGGATGTCGGCCAGCACCTGCTTCATCGCCGCGCGGACCTCGGGGCCGATCACCCGCGGCCCGCGGGTCATGTCGCCGTATTCGGCGGTGTTCGAGATCGAGTAGCGCATTCCCTGGATGCCCTTCTCGTACATCAGGTCGACGATCAGCTTCAGCTCGTGCAGGGTCTCGAAGTACGCGAGCCGCGGGTCGTAGCCGGCCTCGACCAGGGTCTCGAATCCCGCCTGGACGAGCTCGGTCGCGCCACCGCAGAGCACGCTCTGCTCGCCGAAGAGATCGGTCTCGCACTCGTCCTTGAACGTCGTCTCGATCACGCCGGCCCGGCCACCGCCGATCCCGCGGGCGTAGGCGAGCACCTGCTCGCGCGCGGCCCCGGTCTCGTCCTGGTGGATCGCCATCAGGCAGGGCACGCCCTTGCCCTCCTCGTACTGGCGCCGCACGAGATGGCCGGGGCCCTTGGGAGCGACCATGCCGACGTCGACCCCCGGCGGCGGCTCGATCTCGCCGAAGTGGATCGCGAACCCGTGCCCGAACATCAGCAGGTTGCCGGCCGCGATCCCGTCGCCGATCTCCGAGCTCCAGATCTCGCCCTGCTTCTCGTCGGGGAGCAGGACCATGACCACGTCCCCGCGGCTGGCGGCGTCGGCGGTGTCCAGCACCTTGAGCTTCTCGGCCTCGGCCCGCGCACGGCTCGAGGAGTCCGAGCGGAGCCCGACGACGACGTCGTAGCCGGAGTCCCTGAGGTTGAGCGCGTGAGCGTGACCCTGCGACCCGTAACCGAGGATCGCGATCGTCTTGCCCCTCAGCGCTTCGGGGTTGGCATCGCCGTCGTAATAGATCTTGTCGTCAGGCATGGCGCGGGATGGTACTCAGCGAACCTCAGGGGTTGGGGCGCTGCATGAACCACTCGGTGAAGGCGCGGCAGCGGCCCTCGGCGTCGAAGCGGATCACGAAGCAGTTGTCGTAGACCCGGAAGATCGGGCCGCCGGGGCGCTCGCGGTAACTGCTCGACCCGACCGCGACCGCAACGTCGCCGTCGACTGCCAGCGGCCGGTAGGAGGCGTCGTAGGTCCCCGGTTGGTCACGACTCGAGGCACCCTCGTGGTCGTCGTCGCCGAGCCAGGACGCGATCACGGCGTCGCGGCCGCGAAGCGGCTCGTCGTAGGGGTGATAGCGGTACTCGACCTGGTCGCTGAACAGGGCCGCGATCGCCTCGCGCTCGTAGCTCTTCCACGCCGCAACGTAGTCGTCGAGCCACCGCGAGACGTGCTCGTGGTCGATCATCGCAGCGCGCCTCGCATCAACTTGCCGGAGGCCGTTCGCGGCAACTCGGAGACGAACTCGACCCGCTTCGGGACCTTGTAACCGGCGAGCTCGGCGGCGCAGTGCGAGCGCAGCTCCTCGGCGCTCACCCCGGCGCCCTCGCGCAGCACGACTACCGCGGTCACGGCCTCCTGCCATTCGGCGTCGGCTCGACCGACTGCCGCGGCGTCGGCGACCTCCGGGTGGCGAAGCAGGACCTCCTCGATCTCCGCCGGGACGACGTTCTCGCCGCCGCTGACGATCACGTCGCCCAGCCGACCCTCGACGTAGAGGAAGCCGTCCTCGTCGATGCGCCCGAGGTCGCCGGTGTGAAGCCAGCCGTCCTCGTCGGCGGTGCCCGGGGCCACGGTCGGGCCCTGGACCAGGATCTCGCCGTCCTGGATCCGCAGGTGCGTGGTCAGCAGCGGGCGGCCGGCCGAGCCGAGCTTGGGCCGCGCCTCAGCGGGCGAGAGCGTGGTCACCTGGCTCGCCGCCTCGGTCAGCCCGTAGGTCTGGACCACGGTGGCGCCGCGACCGATCGCCTCGGCGAGCACCTCCGCGGGCACCGGCCCGCCGCCGATCAGCACCGCTCGCAACGGCAGCAGATCGACGTCCGCCTCGAGCAGGCGGATCAGCTGGGTGGCGACGAGAGAGATCAGCGTCACCCCGTCGCCCTCCAGCGAGGCCGCCACCCGGTCGACGTCGAAGTCCTCGTGGACCACCGCCGTGGTCCCGTAGATGACGCTGCGCATGACGATCGAGAGCCCGCCGACGTGAGACAGGGGCAGGCAGCAGAGCCACCGATCGGTCGGCTCGACCCCGAGGTTGAACGCCGAGCCGACGGCGCTCCAGAGGTGGTTGCCGTAGGTGAGCCCGACCGGGCGCGGGCGACCCGAGGTGCCGCTGGTGAGGATCCGGCAGTGAAGGGCGTCGAGGTCGTGCTCGCCGAGCAGCGGCAGATCGGCCTCGGTGGTTCCTAGGTCCGGGTTGGCGGTCAGGGTCAGCGCCGGGCGCGCTCGTTCGAACTCGGCGGCCCGCTCCGCCGCCGCGAGGCGGGAGTTGACCGGGTAGGCGATCGCCCCGAGCTTCATCAGCGCATGCAGGAGGACGACGTACTCGACGCCCGGGGCGAGCTCGATCGCGACCGTCGCCCCCCGCCGCGCACCTCGGGCGGCGAGCCGGCGCGCGGTCGCCGTGGCCTCGCGCTCGAGCTCGGCGTATGAGAGCTCCGTCCCCGCGGCGACCAGCGCGGATCGATCGGGACAGGTCGCGGCGCGCTGGGAGAGCCAGTTGTCGAGATGCATGGGGCCCGCGAAAGTTACGAGAAGCGCCGCTGTGGCATTGTTGCGGCCCGTGCCCAGGCCCCACCAGGACGCCCCGCCGAGCGAGGAGCTCTTCGCGCCGATCGAGTGGCGCCGCGAGGGCACCTACGACGACATCCTCTACGAGCGCGCCGAGGCGATCTCGAGGATCACCATCGATCGGCCCGAGGTCCGCAACGCGTTCCGTCCGCGGACACTGGCCGAGCTTCGCGACGCCTTCCGGCGCGCCCGCGACGACACCGAGGTGGGCGCGATCATCTTCACCGGCGCCGGCGGCGAGGCGTTCTGCGCCGGCGGCGATCAGCGGATCCGCGGCGACGATGGCTACATCGGCGACGACGAGGTCGCGGAGCAGGGAGTTGGCCGTCTCGACGTCGGCGACCTGCACGTCCAGATCCGCCGCCTGCCGAAGCCGGTGATCGCCGCCGTCGCCGGCTACGCGGTCGGCGGCGGCCAGATCCTCCACCTCGTCTGCGACCTCTCGATCGCCGCCGACAACGCCGTCTTCGGGCAGACCGGCCCCCGGGTCGGGAGCTTCGACGGCGGCTTCGGGGCCGGCCTCCTCGCCCGCGCCGTCGGGGTCCGCAAGGCGAAGGAGATCTGGTTCCTGTGCCGCCTGTACGGGGCCTCCGAGGCGCTCGAGATGGGCCTCGTGAACGCGGTCGTGCCGCTCGACGACCTCGAGCGCGAGTCGGTCGCCTGGTGCCGGGAGATGACCGCCCTCTCCCCGCTTTCGCTGCGGCTGCTGAAGGCGAGCTTCAACGCCGCCGAGGACGGGCTCACCGGCCTTCAGCAGCTCTCCCACGACGCGACCCTGCTCTTCTACATGACCGAGGAGGGCCAGGAGGGTCGCGACTCGTGGAAGCAGGGCCGGCGTCCGGACTTCTCCAAGTTCCCGAAGCGCCCTTGAACCCACGTATCTGGCTGATGGCGGCGCGGCCGCGTACGCTGCCGGCCGCGATCGCACCGGTGCTCGTCGGCTCCGCGGCGGCCGTCTACGCCGTCGACGACTTCCGCTGGGGCGCCTTCGTCGCTGCCCTGATCGGCTCGATCTTCATCCAGATCGGCACCAACCTCGCCAACGACTACTCCGACGCCAGGCGGGGCGCGGACGCGGAGGACCGGCTCGGGCCCGTGCGCGTGACCTCGACCGGGCTGGTCGCCCCGCGCCGGGTCCTCTACGCGACCTGGCTCGCGTTCGGGATCGCGGCGATCGCCGGCGTCTACCTGGCGACCGTCGCCGGATGGGTGATCATCGCTGTCGGCGTCGCCTCGATCGCCGCCGGCGTCCTCTACACCGGCGGCCCGCGCCCCTACGGCTACGCCGGCATGGGCGAGCTGTTCGTATTCTTGTTCTTTGGCCTGGTCGCCGTCAACGGCTCCTACTACGTTCAGCTCGAGGAGCTCGACTGGCTGCCGTTCTGCCTCTCGATCTCGGTCGGCTTGCTATCCACCGCGGTCCTGGTCGTCAACAACGTCCGCGACATCGACACCGATCGTCGCGCCGGCAAGCGCACGCTCGCGGTGCGATTGGGGCGCGAGCGGACGCGGCGGCTCTACCTCGCGCTCGTGCTCGGCGCCTTCGCGTGGCTGCCGCTCTCGCTGCTGATCGCCGATGGTCCCGCCTTCGCGCTGCTCGGCCTCCTCGCCCTCGCGCTCGTGCCGAAGCCGGCGCGGGCGGTCACCCAGCGCACCGACGGTCCGTCGCTCAACGGCGCCTTGGCCGGTACCGGAACGATACTCGCGGGATTCAGCCTCCTGGTCACGGCCGGCCTGCTGATCGCGGCGTAGCCATGCGGTTGAGCGCGGTCGAGGTGGTGCCCTACGCGCTCGAGTTCGAGCGCCCGTACGCAACCGCCCGCGGGACGCTCGAGCGCCGCGAGATGGTCCTCCTGCGGCTGGTCAGCGACGCGGGCCCGGTCGGGCTCGGCGAGGGGGTGCCGCTGTCGCTGCGGGGCGGGGCCGATCTGGCGGCGGTCGAGCGCGGGATCCGCAAGGGGACCAGGCGACTGGCGCGCGCGGACCTGAGCGACTTCGCCGGAGCCGAGCCGCTGCTGGCGGCGGTCGACGCGTTCATCCACACCGTCGCCGGCAGGCGCCTGCCGGCGCCGGCCAGGGCGGCGATCGAGATGGCGATCTTCGACCTCGCGGGAAAGGCGGCCGGGCGGCCGTTGTGGTCGCTGCTCGGCGCCGAGCAGGCCTCGCCGGTCGTCTGTAACGCGACCCTGATCGCCGCCGGGGCCGAGGCCGTCGCCGACGACGCCGAGCGCTGGGCCGCGCGGGGCTTTCGGACCTTCAAGCTCAAGCTCGGGGCGCGCGACGACGTCGCCGTCGTACGGGCGGTGCGCGAGCGACTCGGACCCGACGCGCGGATCCGGGTCGACGCGAACGGCGCCTGGAGCGTCGATGAGGCGCTCGGCGTCCTGCGGCTGATCGAGCCGCTCGGAATCGAGCTGGTCGAACAGCCGGTCGCCGACCGCAGCGGCATGGCGCGGCTCACCGAGGCGGTCCCGATGCTGGTCGCCGCCGACGAGACCGTCGTCCGCGTCAAGGACGCCGAGCGCGCGAAGCGCGATCGCGCCTGCGATCTGGCGACCGTGAAGCTGAGCAAGGTCGGCGGCATCGGCGAGGCGAACGGGATCGCCGAGCGGCTGCCGGTGTATCTCTCGAGCGCCCTCGACGGCCCGGTCGGGATCGCCGCCGCCGCCCACGCCGCCCAGGCGCTGACCTTCTCCGGGCCAGCCGCCGATCTCGCCCACGGCCTGGCCACCCAGCTCCTGTTCGCCGCGACGATCGCCACGCGCCAGTGCTCGCTGCTGGACGGCGCGCTCCACCTCCCCGACGGGCCGGGCCTCGGGGTCGAGATCGACGACGACGCCCTCGCGCGGCACCGCCTCTAGCGTTCGCGCCGTGGACCCGACCAACCGCAACACGGCGCTCGCCTCGGCGATGGTCGAGGAGCTGGCGCGCTGCGGCGTGCGCCACGCCGTCCTCTCCCCCGGCTCGCGCTCGACCCCGCTCGCGCTCGCGCTGTGGCGAGAGCCGGGGATCGAGGTGAGCGTGATCGTCGACGAGCGCTCCGCCGGCTTCTTCGCCCTCGGCGCCGCGCAGGCGACGCGGACGCCGGTTGCGGTGCTCTGCACCTCGGGGACGGCCGCCGCCAACCTTCATCCCGCCGTCTGCGAGGCCGATGAGTCCGCGGTGCCGCTGCTCGTGCTCACCGCCGACCGCCCTCCCGAGCTGCGCGGGATCGGTGCCGGGCAGACGATCGACCAGCTGAAGCTCTACGGCTCCGCCGTGCGGTGGTTCTGCGAGCTCGGCATCCAGGACGCCGACGACGCCGGCTTGCTCCACTTCCGCTCGATCGCCTGCCGGAGCTTCTGGACGGCCCTCGGAGACCCGCGACCGGGGCCGGTCCACCTCAACGTCTCGTGGCGCGACCCCCTCGGTCCCGACCCGCGCCCCGGCGACGTCACCGCGAGCTCGCCGCTCGCGCTCGCCGGGCGCGAGGACCGTCCGCTGACGACCGTCCCGCCGGCGCCTCCGCCTCCCGCCCCGCCCCTGGTCGACGCCCTGGCGGAGCGCCTCGCCGCCTCGCCGCGCGGCCTGATCGTCGCCGGGCGGACGCCGGACCCCGCGGCGTCGCCGGCGATCGCCGCCCTCGCGCGGGCCACCGGCTATCCGATCCTCGCCGAGCCCACATCCCAGCTTCGCCTCGGCCCCCACGATCGCTCGCTCGTGATCGGCGCCTACGAGGCGATCGCGCGCGAGCGGCCGGCTGCGCTCGAGCCCGAGCTCGTCCTGCGCTTCGGGGAGATGCCGACCTGCAAGCCGATGCGCCAATGGCTCACGAGCCTCACCGGGGCGGCACAGCTCGCGATCGACCCGCTCGGCGGCTGGAACGAGCCGACGCGGCTCGCGGGAGCGATCGTCAGAGCCCACCCGGCGCCGCTCGCGACGGCGCTGGCGGGCCAGATCGACCCCGCGGCCGCCGAGGAGGCCTGGGCGCGCGACTGGCTCGGCGCCGCACGGGCCGCCGCCACCGCGATCCGCGATCGGCTCGAGCGGGTCGATGGTCTCAGCGAGCCGGGCCTGCACGCGGCGCTCGGCGCCGCCTACGTCGGCGGCGAGCTCGTCTACACGGCGTCGAGCATGCCGATCCGCGACCAGGAGGCCTTCCTGGACGGCGGCGATGCGGACGTGCTCTTCCTCGCCAACCGCGGCGCCAACGGGATCGACGGGCTGATCTCATCGGGGATCGGCGCCGCGCACGCGAGCGGCCGACCGACGGTGATCGTCACCGGCGACCTCGGGCTCCTGCACGACCTCGGCGGGCTCTCGGCGCTCGCAGACGTGCGCACGCCAGTGCGGATCGTGGTGATCAACAACGACGGCGGAGCGATCTTCGACTTCTTGCCGCAGGCCGACCAGCTCGAAGTCGGCGAGTTCGAGGCGCTGCTCGGGACTCCACGCGGTGTCGACGTGGCGGGCGCGGCCGCGCTGTTCGGCCTCCGCCACCGGCGCCTCGAGACCCTCGCCGAGCTGCCCGAGGCGCTCGCCGGCGGCAGCGGGCTGATCGAGGTTCGGGTCGACCGGGCCGAGAACGTCGCCCTGCACCGGGAGCTCACCGACGCTGCCCGCGGCGCGGTGACGCGCGCGGTCGGGGCGCGCTGAGGCCACCATGCGCCCCGCGCTTCAAGCCGAGAGCAGCGGCAGCAGCGCGTCGAGCTTGAGCTCGGTCTCGGCGAGCTCGGCGTCGGGCTCGGAGTCGGCGACGATCCCGGCACCGGCGAACAGGTGTGCGGTGCGATCGCGAAGCAGCGCCGAGCGAAGCGCGACGCAGAAGTCGCCGTCCTCGGTGGCGTCCATCCAGCCGACCGGGCCCGCGTACCAGCCTCGGTCGAGCTGCTCGAGCTCGGCGATCGCCGCCGTTGCGCGATCGCGCGGCTCGCCGCCGACGGCGGGGGTCGGATGCAGAAGCCCGGCGAGCTCGACCGCGGAGAGCGGATCGGCGAGCTGGGCGTGCACGGGCGTGCCGAGATGCTGGATGTTCGCCACCTTGACCAGCGCCGGCTCCGCCTCGGCCTCGACCCAAATCGAGCGCCCGGCAAGCGCGCGTTCGATCCGCCTGGCGACGATCTCGTGCTCGCGCCGGTTCTTGGCGCTGCGCAGAAGCTGCTCGCCGAGGTGGTCGTCGACGGCCGGGTCGGCACTACGCCTGGTTGACCCCGCGAGCGCGACCGTCGCCACGCCGGCACCGCGCCGACGCACAAGGAGCTCCGGGCTCGCGCCGAGGAAGGACCCCTCCGCGGTGCCGGCGCAGAAACAGAAGCAGGAGGGGAAGAGATCCCGCAGCGCGCCGAACACGGCGGCGGCGTCATGGGCGGCCCGAGCCTCGACTCTCACCTCTCGCGCGAGCACGACCTTCTCCAGCTCTGCCTCGTGGATGCGACGCACCGCGGCGGCAACCGCCTCCTCGTAACGACCCGGGGGCGAGCTGCTCGAGATCGTCGCCGGACCGCTCGGATGCGGGTCGAGCATCGGCAGTGGTTCGGCCCCCAGCGAGGCGACTCGGCGTTCGAGGCGCTCAAGGATGCGGTCGGGCGGCGCGTCGCCGGCGATCGCGATCAGCGTCAGCAGAGTCCGGTCGCCGGTTCGCAGAAGCGAGACCTCCGGCAACACGAGAAGTGCCGGGGCGAACGACGACCACTGCGGCGACCCGCCGCCATCGGCGGCGAAGGCGAAGCCTCCGGTCCAGATCGGCCCGGCGCCGGCCGGCGAATCCTCGAGCCCTACCGAGACCGCGCCCCGGGCGATCTCGGCGGTCGCCCGGGCCACGTCGGTGAACCGCGTGGGCCCGCGGGAGACCACTTCGTGGGCCGACCCGAGCGTCGCGAGCGCGAAGCGGTCGCGGTTCGGCTGCTCCCAGCAGAACCAGCGATCGGCGGCCATCCGCGAGGTGAACACGGTTGCGCACGGGTCGGGGATCGCCACCGGGCGGGTGACGGTGACGATCCGCCGCGAACCGACCGCCCTCGCGATCAGCGGTTCGAGCTCCTCGAGCAGGTCGTCGGCGCCGATCATCCGTAACTCAGCCTAGCCGGGGCCGCGCGCCTCCACCGAGCGCGGCGACTGCGATCTGCCGCGCAATACTTCCGCGCGATGTCTGGAGCAGGGCTCGAAACCATGACCTACGAGCGCCGGGGCCGAGTGGCTCGGATCACTCTCGACCGCCCCGAGCGCGGCAACGGGATCACGCTCGAGATGCCGCGCGAGCTCAGCGCCTGCGTCGAGCGCGCCAACCTGGACCCCGAGGTGCACGTGATCGCCCTCGCCGGCAACGGCACGGGCTTCTGCGGCGGCTACGACCTCGTCTCGGCCGAGGCGTTCGGCGCCGCCGAGCAGCCGCCCGGCGCCGCCTCGTCCGCCTCCCCGATCGACCCGGTCACCGTGGCCGCCAACCATGACCCGGACGCGACTTGGGACCCGGTCGTCGACTACCAGATGATGAGCCGCAATGTGCGCGGGTTCATGAGCCTCTTTCACTCCGAGAAGCCGGTCGTCTGCAAGGTCCACGGCTATTGCGTCGCCGGGGGCACCGACATGGCGCTGTGCTCGGATCTGCTCGTGGTCGAGGACCGGGCCAAGATCGGCTACCCGCCGGCCCGGGTATGGGGCGTGCCGACGACGGCGCTCTGGGCGTACCGGATCGGCCCCGCGCGGGCCAAGCGCCTGCTGCTCACCGGCGACTCGATCGACGGCGCCACCGCGGTCGAGTGGGGCCTCGCGAGCGAGGCCGCGCCCGCCGCCGAGCTCGACCGGCGCTTCGAGTCGCTGCTCGAACGCGTCGCGCGGCTCCCCGTCAACCAGCTCGTCATGCACAAGCTGCTCGTCAACCAGGCGCTCTATTCGCAGGGCCTGCAGGCCACGCAAATGCTAGGCACCTTCTTCGACGGGGTCGCCCGCCACACGCCCGAGGGCTTCGAGTTCGCCCGCCGCGCCGCCGCGGACGGGTTTCGCGAGGCGGTTCGCGAGCGCGACGAGCCGTTCGGCGACTACGGGCTCTAGTGCTCGGGCCGCGACTTGGTGATCGCGACCTCGCCGGTGCGGGCCATCTCGATCAGCCCGTGGGGGCGGATCATGCGCTCGAAGGAGTCGACCTTGCCCTGGGAGCCCGTGACCTCGATCGTCAGCGAGCGCCGGGAGACGTCGACCACCTTGGCCTCGTAGATCTCGGCGAACTGGAGGATCTCGGCGCGGTTCTCGACCGCGGCGCTGACCCTGAACAGCGCCATCTCGCGCGCCACCGTGCCGTTCGGCTCCATGTCGCGGATCTTGATCACGTTGACGAGCTTGTGCAGCTGCTTGGTCACCTGGTCGATCGGGTGCACCGCCCCGTCGAGGGTGAGCGTGATCCGGGACACGTCGGGGTCCTCCGTCGGCCCGACCGCGAGCGTGTCGATGTTGAAGCCGCGGCGGCTGAACAGCCCTGCGATCCGGGCCAGGACGCCGGGCCGGTTCTCGACCAGCAGCGAGAGGATGTGCTTGCGGCCGGTGAGCTGGCGGCTCGCCTCGAGATCCTCGAGCCGGACGACGTCACGTGTTCCCGGTTCGCCCATCGCCCCGGCTCACCCGACCATGTCCCGGGCGGCGTGGCCGGCGGGGATCATCGGATAGCAATTCTCGTTCTTGGTCACGTGCACGTCGAGTAGCACCGGCCCGTCGGTATCCAGCGCGGTGTGCATCGCGTCGCGCAGCTCCGACTTCTCGGTGCACTGCATCCCGGTCCATCCGAAGGCCTCGGCGAGCTTCGGCCACTCGGGGCTCGGCCCCATCTCTACCGACTGGTAGCGCTCCTCCCAGAACAGCTCCTGCCACTGGCGGACCATGCCGAAGTGGCCGTTGTTCATCAGGAACACCTTCACCGGCACCTCGTGGTGGGCGGCGGTCGCGAACTCCTGCACGTTCATCACCAGGCTGCCGTCGCCGGCCAGACAGACGACCGTGTCGTCGGGGCAGGCGACCTTGGCGCCGATTGCGGCCGGAAGCCCGAATCCCATCGTTCCGAGGCCGCCCGAGTTGAGCCATCGGCGCGGCCTGGAGAAGTGGTAGTACTGCGCCGCCCACATCTGATGCTGGCCGACGTCGGAGGTGATGATCGCGTCGCCCCCGGTTGCCTCGTACATCGCCTCGACCATGAACTGCGGCTTGATCTCGGAGTCGGGCGAGTCCTCATAGCGC
This sequence comes from uncultured Solirubrobacterales bacterium, assembly GCA_963759295.1. Lineage (GTDB taxonomy): Bacteria > Actinomycetota > Thermoleophilia > Solirubrobacterales > 70-9 > WHSW01. Next base: position 111,762 of record CAVWYT010000005.1, on the reverse strand, counting down.
AGCGGCCAGGTCGTCTGCCACTCGCGAAGCTGCCGCCACCAGTCGTCGAGCCGCGAAGCGTCGGGATGCAGCGCCCGGTACTCGCGATTGAGCTTCTCCAACACGTCCTTGGCGTCGCCGACGATCGGGATGTGGGCGGGCACGTTCTTCGAGATCTCGGCCGGGTCGACGTCGATGTGCACGAACTTCGCCCGCGGCGCGAACTCCGAGAGCTTGCCGGTGATCCGGTCGTCGAAGCGGGCGCCGACGGCGATGATCAGGTCGGCCTCGTCCATCGCGTAATTCGCGGTCCGGGTGCCGTGCATGCCGAGCATCCCCAGCCACTGCTCGTGCGGCGATGGGAACGCGCCCAGGCCCATCACGGTCAGCGTCACCGGCAGCCTGTCGGAGGTGCAGAACTCGCGGAACTCCTCCGAGGCGTTCGCGTTGATGATCCCGCCGCCGCCGTAGATCACCGGCCGGCGCGAGTTGGCGAGCGCCTTGGCGGCGATCCGGATCTGCTTGATGTTTCCCTCGGTCGGCGGCTTGTAGCCGGGCAGGAGCGGCGTTCCCTCACGAGGCGTGTAGTCGATCTCGACCCGCGACAGGTCCTGCGGGATGTCGACCAGCACCGGGCCCGGCCGGCCGGTGGCGGCGATGTGGAAGGCGGCATGGATGTAGTCGGGGATGTGGCGCGGGTCGGTGACCAGCATCGAGTGCTTGACCACCGGCATCGTGATCCCGGTGACGTCGGCCTCCTGAAAGCCGTCGGTGCCGATCAGGTCGGTGCGCACCTGGCCGGTGATGAACACCGTCGGCACCGAGTCCATCATCGCGTCGGCGATCGGCGTGACCATGTTGGTGGCGCCGGGACCCGAGGTGGCGAGGGCAACGCCGACGCGGCCCGAGGCCTTCGCGTAGCCCTCGGCCGCATGACCGGCGCCCTGCTCGTGGCGCGCCTGGATATGGGTCAGATCGGCGTCGTAGAGGGCGTCGTAGGTGGGCAGGTTGGCGCCCCCGGGGATGCCGAACACATGCTCGACGTTCTCCGCCTTCAGCGCTTCGAATAGTGCGTCGGCCGCGCGCATGGGCGAGCCATCGTAGCAGCGGGATTTCGGCCGCCGAAACGGTTTTTCCCGCTCGCAAGCGCGGTTCCGGGCGATCGGGCCCGGCGACGAGGAGCGCCGCGTCAGCCGGCGGTGAGCATGAGGGCGAACAGCTGCTCGAGCCGGTCCCGCAGCCGTTCGACATCGCCCTCGCCGGCGAAGCCGTCGGAGAGCTCGTGGATGAGCAGCCCGTCGATCCCGGCGACCAGCAGCGGGGCGAGGCGCGCCGGGTCCTCGCTACCGGCGAGGGCGAGGGCCGACTCCGCCAGGCCGGCGAACGCCGCCCGCCACTGGGCGGCGGTCTCCTGGAGGCCCGGGCGGCGCGCCGCCTCGAGGTAGACCTCGAACTTCGCCAGCAGGGCGCCGGCGGCGTCGCGGTTGGGAAACAGCGCCTCCGCCAACGCGGCGGCGGTGTCGGTCGGCGAGCTGATCCGCTCGCCGAGCTCGGCGGCGCGCTGGGCGACGCGCGCCACCTCATCCTCGACCAGGATCGCGACGGCCTCGATCACGAGCTCGTCCTTGGAGCGGAAGTAATAGGTGGTCGCCGCGAGCGGGACGTCGGCCTCGCGAGCGATCGCGCGATGGGTGACGGCGGCGAGCCCCTCGGAGATGAGGATGCGCACCGTCGCGGCGAGGATCAGCGCCCGGCGGTCGGGCCGCTCCCCGTCGCCGAGCTGCTCGACCGCGCTCGTCTCGCTGGCCGGAACGGAGCTCACGAGCCCGGCGGCTGCGCGCTCGCCGTCTGCTGTCGGAGGTCGGCGACCAGCTCGCCGGGCTTCCATCGGGTCCGGGGCAGGATCGCGCGTTCGATCACCCGGCCCTTGTAGCGCTCGATGATCCCGAGCATCGAGCGCACCAGCTCCTCGCCGAGGGGATGGGGCTCGAGCCCGAGGTCGCGAAGCTTCGTGTTCGCGGCGTTGTAGTAGTGCTGCTCGGCCTCGATCCGGGGATTCGGGTAGCTGCGGACCTCGACCTGGTGACCGAGCTCGGCCGCCGATCGCTGCACGAGCTCGGCGAGCTCCGCGACCGAGAACTGCTCGGTGAACTGGTTGAAGACGCGGAACTCGCCGAGCTCCGCGGGGTTGTCGACCGCAAGCGCGACGCACTGCAGGGTGTCGCGGATGTTGAGGAAGCCGCGTGTCTGGCCGCCCTCGCCGTAGACGGTCAGCGGGTGCCCGATCACGGCCTGGACGCAGAACCGGTTCAGCACGGTGCCGAAGTACTCGTCGTAGTCGAAGCGGGTGATCAACCGCTCGTCCCCCGCGGACTCCGCGGTCTCGATCCCGTAGACGACCCCCTGGTTGAGGTCTGTGGCGCGCAGGCCCCAGATCCGGCAGGCGAAGTGGATGTTGTGCGAGTCGTGGACCTTGGAGAGGTGGTAGAGCGAGCCCGGCAGCTTCGGGAACGGAAGCGTGTCGGTGCGGCCCTTGTGCTCGATCTCGATGAACCCCTCCTCGATGTCGATGTCGGGCGTCCCGTACTCCCCCATCGTCCCGAGCTTGACCAGGTGGCAGTCGGGGACGCGATCCCGAATCGCGAACAGCAGGTTGAGCGTCCCGATCACGTTCGTGTACTGCGTCTCGACCGCCGCCTCGCGCGACTTCATCGAGTAGGGCGCCGAGGGCTGCTCGCCGTAATGGACGATCGCCTCCGGGAGCGTCTCGGCGATCACCGCGTCGAGGAATCCGAAATCCTCGATCGAGCCGACGAACGGGCGGATCTCGTTACCCGACCGCTCCCGCCACGCCTCGATCCGATCCGACAACGATGCGATCGGGGTCAGCGAATCGGTCGAATGCGTCGTGTGCCAGCGGCGCCGGGAGAAGTTGTCGACGATCGATACCTCGTGCCCCGCGTCGGAGAACCGCATCGCGGTGGGCCAGCCCAGGTACCCATCACCACCCAGGATCAGGATCCTCATCGCGCGCGAGGCTACCGAAAGCGAAGGCGGCTTCCGCGGCGCAGAAATCGTTTCGAGCCGCACGAGCGCCCCGCCGCCGGGCTCCAGGCCGGCTCTATTCTCCTCCGGCCGTGCCGCCCGTCGCCGACCTCTTTCCCCCCGAGCTGACCGCGATCCGCGCCGCGGGACTGGTGATCGCGCTGCTGGTCGGCGCCTACGCGGTCGCTCGCCGCCGGGAGCTTCGCAACGTCGACGTGCTGATCCTGCTCCTCGTCGCAATCGGCCTCGCGATCGTCGCCGGCACCGAGATCCCGGACGCGCTGCTCTCGGCGTTCTCCTTCGAGCGCGAGAACGGCACCCGGATCGTCGGCGTCGCGATCTTCGGCATCCTGATCCTCTTCCTGCTCGTCCTGCGCGCGTTGAGCCAGGGATCGCGGATCACGAGCGAGCTCTCGGAGGTGCTCGAGGGACTCGCCTGGGAGCAGTTCCGGCTCGCCGGCCATCCGGAGCGCTTCCGCGACCGGATCGGGGTCCTGGTCCCCGCCTACAACGAGGCCGACAACGTCGGCGCCGTGCTCGACAGGATCCCGGCGCAGGTTTGCGGGCAGCCGACCGCGACGCTGGTCGTCGACGACGGCTCGCGCGACGGGACCGAGGACGTCGCCTCCGCACACGGCGCAATCGTGGCGCGCCACGTCATCAATCGCGGCGGTGGCGCGGCGCTGCGGACCGGCTATCGGCTGCTGGCCGACTCGGGAGCGAGCATCGTGGTCACGATCGACGCCGACGGCCAGCACCTGCCAGAGGAGATGGAGCGGCTGGTCGAGCCGGTGCTGAACGGCGAAGTCGCGGTCGCGCACGGGTCCCGCGTGCTCGGCGAGGCGGAGCGCAACCACCCGGCGCGCGAGGCCGGGATCGTGTTCTTCAACAAGCTGGTCTCGTTGATCACCCGCACCCACGTCACCGACTGCTCGAACGGCTACCGCGCGGTGCGCGCCGACGTCCTCCCCACGCTCGTCCTGCGCCAGGAGCAGTTCCACACCTCGGAGTTCTTGATCGAGGCGATCAAGCGGGGGGTGCCGGCGAGGGAGGTCCCGGTGACCGTCGTCAGCCGGCTCTCGGGCCACTCGAAGAAGCCGGCGGTGGTTCGCTACGGGATGGGGTTCGCGAACGCGATCGTCCGCACCTGGCTGCGATGAGCTCGCGCGCCGGCCGGCGAGCGCTCGTCATCAGCGATACGCCGGGCCCGGGCGCACGTCCCCGGGATCGGGCAGGTCCATGTCGAGCCCGCAGCGGCGGCACACCTGGACGTGGATCTTGTGGACGGCGCCGCAGCGGGGGCAGCGGCGCTCGGGCTCGGTGTGCTCGCTGCGGTAGAGGATCGCGGCGATCAGGCCGAGCAGCGGCAGGATGCCGCCGATCATGAACCAGATGAAGAACGAGCTTCCCTTGCCGCGGCCGACGAAGCCGGTGGCGAGCCCGAAGCAGAAGGCGACCGCGACATAGGCGCCCCCGGCGACCATCGGCTCAGTCCAGCGGGCGGTGGGTGCCGCCTCGCGCGTAGACCTCGGCCCGGAGCGGCCGCGGGTGGCCGATCGAGCCGACCTCGGCGACGTCGCGACGGAACGGGAGCCCGACCGTCCAATCGGCGACCGCCCGGATCTTCCGGGCGGCGCCGGGAATCTGGCTCATGTGGTAGCTGCGCGCCAACCACCAGGCGAGAAAGCCGCGAAAGCTGGCCGGGCCGATCTTCCCCACCGCCTTGTAGCGCCCGAGGTTGACGAACGCGGCCCTGGCCCGGTAACCGAACCGGCGCGGCCTGGTCGCGACGCCGAGCTCGCAGGCGATGTTGTGAGCCACGGCCGGGCCTTGGCGGACGGCGTGCTGAGCGGTCGGCGGGCAGGGCGCGCGGCGACCTTTGTTCGGGTCGGGAACGGCGGCGCAGTCGCCGATCGCCCAGACCCCGTTCATGCCCGTGACCCGCATGTACTCGTCGACCCTCACCTTGCCCGTCTCGTCGAGCGGCACCGCGAGCGAGGCGAGGCTCGGGTGCGGGACGACGCCGGCCGTCCAGACGATCGTCCGGGTCGGGATCTCCTCGCCGGTCGAGAGCCGGGTCGACTCGGCGCGAGCCTCCTCGATCCTGGTCCCGAGGCGAATGTCGATTCCCCGCCCGCGCAGCTGGCGGACCGCGTAGTCGGCGAGGTCCTTGGGCACCTCCGGGAGGACGCGATCCATCGCCTCGACCAGGATCCAGCGCATCCCGTGCAGGCGCGCACGCGGGTAGCGATCCATCGCGTCGGCGGCGAAGTCCTGCAGCTCGGCGAGCGCCTCGAGCCCTGAGTAGCCGCCGCCGACGAACACGTAGGTCAGCAGCTCCTCGCGCCGCGCCGGGTCCTCGGTCGCGTTCGCCTGCTCGAGGGTCTCGATCACGTGGTTGCGCAGCCAGATCGCGTCGGCGAGGCTCTTGAAGCCGATCGCGTGCTCGTCGAGCCCGGGAATCGGCAGCGAGCGCGAGACCGAGCCGACCGCGAGCACGAGCTGGTCGTAGGAGATCCGCTCGTGCTCGTCCTCGTGGGAGCGGACGGTGACCGTCCGCGCCGCGGAATCGTGATCGCAGATCGCGCCGAGGCGCAGGTAGGTGCGCTTGAGGACGTCGCGCAGCGGCGTGACCACGTGGCGCGGTTCGAGCGTCCCGGCGGCGGCCTCGGGCAGAAACGGCGTGTAGAGCAAGAAGTTGACGTCGTTGACCAGGATCAGCCGCGCCGATTGCTTCGGCAGCAGCCGCTCGAGCTCCTGCGCCGCCGACATCCCCGCGAATCCCCCTCCTGCGATGACGACGTTCCAGGCCACGCCCGGATTATGTCACGCCTTGTAACACATTGTTACAACCGTATCCGCGTCCCCATGCGGTTTCCGGGACGAAGTGGGCACGAAATTGACACCGCGCGGGGCGCGTTTGGCGTAGGCTCGACAGGCGGAGATGGACCGAATGGCGGATCGCTTCAAACCGCGACCCTCATCAAGCCGGGGGCGCCCGAACCTCATCGTCCATCTCTTCGTCGATTGCGTCGACACGATGCACGGGCTTAGGCCGCGACACGCGCACCGACGGCAAGCTGTGCAGAGAGCATCGGAGGCGCGCACGAACACGCGCTGAATGGACGCGTCACGTTGGCGTAGCCGTCGAGCCTCTCCGAGCGCGAAGCGGAGTGCGCCAGAATATGAGTTGAGCCCCCGTCATGCGCACACCGGTTATCAGACGGGGGCTCTTGCCCGCGCCGATCCTAAGCGCTTCGACCCGACTTCTGTCAAGGGCCTGGAACTCAAGGCGCCGGCCGCCGGGCGCACTTCTAGTGGGTGGCTGACTTGATCGCGATCAGGACGAGCGCGATCGCAAGAAAGCCGGCGCTGATGAGCAGGCTGCGCGTCATGCTGAGGCCCGCCATCCGGTTGGCGAACGCAGCGTAGCCGACGATCACCGCGGCCCCCAGCCACCCCGCGAGGTCGAACGCGGTCGAGGCCTCGATCGCGCCCACCTCGACGCCGATGAACGGCAGCAGTGTGATCAGCGCCGCGGCGCTGCCGGCAGCCGAGTCGATCAGGGCCGTCCTCACTTCGGCTCGGGTCGGGTGTCGCCCGCGCCGAATCACCTCGGCGATCGTGTCGGCGTAGGTCTCCGCCAGCGTCGCCGCGATCACCGCTCCGAGGACCGCGAGCATCACCTCGTCGGCCTGGTGCTCACCGTCGTCGAGGACGACGATCACCGCCAGCGCGATGATCGAGCCGTAGACGGCGCGGGCGCCGCGAAGCGCCAGGCGATTGCGGCGGATGGCGGTGACGGTCACGGGGGGCATTGTGCATGCCTGCGACGGGTCCGGGTCGGCGAGCCGCCGCGCGCTTGTGCGCCACCCGGAGCGCCGCCGCCGGCCCGCGCTCGCGCCCGACCCTACGACCCGAGCTTGTCCCGGATCAGCCGGGTCACCTCTCCCCCGTCGGCGCGGCCCTTGGTCTCTCGCATCACGAACCCGATCAGGGGCCCGATCGCCTTCATGTTCCCGCCGCGGACGCGCTCGGCGGCGGCCGGGTCGGCCTCCAACGCCCGCTCGACGATCGCCGCCAGCTCGCCGGAGTCCTCGATCCCGCCGAGGCCCTCGCGCTCGGCCACTGCCTCCGGGTCGCCGCCCTCGGCGACGAGGGTTGCGAGCACCCGGCGCCCGGCGCCGCTCGAGATCCGCTTGCCGGCGACCATTGCCGCGAGCTTCGCGAGCGCCTCCGGAGTCACGCGCGAGCTCGCCGGGTCCGGGTCCTCTCCCCCCGCCTCCCGCAGCCTCGCCACCAGCTCGCCGGTCACCCAGTTTGCGATCGTGCGACCCTCGACGCCGTCGGCGGCCGCCAGCGCGCGCTCGAAGTAGGAGCCCAGCTCGGCATCGAAGGCGAGCTGGGTCGCCTGCGCCTCGTCGAGCCCGAGCTCGAGCTCGTATCGGCCCCGCCGCTGGGCCGGCAGCTCGGGAAGCGCCTCGCGGGCCGCAAAGATCATCTCCGCGGTCGGCGCCAGCGGCACCAGGTCGGGCTCCGGCAGGTAGCGGTAATCGTGCGCGTACTCCTTGGAGCGCAGCGAGGTCAGCGCTGCGGTGTGCGGGTCGAAGTGGAGCGTCTCCTGCTCCACCTCGCCGCCGGCGTCGAGGATCTCGATCTGGCGTTCGATCTCCGCCCGGATGCCGCGCTCCAAGAACCGGAAGCTGTTCATGTTCTTGAGCTCGGTCTTGGTGCCCAGCTCCTGCGAGCCGGCCGGCCGGACCGAGACGTTGGCGTCGCACCGCAGGCTGCCCTCCTCCATGTTCACGTCCGAAGCTCCGATCTGGCGGATCGTCGTTCGCAGCAGCTGCAGCCACTCGCGCGCGACCGCGGGGTCGTGGAGGTCCGGCTCGGTGACGATCTCGACCAGTGGCGTGCCGCCGCGGTTGAAGTCGACGAGCGAGGTCCCGGAGCCGTGGATGCGACCGGACTCGGAGACGTGCACGAGCTTCGCCGCGTCCTCCTCGAGGTGTACCCGGTGGATCCGCACGTCGCCGAGCCTGCCCTCGGTCGCGAGCGGGATGTCGTACTGGCTGATCTGGTACGCCTTCGGGTTGTCCGGATAGAAGTAGTTCTTGCGGTGGAAGATCGACCGGGGGGTGATCTTGCACTCCAGCGCGAGCGCGATCTGAAGCGCGTACCGGATCGCCTGCTCGTTCGGGACCGGCAGGCTCCCGGGGTGCGCGAGGCAGATCGGGCATGTGTGCACGTTCGGCTCGTCGCCGAACGAGAGCTCGCAGCCGCAGAACATCTTCGTCCGGGTCGAGAGCTGGACGTGGATCTCGAGCCCGATCACCGGCTCGTAGCGCGACTCAGCCATGGCCCGGCTCCTCGCCGAACGCGATCGCGCCCTCGAGCGCGTGCGCGGCATCGAGCAGCTTCGACTCCGCGAACGCCGGCGCCGCGATCTGCAGCCCGACCGGCAGTTGGGGTCCGCCTCCCGGAGGCGCGGCGAGTCCCGCGGGGATCGAGACCGCGGGAATCCCGGCGAGGGACATCGGGACGGTGAAGTAATCCGAGAGGTACATCGCCAGCGGGTCGGCCGTCCGCGCCCCGAGCTCGAAGGCGACCGAAGGCGAGGTCGGAGTGACGATCAGGTCGACCGATTCGAACGCCGCGCGAAAATCCTCGGCGATCTTCGTCCGCACCCGCTGCGCCCGACCGTAGTAGGCCTCGTAGTAGCCCGAGGAGAGCGCGAAGGTGCCGAGCATGATCCGGCGCTTGACCTCGGCGCCGAACCCGCGCGCACGGGTGCGCTCGTACATCGAGAGCAGGTCCGCGTCGCCGTCCTCGCGCAGGCCGTAGCGGACGCCGTCGTAGCGCGCAAGATTGGTCGACGCCTCGGCGGGCGCGATCACGTAGTAGGCGGAGATCCCGTGCTCGGCGTGCGGAAGCTCGACCTCATCCACCTCGCCGCCGAGCTGCGCGATCAGCTCCACCGAGCGCTCGAAGACCTCTGCCACGCCGGGCTCGACGCCCTCGGCGTGCTGCGAGAAGTCGCGCGCGACGCCGATCCGCAGCCCCGCGAGGTCGGCGCGTGAGGGCATCTCGACCCCGCCCTCGATCCCGACCGAGGTCGAGTCGCGGGAGTCCCGACCGTGCATCGCGCGCAACAGGATCGCGGCGTCGGCGACCGTGCGCGTCAGCGGGCCGCACTGGTCGAGCGAGGACGCGAACGCCACCATCCCGTAGCGCGAGATCGCGCCGTAGGTCGGCTTCAGGCCGACGATCCCGCAGAGCGCGGCCGGCTGGCGAATCGACCCCCCGGTGTCGGTGCCGATCGCCCACGGGGCGGTCCGAGCCGCGACCGCCGCCGCCGATCCGCCCGAGGAGCCGCCGGGTACGCGGCGCGGATCCCACGGGTTGCGCACCGGGCCGAAGGCCGAGTTCTCGTTCGAGGACCCCATCGCAAACTCGTCCATGTTGGTCTTGCCGAGCACCCGCGCCCCGGCGTCGGAGAGCTTCGCGACCGCGGTGGCCGTGTAGGGCGGCTTGTATCCCTCGAGGATCCGCGACCCCGCCGTGGTCTCGATCCCCTCGGTGCAGAACAGATCCTTGACCGCCACCGGCAACCCGCGCAGCGGCTCGCCGCCCGCCGCCCTCGTTCCGGGGCCGGCTCGCCACAGGTAGGCGTTCAGCTCGTCGGCCGCCGCCGCCTCGGCGAAGGCGTCGAAAAGCTCGTCGGAGGAGAGCTCCCCGGCCTCGATGCGGCCGATCGCCTCGGCCGCGGTCAGCTCGCGCAGCTCGGTGGTCACGCCTGTGGCGAGGGCACGCGGAAGGCGCCCTGAGCGGGATCGGGCGCGGGCTCGAGCGCCCGCTCGCGCGGCAGGCTTGCCTCGGGCTGGTCCGCACGCAGGACGTTCTCGAGCACGACCACGTGGGAGGTCGGTTCGACGTCGTCGAGATCGAGCGCGGAGATCCGGTCGACGTGCTCGAGGATGCCCGAGAGCTCGCCCGCCATGCGCTCGATCTCCTGCTCGTCGAGCTCGAGCCGGGCGAGTCGGGCGACGTGCAGGACCTGTTCGCGATTGATCATCGCGGCGGATTCTAGGCCCAGGCTGCCGCCGCTCCGGGCGCCGATCCCGATTAGGATGGCGCCCGCGATGTCGGGGGCAGCCGCCGAGCGTTTCGTGGTCCTCAACCTGCGAGTGCTCGCCGCGAGCTTCGCGCTCGTCGGCCTGCTCTTCCTCTGCCTGCCCGACGGCACGCTCGGCGCCCTCGACGATTTCGGCGATTGGCTGCCGCTCGGTGAGTTCGCGGCGGCGCCCGAGACCTCCGAGCAGCTGTGGCTCGCGCTCGGGTTCGCCTACATGACGGTGATCACCGGGATCTGCCTGGTGGTCGCGACCGACGTGCTCCGCTACCGCCCTCTGCTGCTGGTGCTGGCGGCCGGCAAGGCGGCCTCCTCGCTGAGCGCGCTCGGGTTCTACCTGTTCGACGCCGACGTCTTCGCCTATCTCCTCAACTTCGTCGTCGACGGCTTCCTCGTCTTGGTCGCGATCCTGCTCTGGGCGCTCGCCGGACGCGTCGGCGACCCCGCCGCGGCGACCTGAAGGCGCGCGCCGGGACTCAGCCCCGCCGAGCAACGGATCCTGCGCGCGTTCGCCGAGGCGATGGCCCCCGGCGTCGGGGCGCTGCCCCCGGCCGTCGGGGCGGCGCCCGCGACGGCGACGCGAGGCTCGGCGGACGCGCCGGTCGACGTCGCCGCGCGCCTCGGGCCGCTGATCGCGAGGCTGCCGCCGCGGATCGTCCGCCAGATCCGGCTCGCGCTGCGCGCCCTCGAGTGGCTGGCGATGAGGCGCTTCTCGCGCGCCGGCCTCGCCTGGCGCCAGGACTACCTCCATCGACTCGAGCGCTCGGCCTCGCCGTTGCGCCGCGACCTGCTGCTGTTCCTCAAGGTGCTCACCGGGCTCGGCTACACGAGCGATGCGAGAGTGCAGGCGGCGGTGGGCTACCGGGCGAGCTGCGGGCTCGCGGCGAGCCCGGCGCCCGGCGGGCCACCGGGCGCCCCGGCGAGGTTGTCACCCGGGGACCTCGAGCCATCGGGAGGCGAGGAGGAATGCGACGTCGCGATCGTCGGCTCGGGCGCCGGCGGCGCGGTCGCGGCCGCCGTGCTCGCCGAGGCCGGCCTCGACGTGCTCGTGCTCGAGGCCGGCCCCCACCTCGACCGAACCAGCTACCCGGCGGAGCCGATCGCGGCGCTCGCCTCGCTGTATCGCGACGGCGGGCTGACGGTCGCCGTCGGCCGGCCCGCGATCCCGACTCCGGTCGGGCGTGCGGTCGGCGGAACGACCGTGATCAACTCCGGCACCTGCTTTCGGACCCCGGAGCCGGTGCTGGCGAGCTGGGGCGCCGAGCACGGGATCGAGTGGGCGAGCGAGCTCGACGGCGACTTCGCCTCGATCGAGGAGATGCTGCACGTTCGCGAGGTCGACCCCGAGGCGATGGGCCGCAACGGCCAGCTGTTGCGCGACGGCGCCGACGCGCTCGGCGTCAGCCACTCCCCGCTTCGCCGCAACGCGGGGCGTTGCGTGCAGTGCAGCTCGTGTCCGATCGGCTGCCGGCTGGACGCGAAGCGAGCGATGCACGTTTCCTACCTGCCACGCGCGGTGACGGCCGGCGCGCGGGTGCGCGCCGGCGTCGAGGCGAGGCGGATCGCCTTCGAGCGCGGGCGCGCCGTCGGCCTCGACTGTCGGGCGGGCGTCGCCGAAGGCGCCCGCGGCCGCCACTACTCCGTGCGCGCGCGACATGGCGTCGTGCTCGCCGGTGGCGCCTTCGGTACCCCCGAGCTGCTCCTGCGTTCGGGCGTCCGCTCGGCCAGCGGGCAGCTGGGACGAAACCTTCGCATCCACCCGGCGTGCTGGGTCGGAGCGCGGTTCGAAGACGAGGTCCGCGGCTGGGAGGGCGTCATGCAGAGCTACGCGGTCGACGAGTGGGAGCCCCGGGGCATCCTGCTGGAGGCGACCTTCACCCCGCTCGCGTTCGGAGGCCAGTGGCTGCCGGGGATCGGCCGCGAGCACTCCGAGCGCCTGCTCGCGTTCGGCAACCTCGCATCGACCGGCGTTCACCTCTCCGACCGCTCCGCGGGCCGGGTGCGGCTGGCGAGCGACGGCTCGCTGCGTATCGCTTACCGGCTGCTGGCCTCCGACGCCGCGCGGCTCGTGTTCGGGATCGCCCGAGCGGCCGAGCTCTTCTACGCCGCCGGGGCGAGGGAGGTCTACCCGCAGATCTCGGGGATCCCGACCCTGCCGCGAGCGCGAATCGCCGAGCTCGAGGCGTCGTCGCCGCCGACCTCCGCGCTCCGACTGGAAGCGTTTCACCCGATGGGCACCGCGCGCATGGACGCCGATCCGCGTCGCGGAGTGACCGCGATCGACGGCGCTGTGCACGGAGCCCGGGGCCTCTACGTCGCCGACGGCTCGCTGCTGCCGAGCTCGCTGGGCGTCAACCCGATGCTGACGATCATGGCGATGGCCTCGCAGGTCGCGAGGCGGCTCGCAGGCGCGGTGCTCGACGCCTGAGACGCCGACGGCCACCCTGGGGCGGCCGTCGCGTCCATCTCTGCTCCCGAGCCGAGGCCGGTCGACCGCTACGGCGGCGGGGGCGGCGGGGGCGCGGCTCCGCGACCTCCCTGCAGCCGATCCGCCTGGTCGCCGAAGCTGGTTCCCTCCTCCTGCATCGAGCGCCAGCCTCCGTAGGCGATCCCGGCCGCCGCGATCAGCCCGAGGAAGACCCCGTACTTGCGGTCGGCGTCGCTGGGCGTGTCGATCAGCCGATAGATGATCAGCACGGTCGACAGGATCCCGAGGCCCGCCGTGATCGCGCTCGCGGCCACCGGCAGGGCCACGGTCTGCGACATCGCGGTCGCCACGGCGAAGGCGACGGCGACGATCACGGTCACGAAGAGGACGATGTCGATGAAGTCGAACGACTCCCACGCGTTGAAGTTCGCGTCGGGGACGTCGATGCTGACCCCCAGCTGGTTCGCGGCGTCTTCCGCGGCTCCGCCGAGGTCGAAGCCGAACCACGGCAGGAACATGATGATGAACAAGGCCACCGCCGAGATTCCGGCGACCAGTTCCCCTGTCCTGAGCCTGTCTGCGTCCATAACCCTCCTCTGAGGTGGAGTTGGAGGTCGTCTCGGGCCGCAGCCTACATCGCTAGTCCGGACGGTCCGAGGCCGCGCTGAGCGTATTTTCGAGCAGCATTGCGATCGTCATCGGCCCCACGCCCCCGGGGACCGGCGTGATCGCTCCGGCGAACTCGACCACGCTGTCGAAGTCGACGTCGCCGACGAGTCCCTTCTCGGTGCGGTTGGTGCCGACATCGATAACGGTCGCGCCCGGCTTCACCATCTCCCTGGTCACGAGGCGCGGCGATCCGACCGCGGCGACGAGCACGTCGGCCCGCGAGCAGACCGCCGCCAAATCGCGGGTCCGCGAGTGGCAGATGGTGACCGTGGCGTTCGCCTGCAAGAGCAGGGCGGCGAGCGGCCGGCCGACCAGGATCGAGCGCCCGAGGATCACCGCCTCGGCACCCTCGAGCTCGACGCCGGCCTCGCTCAGCAGCTCGACGACGCCGCGCGGCGTGCAGGGAACGAGCCGGGGCCTGCCCTGGGCGAGCAGGCCGGCGCTCGCCGCGGTCAGCCCGTCGACGTCCTTGGCGGCGTCGATCGCGTTGATCACCTCGTCCTGGTCGACCTGCACCGGCAGCGGCAGCTGGACGAGGATGCCGTCCACGGTCTCGTCCTCGTTGAGCTCGGCGATCAGGTCGAGCAGCTCATCGGTGGGCGTCTCGGTGCCGAGCCCGTGGTGGATCGAGCGCATCCCGACCGCCTCGGTCTGCTTGCGCTTGTTGCCGACGTAGACGTGTGAGGCCGGATCGTCGCCGACGAGCACGGTCGCGAGTCCGGGCGCGAGTCCGTCGTGCGCGGCGGCGAACTCGGCGACCCCCGCGGCGACCCGCTCGCGCACGCGCGCCGCCACCGCTTTGCCGTCGATCACGCGAGCCGTCACGGAAGCCGCCCCAAGGGCGGCGGGGTTAGGCCTCGTCCTCTCGGACTCCGCCTCACGCGACCTTCTTCAGTGGCGCGTAGTCGGCCATCAGCTTGCGCTCGGCGCCGTCGCCGGCGAACCGCACGATCACCACGGAGCCGGCCTCGACGCCGGTCACGACGCCCTCGCCGAAGCTCGCGTGAACGACGTCATCGCCGACGGCGTAAGGGACCGGGGGCGCGGTCGGCTCGCGCCGCGGCGGCGCCGAGAAGCCGCTGCCCGGCGGGCGTGAGCCGCCGAGGACGAGGTCGCGCGGGGAGTCGCCGCCGCGCGACCAGCCGGTGGCCGTCGTCGCGAGGTGGCGCTCGACCAACCGATCCGGGATCTCGGTCAAAAAGCGGGACGGGAGGTTCCAGCTCGCGCCACCGTGCAGCATCCGGCGCCGCGCGCAGGTCATCCAGAGCCGTTCCCGGGCGCGGGTGACGCCGACGTAGAAGAGCCGACGCTCCTCTTCGAGGTTCCCCTCCTCGATCGAGCGCGAGTGCGGGAAGACCCCCTCCTCGCAGCCGATCACGAACACCGCGTCGTACTCGAGGCCCTTCGCGTTGTGGAGCGACATCAGGGTCGCGAGACTCTCCTCCTCGCGCAGGTTGTCCTGCTCTGAGACGAGCCGGATCTGGGCCAAGAACTCCTCCAGCGGGGTGAGCTCCTGATCGCCCTCCAGCTCGCGGTTGGCGTCGAACTCGCGGGCCACCCCGACCAGCTCCTCGAGGTTCTCGATCCGGCCCTCCGCCTCCACCGTGCGCTCCGCCTCGAGCGCCTCGATGTATCCGGTCTCGTGGAGCACGGCCTCGAGCAGCTCGGCGAGCGGGCCGACGCGCTCGGCGCGCTCGCGCAGCGCCGCCATCGACCCGGCGAAGCGTGCCACCGCCTTCAGGGCCGCCGCCCCGAGCCCCGGGACGCCCTCGGGGTGACCGAAGACGTCCCAGATGTCATCGCCGATGGTGTTCGCGTGCGACAGCAGCCGCGCCTGGGTCTGGTTGCCGATTCCGCGTCGTGGGGAGTTGACGACCCGCGAGAAGGAGATCGCATCGGCGGGGTTGGCGAGCAGCGAGAGGTAGGCGACCGCGTCCTTGATCTCGGCGCGGTCGTAGAACTTGGTCCCGCCGATCACCTGATAGGGGATCTCGAAGCGGACCAGGGTGTCCTCGAGCACCCGACTCTGCGCGTTCATCCGGTAGAAGACGGCGATCCGGTCGCGCCCCATCCCCTCCTCGACCAAGCGGTTGATCTCCGAGGCGACGTAGCGCGCCTCGGCGTGCTCGTCGTCGAGCTCGGCGATCGTCAGCTTCTCGCCCGTGGCCCCGTCGGTCCACAGGTGCTTTTCCTTCTGGCTGGCGTTGTGGGCGATCAGCGCATTGGCCGCGTCCAGGATCCGCTGGGTCGAGCGGTAGTTCTGCTCGAGCATCACCGTCGTCGAGTCGGGGAAGTCGCGCTCGAACTCGAGGATGTTGCGGATGTCGGCGCCGCGGAACGAGTAGACCGCCTGGAAGTCGTCGCCGACGACGGTCAGGTTGCGGTGCTCCTCGGCGAGCAGCTGCAGCAGCCGGTACTGCGCGCGGTTGGTGTCCTGGTACTCGTCGACCAGCACCCAGCGGAAGATCCGCCGGTACTTTTCGCGGACCTCGGAGAACAGCTCGAGCAGGTTGACCGTGCGCACGAGCAGGTCGTCGAAGTCCATCGCGCTCGCCTCGACCATGCGACGCTCATAAAGGTTGTAGACGTCCGCGACGGCCTCCTCGAAGCCGCTGCCCGCGGCGTCGCCGTAGTCGGAGGCGTCGACGAGCTGGTTCTTGGCGCCCGAGATCGCCGCCTTGATCGCCCGCGGCGGGTAGCGCTTCGGGTCGAGCTCGAGCTCCTCCTCGCAGCGCTTCACCATCCGCAGCGAGTCGGCCTCGTCGTAGATCGTGAAGGCGCGCTTGTAGCCGAGCCGCGGGGCCTCGGCGCGGAGGATCCGCGCGCAGGCGGAGTGGAAGGTCATCACCCACATTGCTCGCGAGACTCCCCCGAGAAGCCGACCCACCCGCTCGCGCATCTCGTTCGCGGCCTTATTCGTGAACGTGATCGCGAGGATCTCCATCGGTCGCGCCCTTCCCGTGGCGAGCAGCCAGGCGATCCGATGGGTGAGCACCCGGGTCTTGCCCGAGCCTGCGCCCGCGAGCACCAGCAGCGGCCCCTCTCCGTGCGTGACCGCCTCGCGCTGCGCCGGGTTGAGCTCGGCGAGTAGGCGCTCCTCGGCACTGGCGCCGGGCGCCAGCGGCGCGCCGTACTCGGTCTCGGTGCTCACCGGGGCGAGGATAGTCCCGCCCGCGGCGCCGGCGACCGTCGACTCGGTCACGGGATCCGCAAGTCAGTCGACTGTCGTCGCGGCGCGGCCCTCAGCCGCCGGCCGAGGTGGGGCCGTGGCGCGGGCGAAGCTCCTTCACCTCGCCCTCGGCCGCCTTGCCGTCGAGCTCGGCGAGCCGCTGCTCGAGCGCCGTCAGGCGCTCGGAGGTCGCGTTCAGGGCGTCGGCGATCGGATCCGGGAGATGGATCCAGTCAGCGTCGGGGCCCTCCGGGCGCTTGCCCTCGACTCGGACCGGGTGGCCCGGGTTGCCGACCACGGTGGAGTTCGGCGGCACGTCCTCGATCACGACCGTGTTGGCGCCGACCTTGGCGCCGTGGCCGACGGTCACCGGGCCGAGGAGCTTCGCCCCCGAGCCGATCGTGACGTCGTCGCCGACCGTCGGATGGCGCTTGCCGCGGGCGAACCCGGTCCCGCCGAGCGTCACCCCCTGATAGAGCGTCACGCGATCGCCGATCTCGGCGGTCTCGCCGATCACCACGCCCGACCCGTGGTCGATGAAGAAGTCGGTCCCGATCCTCGCCGCCGGATGGATCTCGATCCCGGTGACTGCGCGGCTCGCGAACGCGATCGTCCGCGGGGCAAGGGGAACCTCGGCCTCGAAGAGCGCATGCGCGACGCGATGCGCGAGCAGCGCCTGCACTCCGGCCCAGCTGGTCAGGATCTCCACTGCCCCGACGCCGCGAGCGGCGGGGTCGCGCTCGCGAGCGGCGGCGACGTCGCAGGAGAGCTCGCGAGCGATCCGGCGCAGTGTCCCCGGGCCGAGCATCAGTCGGGGGCAAAGAATGGCAGCGACATGTATCGCTCTCCCCCGTCGGCGGCGACGACGACGATCCGCTTGCCGGCGAGCTCGGGCCGCTCCGCGAGATCGAGCGCGGCGCGGAGGGCGGCACCCGCGGAGATCCCGATCAAGAGCCCCTCGCGCCGGGCGGCGGCCCGGGCGGTGTCGAGCGCCGCCTCGTCGGCGACCGTGATCACCTCGTCGATCACCTCGCGATCGAGGACCGAGGGCACGAAGCCCGCCCCGATCCCTTGGATCTTGTGCGGGCCGGGGGGCTCCCCGGAGAGCACCGCCGAGCTCGCGGGCTCGACCGCGACCACCCGGACCCCGGGGCGACGCTCCTTGAGCGTCTGA
The DNA here is from genome assembly GCA_963759295.1 of uncultured Solirubrobacterales bacterium. GTDB lineage: Bacteria > Actinomycetota > Thermoleophilia > Solirubrobacterales > 70-9 > WHSW01. The sequence goes on along the minus strand of CAVWYT010000005.1, from coordinate 94,166 downwards.
CCGACCCCGGTAATCGTCCCCCCGGTGCCGACCCCGGCGACGAACACGTCCACCTCGCCGTCGAGGTCACGCCAGATCTCCTCCGCGGTCGTGCGCCGGTGGACCTCGGGATTCGCCGGGTTGTCGAACTGCTGCGGCATGAAGGCGCCGCGCTCGGCGACGATCTCCTCGGCGAGCCGGATCGCCTCGCCCATGCCGCCGAGCGAGGGCGTCTCGTGGACCTCGGCGCCGTAGCAGCGCAGCAGCTTCGTGCGCTCCCGGCTCATGCCCTCCGGAAGCGTCAGCACGAGGGGGTAGCCGCGAGCCGCGGCGACCATCGCCAGCGCGATCCCGGTGTTGCCGCTGGTCGGCTCGACGATCATCCCGCCGGGCTCGAGGGCGCCGTCGAGCTCAGCCGCCTCGATCATCGCGAGCCCGATCCGGTCCTTGACCGAGCCGCCGGGGTTCAGGTACTCGAGCTTCGCGACTACCTCCGCGCCGGCGTCCTCGCCGAGCCGCCGCAGCGCGACGAGCGGCGTGTCGCCGATCGCCGCCGAAGCCTCGGCGCGCACTCGGGCGTTCTCGGTGTTCGATCGCTGAGCCATTCGGTCAACGGCGAAGCTAACCGCAAACGAGCGCTCCGCGGGCGCCGCGCCGGGGCGGCCTCTACAGTTCCCGCGCCCCACACCACGATCAACCCGGCGACGTCCGAGGTTCCGGGGAGAAGGAGATCACTCAGATGTCACGCCCAGGGAGCATTCGGACGCGCGCCCTCGTCCTCGCCGTCGCCGTCGCATCGGCCTTCGTCATCGCCGCCTGCGGCGACGATGACGACACGTCGACCACTGCGACACCCGCCCAGACCACCGAATCGACCGACACCACCGACGGCGGGGGCACCGACGTCAGCCAGCTGCGCGACCAGTTCAACCAGCAGCTGCTTCAGGTGCTCACCGCGCAGGAGAACCTCACCGACAGCCAGGCGGACTGCGCGATCAACGAGCTCGAGAGCTCGATCACCGACGAGGACATCCAGAATGCGGTCAGCGCGGCGGCCTCGGGCAACGGCGTCCCGCAGGACATCCTCGACGCGGCCTTCGACGCCGGTCAGAAATGCGCCGACGAGTGACCCGGCCCCTGGAGCCCACCCCGGCGTCGGCCGTCTACTCCGACAGCCCGGCGGCCTCGAGGGCGTCGTTCTTGGATCTGAAGCCGAGGACCGCTCGAACGACCCTTCCCTCGCGGAACTCGTAGAAGTCGAACTGGCGGACATCAATCGAGATGCCGCTCGTTTTGCCCTGCCCCTGCCAGTGCGCCGCGCAGATCACGGCGTTCGGGGCGTCGATGTATTCCTCGATATCAACGCGCAGCTTGTCGAAGGCAGCGATCCAGAGGCTCAGGTTCTCGCGAATCGCCTGAACGCCCTCAACCGTCACCGGCTGATCGGGAGCGTTCTGCAGGTCTTGAAGCACGGCTTGCGGATCCCAGATTTCGAGTGCTCCATCCAGGTCGCCATCGTTGAACGCACGATTGGACCGTCGCACCGCATCGAGCTTCTCCCGCGACATCGCCTACTCCGACAGCCCGGCGGCTTCGAGGGCCTCGGCTTGCTGATGGTCGAGGTAGAGCTCGACCCGGGTGGTGAGCCCAGCCGCGTCGAAGGTCCAAACGGCCCAGAAGAGGAAATCCGCCTCAATGCCGCTTCCCGCTCCTCGGATCTTGGTGCGCCCCCGGACCAGGACCTTGTGTCCAACGGCGCGAAGATCCAGCGGTTCGATCACCTGGGACTCGAAGGCGTCTGGCTCCATCCAAGCGCGAACTCGCTCAGCACCTTTGATTGGCGGCTGGTCGCCGGACGGAACGATCTCGATGTCCGGGTGGCCCGCGGGGATAGCCTCGAAGTCCCGGCGGTTGTAGGCATCATAAGTTGCGCGAACGGTCTCGATGTTCTTCTGCGACATCGCCCGCTCAGTATCGCCCCTCGAGCACGGCGTTCTTGCGCGGCGCGGCGCGGCGCTGAACGCGAGCCCTCACTCAAGAACCAGCGCGGCTGCGGCGCCTGGCGGGGACGATTCGTCGCCAACCCTGCGGCCCGCCTGTGCCCGCTGCTGGCGCTGGTGCAGCGGTGGCGGTGCAAAGCCTGCACCCATTGCCAAGCGATCGCTCGTCCATGGAGCGGTGAATCGCCTCGTATGCACGCCAAGAAAGCGATAGCGTCGCCGCATTCCCCCCAGGGGAGTCCAAGCCGCTGCGCGGCTAAACGCACGCCGGACCCAGGAAATGCCTTCGCGAGGAGATAGGTCCTGCCCGGCCCGAACAAGGAGGCGGAAATGAAGCGGGTAATCGCGCTCGCGTTGTTGGCGGCCTCGGTGGTAGTCGTGATCGTGGTGAACGCGAGCGCGGGTCCCGGCGATCATCACGGGGGTCGCACGATCGCGGTGGTCGAACACGCGACCACGGACGTTGTCACCAACGGAACGGCGGGCGACGACGTCGGGAACATTCTCACGTTTGCAAACGACGTCTTCAACGCCGCCGACACGCAGAAGGTCGGCACCGATCAGGGATCCTGTATCCGCATGGTCGTGGGCGAGTCGTGGGAGTGCAGCTGGACCACGTTTCTGCCAAAGGGGCAGATCACGGTCCAGGGCCCGTTCTACGACACTAGTGACAGCGTCCTCGCGATCACCGGCGGCACGGGCGCGTATCGGAACGCGCGTGGTGAGATGGAACTCGAGTTCCACGACCCGGCAGGAACGAAGTTCGACTTCGTCTTCCATGTGATCGGCTGACTGGCGAGGCCTGAGTCTCGGGTCAACGGGCGCGCTGCACGCAGTGCGCTTGGTTGGCCCGTGCGCGGAGTGCCGAAGGTCGTCAACAACAAAGCAGGCGGTTCTGAGCGGTTCCCCAGCGGTTGAACTTGGCTCTACCGAGCGGAATCCCGCTTAGCGCCGGGACCGCTTCTAGATGTGGTAGATCCCCGCCTCGACCTCGTCGGCCTCGCGGCGGGCGATGTCGGCGATCGTGGTGCGACTGAAGACGTCGCGCAGCGCCTCGACGCCCTCCTTCCAGATCCCGCCGGCCTCGCGCGCCTCCTCGCCGACTCGGCCGTCGAGCGCCTGGACGACCTCGAGCACCGTGATCTCCTCCGGCGGCCGGGCGAGCGTGTAGCCGCCCTTGACCCCGCGTTGGCTGAGCAGGAGGCCGTCGCGGCGCAGCGTCGCGAACAGCTGTTCCAAGAACTGCACGGGCATTCCGCGTCGTTCTGCGACCTGCGCGATCGGAATCGGCCGCGGGCCGGCGCGCGCGAGCTCGGCCATCGCGACGACGGCGTAGCGCGACTTGGAGGTGACCGAGATCATCCGGATGGTTCTATCGCACCCGGAGGCGAAAAACCTCGCTCGTACCGGCCGAGGTGCAGTCGCTTGCCGCTCGGGCGGTTAGGATGGCCGGGCGGCCCGGATGGGCCGCTGCCGGTTTTATCGACGCCGGCAGAGCGTCTTCCGGGAATTTCCCGGGTCGGGGCAATGGAGTGAACGAGGAACGGCGCTGCCTGGTCATAGACGAGCATCCCACGATCCGGCTGGGGGTCAGGGAGCTGCTCGCCGATCGATATGCGGTCGAGGAGGCGTCCGACGGGCAGGTGGCCATGGAGCTGCTCACCTCGCTGGGCGATTTCGACGTCGCCGTCGTCGAGCTTCATTCGCGGCGCGCCCACCGGGGCCAGCGCCTGGTCGGCATCCGCGCGATTCGCGCCCTGCGAAAGGCCCGCCCCGGGCTCGGGATCGTCGCCCATGGGGCGCGACCGGAGCGCCACGCGGCGAGCGAGGCGATCGACGCCGGCGCGATCGCCTACGTGGCCAAGAGCTCGCCCGCGAAGGAGCTCTCGCGCGCTGTGGACGCGGCCGCGCTGGCGGAGGAGTTCGTCGACCCGGCGGCCCGCGAGGGCAACGGGCGCCAGACGCTGACCCGCCGCCAGCGACAGATCCTGCAGCTCTACGCCGACGGGCTCTCCACCGACGCCGCCGCGGAGCTTCTCGGCCTCAGCGTCGAGACCGTTCGCACGCACACGAAGGCCGCGCTCTCGCGGCTCGAGGCCCACGATCGCGCCCACGCCGTCGCGATCGGCCTCCGCAGCAGCCTGATCGAGTAGCTCCGAGCCGGCCGCAACCGCGGGCGAGCAGGAGGGCCGGGCGCGGTCGGACGGCGGGGTACCGCGTGCTCCGCGTCAGCCGCGCAGGCGCGCGAGCGCCGCTTGCACCCGCTCCAGCGAGCGCTCGCGCCCCAGCGCCGCGAGCGATTCGAAGATCCCGGGCGACACCGTCGTGCCGGTGATCGCGACCCGAAGCGGCTGGTAGAGAGCCGCGGGCTTGACCGCGAGCCGCTCGACCACCGCGCCGAGGTCGCGCTCGAGGGTCTCGGCATCGAACGGCTCCGCAACCCGCAGCGCCTCCAGCGCCGGCTCGAGGCGGTCCGCGACCCCGTCTTCCATCACCTTGCCCCAGGCCTTCGGGTCGTCGACGGGCGGCTCGAACAAGAACGCGATCAGCGGCCACAGCTCGGCCAGCGTCTGCGCCTTCTCCTGGGCGATCGCGCACGCGACGCGCAGCTGCTCGCGGTCGGCCGCGGCCCCGGCGCGTCCCTCGCGCTCGAGCTGCTCGGCGGCGGCGCTGACGTAGTCGTCCAGCGCCAGCCCCCGCATGTAGCGCCCGTTCAGCCAGCGCAGCTTGCGCTCGTCGAAGATCGCCGCGGCCCTGCCGACGCGCTCGATCGAGAACTGTTCGATCAGCTCCGCGGTCGAGAGGATCGTCTGATCGTCCGCGGCGCCCCAGCCGAGGAGTGCGAGATAGTTGCGCACCGCGGCGGGCAAATAGCCCGCGTCGCGAAGCTCCTGTGCGGAAGCTGCGCCGTGGCGCTTGGAGAGCTTCTTGCCGTCGGGGCCGTGGAGCAGCGGCAGGTGCGCGTAGCGCGGTGGCTCGAAACCCAGCGCGTCGAGCACGAGCAGCTGCTTCGGTGTGTTCGAGAGATGGTCGTCGCCGCGGATCACCTCGGTGATCGCCATCTCGGCGTCGTCGACGGCGACCGCGAAGTTGTAGAGCGGCGTTCCGTCGCCGCGCGCGATCACGAGGTCGTCGGTGAGCCGGTTCTCGAATCGGACCTGGCCGCGGATCAAGTCATCGACCACCGTCTCGCCCTCGTCGGGGACGCGCAACCGGATCGCCGCCCCCTCCCCCGGTCGCCGCTCGCCGCGATAGCCGTGGCCCCCGTGCGCCTCCTTCCAGGCGCGGACCTCCTCGCCGGTGGCGGGATCGGGGTAGGCGCGATCGGCGTCCACCAGCTCGGCGATCCGCGCGTGGTGTCGGTCGGCGCGCTCCGCCTGGCTCAGCGGCCCCTCGTCCCAGTCGAGCTCGAGCCAGCGCAGCGCGTCGAGAATCTGCGCGACGTTCTCGGGCGTCGAGCGCTCGCGGTCGGTGTCCTCGATCCGCAGGACGAGCTGACCGTCCCCGCCGCGTGCGACGAGCCAGTTGTAGAGCGCCGTCCTCGCCCCCCCGATGTGCAGGGCACCGGTGGGAGATGGGGCGAAGCGAACTCTCGGCAACTGATTCATGGCGATGTGCGGGCCGGCGGGCATGTTTCCACAGCGGCGCCGCCGCGCCCGAACACCCCGCGTGTCCCTGCTGCCGAGAGCCCCCGCCCCGTCTAAGTCCGCCTGGGCCGGCCCGCCCCGCTAGGTGAGCAGGATGATCAGCAGGATGATGAGGATCAGCGTCCCGATGCCGATGTACATGTCTCCTCCTTTCGGCCGACTTCCAGACAGCCGCCCCCACAGTTACCCCCCGGCCCGACCGGCAAACGGTTGCGGAGCCCGCGCCCGGGCTGGTTAGAGTGCCGCGCCTGGCTCTGCGATGCGAGAGGACGACCGTTCGGTGCTGATCGGCGCGCACGTGTCCACGGCGGGCGGCCTCCCCAAGACCGTCGAGCGGGGGACCGAGCGCGGCTGCGAGGCGATCCAGATCTTCAACCAGAGCCCGCGGATGTGGCGCCCGACGCGGTACTCGGCAAAGGACTTCGCGGCATTCGGAGCGGCGTTCGACGACTCACCGCTGGAGTCGGTCGTCATCCACGCGGTCTACCTGATCAACTGCGCCAGCAAGGAGGACGAGATCCGCCGCAAGTCGATCGCCTCGCTCACCCACGCGCTGCGCGTCGGCGACGGGATCGGCGCCGACGGGGTCGTCCTGCACGCCGGCGCCCGCAAGGGCGAGCCCCACGGCGCGTCGATGAAGCGTGCCGCCAAGGCGATCGCCAGGGCGCTCGCCGACACCGACGAATGCCCGGTGCTGCTCGAGAACACGGCCGGGACGCAGGGGCCGCTCGGGCGCAACTTCGACGAGCTCGCCGACCTGCTCGACCTGCTCGCCGGCGATCGCCGCGTCGGGATCTGCCTCGACTGCTGTCACCTGCTCGCCTCGGGCTACGAGATCCGCGCCGCCGACGCGCTCGGGACGGTCGTCGACGAGTTCGACGACAAGCTCGGCCTCGACCGGCTGCGCTGCCTGCACGTCAACGATTCGCAGATCCCGCTCGGTGGCAACCGTGATCGCCACGCCAACCTCGGCGACGGCGAGCTCGGCGACGACGGAATCGCCACCTTCCTCTCGGAGCCTCGGTTCGAGCGCCTTCCGGCGCTGCTCGAGACCCCGGGCCCCGATGGCCACGGGCCCGTGCTCGCCGACGTCGAGCACGCCAAGCGCCTCCGCGAGCGCGGGCTCGGCGCCCGCTCGCGCGGCGGTCGCTCGCTCAGGTGAGCGCGTCTCGGAGGTCGAAGGCCCGAATCCCCTCCGGACCCCTGTCGGTGCAGTCGAAGAAGCTCGGGTTGACGCAGTCGTAGGCCCGTCCGTCGCCCTCGTAGCAGGGCTCGACCCGGAACTGGCACTGCGGCAGCGACTCGCCGGTCATCTTGATTCCGCCGAAGCCCCCGGCCGCCTCGGCGAGCTCGAACATGTCGATGTCGATCTCGGCGCGAAACACCTTGCGCATGCAGCCCATGTAGCGGCCGCCGGTGAGCTGATCCTCGTAGCTGTAGAGGAAGCGACAGCCGAGCTCGATGCAGCCCCGCGGCTCGATCAGCTTGTCGCAGAAGGTCCGGCAGCGGCGGCACTCGCCGGCGTCTGTGCGCGCTCCTCGGTGGACGGTCGCCACGCGCGGGAGTCTACGCGGCGAGAGACGCCGGTCCCAGCAGCTGGTCGATCTCGGCGCGCAGCGCGGGCGATGGCGCGACGCGGTATTCGGCGCCGAAGCGCAGCCTGCGAAGCCCCTCACGGGTGCGCATCTCGAGCAGCACCTCACTGGTCCCCGGGAAGTCCTCGAACAGCGACTTGAGGTCGTCGATCAGCGCCCGCCGGAACTCGGCGGCGTCGATACGCAGGATCAGCGGACCGATCGCGGCGCTCGCCTTGGCCCGCGCCGCGGCGAGCTCGGTCGCCTCGGGCTCGAAGCGCTCGGCCTCGTGCACGACGACGCTCATGTCCCCGCGGCCCTTGTGGTCGACGCGCCCGCGGACGACGATCACGCGATCGACCTCGACCGCCTCCGCCGCCTCGCCGGCAGCGTCGCGGACGAACAGCTCCACCCTCCCCTCGAGGTCATCGAGGGTCGCGAACATCACGTACCCGCCGCTGCGGGTGCGGACCTTCTTGGCCTCGGCGACGATCCCGCCGACCGTCACCCAGGCGCCGTCCTGGAGCTCCGCAACCGTGGCGAGGCTGCGATCGACACGGGCTTGGAGCGCGTCGCGCACCTCGCTCAGCGGGTGGGCGGAGAGGAACGTGCCGAGCGTCTCCTTCTCGAGCGACAGCAGCTCGCGCTGGTCGAACTCCTCGCTCGGCACGATCGGGTGGCGCGGCGGCGCGAGGCCGGGCGAGGCGGCCGCCGCCCTGGTCGCCGCCGAGGTCGAAGATCGAGCCCTGGCCGCGCCGTGAGTCCTCCTGGGACTTCTGGCCGGCCGACTGCGCCTGGGCGAGCACCTCGAGCATCCCCTTCCGGGTCGCCCCGGTCGAATCGAGGGCGCCGCACTTGACCAGGCATTCGGTCGCGCGCTTGTTGACGGCGCGGGCGTCGACCCTGCCGCAGAAGTCCCAGATCGACTCGAAGTCGCCACCGCTCGAGCGCGCGGCGATGATCGACTCGACCGCGGCGTGGCCGACGTTCTTGACCGCGTCGAGCCCGAACCGGATCGAGTTGCCGCTGACCACGAAGCCGTGATCGGAGGAGTTGACGTCGGGCGGCAGCACGTCGATCCCCATCGCCTCGCAGCGGTTGACGAAGAACGGCACCTTGTCCTTGGTGGACATCACCGACGAGATCACCGCCGCCATGTACTCGGCCGGGTAGTTGGCCTTCAGGTAGGCGGTGCGGTAGGCGATCAGCGCGTAGCAGGCGGCGTGGGACTTGTTGAACGAGTAGTCCGCCGCCGCGGTCATCAGCGACCAGAGGTCCTTCGCCACCCGCCGCTCGGTGCCCGACTCCGCGCAACCGGCGAGGAACTTGTCCTCCATCGTCGCCATCAGGTCGCGCTTCTTCTTGCCCACCGCCTTGCGCAGGTCGTCGGCCTCGGCGGGGCTGAAGCCGCCCAGCCGCTTGGCGATCTCCATCAGCTGCTCCTGGTAGATGCAGCAGCCGTAGGTCGCCTCGGTGATCGGCCGCAGCCGCGGGTCCGGATAGGTGACCGCGGCCGGGCTTGCGCTTGCCGGCGGCGTAGTCGTCGATGTAGCGCATCGCGCCCGGCCGGTAGAGCGAGACGAGGGCGACGATGTCGTCGAACTCGGTCGGCCTCACCTTCTTGATCGCCTCGCGCATGCCCTCGGACTCGAGCTGGAAGACGCCGACCGAGTCACCCTCGGCGAGCATCTCGAATGTCTTCGCGTCGTCCATCGGGATCGCCTCCATGTCGAGCTCGACCCCGCGGGAACGGCGGATGATCTCGACCGCGTCCTCGATCACGTCGAGGTTGCGAAGTCCGAGGAAGTCCATCTTCAGCAGGCCGATCTCCTCGATCGGGCCCATCGAGTACTGGGTGACGATCTTGTACTGACGCTCGGGCCTGCCGTTCTGGCCCTTCTCCGGCCGCCGCGCCCCGGTCCTCGGCGAGCTGCAGCGGGACGATCTCGTCCAGCGGGCGGTCGGCGATCACGACCGCGGCGGCGTGGATCGAGTTGTTGCGGACGATCCCCTCGAGGCCCTTGGCGACGTCGACGATCCGGCGCACGTCGCCGTCGGCGTCGTAGGCCTGCTTCAGGTCCTGGCCGGGCTTCAGGCACTCGTCGAAGCTCGGGCTGCGGCCCATGATCGGCTCCGGGATCAGCTTCGCGGCGCGATCGCCGATCCCGTAGTCGAAGCCGAGGACGCGGGCGGCGTCGCGGGTCGCGGCCCGCGGCGCCATCTTGCCGAAGGTGATGATCTGGGCCACCGACTCGCGCCCGTACTTCTCCTGCACGTAGCGAATCACCCGCTCCCGGCCGCGGACCGAGAAGTCGATGTCGATGTCGGGCATCGACTTGCGCGCCGGATTCAAAAAGCGCTCGAACAGCAGGTCGTTGGCGAGCGGGTCGAGGTCGGTGATGTTGAGCGCGTAGGCGACGATCGAGCCGGCGGCCGAACCGCGCCCCGGGCCGACGGCGATCCCGTTCTGCTTCGCGAAGTTGACGAAGTCCCAGACGATCAGGAAGTAGGAGTCGAACCCCATCTCCCCGATCACCTCGAGCTCGAACTCGAGCCGGTCGACCGCCTCCGCCGGTGGCGGGTCGCCGTAGCGGCGGGCGAGTCCCTCGCGCGCGAGCCGGTGGAGCATCTCGCGTGGCTCCTCGCCGTGCGGGGTCGGGAAGCGCGGCAGCAGCAGCTTGCCGAGCTCGATCTCCACCCGACAGCGTTCGGCGATCTCGAGCGTCGCCTCGACCGACGCCGGGCATGGGCCGCGAACGAGTCGCGCATCTCCTCGGGGCTCTTGAGAAAGAACTCGTTCTGTGTCGAAGGTCAGCTTCGGCTGCTCGAGCGTCGACTTCGTCTGCACGCAGAGCAGCGCCGCGTGGTTGGAGTAGTCGTCGCGGCGGAGGTAGTGGACGTCGGCGGTCGCGACCAGCGGCCGGCCGAGCTCGCGCGCGCAGCGGACGATTCCCAGGTTCGCCTTCTCCTGCTCGTCGATCCCGTTCTCCTGGATCTCGAAGTAGACGTCTTCCGCTCCAAACACCTGGACGAGATCGTCGACGTGCGCGCGGGCGTCCGCCGGGCGGCTCCTCGACCAACCGCCGGCAGAAGCGCGATTGCAGGCACCCGGTGAGCGCGATCACGCCCTCGGAGTGGCGCTCGAGCAGCTCCATGTCGACGTTCGCCTTGCCGCGCCTGAAGCCCTCCAGGTAGCCGGCGGAGGTCAGCTTGACGAGGTTGCGAAACCCCGTGTCGGAGGCGGCGAGCAGCGTCAGGTGGTTGCGCTCGACCCGCCCCTCGGCCCGGCGGTCGTCGACCAGATAGGCCTCGAGCCCGAGGATCGGCTTGACGCCGTGCTTGGCGCATGCCTTGTAGTGCTCGACGGCCCCGTTCATCACCCCGTGGTCGGTGAGCCCGAGCGCCGGCATCCCGAGCTCGGCGGCTCGAGCCGCCATCGAATCGATCTTGCAGGCGCCGTCGAGCAGCGAGTACTCGCTGTGGACGTGCAGGTGAACGGCGCCGGCGCTCACGCCGGGCAGGGCCCGCGCTCGGCCACCGGCCGCGCTCTCGTGTCGGGGCTCGCGCTCACAGGGCGATCATGGCAAGCGGCGCGGCGGCAGAGACGAGCGTTCCCGCAAGCTGCGAGGATCGGAGTGGTGATCTGGCTGCTCCGACATGGCGAGGCCGAGCCCGCGTCCAGCGACGACGCGTCGCGCCGCCTGACCGAGAAGGGAAACCGCCAGTCGCGCGCCGCGGGTGAGGCGCTCGCGGCCCTCGGCGTGGAGCTCGATTCGCTGCATCTCGAGCCCCAAGCTGCGATCCCTGGAGACGCGCGCAATTGGCCTCCGAGCCGTTCGCGATCGAGGTCGAGACCTGCGACGCGCTGCGCGGCGGCGACTTCGACCCGATCGCGCTCGCCGCGGGCCGCGGCCGGGTCCTGCTGGTCGGCCACGAGCCGGATCTCTCGCGCGCGATCCAGCTCACCACCGGCGGCCGGGTCGAGATCAAGAAGGGCGGCCTCGCGGCGATCGAGGACGGAACGCTCGCTGCCCTGCTGCGGCCGCCGCAGGTTCGGCTGATCGCGCTCGCCGCGCAGGCCCGTCCCGCTCGCTGAGCGGCGGCTCACCGACCTCGAGCAAGAGAACTTGCAGGACGCTGCAAGTTCCGTTGCAGCGGCAGGACCGCGCGCGCCCGGCGCTCACCGATCGCTAACGCTTCCGCTAGGCTCCGCCCTTCGCCGAGTTCCCTGCATATCGCCGCCGAACGGCGGCGGGCCGGGAATCGGGGGACCCAAGGGCGGTGGCCTGCTCTTCACCGCCAGGGGCGAATCGCGATGCCGGTCCGCGTAGCGCCGGCCCGGACACGGCCTTGTCGCGCGAGCCCGTCAGCTGACCCCGTAGGCACACAGCAGATGGGCTTTCGCCAACCAACAAGAGCCCCTCCGCCCGGCCTCCGGGGCGTCACTGCCCTCCTCGCTGTGTCCTGATCGGGGCGCTGGCGACCGCCACCGGAACCTCGGCCCAGTCGATCGACGAGCTCAACTCGAAGATCGCCGGCGCCAAAGATCAGGCACAGACGCTCGGCGGCGAGATCGACGCCAGCGTCCGCGCAGCTCGCCGCCGCCCAGCAGCAGGCGATCGACGCCGCCCAGCGGGAGGCGCAGCTCTCGGCCGTCCTCGCCCAGGGCGAGGAGCGCGAGGCGCCTGCTGGAGGGTCAGGTGACGCTCGCCGGCGACCGGCTCGCCGCGGCGCGGGCCCAGCTCCACCGCTCGCTCAATGCCCTCTCCGCCCGGTTGGTCGACATCTACCGGGGCCAGATGCCCGATGCGACCACCGTCCTGTTGGAGGCCGACGGCCTTGAGGATCTCGCCACCCGCGCCGACCTACCTGCGCCGAATCGAGCAGGCCGACGCCGCGCTCGTCGACCGGGTGCGCTCGCTACGCGACGAGGTCGCGATCAGGCTCGCCGCGCTCGAGGACGCCGAGCGCGCGGGCGCACGAGTTCAACCTGCGGATCGCCACGGCGCGCGACCAGATCGCGGCCGTGCGCGCCGACGCCGAGGCCCAGGCGCAGCAGCTCCAGGCGTTGCGGGCCCAGCGCCAGTCGCAGATCGAGAGCCTTCAATCGCAGGTCGGCGACTGGACGTCGGAGGTGCAGCGGCTCGAGCGGATCTCCGAGCAGCAGGCGCAGACCGAAGTCAACCGGTGGTTCGGCGACTGGGCGATCCCGCAGTCGATCGTGATTGCGAGTCCGGCGGCAACTTCGGCGCCGTCAACCCCTCGTCGGGAGCCGGCGGCGCCTACCAGATCCTGCCCTCCACCTGGGATCTCTACGGCGGCGACGGCGATCCCGAGAACGCCTCCCCGCAGCAGCAGACCCAGGTCGCCGCCCAGATCTGGGCCGATTCCGGCGCCACGGCCTGGGAGTGCGCCCAGTAGCGGCGAGCGCCGGGCCGACGTCGGCGCTGCTGTTCGCGCGGACGAGAGGGCGCGGCCTTCGAGCCGGGCCTAGCCCTCGGGGGGCTCGCGCTTGGCGATCAGATACCCCGCGAGCACCACGATCACGGCGAGGACGCCCCCGGCGACCTTGATCTGGCCGCCGAAGCGCGCCCACGCGAGCCGGACCACCAAGCGGCCGATCAATTCGTAGATCGCCGAGACCATGGCCTCACCCTAGCGCTCGGCCTGCCTCGGTGCCTGCCCGGCCGCCGCCAGGGCGGCTCAGTCGCGATCGGGGTTGCGAACTCGGTGCGCCATCCGGCTCTGCAGCGTGAACAGCTCGATGAACCCCGGCGCCGCGTCCTGGCTGAAGCTGCCGCCGGAGCTCGTGAAAACCGGCGAGGTTACGATCGTAGAGCGCGTAGGGCGAGGACCGGGCGACGACGGTCGCCTAGCCCTTGTAGAGCTTCACCGTCGCCTCGCCGGTGACGTGCTCGTTGGCGGATTCCATGTACGCGTCGAGGTCGTGGCGCAGGGGCTCGAGCCAGAGGCCGGCGTAACACAGGTACGCCCAGCGATCCTCGAGCGTGCGCTTGAAGTTGTTCTGGTGGATCGTCGAGACGAGCTTCTCGAGGTCGCGATGGGCGGTGAGCATGATCGCCGCCGCCGGCACCTCGTAGATGTCGCGCACCTTGAGCCCGACGATCCGGTCCTCGACTGGTCGACGATCCCGACGCCATGGCGGGCGCCGAGCTCGGTGGCGCGCTCGATCAGCTCCACCAGCTCAAGCCGCTCGCCGTCGATCGAGACCGGGCAACCGTGCTCGAAGCCGACCCTGATCAGCTGCGGCTCGTCGGGCGCCTCCTCCGGCGGGGTGACGAGGTGGAAGACGTCGTCGGGCGTCGGCTCGGGCGAGGTCCTCGATCGTGCCGTCCCTCCGAGGAGCGACCCCAGAGGTTGTCGTCGATCGAGTACGGCGGTGAACGCTCGTTGCCGCCCTTGATCGGGATCCGGTGCTCGCGCGCGTAGGCGATCTCCTCCTCGCGGCCCATGCTCCACTCGCGCACCGGGGCCAGCACCTTGAGCCCGGGATCGAGGGTGGCGATCGTGCCGTCGAGGCGAACCTGGTCGTTGCCCTTGCCCGTGCATCCGTGGGCGATCGTGTCGCAGCCGTTGCTGCGCGGGCGTACTCGACCGCGAGCTCTCCGATCAGCGGCCGGGCGAGCGCCGTGAACAGCGGATAGCCGCCGCCGTACAGCGCGTTGGCCTTGATCGCCCGGCAGCACGTAGTCGCCGCGCGAACCGCTCGCGGGCGTCGGCGCGAATCGACGTCGATCGCGCCGAGCGAGCGCGCCTTGCCGACGATTACGTCCCAGTTCTCCCCCGGCTGGCCGAGGTCGACGGTCAGGGTGACGATCTCGGCGCCGTATCGCTCCCGGATCCAGTGGACCAACACCGACGTGTCGAGACCGCCGGAGTAGAGCAGCAGCACGCGGCCGACCTGGGCCGGATCGGCCTGGTAGCTCGCTATGCGCGGGGCCGCGGCGTCGCTCATGGGCGCGCAAGTCTGCCAGGCGCCCGGCGGGCCCGCGACCGGGCCACTCCGTGCCGCCGCTGCCCTCAGTGATCGTGCCGGGTTCGTGGTCGTGCTCGTCGCCACCGAGCTCGTCGTCGACGTCGTCGCGGTCGAGCTCGTCGTCGTCGAGGACGCGGTGGTCGAGGACGTCGTCGGCGTCGCCGTGCTCGTCGTCGTCGACGGCGTCGTCGTCGTCGTCGAGCTCGAGGAGCTGGCCGAGGAGCCGGTCGTCTCGTCGTCGCCGCTGTCGGCGGCGACGACCGCGAGCGCCACGCCGAGCCCGACCACGGCGGCGACCAGGACGACGACCAGCGCCTTCATGCCGTTGCTCATCCCGGAGCGCGGAGGCTCGTCGCCGTATCCGCCTCGATCCCCGCGACCGCCCGGTGGCGGGGCGTCCATGCGCCTCGTCGGGTCGTCGTGCACGGGCGCGAGTCTAGACAGCGCCCCGGCGTCGCCCGCGCAGGCGCGCGGGATCGGTGGCGCTCACGCGAGCGCGCCGCCGAGCAGCTCGAGTCCTCGTTCGACCTGCTCGGGCCCGACCACCAGGGGCGGCAGCAGGCGCAGCATCCGCTCCCCCGGCACGTTGAGGACGAGGCCGGCGTCGAGCGCCCGCGCGGCGATCGCGGCGGCGTCGAGGCCGTCGGCGAGCGTCACGCCGACCATCAGGCCGCGGCCCCGTACCTCGGCCACGCCTTCGAGCGCCGCGAGCCCCGAGGAGAGCTGCTCGCCTCTCGCACCGACGCTCGCCAGCAGCTTCGGCTCGTCGATCACCCCGAGCGCGGCGATCGCCGCCGCGGCGGCGATCGGTGCGCCCGCGAAGGTCGAGCCGTGATCACCGCGGGCGAGCACGTCGGCGAGCTCGGGCGTCGTGATCACCGCGCCGACCGGCAGCCCGCCGCCGAGCGCCTTCGCCGACGTCAGCACGTCGGGGCGCACCGGAAGCTGCTCGTGGGCCCAGAGGGTGCCGGTGCGCCCCATCCCGCACTGGACCTCGTCGAAGACCAGCGCCGCGCCCACGGAGTCGCAGGCCTCACGCCCGGCGACAAGGACCTCGTCGGCGATCGGGAAGACGCCCGCCTCGCCCTGGATCGGCTCGATCATCACCGCCGCGGTGCTCTCCCCGACCGCCGCCCGCAGGGCTTCGGGGTCGTCGCGGGGAACCGAGACGAAGCCGCGCGGCAGCGGTCCGAAGAGGTCGTCGCGGGCGAGCCTCGGGGTCGCGGCCAGGGCGCCCAGCGTGCGGCCGTGGAAGGCGCCGTCGAGGCTGACGATCTCCGGGCGCTCGATCCCGCTCAGATGGGCGCGCTTTCGGACCAGCTTGATCGCGCACTCGCTCGCCTCGGCGCCGGAGTTGCACAGGAACACCCGCCCGCCGAGGCTCGACTCGGCGAGCAGCTGCGAGAGCCGGATCGCGGGCGCCGAGTAGAACAGGTTCGACATCCCGGCGATCGTCGCCGTCTGCGCGGCGATCGCCTCGACGATCCGCGGATGGCAGTGGCCGGCGTTGTGGACCGAGAGCCCGGCGAAGAAGTCGAGGTACTCCTTGCCCGCGGAGTCCCAAAGGCGAGCCCCCTCCCCGCGCACGAACTCGACCGGCGCCCGGGCGTAGGTGTCCATCGCGTAGCGCGATTCGAGCGCCCGAAGGTCCTCGACGGTCACGGCCCGCACACAAGCCGCCATGAGCGGCGCGAAGCGGTGGATGGCGACGGCGAGGTGCCTCACGGCGTGACCATCGTCCCGACGCCGGCGTCGGTGAACAGCTCGAGCAGCAGCGAGTGTGGGCGGCGGCCATCGACGATGTGCGCAGAGCCGGCGCCGCCGCCGATCGCCTCCACGCACGCCTCGAGCTTCGGCTTCATCCCACCGCTCGACCCGCTCGAGCTCCGCGCCGACATCGGCAACGGTCACCCGCGAGCGCAGCGTGCCCTCGTCCTCGGGATCGGCCAGCCAGCCCGCCACGTCGGTGAGGAACAGCGCCTTGTAGGCGTGCAGGGCCGCGGCCACCTTGCCGGCGGCGGTGTCGGCGTTGACGTTGTAGGAGCGACCCTCGCGATCGACCCCGGCGGAGGCGATCACCGGGATGTAGTCGGCGGCGATGTGGTTGAGCACCTCGACGTCGACGCGATCGATCTCGCCGACCATGCCGATCTCCTCGGCGCGCTCGTGGGGGCGGATGTCGAACAGCGCCCCGTCCTCGCCGGAGAGCCCGACCGCCGGCTGGCCGTGGCGGTTGAGGCGCATGACGATGTCGGCGTTGACCTTGCCGAGCAGCACCATCTTCGCCACCTCGACCGTCTCCGGGTCCGATACGCGGACGCCCTCGACGAACTTGACCTCCATCCCGAGCCGCTCCATGTAGCGGGTGATGTCGGGGCCGCCGCCGTGGACGACCACCGGGTTGAGGCCGACGTACTTGAGCAGGACGACGTCGGTGGCGAAAGCGTCGCGCAGATCCTCCTCTTGCATCGCCGCGCCGCCGTACTTGATCACCACCGTGCGCCCGTGGAACTCGCGGATGTACGGCAGCGCCTCGAGCAGCGTGTGGACGGACGCGAGTCCCTGCCCGGGCACTCGTTTGGTCACGTCGTGTACTCCGAGTTGATTCGCACGTACTCGGCGTTCAGGTCGCAGAAGTAGACCCGCGCCGACTCGCCGCCGCGGCCAAGCGCCACCGAGATCTCTGCCTCCGCCGAATCCCGACCGAGCTCGTGCGCCTCGATCACATCGGGCCCGAGCTCGCCGACGTGCTCGCCGGCCAGCGCCATCCCGGCCGCCTGCGCGATCCGTCCCCAGTTGGGATCGCGACCGTAGAGCGCGGTCTTGACGAGCGGCGAGTTGGCGATTGCGCGCGCGACCCGCTCGGCCTCCGCGGGAGAGACCGCTTCGCGGACCTCGATTCGCGCCACCCGCGTCGCTCCCTCGCCGTCGGCGACGACCTCGAGCGCGAGCTGCAGGAGCACCGCGTCGAGCAGCCCCTCGGGGAGCGGAGCGCCGGCGGCGCCGGTGGCCTGGAGCAGAACCGTGTCGTTGGTCGACATCTGCCCGTCGACGGTGATCCGCTCGAACGAGCGCTCCACCGCGCGCCGCAGGGTGCGCTCCGGCTCGGCCACCGCCGCGTCGGTCTGCACGAAGCAGAGCATGGTCGCGAAGCCCGGGCTGGATCATCCCGGCCCCCTTCGCCTGCGCGGACACGGTGACCCCGGCGACCCGAACGGTGCACGCCTTCGGGCCGCGGTCGGTGGTCATGATCGCCTCGGCGAACGCCCCGGCACCCGCCGGCGAGAGCTCGCCGGCGGCCGCGGCGATCCCGCTCAGGACGTCGTCGACCCGCAGCGGCACGCCGATGACGCCGGTCTCGGCGACCGCGACCGACTCGGGCGAGGCGCCGATCGCCGCGGCGGCGGCGTCGCGCATCGCGACCGCGTCGCGGTATCCCGCGCTCGCCCGTGGCCGCGTTGGCGTTTCCGGAGTTGACGACCGCGGCGCGCAGCCGCGACGCGTCGCAGGACTCGCGGCAGACGCGGACCGGCGCGGCGGCGGCCGCGTTGGGGGTGAGCAGCAACGCCGAGCGGACGTCCTCGGGCTCGCAGGCGAGGAGGCCGACGTCGGTGCCGCCGTCGTCCTTGAGCCCGCAGGCCACGCCGGCGGCGCGGAAACCCGGCGCGAGCAGCGCCGGCGCGAGCTCCTCGACCCCGGCGGGCGCCTCGACCCAGCGCGAGCGAAAGAACGTGCGGCCGGCGGCGAGGCCGCGCGCTGCCGGTCACTTCAGCCCCTCCGTCTCGTCGAGGCCGAGCATCAGGTTCAGGTTCTGGACCGCCTGTCCGGCGGCCCCCTTCCAGAGGTTGTCGATCGCCGCGAAGGCGACGGCGCGCCGTTCGCCGAGCCGCGCGACGTGGATCCGGCAGAGGTTGCTCTCGCGCACCTCGCGCACGCCCGGCGCGGTCCCGACCACCTCGACGAAGGGGTCGTCGGCGTAGCGTTCGGCGTAGGTCGAGGTCAGGGCCTCGCCGTCGAGGTCATCGCCGAGATCGAGGTAGCAGCTCGCCAGCAAGCCCTGATCGATCGGCAGCAGGTGGGGGACGAATGCTGACGGGGGCACCCGAGGACGACGGACCAAAAACCGTGTCGGCGGCGGCCTGCATCCTGCGCAGCTCCTGCTCGATCTCGGGCAGGTGCCGATGGCCGTCGACGCCGTACGGTGCGAAGTTCTCCTGCACGTTGACGAAGTGCAGGCGGTCGCCGTCGCCACGCCCGGCACCGGAGACGCCCGACTTGGCGTCGATCAGCACCGACTCGAGCAGGCCGCGCTCCGCCAGCGGGGCGAGCGCCAGCAGGGCCGCGGTCGGATAGCAGCCGGGGTTCGCGACCAGGTCGGCCTCGCGGACGCGCTCGCGGCCCAGCTCGGTGAGCCCGTAGACGGCGTTCTCGAGCAGGTCGGGGTCACCGTGGGGCCCGTACCAGAGCTCGTAGATCGCCGCGTCGACGAGCCGGAAGTCGGCCGAGAGATCGACCACCTGGGCGCCGAGTCCGCGCAGGGCGGCGACCACCGGCGCCGCGGCCCCGTGCGGATAGGCGACGATCGCGGCGTCGACCGCGTCGGCGCTCGCCAGGTCGAGCTCGGTGAGCTCGATCGTCGCCCGGTAACGCGGGTAGAGCCGGTCGAGCCGCTTCCCGGCCTCGGCGCGCGCGGTCGCCGCGATCAGCTCGAGCCGCGGATGGTGCCAGACGAGCTCGGCGGCAAGCGCGCCGGCGTAGCCCGAGGCGCCGGCGACCAGGACTCGGGCCGCCGGCTCGCCGTGCAGCGGTTGGGAGCGCTCAGTCACGCAGCGACGCTCCGATCTCGGCCAGCTCCGCCCGAATCCGCTCGCGAAGCTCGCCGACCTCGGCGTCGGTGAGCGTTCGATCGGCGGTCCGGAACTCGAGCCGCAGCGCGAGGCTCTTCTCCCCGGCTCGAGCTGCTCGCCGTGGTAGAGGTCGAAGACGCTCACCGAATCCAGCAGCGCGCCGCCGCCGGCTCGGACGCGCTCGATCACCCGCTCGGCGGGCACGTCCTCGGCGACGGTCACCGCCAGGTCCTGGAGCACGGCCGGGAAGGTGGTCACGTCCTCGTAGCGCTCGCCGCCGACCGCCGAGGCATCGACGCAGCGGCGCCAGGTCGAGCTCGAACGCCGTCCCGCCGGGCAGATCCCAGGCCCGCGCGACCAGCGGATGCAGCTCGCCGAGCCACCCGATGCGCTCGCCGGCGAGCTCGATCGCCGCCGAGCGGCCGCGGTGGGTGAACGGCTCCACTCCCGGCGCCAGCGAGAGCTCGGCGGCCAGGCTCGCGGCCAGCAGCTCGAGCGCGCCCTTGAGCGCGAAGAATCCCGGAGCGTCGTCGCGCAGCCGGCGAACCAGCCCACGAGGGCGGAGCGAGCTCGCCGACGAGCACGGCCGCGATCCGGTGTGGCTCGCACGCCGGCGGGGCAACCCGGCCCGCGAAGTGACCGGCGAGCGGACCCCCGTCCGCCGGCGCCGGCTCCGAGAGATACGCGCGCCCCGACTCGAACAGGGCGACCCGGTCGGCGCGACGCGCGAGGTTGTGGCGGGCGGCGTCGAGCAGCCCGCCGAGCAGCGTGGTGCGCATCTCGACCTGGTCGGCGGAGATCGGGTTGTGGGTCGCGACCGCCGCCCGGCGAGGGTCGTCGGCTGCCAGTCGCAGGCCGGTCGGCGAGCCCCGGATCGACGATCGACCAGCTGACGACCTCATCGAAGCCGAGGTCGCGCAGCAGGTCCTCGGCCCGGCGACGGCCGAGCTGCTCGCGCGACAGCCCGCCGACCCGGTCGGCGTGCGCCGGAAGCGTGCGCGGCAGCCGGTCGAACCCGTGCAGGCGTCCGACCTCCTCGATCAGGTCGACCTCGCGGCTGACGTCGTAGTGGCGGTGCAAGGGCACGGTCGCCCGCAGCTCCCGCCCGCCGACCTCCTCGACCTCGAAGCCGAGCCGCTCGAGGCTCTCCCCCGCCTCGCCGGGCTCGATCTCGACCCCGAGCAGCGAGTCGAGGCGCGCCCCGTGCAGCGAGATCACGTGCGCCGGCGGGACCTCGGCGGCCGCGTCGATCGTCCCCCGGGCGACCTCGGCGCCGGCGAGCTCGGCCAGCAGCCGCGAGGCGTGACGCTGGGCGCGAAGTGCCAGCTCGGGATGGAGCTGCTTCTCGTATCGCGATGAGGCGTCGGTGCGCAGCCCGAGCATGCTCGACGTCCTCAGGATGTTGACCCCGTTCCAGGTCGCGACCTCGAGCAGCACCCGGGTCGTCTGCTCGGAGACCTCGGAGACCTGGCCGCCCATGATCCCGGCGATGCCGCTCGGCCCGTCGCGATCGCAGACCAGCACCGTCTCGTGGTCGAAGCGACGCTCGATTCCGTCGAGCGTGGTCATCGTCTCGCCCTCTAGCGCCCGGCGGATGATCAACTCGCCTCCAGGCACCCGGTCGAGGTCGAACGCGTGAAGCGGCTGCGCGGTGCTCAGCATCACGTAGTTGGTGATGTCGACGACGTTCGAGATCGGCCGCATCCCGGCTGCGAGCAGCCGCGCACGCAGCCAGACCGGCGATGCCGCGATCTCGACGCCCGAGAACGCCCTCGCGGTGAACCTCGGGCAGAGCTCGGGCACCTCGACCGCGACCGACGCCAGGTCCTCGACCGAGCCCTCGCCGGTGGGCTCGGCGTCGCGCTTCCAGGGCGGCTCGGCGAGCGGCGCGCCGGTGATCGCGTGGACCTCCCGCGCGACGCCGTAGATGCCCATGCAGTCGACCCGGTTCGGGTTCAGATCGAGCTCCAGCACCGCCTCGGAGATCGGCAGGACGTCTGCAAGCGGGGTACCGGGTGTCGGTCCTTCGGCTGACCCTCCCGCCCCTGAACGCGAAGCGGAGGAGGCGGACAGCACGAGGATGCCGGAGGCATCGTCGCCGATTTCGAGCTCGCGCTCGGAGAGGATCATCCCGTTCGACTCGACCCCGCGCAGCTTCGCCTTCTCGAGCTTCTCGCCGCCCGGCATCCGCGCTCCGGGCTGCGCGACCGCGACTGTCTGTCCCGCGGCGACGTTCGGCGCCCCGCAAACGATGGTCGTCGCGCCCTCGCCGGTGTCGACCTCGCAGACGCTGAGCCGATCGGCGTTCGGGTGCCGCTCGGCGGAGAGCACCCGGCCGACGACGAATCCCTCCGAGGAGGGGACGCCCATTCGGCTCACGCGCTCGACCTCTACCGCGCGCATCGAGAGCAGCTCGGCGACCTCCTCGGGCGCGAGCCCGGGGTCGCAGTATTCCGTCAACCACCCGAACGGGACCCTCATGCGAACTGCTCCAGGAAGCGGACGTCGTTCTCCAAGAAGAGCCGCAGATCGGGGATCCCGTGCTTGAGCATCGCGATCCGCTCGATCCCCATCCCGAAGGCAAAGCCCTGGGTGGTCTCCTGGTCATAGCCGTCGGCGACGAACCCGTACACGTTCGGGTCGACCATCCCGGCGCCGAGGATCTCGATCCAGCCCGTTCCCTTGCACAGCGGATCGCGCTCCCCGCCGGCGAGGTGGCCGGTCCCGTCGCAGGCGAAGCAGGAGACGTCGACCTGGACGCTCGGCTCCGTGAACGGAAAGTGGTCGGGCTTCAGCCGCGTTTCGCGATCGGGCCCGAACAGCGCCTTCGCCGCATGGTCCAAGGTGCCGGCGAGATCGGCGAGCGAGATCCGCTCCGCGACCGCCAATCCCTCCACCTGATGAAACATCGGCAGGTGCGTGGCGTCGATCGTGTCGCGCCGGTACGCGGTGCCCGGGACGATGATGAACAGCGGCGGCGCCTGCGCCTCCATGGCGCGCACCTGCATCGGCGAGGTGTGGGTGCGAAAGAGGACGTCCTGCGGCCCGGGCGGCAGCCCCGACGCGTTGACCGCGCCGTCGGGCAGCGTCGCGGGGTCGACGTAGAAGCTGTCCTGCACCATCCGCGCCGGGTGCCCCGGCGGGTGGTTGAGGGCGGTGAAGTTGTAGAAGTCGTGCTCGATCTCGGGGCCCTCGAGCACCCGGTATCCGAGACCGACGAAGATGTCCTCGATCTCACGCCGCGTGCGCGTCAGCAGGTGCAGATGACCGGCGGCGACCGGCGGCGCGCCCGGAAGCGTGACGTCGATCGAGTCGGCGCCCAACGAGCGCTCGATCTCCTCCGCCTCGAGCGCCTCGCGGCGTTCGCCGAGCTGCTGCTCGAGCGCCTGGCGCGCCTCGTTGGCACCGGCGCCGACCGGCCCGCGCTCGGCGGGCTCCAGCTCGGCGATCCCGCGAAGGATCGCCGTCAGCTCCGACTTACGGCCGAGGAAGCGCACCCGCAGCTCCTCGAGCGTGGCGACGTCGGCCGCAGCGGCGATCGCCGCGGCGGCCTGTTCGCGCAGGCTCTGGATCCGGTTCAACATCAGTCCGGGGCCCCGTTCGGGGGCGCCGACGATATCCGGCCGAGCGCGATCGCCGCCGCGGCGGCGACGTTGAGCGATTCGGCGCCGCCGGCCCGCAGCGGGATCGTCCACAGCCGATCGCAGCGGGCGAGCAGCTCCGCCGGCAGGCCCGCGCGCTCGGCGCCCAGGCACAGGCTGCCGACCGGGGCCTCGTCGGGCGGCGCACCGCCGTGGGCGACGAGGCCGACGATCGGGCCCGGCAGCCGGCCGACGTCGGCCCTGGCGAGCGGCTGTCCGAACACCGAGCCCATGCCGGCGCGCACCGCCTTCGGGCTCCACGGATCGGCGCAGCCGGGCCCGAGCACGACCGTGCCATCGACAAGCGCGTGCGCGGAGCGCACGATCGCGCCGACGTTGGCCGGGTCGCCGACCGCGTGCAGGTAGATACACGGCGGCTCGAGTGATTCGCTCCAGCGCCGTCGATAGACGCCGATCATCCTCGTCCCCGAGCCCAGCGCGCTGACCGCGTCGAGCAGGCTCGGCTCCACCTCCACCCCGGAGCGGAGCACGAACTCGGGTCCCCACCCGGCGGCCTCCGCCGCCGCGACCAGGTCCTCGCCCTCGGCCACGAACAGCTCCTCGCGCTCGCGGTGCTTGCGCTCCGCGAGCTTGCGAATCAGCCTCAGCTTCTCGTTGTCCTTGCTCGTGATCACTCTCGTCCATCAAAAAGGGCGCCCCTGGGGCGCCCGGTGAAGTCTCGTCTCGGCGCTCTGGGTTCGCTCAGGCCGCCGCGGCCTCCCGGGCTTGCTCGGCAAATCGGCGAAACGCCTCGGGGTCGCGCACGGCGACGTCCGCGAGCATCTTGCGGTTGACCTCGATCCCGGCCGCGCTGAGGCCGTGGATCAGCTCCGAGTAGCTCATTCCCTCCCGCCTCGCGGCGGCGTTGATCCGCACGATCCACAGCCGCCGCATCTCGCGCTTGCGCCGCCGGCGATCGCGGTAGGCGTAGTTGCCGGAGCGCATCACCTGCTCGTTGGCAAGCCGGTAGCTCGAGTGCTTGCGGCCCCAGTAGCCCTTCGCCTGGTCGAGGACCTTCTTCTTGCGCCGCTTGCGAGCGACGGCGTTGGTCGCGCGGCTCACCTGCGGCCTCCAAGCAGCGTCCTCACGGTCTTCGCGTCGTTCGGCGAGATCTCGACCGGCTTCGCCATCCGCCGCTTGCGCTTCGGCGACTTCTTTTCGAGGATGTGGCTCGAGTACGCGCGCCGGCCGCGAAGCTTGCCTTTCGCGGTCTTGCGGAAGCGCTTCTTGGCGCCCGAATGGGTCTTCATCTTCGGCATCGGGGCCGACTATTGAAGCAGACCGCGGAGCCCGCGGCGGATCTACTGGGGCTCGGCAGCCGCGCGTGCCTCGGCGGCGGCCGCACCGGGCTTGCCGGCCTCGGGAGCGGCGCCTGCCGGCGGCCGGACCTCGGGCTCCGGGGCGGCTTGTGCCTCGGGCTCCGGGGCGGGTTGTTGCGCGCCGTCCTCGGCGCGGCTGCGCTCCTCGCGCGCCTTGGCCGCGCTCGCGCGCGAGGGCGCCAGCATCATGTGCATGTTGCGGCCCTCCTGCTGCGGGTGCTGTTCGATCGTCGCCAGCTCGCCGACGTCCTCGAACAGGCGCTCGAGCAACGCCCGACCGCGCTCGGGATGAGCCTGCTCGCGGCCGCGGAACATGATCGTCACCTTGACCTTGTTCTGCTGGCGCAGGAAGCGCTCGACGTGGCCCTTCTTGGTCTCGTAGTCGTGGTCGGCGATCTTCGGGCGCAGCTTGATCTCGCGCACGTTGACCTGCTGCTGGTGCTTGCGCGCGGCCTTGGCCTTCTGCTCCTGCTCGTACTTGTACTTGGAGTAGTCGAGCAGCCGAGCCACGGGGGGCGCGAGTCGGGGGCCACCTCGACCAGGTCGAGGTCGCGCTCCGCGGCCATGCGCAGCGCGTCGTCGGTCTTGATCACACCGATCTGGCTGCCGTCCTCCTCGATCAGCCGCACCTCGGCCACCCGGATCCGTTCGTTGATCCGGGTGGGGTCGCGCTCAGGAGGCTGCCGGTCGAAGCGCCTCGGGACCGGCACTAGTTGGGCGGGCTGGCGAGGAGCGTCAAGCTACCTGCTGGCGGGACGGGTGCGGGACGAAAAAGACAAGGCAGGGCACGGACGCTAGCGCTGCGGCTGGCTGGGGGTGCCCTTCATCGAACGCCAGTATAGAGGCCCGGCGGAGAGCGCCTGCGCCGCCGCCTCGGGGCCCCGGTTCGACTACCCCATATGTGGTATATGGCGGCTCCCCCCCACTCATTCGGTCAGCGACGGGATCTCGTCGAGCGGTAACGCCCCGAGATCGCCGCGCTCGTGCGAGCGCACCGAGGCCGTGCGCTGTGCCTGCTCGCGCTCGCCGACGACCAGCATCAGCGGCACCTTGGCGAGCTCGGCGTCGCGGATCTTCCGGCCGACCGACTCCGAGCGCTCGTCGACCCTGGTTCGCACGCCGGCCGCGCCGAGCTCCACCGCGACCTCGTGCGCGTACTCGAGGTGCGGGTCGGACACCGGGAGCACAGTCGCCTGCACCGGCGCCAGCCAGGCCGGGAAGCGGCCCCCGTAGTGCTCGATCAGGATCCCGACGAAGCGTTCCACCGAGCCGAGCAGCGCGCGGTGGATCATCACCGGCCGGTGCTCGGCGTTGTCCTCGCCCTGATAGCTGAGCTCGAAGCGCTCCGGCATCTGGAAGTCGAGCTGGCAGGTGCCGAGCTGCCACGAGCGCCCGAGCGCGTCGGTGACGTGGAAGTCGATCTTCGGGCCGTAGAACGTCCCTTCCCCGGGGCTGACCTCGAATGCCCGCCCCTGGCGCTCGAGCGCCTCGCGGAGGCCCGCCTCGGCCCGCTCCCACTGCTCGTCGGTGCCGATCGACTTCTCGGGTCGGGTCGAGAGCTCGACCCGGACCTCGTCGAAGCCGAAGCGCGAGTAGAGCTCGTCGATCGCCTCGCAGATCGAGTCGACCTCGGCGGGGACCTGCTCGAGGGTGCAATAGACGTGCGCGTCGTCCTGGGTGAAGGCCCGCACCCGGAGCAGACCGTGCAGCACGCCCTCGCGCTCATAGCGCGAGACGTCGCCGAACTCGGCCAGGCGCAGCGGCAGCTCGCGATAGGAATGGCGCTCGGATCCGAACACCAGGCAGGCGCCGGGGCAGTTCATCGGCTTGAGCGCGTAGCGGCGCTCGTCGCCTTCGCGCCGGGAGGGCTCGGCGAAGAACATGTTCTCGCGGTAGTTGTCCCAGTGCCCTGAGCGGTGCCAGAGCTCCTCGTCGAGGATCCGCGGCGTCTTGATCTCGCGGTATCCCCGCTTCGAGAGCTGCTCGCGGACCTCGCGCTCCACCAGTCGGATCAGGGTCGTCCCGTTCGGCAGCCAGAACGGCATCCCGGGCGCCTCGGGGCGGAAGATGAACAGCCCCAGGGCGGGCCCGACCCGGCGATGGTCGTGCTCCCGGGCGCGCTCGAGCAGCTCCTCGTGTCGCTCGAGCTGCGTGGGGTCGTGAAAGGCGGTCCCGTAGATGCGGGTCAGCATCTGGCGGTTCTCGTCACCGCGCCAGTAGGCGCCGGCGAGCGAGGTGAGCTTGAAGGCGCCGATCCGACCCGTCGATGGGGCGTGCGGGCCGCGGCAGAGGTCGATGAACGGGCCGTTGCGGTACAGCGAGACGCTGTCCACCCCCTGGTCGCGGACAAGGTCCTCGATCAGTTCGACCTTGTAGGGCTGACCGGAGGCGCGAAAGCGCTCGATCGCCTCGGCGACGGGCAGCTCCGAGCGCTCGAACGGCTCGTCGGCGGCCACGTGCTCGCGCATCGCGGCCTCGATCCGCTCGAGGTCGGACTCGCTCGGGCGCTCGCCGTCGGGAAACTCGAAGTCGTAGTAGAAGCCGTCCTCGATCGGCGGCCCGATCGAGACCTTGGTCCCGGGCCAGAGCTCGACGACCGCGGTCGCCATCACGTGGGCCGCGTCGTGGCGGATCAGCCACAGCGCGTCGTCGGCGTCGGGGCCGGGGCTTCTCGCGGTGACGATGCTGATCTCGGCGCCGTCGGGCAGCGGTGCGGCGAGGTCGCGAAGCTCTCCGTCGACCTTGATCCCGAGCGCGTCCTCGGCCAGCTTGGGGCCGATCGCGGCAGCCGCGTCGGCGCCGGTGGCCCCCTGTTCGAGCGCGAGCGGTGATCCGTCGGGAAGCGTTACCGTGACCGCTGGCATAGGCGGCCATGCTAGTCAGCGCGGGCCGCCACACGAACCCGAGGCAGGAGGTATTACCGATGATGCGATCGAAGCTGGTGCTCGCGCTACTGGTGCTGGCGACCGTCGCGCTCGCCGTCCCGGCGCTTTCGCTCGCGGGCGCCAACACGATCGAGGTCCAGACGAAGCTGAAGGGCGCGAACGAGGTCCCGGGGCCCGGCGATTCGAACGGCAAGGGCACCGTCTCCGTCAAGCTCAAGCCCAAGAAGGAGAAGCTCTGCTTCACGCTCGAGGTCGCGAAGCTCGACCCGATGATCGCGGGTCACATCCACAAGGGCGACGCCGACACCGACGGGCGGATCAAGGTGACCCTGTTCGAGGACGACAAGGGCCTCGACGGCAACGGCTCCTACGAGGGCTGCGTGAAGGGTGTCAAGTCGAAGCTGCTGAAGAGGATCGGCTCGGCGCCGGAGAAGTTCTACGTCAACGTCCACACCGAGAAGTACCCGGACGGAGCGATTCGCGGCCAGCTCGAGCCGCTGGTCGAGGCCCGATAGCGAGACGGCGGCGGGCGGCGCCGAGGGCGCCGGCCGCCGCTACCCGCCCTCGCCGGGGTCGGCGCGCGCGGATGGTGAGACCGGCGGGCACGGCTCGTCGGGGCGAGCCCGGCCCGCGACCTCGTTGAGCGTCTCGGGGACGACGGCGCCGTCATCGATGCGGACCCTCAGCGTCGAGGAGCCCGCCGGCGCCTCGGCCGCCCCCTCCTCGAGCCGGCGAAGACAGAGCCGGTTTCCGCGCAGCTCCCAGTTGAGGTAATCGGTCCCGTGGACCTCGTCGATCAGCTTCCGCGGCGCGAAGACAAAGGTCGACCTCGCGCCGAGCTCGCCCCGCAGCTCGGCCAGCGCCGGGGAATAGCCCGACGGACCGACCGGCCCGTTGGCGAGCGCGAGAACGCTCGAGCCTCCAGCCGCGAACAGGAAGGCGACCGCTGCCGCGGTCGGCGCCGAGCCGGCGAGCAGGCCGCGAATCGAGATCATCGCGACCAGCGGGGTGAGCAGCACCAGCGCCTTGGCCTCCTGATAGGGCGTCCCGGCGAGCAGGGTGTAGAGCCACAGTGCCGCGCCGCCGGCGAGCGCCGCCGGGAGCGCGAGCTCGCGGCGCCGAACCGCCCACCAGAGACCGTAGCCGAGCGCCGCGGCGCCAAGCGCCGCGCCGAGATAGAAGACGACCGCCGGGACGCTGCCGTCGCCCGGCTCGACCCTGAAGTCGCCCGAGGGCCAGATCCCGAGCGCCTGCAGCGGCGAGAGCCGGTTGAAGAGGTTGCCGAGGCCGGCGCCGTCGGGGTCGAAGGTCTCGAAGCTCGCGAAGTCGGCCATCCGTCCCGTCTCGGGCGCGATCGCGATCGCGAGCGCCCCCAGGGCGACCAGCGCCGCCGGGGCGGCGCCGCGCAGCGCCGCGACGGCGTCTGCATGCCGTGCGAGCTCGGCCACGGCCCAGACCCCGAGCGCCGCCGCAAGCCAGAGCAGGCCCGGGAAGCTGTAGGCGTAGACGGCGCCGATCGCGAGCGCCGCGAGCGGTAGCGCGGCGAGCTGTCGCGGGCCTTCGCGCGCCGCGGCGGATCCCCGCTCGAGCTCGCCGAGCGCGATCGCGAACGCGAGCACGAACAGCGCCTCGATCGTCTCCTTGAACGCCCCCTGGACGAAGTAGGCCGCGAGCAGGTACGCGTAGCCGACCGCCAGCGCCCCGGCGATCCGCCGCCACGGCGTGAGCGGCTCGAGCAGGGCGAGCGCCGCGAGGCAGGTCGAGACGGCAACCGCGAGCTGGAGGCCGTCGAAGGCGTGCACGGGGCTCGCCCCCAGCGAGGAGATCGCGACGACGAGCGCGTGCGGGCCGAGCGGATACCCCTCGGAGACGAGCCGCTCCACGCCCCCGTGGGCGAGCCGGTCGGCGGCGAACAGGTGCTGGGACATGTCCGGGTTGAGGCCTGTGCCGAGGATCCCGAACCGCATCTCGACCACGAAGGGCAGCGAGCCGACCACGACCGCGGCGAGCCCGAGCGGCACCCCAGGCCGCAGCGCCCGCGGCAGGTCGACGAGCCGGCCGCGCAGGACGAGGGCCGCCGCCGTGCCGAACACGACCAGCGTGAGGGCCGCCGCGGTCCCGCGTCCCGGCAGGCGGACGGTCGCCCAGGCGACGGCGAGCAGAGTCGCCAGCCCGACGGCCGGAGCGAGCCGCGACCAGGTCCGCCGCCCGCAGGCGGCGAATACCGCTTGCCCGCAGAGTGCCGAGAGGCCGAGGATGAGCGAGAAGGACGCGTAGGTCCCGAGCATGGTCGGCGAGCATATTCGGGGCGCCAGGCACCACCGGACCGAAGCCCTCGCGCGGAGCCGCGCGGGCTAGGGTCCCGCGCTCTGAGACCGGGCGCCCGATTCGCGGCGGACCGGCGCTACAACGAACCGATCCGGCTTGGCGGCCAGTAGCTCGCGAACGCCTGGCCGACGATCCAATCGCGCGGGATCGGGCCCCAGAAGCGGCTGTCGTCGCTGAACGGGCGGTTGTCGCCCATCACGAAGAAGTGATCGGGCGCGATCGAGATCTCGCGGGGGAAGTCGCAGCTCGCGCCGCCGTCGCAGGGGTTGATCTCCCAGTCGCCCTCGACGCGCTCGCCGTTCACGATCGGGTAGCCGTCGACGATCTTCAGCGTGTCCCCCGGCCCCGCGACGACCCGCTTGATGAAGTTCGTGTCCGCCTCGCGGGGGTCGTTCGTCGGGCAGACCTCGTCCGCCGGCTTGTCCACCGGGCACTGCGCTCCGGCGTAGCCGGGCTCCGCCGTGACCGGGGGATGAAAGACGATCACGTCCCCGACCTCCGGGTCGGAGCCGAGGCGGTGCGAAAAGCGGTCGACGAGCACGCGCTGGCCGACGTCGAGCGTCGGCTCCATCGAGCCCGAGGGGATCTGGTACGGCTTGATCGCCCAGGCCTGCACGGCGAGCGCCAAGCCGATCGCGATCGCGACGATGAAGACGAGCTCGAAAACCGGGCCGCGCTTCGTCACCAAGCCTCGTAGCTGCCCTGCCACGCGGTCATTGTGGCGAACGCGGACTCGCGCCCTACAGGTCTCGCTCGTAATAGAGCATCTTCGGCCCGTCCGGGCGTCCCTCGCGGTTCGTGAACCCGGCGCTCTCATAAAGCGCAATCGCCACCGTGTCGTCCTCGCTCGTCCCGAGGTCGATGTGGCCGGCGCCGGCCTCGCGGGAGACCTCCAGCACCGCCTCGAGCAGAGCGCGACCGATGCCCTCGCCGCGGCGCTCCGGGACGACGTAGAGCTCTGCCAGGTAGGCGTCGAGCGCCTCCGACCAGACCGAGAGGCGGAACTGCAGCTGCGCGAGCCCGTCGGGGCCATCGCCGGCGAGCAGGACGACGATCTCGTCGCCCTCCAGAAGCCGACCGACGTTCTCGGTCAGTGCGGGGACGCCGGGCGTCGGCTCGTTGAACTCGGTGTTGAACCGGTGCAGCAGCCTCGCGATCTCGGGCGCGTCGGCGGCGGTCGCACGGCGGATCAGGCTCGCGTTCGGCACGGCCGGTCAGTCGCGCCCGGCATGCAGGCGGGGGCGCGTCCCGATGGGCGCTGCTGGGCTCGAACTCAGGCGATCCTCTCGGGCCTCGTCCTAGTCGAGCACGAGCCCGAGCACGATGAGAATGATGAAGACGCTCTGAATCGAGTGCACGATGATCCCCATCCAGGCGCTCTGGAACCGCCGCGAGGGATAGGCCTCGAGAAAGATGCCCTCGACGAAGGTGTTGAGAATCACCCACGGCACATGCAGGTGGTAGAGCGTGAACAGCACTCCGTTGGCGACCCAGTCGCCCCTTCCAAACACGTCCCGCATCCGGGGCAATAGCAGCCCCCGAAAGAGCAGTTCCTCGCCGAGGGCCGTGTTGAAGACGGCGAGCACGACGACGACCGCGAACCAGCCCCACGCGCCGGAAAAGAAATCCTCGCCGCGGTCCGAGTCCAAGTAATCGGCGAAGTCCCGCGGCTCGGGTCCCGGGATCGTCGGCACGAGGCTCCAGATGGCGAGGAGGACGACGAAAAGGAGCGCCCACCACCAGACCCTTCCACCGACGTGCCCGGTCTTTGGATCGCGGGGTGGCCGCAGCCAGAGGGCGTCGCGTACGCGCGACCATTCGAGCGTTCCCAACTCCCGCCTGACCAGGATCAGCACCAAGAAGAACTGCCAGATCAGCCCAGCGGTGAGGCAAATCAACAGCGACTCGGCGAACGGGTCGTCGCCGCCGATCTGGTCCCGGAGCCAGGGAGCGATGATCCACGCGAGGACACCCATCGGGACGGCCGCCGCCGCCCACACGGCAAGAATCTCGGCGAGCGAGTACTGCCTTACTGCCCGGTAACGATCAGCTTCGTCAGGGGGCAGTTCCGACATTGCACTGCTCGACAGCGACTGTTCCACGGCTTCCTCCTTGAGGCCCGGGGACGACGAGACCAAGACGCCTACCCCTCGATGAGCACGACTCTATCCGAGGATCTCATCGTCGCAAGGCGTCTGCGACCCGCCTCCTGCCTTAGCCCAACCCCGATTGCAGCGGGCACAAGAGGGCCTAGGTTGGCCAGCGAATCGTCGCCGGCGAAATTGATCGGGATCAAATGATCGACACCGGTGGCAGGTGCGCCGCAATGGACGCAGGTGCGGCCGTATCGGGCGAAGACCTGCTCACGGGTCGCTCGCCAACGGGCGTTCCGCGAAGTGCCTGCAAATCACGGAATGGGCGCTGCTGGGCTCGAACCAGCGACCTCCAGCTTGTCGAGCTGGCGCTCTCCCAACTGAGCTAAGCGCCCGGAACGGCCCGAGTCTAGCGCTGTCCAACGCGACCTCGCGAGGGGCCGCGGAGTAGCGGTCGGTTGGCGCAAAAGTCCCGCAAGGATGAATAGATCGGCGGCGATCGGGAACCGGAACCTTGGTTCGACCTCGGTGTTAAGGTCGATAGGACATCGGCCGACGAGGCCGGAAGGCTTGAAGGGTTGACGGACCAGTGGCCGAAGCCGCTGGTGGTACGCCCTTTCGGAACCAAGGGCCCCTCTCGGGGCCCTTTTCCGTTGCCCTGCCGCTCGGCGCTATCCCGCCTCTCCGCGGATGGGCAGCGGGCGCAGTCGGCGATCAACGCTCGGGGGCGACCACGAGGACGAGGCCGTCGACGCGCGAAACCCGAACGACCTCCCCCGGCCGAACCGGCAACTCGCATCGCGCCGTCCAGATCTCGCCGCGGAACCGCACCCGGCCCTGCGGAGCGCAGGCCTCGATCACCTCGGCGCGCTCGCCGATCATCCCCTCGACCCCGGTGGTGATCCGGTAGCGGCGAAGGAAGCGGATCCACAGATAGACCTCGCCCACCTCGACGAAAGCCGCGACGACGACGAACACGACCCGCCACGGATCGGGGAGGAGGAAGAGGCCGGCGATCGCAAGCGCGAGCAGCATCGACCGAATCATGACCTTGGCGACGCGCGGCTCGAAGCGGACCCAGGTGCGCTCGCGCAGCTCGCGGATGAGATGCTCGTCGAGGCCGTCGACGAACGCGTTCGTAGACTGAGTGCATGGCGGACGCCTATGTGCTCACCGGCGAGATCGACGGAATCACCTATCCGGTGCTCGGCGAGGCGATCGTCGGGCGCGGCGACCATGCCGACGTGCGACTGCGCGATCGCACGGTCTCCCGCCGCCACGCCGCCGTCCGCCAGGAGGGCCTGACGCTGGTCGTCGACGACCTCTCTTCCGCAAACGGCACCTACGTCAACGGCGAGCGGGTCCGCGACGCGACCAGGGTCGAGTCCGGCGACGTGATCGCGTTCGGGTCCGTGACGCTCCGCGTCGGGCTGGAGCGACGCGAGCTGGACGAGCCGACGCCGACCGAGATCATCACTCCGCTCGGCTGAGCCGCCTCAGGCGTCCTCACCCTCCGGGGTGCGCAAGGTGTCCTCGGCCGCGGGGCGGGGCCCGCCCGGGATCCTCGTCCCCGCGACGCTGTGGCGGTGATCGGGCGCGGCGCCCGAGGGGTGAGCGAGGTCCCCTCGGGTGAGCCCGTCATCGCGTCCTTCGGACTCGAGCCCGGCCGGCAGTCCCATGTCCGCGGACCGCTCCCTCTTTGGCTGCTTTGATTCGGGCATCGTCCCTCGGTCGTCGTGATCCGCTACCTGTGGAGACTCACCGATCAGGGCGCCGCTAAACCCCGCCGGCGCACGGCAGCTCCGTGGCCAGGTCGCACGGGTAAGAACCGGCGGTCGGCAATCGCCAACAGCGTATGCCACAGCAACCGAGAGATCCGGGGCAGCGCGCCACGATGCCGCGCGGCGACGTCGTCCGCTGGAGGCGCGCCCAGCTTCTCCGGACCGGATTTCAGCCTCGGCTGGCGGCGTCGGTCGCCGACGAGCGCGCGATCGACCTACACGCCCTGATCGAGCTGGTCGAACGCGGCTGTTCGCCCGCGCTGGCGGTGCGCATCCTCGCGCCACTCGATCACGGGCGGGGGTCGCGGTGAGCGTCTCGCTCGATGGCGCTGTTAGGGTCGAGGGGCCCGCCGGTCCTCCGCCGGCGCCTACGATGACCCGGTCAAGCGCAGCCAAACCGGCGCTCGGCCCCGACGCCGAGTCGCGTGCCTGGGTCGTCGGCCTCGGCACCGAGGGGGCGCGCGGCGAGGACGCCCGTCGTCGCCTGCACGAGCTGCTGCTGAGAGCCGCACGGTTCGAGATCAATCGTCGACGCGGATCCTTCCCGCACGTTCGCGGAGGCGATCTCGACGACCTCGCTCACCAGGCCGCCGGCGACGCGATGCTCGCGATCCTCAAGAAGCTCGACACCTACCGCGGCGACAGTCGCTTCACCACCTGGGCGTATAAGTTCGCGCTCCTCGAGGCGGCCGTGAAGCTCCGCCGCCGCGCCTGGCAGGGCCGCGAGATCCCGGTCAAGCCCGAGCACTGGGCCGTGCTCGAGGCGACCGAGCTCTCGCCGGCGACGAGCGCCGAGAGCCGCGAGCTGCTCGGCTCGCTCAGCGCGGCGCTGGAGACCGAGCTCTCGCCGCATCAACGCGAGGTGCTCGTCGCGATCGCGCTCAACGGAGTGCCGATCGATGTCCTTGCGGAGCGACTGAGCACGACGCGAGGCGCCCTCTACAAGACCGTCCACGATGCCCGGAAAAAGCTCCGCACCCATCTCGCCGATCAGGGGCTGAGGTTCACGGCGGAGGCCGAGGCCACGGAGGTGAAGCGATGAGCCACGAGCCAGGGCGCGACGATCGCGATTTGCTCGCCGGCCTGCTCGGATCAGACGGCCCGGAGCTCAGCTGCGAGCAGTGCTTCGCGGAACTCGATCGCTACGTCGAGCTCGAGCTGAGCGGCGCGGACGCCGACGCCGAGGTCCCGGGCATGCGTGCGCACCTGCAGGGATGCGCAGCCTGCGACGAGGACCATCGCAGCCTGCGAGCGCTGGTCGAGACCGAGTCCGGCTCGGCGGGAGCGCCTCCGCGGATCGACTAGCGCCGGTCGAGCCCGATCGCCTCCGAGACCGTGCGGCAGCGCGAGCGCGGCGACGTTGCTCGTCGTCCTGATGGCGATCTCAGGTGTAGGCTCGCGGCGATGGAAGGCCAGACGCGATGAGGCCTGGACGACGCGCACGCGACCCCAAGGTCGAGCGGCTATCGCGGGTCCAGCTCTTTTCTGCCTGCAGCAAGCGTGATCTGTCCCTGATTGCGAAGCTCGCCGAGGAGATCGAGGTCCCCGCGGGCCGGGTGCTGATCCGCCAGGGCGACCCCGGCCGGGAGGCGTTCGTGATCTCCAAGGGGACGGCGAGGGCGACAATCCGAGGCAAGAAGAGCGCGCAGCTTCATCCCGGCGAGTGCTTCGGCGAGATGGCTCTCCTGGATTCGGCGCCGCGCACCGCCACGGTGACCGCCGAGACGGATATGCGCCTGCTCGTGCTCGGCTCACGTGAGTTCTCCACCTTGATCGAGGACGTGCCCGGCGTCGGTCGACGGGTGTTGGCGGCGCTCGCCGAGCGGCTTCGCGAGGCCGAGCGACTTCAGCCCCACCACTGAGCGGCTTGCGAGGCTTCGCCGGTCGGCGTCCGCAGCGCCAGCCTCCCGGGCCCGTGCTCAGGTGGTCTTGACGACCAATACCGAGCAGTCGGCCTTGTGGGTCACGGCGTTCGGGACGCTGCCGAGAAAGCGGCGCTGCATTCCCTTGTTTCCGATCACCAGCAGATCTGCCCCGCACTCTTCGGCGAGCCGCGTCAGCACCTCGGCCGGGTCGCCCTCGTCAACGCGCGTCTCGCACTTGAGCCCGCTCTCCCCCAGCTCCACCGCGGTCCGTTCGAGGATCGACCTGACCCGAGCCGCCGAGTTCGAGGCCCATTGCAGCTCGATGTCGTCGTTGGCGCCGGCCGACGCGGATTTCGAGTCACGGAAGGCGCTCAGCAGGACGAGGTTCGCGCCGAGGCGGCGGGCGAGGTCGGCTGCGTAGTTGACGGCCTCGGACGCCGTCGTCGATCCGTCGGTGCCGACCGCGACGGTGGAGATCACGGCTCTCAGTATCCCTGAATCAGCGACAGCTTGTGGCGCGAGGGCCGACACCGCGGTGGTTTCGGGATCACGAACGCCCATTGAAATCCCACAACCCTGATGTAGGCTCGCGACCGCGATGGCGGAGGACGACCCGACGAGGACCCGCCGGTCGGTGGGCCTCGGGGCTTGCGGAGGACGGCTCCGCTGAGCTCGAACGGTCACCTCACCAGCTCTGAGCTCGCCCCGGCGGCCGGCGGTGTCCCAGGCTCGGATCCGGGACAGGGCAAGCTCGCGCGCGACACCGCCCGGCGCTGGAACGCGATGGCGGCGGAGATCCTGAAGAAGGAGGGCGTCCGGATCGGCTGCAACGGCCCGGACTCGATGTACCGCCCCGAGGCGCGGCAGGAATACTGGCGGAAGTATTGGTGTGCTCGAGGCGACTGTGGGAATGCGGCCTCGCCCGGAAGCTCGAATCACGGGCTCGGGCTCGCGATCGACAACAACTTCCGCTCCCTGATCGGCGAGTACGGCCGCGCCTACGGCTTTAGCTGGGCGTGCTCGGACGCGTCGTGGGAGGCCTGGCACCTGAAGGACTGCGGTGACGGTTCCTACGACGGCCCGGACCCCGGGCCCGACTACGCCGACGGTCCGCAATATCCGACCCTGAGGCGAGGTGACGACGGCAAGGCCGTCGAGCGCCTGCAAGATCGGCTGCGCGTCCACAATCTGGGCATCACGAGGCCCGAGGTCGACGGCGCCTTCGGCAAGACGACCGACGAGGCGGTGCGCGAGTTCCAGACCGTCCACGCCGTCAAGGCCGACGGGGTGGTCGGAGAGAAGACGTGGAAGAAGCTGCGCCGGCGCAATGTGCACACCGACAGGGAGTCGAGTCACGTCAACCGGCTTCGCCTTCTCGAGCGCCAGGCGAAACACACCGACCGCGACCGGGAGAAGATTCATGCCCACCGCGAGTGGCTTGCGCGCCGCCGCGACTGGATGAAGGGGCAGCCGGAGGACTGGTGGACCAACAAGCGCCACGCGCGGTTCGTGATCGTCAAGCGAGAGGCCGGCGATGCCTAAGTACCGCGCCGGTGTGCAACGGCCGACGCCCCAGCGCCTGGACGACGTGCTGGATGGGATCGAGCGCGAGGCGGGCCCCGACGCGGTTGAAGACCTGCTGTTCAGCCTGCCCGACGACGATGAGTACGAAGAGGGACCGACGAAGGGGGTGGATGAGCCCGCCGAGTCCGACGCCGCGGACGACGGCTGACCGGCCCCCTGCGCCGTCCCGGCGGCGTGACCCTGGACTCCGCTCCCCGCGCGACCCTCCCGCCGGGGATTAGAGTGACCGTGATACCCGCGACACAAGGAGGGCTCCGGTGCATGCAGTCGTCGTTACGGTCTCGATCAGCGACCACGAGGCCGCTCAGAGCCATCTGCGCGAGCAGGTGGTGCCCGGTGTGGCTCAGGCCCCCGGGTTCGTAACGGGATACTGGACACGAAAGGACGAGTCGGGGCTGGGGATGGTCATCTTCGAGTCCGAGGACGCCGCCGAGGCAATGAGCCAGAGGGTCCCGTCGATGGCTCCTGACGTGGTCACGATCGAGAACATCGAGGTGCGCGAGGTCGTAGCGCACGCTTGATTCTGTTCTTCCGACACGCGGCGCGGTCCTAGCGTTCGCGTCTTCGAGCCTCTACGGCCGCGCCGGGGAACCGCGCGCACTCATGGCTTCGGCTGCCAGAGCGCGACCTCGGCGCCCGAGGGCGCGTTGAGCACGCTTCGCCAGCCAGCCGGGCCCTCGCGCGGCTCGAGGATCACTGAACCACCGAGGAGCCGCGCCCGCTCGGTCGCCTCCGCTACGTCGGCGACCTCGACGTAGGGAAGCCAGGTCGGCCGATCGACCGGACGCTCGCTCACGCCCGCGTCGATTCCGATGCCGAGATCGAGCGACAGGTAGGAGCCCGAGCCCGCGCGCACCGTCTCGGCTCGCCACGGAAAGAGAGCGGTGTAGAAGGCGCAGGCGCGCGGGAGGTTGTCGGTTTGCAGCTCCAAGTGCACGACGGGGTTCTTGCCCTCAGACGGCATGCCGTGTTACCTATGACGGACCGGAGAGTCGGAACTCATCGTCGAAGAGCTTCCTCTCGGGTTCGCGACGAATTTCGCCGCTTCTTTGCGTCTGTTCTTGCGAACGGGCGCAGTGAGCCCGAAGACCGTCATCCGAGGAGGCCGAGGCCGGTGGTGCAGAGTGTTCAGAGTGAGATCAGGTCCCGCGAGACGATGAACGCCGGGCGGCTGACGGTGAGCGGCGGCCCGGAGCAAGAGCTCCTAGCTGCCGCCCGCGGCCAGGATGAGGTCGCCTTCCGCCGCCTGGTCGAGCCGCACAGGAGAAGCCTGCACGCCCACTGCTATCGCATGCTCGGGTCGCTTCACGACACCGAGGACGCGCTGCAGGAGACGCTGCTTCGCGCATGGCGCGGACTGCCGGCGTTCGAGGGACGAAGCTCGATACGTACCTGGCTGCACCGGATTGCGACGAATGCCTGTCTGGACGCAGTTCGGCGGCGCCCGAGGCGCGTACTTCCGATCGACTACGGTCCGCGGACCGATACGGGCGAGCCGGAGCCGTCCGATGCCGTGCACGAACCGGTCTGGGTCGAGCCCTACCCCGACCGGGAGCTGGGGATCGAGGAGGCGGCCACCGCCCCCGAGGCTCGCTACGAGCAGCGCGAGGCTGTCGAGCTCGCCTTCATCGTCGCCCTCCAGCATCTTCCCGCGCGGCAGCGCGCCGTGCTGATCCTCCGGGATGTCCTCGGCTTCTCAGCAAAAGAGACAGCGGCAATTCTCGAGACGACGGTCGCCTCGACGAACAGCCTGCTCCAGCGCGCCCGTCGAGCCCTCCAGGAGCGCCTCCCCGAGCGAAGCCAGCAGGCCACCCTGCGCTCGCTTGGGGACGCGCGCGTGCGGGAGATCGTTGGCCGCTTCGTGGCCGCGTTCGAGAGCGGGGACGTGGACGCGATCCTTGCACTGCTCGCAGAGGATGCGACGTTCGCGATGCCCCCGTACGCGAGCTGGTGTCGAGGCCGCGATGCGATCGCCGACTCTTGGCTCATTCCGGGCGGCGGCCCGCCACGGCTGCGCTACGTTCCGACACGCGCGAACGGCCAGCTCGCGCTTGGCGTCTATCTGCGCGATGCCCAAGCCGCGGCATACGTCCCGATCTGCCTGGACGTCCTCGCCATCGAGGGGGCGAAGATCACCGAGGTGATCGCGTTCCGCTCGCTCGAGGCGTTTTCGCGATTCGGCCTTCCGGCGAAGATCCCGCTCAACGGTGACGACGCGCATGGGGCCGACGCCGGCTAACGAGCGATGCCGCGTTAGGCGAACTACCGAAGTGTTCAGCCGCCAGCGTGGCGTCCGACGAACCGGTAGCCGATGCCTGGCTCGGTGATCAAGTAGCGCGGGTGCGACGGATCGGGTTCGAGCTTCCGTCGCAGTTGCGCCAGGTAGACCCGCAAGTAGTTGGTCTCGGCCTCATATTGCGGGCCCCAGACCTCCTGAAGCAGCTGGCGCTGTGGGACGAGCTTGCCCTCGTTGCGCACCAGCACCTCGAGCACGTGCCACTCGGTTGGTGTGAGCCGAACCGCGCGGCCGTCGCTCGCGATGACTTGCTTGGCGGCCAAGTCGACGGTGAAGTCGTCGGTGGCAACCGCCGGAACGTCGTTGGAGCGAGCCCCCCGGCGCAGCGCCGCGCGCAGCCGCGCCAGCAGCTCGTCCATGCCGAACGGCTTTGTGACGTAGTCATCCGCGCCGGCGTCGAGGGCGGTGACCTTGTCGGGCTCCTCAGACCGCGCTGAGAGCACGACGATGGGCGCCTTCGTCCACCCGCGCAAGCCGTCGATCACCTGACCGCCGTCCATGTCGGGCAGGCCGAGGTCGAGGATCACCGCGTCCGGCGGACGCTGCGAGGCGGCGGTCAGCGCCGCCCGGCCGTCTCCGGCGAGCGCCACCTCGTAGCCGCGCGCACGGAGGTTGATGCCGAGCGCCTTCCGAAGTCCAGGCTCATCCTCGACCACGAGGACGCGGGTCATGCGGCTTCCGGTTCGCCGGAGCGCGCTCTGGCGACGGGAAGCCGGATGCGCATCGTCAGCCCTCCACCAGGCGTGTTGTCCGCCACCATTGCGCCGCCCATTGCCTCGACGAACCCGCGCGCGACCGCGAGGCCCAGGCCGATGCCCTCGGGACCCCGGTCGTCGAGACGCTGAAACGGTTCGAACAACTTTGCCTTCTGCTCGTCGGAGACGCCGGAGCCGCGGTCGACCACCTCAAGCTTCGCGGTGGCCGCGCCGGCGAACGCCGTCACCTCGATCGGGTCCTCTGCTCCGCTGTGGCGAAGCGCATTGTCGAGCAAGTTGACGAGCACCCGCTGGAATAGCCCCGGGTCGGCGTAGACCAGCGGCAGATCCTCGGGGACGTCGACCTTGATGCGTCTCTCGTGCTCGGAGAGCGCAAGCATCGCGCTTCCGACAACCTCGTCGAGCGCCACCGGCTGGGGGTGGACACTGAGCGAGCCGGCCTGCAGCCGGCTCGCGTCGAGCAGGTTGCCCACCACGCCGTCGAGCCGATCGACCGATCCCTCGATCGTCTCAAGAAGTTCGCGGCGCTCGTCCTCCGACCACTCGACGTCCGTCTGACGAAGGCTGCTGACAGCCGCCTTGATTCCGGCCAGCGGCGTTCGCAGGTCGTGCCCGACCGCCGCCAGCAATGAGGTGCGCTGTTCGTCGACTTCCGCCAACGATCGAGCCTGCTCTGCTTCGCCGCTCAGCACATGGCCCTCATACGCCGTTCGCGCGGCGTTCGCGAAGGCCTGCAGCACACGCCGATCCTCGGCAAACAGAGCCGGGCCGCGGCCGATCAGCCGCAGGCGCGGCCCGACCGGGACATCGAAGCGAAGCGGTGCCTCCGCGCCGGACGGCGCCCAGCCGACGTGTTCCACCTCGCGCCATTCGTCGGCCCCGCCCGGCCAAGCCTTGAGCGCCACCGACTCCATGCCGAACGTCTCACGGGCCCGGCGGAGCACCTCGTGCAGCGACCCCTCGCCTTCGAGGTCCGGTCCGGTGAGCGCCGACATCGTCTCGGCCTCGGAGCGGGCGCGCTCGGCGGCCCCAGCTCGGCGCACGGCGAACTCCACCGCGCCGCTGACCAGAACCGCGACCAGCCCGAAGACGACCAGCGCCACCACCTGGTCGGGCTCGCCGACGGTCAGGGTGTGAACGGGCTCAACGAAGAAGTAGTTGATCAGCGTCGCGGAGG
Organism: uncultured Solirubrobacterales bacterium; assembly: GCA_963759295.1. Lineage (GTDB taxonomy): Bacteria > Actinomycetota > Thermoleophilia > Solirubrobacterales > 70-9 > WHSW01. Next base: position 53,437 of record CAVWYT010000005.1, on the reverse strand, counting down.
CGAGCGCCGCCGCCACCGCGACGATTACGCCCCCGACGATCGCGATCACGACGACGGCGAGCAGATAGACGAGCACCTGACCGTCGAGGGCGAGGTGGTCGTCGGTCGCCTCGAGCAGCAGCGTCAGCAGCGGCAGCAGCAGAATCGCGAGGCCAAGCCCGGAGAGCTGTCGGCGCCTCGTGAGGCCGAAGCTGCGCGCAAGTCGCTGCGGGCGCGTCTCGTCAAGCAGGTCCTCGCTGCGGATGTAGGTGACAGAACCATTCATGCGAATCCGGGCTCACTCTCAGATGCCCCGAGCACCCAGGGCACGCTCGTCACCGCCACCGAGGGCTCGAACAGGAGCCTGCCCTTCAGCCTCCAGGCCGTCTGGTTGTGAAGCAAATGCTCCCACCAATGCGCGACGACGTACTCGGGGATCACGATCGAGATCACATCACCCGGGTGCTCGCGTCGGAGCTGTCGGACGTATCGAAGCATCGGTCGGACGGTCTCGCGGTAGGGCGATTCGATCATTACCAGCGGCACGGGTACGCCCCGCTGCTGCCATTCGCGTGGAAGCGGATCGTCGATGTCCTCCGCGGCGACCTTCACCGCTCTGAGCGTGGCCGGGCTCGTGGCCTGAGCGAACGCCAGCGCGCGCAGGGTCGGGGCGAGCAGGTTGGAGACGAGGACGACGCTGTGAACGCGCGACGGCAGGCCCACGCCGGCCGCACCTGGCGCCAGCTGCTCGCCGAGCCGCGCATAGTGCCGCGATACGGACTTCATAGCCAGAAACAGGATCGGCGCCGCAAGGACGACGATCCAAGCGCCGTGGGCGAACTTGCTCACCAACACGATCACGAACACAACCGCGGTCGCGACCGCGCCCACCCCGTTGATGGCGCGCTTGCGGTGCAAGGCCCGGCGATCCGTGCCTGCGGTGCCTGCGATCAGGCGCGACCAGTGGCGGACCATCCCCGACTGGCTGAGCGTGAACGAGAGGAAGACCCCGAGGATGTAGAGCTGGATCAGCCGCGATACCTCGGCGTTGAAGGCAACGATCAGCCCCCCTGCGATCACGGCCAGCAGGACAATGCCATTCGAGAACACCAGCCGATCGCCCCGGTTGGCCAGCTGATGGGGCAGGTAGTTGTCGCGCCCGAGCAGCGATGAGAGGACGGGAAAGCCGTTGAAGGCGGTGTTCGCGGCGAGGATCAGGATCGCCGCCGTGAATCCCTGGAGGAGGTAAAAGGGGATCGTCTCGCCGAACGCCGCAAGACCGATCTGGCTAATCGCGGTGCGCTGCTCGCTGCCGGTAAAGCCGATCAAGTCAGCGGTGTTCTCGGCCATGTGCACGTGTGAGGCGATCGCCAGCGCCGTGATCCCGGCGAACATCGTGATCGACAGGGCGGCCATGGCGACGAGCGTGCTCGCGGCGTTGCGACTCTTCGGCTCTTGAAAGGCCGGCACGCCGTTGGAGACCGCTTCGACCCCGGTCAGCGCCGTACACCCCGACGCGAACGCCCGCATCAGCAGAAAGACGAGCGCCAAACCGCCGGTCTCCGTCACGTGACGCAGCTGGTAGTGGGCGCTCTCGGCGGTCAGGCCGTCGCCGAATGCGAGCTTCGCAAAGCCGACGGCGAGCATCGCGAAGACGCAGAGCACGAACCCATACGTGGGAAGCGCGAACGCACGTCCGGACTCCTTGACGCCCCGCAGGTTCACGATCGACAGCACGACCACGAAGCCGAGCGAAAGCACAACGGCATGCGGAGCGAGACTCGGAGCGGCACTGGTGATCGCGGCCACTCCGGCGACGACCGAGACCGCGACGGTCAGCACGTAGTCGATCAGCAACGCAGAGGCGGCTGTGAGCGACGCGTTCTCGCCGAGGTTCGCGCGACTCACGGCATATGCGCCGCCGCCGTTGGGATACGCCTCGCAGGTCTGCCGGTACGAGGTGATGACGATCACCAACAGCAAGACGACCACGGCTGCGACCCACGGCGTGTAGTCGAGTAGCGCGAGCCCGCCCAGTCCGAGCACGAGGATGATCTGCTCGGTCGCGTATGCAACTGACGACAGAGGGTCAGAGCAAAAGACCGGCAGCGCCAGGCGCTTCGGCAGCAGCGTTTCCTCGAGCCGGTCGCTGCGAAGTGGCTCGCCGAGAACAAAGCGCGGGAGACCACGGACGGTCGAAACCACGCTTCCGTTCTAGCCGGCCGGACCGGTGGGAGATGCGATCTTGACGCTTCGCTAACGCGGTCCGCCGAAGTCCTTTCGCGTCCTTAACGTCGAGCGCTGGGCCCGCGCATTCCCTCGTCAGCGGCCAGGACGCGATCGAGCGTCTCGCTGAGTTCCCAAAGCAGCGGCCCGGCCTCGACGAACCTTCGTCCAGTGCTCCCGTACCGCCCACACGCGGACTCGCGTGACCACCCCGCTGCCGAACTCCCGACCTTCGCGGCGCTGAGAGCGATCTCGCACGTCGCTCTACGGCTCCGGGCCAGAAACACCCGCGGGATCGTGGCGCGCCCGCGTGGTACGGTCGCGGCAGGATGATCTCCACGATCGCTGTCGGCACGGACGGCTCGGAAACGGCGAGTAAAGCCGTCGACATGGCAGTGGAGATTGCGCGGCCTCTCGACGCCAGGGTGGTGTTGATCAGCGTCTATGGTGACCGGCCGGGGGCAGGGTCATCCGGCAAATTCGACGAGCGGGATTTCTCTTGGAGTCCCGTGGCACAACTTCGGGAAGTCCTGGCCAGGACCGAGCGGAGACTCCAGCTCGACGAGGGCATCGACTGCGAGACGCGTACCGGCAAGGGAAACCCGGCGAAGACGCTCGTCGAGATCGCGGAGAAATGCGGCGCCGACCTGCTGGTGATCGGCAACAAGGGCATGGGCCGCCGCGTTCTCGGCAGCGTGCCCAACTCGGTCACTCACAACGCGCCCTGCTCGGTCCTGGTGGTCAAGACCACCTAGGCGACGCCTCCGACCGCATCCCCCTTGGGAAGCAACCCCGAGCGCTGTCAGCCTAAGGTTGGCCCGATTGGCGAGGCATCCGTACAAACCCATCGCCGAGCGCTCTGCGAGCATCCCCACATGAGCGCTCGCGCGATCGTCGTGCCGCCCGGTCAGGGGCATCGGGTCGGCAACGTGGAGTTCCTCGCTCGCACCGCCGACACGCCACGGTTTACGTTCGCGATCATCGAGATTGCCGCGGGGCGTGAGCTCGACGAGCACGTCCACGCGGCCGAGGACGACGCCTTCTACATCTTCGAAGGCGAGATGACCTTCACCGTCGGCGGCGAGCAGATCGCCGCACCGCCGGGGACCTTCGTCCTCGTCCCGCCCGGCGTTGCGCACGGCTTCCGCAACGATGGCGACGCCCCGGTACGGATGTTCAATATCCACGCCCCCGCCGGCTTCGACCGGCGAATTGGACTTTCCGACAAGAGGTGAACGGCCCGTCCGCGTCAGCCTGGGGGCATCGGTCTCTCGGCGGTCTTGCGCGGTGCGCTGCCGCCGTTTTGCACCCTGCCCTACGCGATCCGGGGATACTGCGGGGGCGATGTCGCAGGACAATGTGGAGACCGCGTGTCGCTGGCTCGAGACCATTAGCGGTGGCAGCGAGGACTTCGACCGTGCCCTCGAGTTGGTCCATCGCGACATCGTGTTCGTCCCGCCAGGGGATCAAGCGCCGTACAGGGGTGCCGAGAGCTTGCGACGCTGGATGGAGCCAGACGCGTTTCAGGAGCAGGTGGTCAAAGCATTTGAAACCGTTGTCGTCACGGACAGGAAAATCCTGGGGAGACAACTCGTCACGGCCCGAGGGAAGGCCAGCGGGCTCGAGTTGGATGTCATCACCTGGTCCGTCTGGACCTTTGACGAGGACGGCCTGATAACCCGGATCGAGCTCTACCTGGACCACGAGGAAGACAAAGCCCGCGAAGCTGCCGGGCTGCGGGAGTAGGCGATGTCGCAGGAGAACGTCGAGGCCGTGCGCGGGAGCATCAGGGCGTACCGTCGCGGCGACTACGCCGGGGCATCGGCCTACCTTGCTCCCGACGTCGTCTGGAGTGTCGGCCAGGAGCGCCCGGCGCACGGTCCAGCTGCGGTCCGTGAGGTGTGGAAGCGCTGGGACGGCGAGTGGGACGAGCTTGAGACGATGATCGAGGAGGTCGTCGACGCCGGAGACAAGGTGCTCGTGGCGGTCCGCTACCGGGGTCGCGGGCGGGTGAGCGGTGTCGAGGTCAACGACCGGCAGTTCGAGGTCCACACCTTCCGTGACGGCCGGTGCGTGCACAAGGTGGACTTCCGAGAGCGGGCCGAGGCCCTCGAAGCCGCCGGGTTGTCGGAGTAGGGCGCTCACTTCGACTCGCTCTCTTGCGGCTGGTCCCGGCGCCCGCGCTCGACGCACTCGGCGACCCACACATGCACGCCGCCCAGCTCCCCCTGGTAGCGATACCGTGCCTGGGCGGTGGGTTGGGGAAGTCGACAACGACAGATCGCGGCCATCGCGTGCGTGGTAGTCGCACTCGTGGCGCTCTGGGCTTTTGATCAGAGCACGGTGTTCTGGGTGTTCATTGCGGGGTCGCTCGCCATCGCGGCCTTCGATTACTGGGAGACGCGGCGCCTACGCCGCTAGTGCCACCGTTCAGGCGGCGTCTCGTGGCCTTAGGGCGTCGTCGATTCACCGACCTGGGAGCGCGAAGGAACTTGTAGCTAGTCGCGCAGCGTGCGGGGCAGCCCGAAGTGCGGGAAGACGCTCCTGTCGCCGAACCAGGTGATGGCGGAGACCTGGTCCCCTTCGAGAGTGAGCACGAACAGCGCGTGGGCGTGCGCGATCGCCATCTGCGTGTCAGGGAGATAGCAGCCGAAGGCCGGCTGCGTGTTTGCCCGGGTGGGCACGACACGCAGGGGCCTTCCACGCAGCTCCTCCCGGTGGCGAAGGAAGGCGCCGATCGCGGCGTGCCCCTGATACTCGAGTGGCAGGGGCGGCATCGTGAGCCGGGCGTCCTCGGTGAGCAGGGCGACCAGCTCGTCGACGTCGCCGCTCTCGACGGCGTCGGCAAACCGCCCGACCAGCCGGCGCTCACTGGCCGAGTCGGGGAGCGGGGCGCGCTCGCGGTCGCCGTCCGCCAGTCGCTCCTTAAGGGCTGCACGGGCGCGCTGCAGGGCGCCCTTGACCGACGTCTCGCTGGTGTCGAGCATCTCGGCGGCATCGGCGAGGCGGAAGCCGAGCACGTCGCACAGCACCAGCACCACGCGCTGGCGCGGCGGCAGGGCCTGGAGGGCGACGATGTAGGCGAGCTCGACCGACTCCCTCGCCTCGTAGCGCGCCGCCGGCCCCGGGGAGCGACCCGGGATTCCCTCGAGCAGGACGTCGGGGTAGGGCTCGAGCCAGACCGGCTCGATCAGGCGCGTCGGCTCCAGCGCGTCACTCATGGTCCGCACCTCCTTGGGACGCCGCGACCGGGCCCGCAGCGCGTTCAGGCAACGGTTGGTCGCGATCCGGTACAGCCAGGAGCGCACCGATGCCCGGCCCTCGAACGTCTCCAGGCCGCGCCAGGCTGCGACCAGCGTCTCCTGAACCAGGTCCTCGGCGTCCTGTATCGAGCCGAGGATGCGGTAGCAGTGGAGCTGCAGCTCCCGCCGGTGGGGCTCGGTTAGCTCGCGGAACGCGCCCTCGTCCCCGGCGCGCGCCCGTGCGAGCGTGGCCTCGCCTAGCGCGTCGCCCGGCACGAGCCGCTCGCATCGGCTGATCCTGTCGCGGTCATCACCGGTAAGGACACCAGTTTCCGGCGGAACGGACCGAGCGTTCCGTTATCGCCCCGGCGGTGTCCCAACGGTTGAACGAGCCAGGAATCAAGCCGACACCGAAGGACAAGAGATGAGGAAGCTGATCGTTTCGAACAACGTGACACTGGACGGGAGAGTGGGCGACGTCCTGGATTGGTCGATTCCGGGCGACGACGAAGACTTCGTCAAGCGCAACATCGACCTTCTCAGTCACAGCGATGGCCTGATCCTCGGCCGGAAGTCGTACGAGTTCTTCGCCGCGGTTTGGCCATCACGATCAGGAGAGTTCCCAGACCTGATGAACGGCATCGCGAAGTACGTCGTTTCGACCACCCTCGAAGACCCCGAGTGGCAGAACACCCAGCTGATCGAAGGGGATGTCCCGGAGGCCGTGACCAAGCTCAAGGAGCAGCCCGGTAACGGCCTGATCGTTTACGGCTCAGGCGACCTCACGAACACCCTGATCGGGCACGACCTGATCGACGAGTATCGACTCTGGGTCCATCCGGTCGTGCTCGGGAGGGGGAGCAGCTTCTTCGAGGACGGCGCGGAGCGATTGGACCTCGAGCTCGTCGACTCGATCGCGATCCCGTCCGGAGTTGCCATTCTCACCTACCGCCCGCAGCGGTAACAGGCACTCGCTGCCGGTGCGAGGGCGAGGAGGGTCCGGTCGAGGGTTGTCGGCGGGCACTCCAATCGCGCCGGTCTACGGCCTGGCCCCGCAACTCGCCGAGGAGGTGGTTCCTCAGGGCGGTCGAGCGCGCCGAGCGGTTCCAGCGACCGACGGCTCCTGCCGATTGAGAACCGGTTCAGATACCTGCTCGCCGCGGCTTGAGGTGGGGGCGGTCCGGAGTCGCTAGCGGATCGGGCCGCGCGCGATCCGAGCGCGGAAGTCGGCGAGCGATTCCTGCGTGGGGTGTACGGCGTCGACCCACCAGGTGGCGCCAGCCCGCTCGTACTCGGCGACCATCTCCGGCGTCCGCGGCTGGGTGACCGCGAAGGCGATGAGGTCGAACGCCTCGTCTGAGTCGCGGTGCTCGGCGATGTAGTCGCGGCACTTGCGCAGCTCGTCGGGCGAGAGCTGCTTAAGCAGGTGTTCACGGTCCAGCGGCAGGGCCCCGTCCCAACGCGCCGCACGGCGGAACGGAGCACGGTTGGGCCACGAGCCCGCCACCCAGATCGGGATCCGCGGTCGCTGAAGCGGTGCGGGTCGCAACCCCGCGTCGACCCGATAGTGCTCGCCGGCATGTTCGACGTTCTCCCCGCTCCAGAGCGCCGCCAGTAGCTCGAGCCCCTCGTCGAGCCGCGCCGCCCGCTCGCGCGGCGGGGCGCCCTCTTCACCGAAGGGGAGCACGTCGCCTTCCTCACCCAGCCCGACGCCGAGCACAAGCCGCCCGTCGGAGAGGCGGTCAAGCGTTGCAGTCTCCTTCGCCAGCTTCCACGGCCGGCGCCGCGCGAGCGGCGTGACCAGCGCGCCGAAGCGCAGCCGCTCGGTGGCGAGCGCGATCGCGGTCAGCGCGACCGTCGTATCGGCAAGGTCCAGCTCCCCGTCCGGCCTCGGCAGCAGCTGGTCCCAGATAAAGAAACCCTCCCAGCCCGCGTCCTCGCTCTCCCTGGCGAGTTCGGCGAGCGTCTGAACGTCGTACTCGCCGAAGGTCGGGACGTAGACGCCGAAGCGCATTGCATCAGCCTAGTTTCCGTGCCCGATGCTCTCTATGAGACAGCGATAAGGTCGACCTTCGTGGGCGTTGCCCGGGCGCCACCCTTCGCGTGATGCCCGCGCTGCTCCTTGTCGCGCGAAGCGGGAGCGATTGGTTGCCGACCCTACGGCTGGACCGCCAACGGCGATGAGTCTTCGTCTCGCGATCGGTCACTAGCTAATGGCGGAGCAAACTGCGGAAGGAAGGGAGCCCAATGTCAAGCTCGATGGTGAACTTCATCACGATGATCGTCCGTCGCTCCGGTGCGACGAGCGTGAAGCCATGCTGATCTACTCGATGGGCGTCTCGGTGGACGGCTTTATCGCCGACCGTGAGGGCGCGTTCTCCTGGTCGGCGCCCAACGAGGAGCAGTTTCGTTTCCACGTCACGCAGACACGGGAGCTTGGGGGCTTTCTGTTGGGCCGCAGGCTCTACGAGACGATGCTGGTGTGGGAGACGGATCCGTCGATGCGCGACAGCGAGCTCGACGCCGCGTTCGCCGACGCCTGGTGCGCGATCCCGAAGATCGTCTTCAGCCGCACGCTCGACAGCGTCCAAGGCAACGCGCGGCTCGCCGAGGCGTCGCTGGCCGAGGAGGCCGCTGCGGCGCTCGACGCGACCGACAAGGATGTCGGGATCGGCGGCGCCGGCCTGGCTGCGGTGGCTGTCGAGCTCGGTCTCGTCGACGAGCTGCGCATGTTCCGCAATCCGGTCGTCGTCGGTGGCGGCACGCCGTTCCTGCCGCCGGTCACCGAAGACGTCCCGCTGGACCTGATCGAGACCAGGATGTTCGGCTCGCGCGTGATCTACGAGCGCTACGGGCGCGCCTCCTGACCTACGCGGACGCGTCGTCGCGCGCGGACGTCCGCTACGAGTAGGAGAAGCACGTGGTCGTCGACGGCAAGCTCCAAAACAGGGTCGACTGGGGTACGCACCCTTAGGTAGCGGTGAAACGGTCGCTGCCGAGCCGCCGGCGGTGCGGAAGTAGGGGCCGAGGCATAACGGGACGCGCCATGAGCGAGCCGTTCTGGCGTTCTAAGAATTCCTACTCGGCTAGGTTACGGCCAGAGCGCGATACTGAGCGGGCGATGTCGCAGGAGAACGTCGAGATCGTGCGCCGTCTGTGGGCAGACTTGGAAACCGACAACTTGGAGGCCTCGGTCCATCTGCTCGACGAGGAGGTGGAGCTCTGGAATGCGCCCGAGTTCCCGGCCCGTGGCCCATATCGCGGGCACGATGGGGTGCGCAAATGGGCAGCCGAGCAATGGGAGGTCGTCAGCGGTCTTCACCATGAGATAGAGGAGATCATCGAAGCCCCTGACGGCGAGACCCTCGTCAGCGTGCAGCGAACGCAGGGGCGTATGAGGCACACCGACATGAAGACCAACCTTCAGTGGGCGACCACATGGACGATCCGAGATGGCAAGGTCCTTCGCGCCAACGGATACCTGACCAGGGCCGAAGCCCTCGAAGCCGCCGGGCTGTCGGAGTAGGCCGCTCACGACTTCATGGCGCGTGCCGTCGCCCACCCGGCGGTATCCGAGTTCCCCGCTGACGATTTGTGACCGGGCCCTCCCCCGACGTCGTGTGTTCGCCAGTTGTTCGCCAGTGAGACACCGAATCAACCGGAAACCACCGCTGCTAACCGGAAATCCGCACAGACGCCCGAGACGCCGCATCCCGCTTACCGGAGCGGGGTACGGCCTGTCTGAGCCGAAGGCGCCTGCCGGAATCGAACCGGCGTAAACGGCTTTGCAGGCCGCTGCGTAACCACTCCGCCAAGGCGCCGAGCGTGGCAAGCGTAGCGGGGCCTTAGGGTGGTGCCGTGGCCAGGATCGAGCTGCGGCGCCACGGTCCGCTCGCCTATCGCGAGGCGCTCGCCGACGGTGAAGAGCGCGGCGCGCCGGTGCTGCTCCTGCACGGCTTTCCCGAGAGCTCACGGATGTGGACGGCGGTGATGGAGGCCCTGGCGGCGGCCGGGCGGCGCTCGATCGCGCCGGACCTCTACGGCTTCGGCGATTCCGGCGCCGAGGCGCCGACGACGTTCGAGGGCAACCTCGAGGCGTGCACGGGCTTCGTCGACGGGCTCGAGCTCGAGCGCGTCGCCGTCGTCGTTCACGACTGGGGCGGGTTCGTCGGCCTCGCCTGGGCGTGCGAGCACCCCGGCCGGGTCGAGGCGCTCGTGATCAGCGACACGGGGTTCTTCGCGGACGGAAAATGGCACGGGATGGCCGAGGCGGTCCGCGGCGAGCAGGGCGAGGCGATCGTCGGCGCACTCGATCGGGACGGATTCGAGGGCCTGCTCCGCAGCGCCGGCGAGGACGCCTTCGACGCGGAGACGATCGCCGCGTACTGGGCCCCGTTCGAGGAAGGGCGCGGGCGCCGAGCGACGCTCGACTTCTACCGCTCGATGGACTTCGAGAAGCTCGCCCCGTGGCAGGACAAGCTCGGGGCGCTCGGCGTCCCGACGCTGCTCCTCTGGGGCGAGGACGACCAGTTCGCGCCGCTCTCCGGCGCCCATCGCTTCGAGCGCGAGATCCCGGGCTCGCGGCTGGTTTCGATCGAGGGCGCGGGCCATTTCATCTTCGACGAGCGCCCCGGGCGCTGCGCGCGCGAGGTCGCCGGCTTCCTGCTCGCGGCGGCCGATTGAGCGGCGCTCAGTCCGACCACCATCCGGGCACCGTCTCCGCGTCGCCCTCGCGGCGCGGGCCGAACGCGATCAGCTCCATGCCGTCGGGCCCGCCCTCGAAGGCGCGAATCACGCCCGGCGCGACCCTGACCGCGTCGAGCCGCTCGAGCTCGAGGATCTCGTCGTCGAGCTTCACCCGGCCGGAGCCCGAGAGCACCAGGTACACCTCCTCGGCGCGCTTGTGGCGGTGGGCAAACATCTGGCGGGTGTCGGGGCGCAGGCGATGATGACTGAGGCCGGTCTGCTCGGTTTCGAGGTCCTCGTTGGCAAACCTCGACTCCCCCATCTCCGAGAACCCGTATTTGGCCGCTGAGTCCTCTGCGTCGGTCAGCTTCTTGACCGTGTAAGGCGGCCGGCCGGCGGCCGCCGCGTCGCCTGGACCCGAGATCGGGCCCTTGCCGCCGAGCAGGTCGAGCTCGACCATCTCCCACTCGGCCGCGAGCCCCTTCACCGCGTCGACCTGCTCCGCCTGGATGCGCTCCACCGAGGCGTCGAGGTCGCCCTTGCTCCGCCACAGCTCGGTGACCCAGATCACCTCCGGGCGATCGCGCTGGCGATTGACGAGGTAAAGCAGGCATCCGGGATCGTCGCCGAGCTCGCTCGCCGCGGCGAGCAGACGCTCGGCGAGCTCCTCGGCCTTGCCCTCGTGAGCCGTCGTCCTTCCGTATCGCGCAACTTCAGTCATGGCCGGCAAGATATCCGGAGGACCGTCAGGGTATTCGTCCTCTCCCCTGCCCGCCGAGCGCTCGCCGATCACGCTGAGCGCGCCACTGGATCGTCAGCTGGGACCTCGGTGTCGGCGAGTCTTTCACCCAGCGGTCCTCCCGCACCCGTGCGTGAACCTGGTCGGTGGTCGGCCCGACGGCAGGGGGCTGGCGCGCGAGCTCGGCGACCGCGCCGGCGACCCCGACCGCCACATCGAGGCGGTCGAGGACTTCCTGCTCGCGCGCCTGCCCGATTCCGACCCGCGCTACCGCCTGATCGGCGCCGTCGTGCGCGAGATGCTCCCGCCGCGCCGGAGCCACGGTCGCCGAGCTGCCGCGCGCCACGCGTCTCCCCACGAACCCTGCAGCGCCTGTTTCGCACTACGTCGGCGTCGCCCAAGTGGTGCTGAAGCGCTACCGGATGCACGAGGCCGCCGAGCGACTCGCCGCCGGTGAGGCCGAGACGCGCGCACTGCCCTCGAGCTCGGCTACTTCGACCAGTCCCACTTCATCCGCGACTTCCCGAACAGATCGGCCACACGCCGGTGCCTACGCCCGCGCCTGCTCCCCCGCTGGCGCGAGCGCCCACCTCCCGCGGTCGCATAGCTTGCCGGGCGTGGAGCTGGCCCGGCGGTCCCGCCACCGGCACGATCGGAATCTGGAGGACGCTCTGCATGCTCTCGAACTGCCGCAGCTGCAAGCACTGGGCGCTCGACCTCTGAGCGAGGACCACCGCGAACGCGGATAATCGCTCGCATGCGCAAGCTCAACATCGCCGCGCCGAGCTTCGAGTACGACGACGAGGACCCGCCGGGCTTCAGGGCCGGGATGTTCCGATTCGGGCCGCCGCTCGGCGCCTCCCAGATGGGCGCCAGCGTCTATGAGCTGCCACCGGGTGAGGCGGTGTGCCCGTATCACTACGAGTACGCCGAAGAGGAGTGGCTTCTGGTCCTCGACGGCCATCCCACGGTCCGTCACCCGACCGGCGCCGAGGAGCTCGAGCCGTGGGACGCCGTCTGCTTCGCGCCCGGCCCCGAAGGCGCCCACCAAATCCGAAACGACGGCGAGCGGACGGCCCGGGTACTGATGTTCTCGACCGTCGTCCACCCCGCCGCCACGGTCTATCCGGACAGCGACAAGATCGCCGTCTGGACCGGCAACAGCGCCGACGACGTGATCGTGCGGCGCTCGAGCGGCGTCGACTACTTCGACGGCGAGCGTCCCGCGTCGCCGTCGGGCGGCGCGTAGCGAAGGACGACGCGGGTCGTTCAGTCGTCGACGTCGCGGAGTCCCTGCGTCGCGGGCGGCAGCGCCGTCTCCGGAGGCAGCCGCATTTCCGCGAACGCCCGACGACGCTGGCGGCGCATTCGCAACAGCCCCGCGAGCTCCTCGGCGATCACGCTCATCCCCGTGGGGCGCCAGGCGACCCGCAACGAGAGCCGGAGGCCGAGCCGCCGGTATGGAGCGAAGAAGTACGGAGCGCGGATGTGCCACGCCGATGTGACCACGACCACCCGTCTGATCTCACCGATCGCCCGCACGATCGGCAGCGAGCGGGAGGCGTTCTCCGCCGTGTTGCGCCCGGCCTCCTCGAGCAGGGCCGGGCCGCGCTGACGCCATTCGGCCTTCATCTGCTCGGCCTCGGAGAGCCCCGCCGGGGTGTGGCTGCGGCCGGTGAGGATCACCGCCCGGGGCTCGGTGGCCGAGCACGTGCGCCGCGCCGCCTCGAGCCTGGCGCGAGACTCGTCGGAGATCCGATCCGCTGCGCTGACCCCGGGTTGGCGGTGCCCGAGGACGATCACCGCGAGGTCGCTCGACCACCCCGGCCGGGGTCGCAGGCGCGAGGCCGCCGCGCGATCGCAGACCACGGTGAGACGCGGGTGCGATCGAATCAGCGAGGCCGGACAATGCGGGCCGGGCGAGCCCTCGAGCATCGCGTGCAGGGAATCCGCCTTCGCCTCGCCCGAGACCAGCAAGAGCAGCTCGCGCGCCGCGATCAGGGTGCGCAGGCCCACGGTCAAAGCCCTCGTCGGCACCCGTTCGGCACTGCCGAAATCAGCGGCGGCGTCGGCGCGCGTGCTCGGATGGAGCTCGACCGCCCGCACCCCCGTGTCGGTCGGCGAGCCCGGCTCATCGAAGGCGATGTGACCGTCGCGGCCGAGCCCGAGCACGGCAAGGTCGATCGGCGACTGATCGAGCAGCTCCTGGTGGCGGGCGCACTGGGTCTCGACGTCGCCACGGGAGCCGTCCAGCATCCGCATGCTCTCGAAGCGGACGCCGGAGAGCTCGCGTTGCAGATAGGCGGCGTAGCTCCGCGGATCGCTCGAACCCAGGCCCAGGTACTCGTCGAGCTGGAACAGGGTCGCCCGCTCGCTGGGCAGGCTGCCGTCCGCGGCGTGAGCGCGCAGCGCCGCGTACATGCCGAGAGGTGTGTGTCCGGTCGGAAGGATCAGCCGCAGCCGCGATCGCGCCCTGAGGCGGTTGGCGACGAGCTCGGCCGCGAGCGTCGCGACGCGCGTCGGGTGGCCGAGCACCAGCGGCGAGGCCGGCTGACCGCCGAGCTCGTTCATCGCCGGAGCGGCGCGGCCTGCGTCATCTGGCGGCCACTGTAGGCGACGCGCAAGCGAGGCTGGGCGCCGGGGGCCGGGTACCAGCACGGATCGCCGCCGGCCCGCGGCGGTGCATCCCGTCAGGCGCGGGCGACGAGGTAGTGGAACTCGTTCTCGAGCCGGTAGCCGCCGTCGGTCGTCCGATACGGCGCCAGCGCCTCGACGATCTCCCGTCTCACCTCGCCCTCGCGCGATGGCCCGACCAGCCGCGCGAGGCCGGCGGGCGCCATCATCAGCCTGCCGACCGTCTCTTCGTCCGGATACTCGAACGCGCAGGCGGTGTCGAAGCTGCTCGCGGGGCTGAGGCCGGCCTCGGCGGCCATCCGCTCCAGCACCCCCGGCTTCCAGAGCTCGGGCGTTGCGGGCGCATCCGGCGGTGGCGCCGGCAGGTACGGCCTGATGATCCGCTTCGTCGCCTCGAGGTCATTTCGCTCCGCCGGTCCCCAGACCTGGATCACGACCGGTGCCCCGGGCCGTGCCACCCGGCCGGCCTCGCGCATCGCGGCGACCATGTCGGCGGCGAAGAACAACGAGGTGAAGCCGGTGACGAGATCGAAGCGGTCGTCCGCGTAGGGGAGGAACTGCATGTCCCCGACCCGCAGGTCGGCCTCGGGGACGCGTGCGCGGGCCACGGCGATCAAGGCCTCGGAGGCGTCGATGCCGAAGACCTCGCGCCCCGCGGTCGGCCGCCATCCGCAGGAACACCCCCGCGCCGCAGCCGAGGTCGAGGACGCGCCGGCCGGGCTCGATTCCGACCCTCCGGATCGCCTCCTCGTAGGCCGGGATCTGTCGCTCCTCGTTCTCGGACCAGTCGTCGGGTCGCGCGCCCCACAGCGGTCCCCACCGCTCGGCGCTTCCGGTCGCCGTGATCGATGACATCTCCGCTCCTCCCGGTAGCCTATGGTTCATAGATATAGACTATGGACCGTAGTCATGTCAAGGGATGAACTTAGCCTGTTCTCGTACGAGATCCTCGGCCTCGTCGGCCGCCGGGGGGCGGGAGCTCACGATCTGTTGCAGATGGCGAAGCGCGGGCGGATGCTCGATTGGGCCGGGGAGAGTCAGTACTACGTCGAGCCCAAGCGGCTCGCGAGGCTCGGCTACCTGGAGGCGCGCAAGGAGCCCGGCAAGACCCGCGAGCGGACCGTCTACACGCTGAGCGCAAAGGGGCTCGACGCCCTGCGGGAGTACGCGCGCACCCCGGTCGGGTTCACGCCCCTCAAGAGCGAGCCCCTGCTCCGGCTGCTGATCGCCGATCTGGTCGGCGAGGCGCCGACGCGGGAAAGCATCGGCACGCTTCGCGGCGAGATCGACGAGCTCTCCGCGCAGCTCGAGGAGGCCGAGGAGCGGGCGGAGACCCTCCCCCACCGGCGCAAGTACCTGTTACTCGTGATCGGGTTCCTGCGCCGGCTGCTGGACCTGCACCTCGAATTGGTCGAGGAGGTCGAGCGCGAGCTCAGCCCCGAGCGGAGCGCCCGCGACTGAGCGCGCCCATCCACCTGCCTTGTTGAGTCGTTTGTCCCCGGCGGGATCGGCGCTAACTGCCCGCCGCGGCCGGTCCCGAACGGCCGCTCACACCGCGGGGCCGCGGCCGGGCGTGCCATCGGGTGCCCTTGGCGCGCAACCGCACCGCGTTCCAGTAGATCCTCGCGAGGGCGACGGCGGTGGCCGGCGGGCGGGCCAGCAGCAGCCGGGTGGTCGCCGCGGGTGTCAGCTCGCGCCGCTCGAGGTCGAGCCCGGCGGCGAACACCGTCCGCTCGCCCTCCAGGTTGCGAACCTTGATCCGAAGCGTCTCGCCGGGCTCACTTGCGGCCAGCTCATAGCTCTGCTTCATCGGCATGAACGGCGACACGTGGAGTCGCTTCTCGAACCGGGCCCGAAGCGGCCCGCCGCCGCGATCGGCAGTCGCAGGCGCGGCGACGTACGCCGTCCGCTCCCCCCACGGCGTGTTCGTGACCTCGGCGATCACCGACTCCAGCCGCTCGCCATCGGCGTCGAAGGCGAAGTAGAAGCTCACCGGATTGAACCCGATGCCGAGATAGCGCGGCTGGGCGAGCAGGCGAACGGGCCCGGTGGGCCGGCGGCCGGTTCGGGCGGCGATCAGGCGCCTGGCCTCGTCGCCGAGCCCACGGGATGGGTCGCCGAGGAAGTCGGCGCGCCGGAAGCGCGCCGGGGCCGGGCGCCGGGCCGACCACAGCGGATGGCGGTCGAGCAGCTCCGGCAGCTCGTCGAGGTCGAGCAGCGGCAGCGCGATCCGGTAGCGGAACGAGTGCCGCGGCTGGCTGCGGTGGTGGTAGACGATCCCCTCGTAGAGGGCCGAGTTGCTCACGCCGCCACCGCCATCGGCTCGCGGGGACGGAGCACGGTGACCCCGCGCTCCAGCGCCCCGAGCCGCTCGCAGGCGCGCAGCGCGCTCCAGACGCCATCCTCGTGAAAGCCCCAGCGCCAGTAGGCGCCGCAGTAGTGCGTTCGCCGGGCGCCGCTCACCTCCGCCCAGCGTGACTGGGCGGAGAGGCCGGCCGCTGTGTAGACCGGGTGGGAGTAGTCGAACCTGCGGATCACCTTCGCCGGGTCGATCGCGTGCCCGAGGTTCAGGGTGACGAGCAGCTCACGGTCGGCGGCCAGCGACTGGAGGCGGTTCATGTCGTAGGTGACCGTCGTCCGTCCGGCCGGCTCGGGGGTGAGGTGGTAGTTCCAGCTCGCCCGGGCGGCGCGCCGGCGGGGCAGCAGGGTCTCGTCGGTGTGCAACACCGCCTCGTTCGCCTGATAAGGGATCGCCCCGAGCACCTCCCGCTCCGCCGCGCTCGGGTCGGCGAGCATCGCCAGGGCGACGTCGGCGTGAGTCGCGATCACGACCTCGTCGAAGCGCTCGACGCCCTCGTCCAGCCAGACCTCCACGAAGCCCCCGGGCCGGGTGATCCGCCGCACGGCAGACCGCAGATGGACCCGCTCGGCGAATGGCTCCGTGAGCGCCTCGACATAGCGGCGCGAGCCGCCCGGGATCGACCGCCAACGGGGTCGGCCGAGCACCTGCAGCGCGCCGTGGTTGTCGAGAAACTCGGCCAGGAAGGCCGCCGGGAACGACCACAGCTGCTCGGGATCGGCCGACCAGACGGCGGAGGCCTGCGGGACGAGGAGGCGCTCGACGAAGTAGTCGGAGTACCCGCGCTCGGCGAGGAACTCGCGCATCGACGGACCGGCGGCCCCGGAGCCGACCAGGCCCCGGGCCTCGCGGAAGAAGCGCATGAGGTCGACCAGCATGCGGTGAAACCTCGGGTCGAGCAGGTGGGCTCCGCGGGCGAAGACGCCGAGCGGCCTCGCGGCCCACTCGAACTCGCCGCGCCCGTCGGAGACCGAGAACGCCATGCTCGCCGGCTGGGTCGGCACCCCGAGCTCGCTCAGCAGGCGCTCGAAGTTCGGGTAGTTGCGGTCGTTGAGGACGATGAAGCCGGTGTCGACGTCCCAGGCTCCGCCCTCGGTCTCGACCCTGACCGTGTTCGCGTGCCCGCCGGCGTGGTCGCCGGCATCGAAGACGGCGATCTCGTGCCCGGCGCGGTGCAGCTCGCGCGCCGCGACCAGGCCGGAGACGCCGGCCCCCACCACCGCCACCCTCATCGGCGCAGGGCCTGCTCGAGCCCGTCGCGGGCCCGGTCGCCGACCCGCCTGAAGGCGAGCGCGAGCAGCGGGTCCGCGAGGCGCAGCGGACCGCGCAGGCGCAGGTCGGCGTCGTAGGTGACCTCGGTCCCGCCCGCCGCCATGGGGCGGAAGCTGATCGTGTCGAGCGAGACAACGGTGGCGGTCTGCGCGCGCAGGACGACGCGGTCCGGCGCCTCGATCTCGACCGTGCGGTACTCGAGCGGCACCTCGCGGCCGAGGAAGCGCGCGACGACCTCGAACCGGGCACCGACGCGGCGCGGCTCGGGGTCGAGCGCCGTGGCGCGGACGACCCCCGGGTCCCATTCGGCGACCGAGGAGAAGTCGGCCAGGTAGTCGAAGGCCTCGGCTTGGAGGAGCGGCGTGGTGACGCTGGCGACGTAGCGCGCCATCAGCCCTCGCCGCCCGGCTCGACCCACCCGCTGAGCCGGGAGAGCTGGCCCCAGAGGCGTCCCCGCTCGACGGCGGACTCCCGCGTTCGCGGCAGGCGGTATTTCGGCCGCGCTCGGCGGTCGTGAAAGAAAGCGCCCGTCTGCGCCTCGAGGCCGGGCGCCGCCTCGAGCCAGATGACCGTGTCGGCGCCCTGCTCGGGGTCGCGCAGCAGCGGACCCAAAGCGCGGTGAAAGCGCGGCAGCGAGCGCTCGACGCCGGGCGTGTCGACCCAGCCGGGGTGGACCGAGAAGAAGCTCACGCCCGAGGACCGCTCACGCTCCGCCCAGAGCTCCGCGAGCAGCACCTGGACCCGCTTCGCGTGGGCGTAGAAGCGGGCGCCGTCGAATTCCTCGCGGTCGAGCTCGAGGTCGTCGCTGTGCAGCCGTGCGGTGTACATCCCGCCCGAGGAGACGAACACGACCCGCGACGGCGCTCCGCGTCGGAGCGCCGCCAGCAGCAGGTTCGTGAGCAGGAAGGGCCCGAGCACGTGGGTGGCGAGGGTGAGCTCGCGGCCGCCGCTTCGCGCCGGCTCGGCAAGCAGGACGCCGGCGTTGTGGACGAGACCGTGCAGCGAATCGGTCCGGGTGGCGAAGTCCGCGGCGAAGCGCCGCACGTCATCGAGATCGGCGACGTCGCAGAGCTCCAGCTCGAGGCGCCGGGCGGCGTCGGGATCGCCGCCCGCCGCCAAGCGTCGCTCGATCCGCTCCCGGGCGGCGGCGCCGCGTTCGGGGTCGCGGGCGAGCAGGTGGACGCGTGCCCCGAGCGCCGCGAGCCCCTCGCAGACACGCTCGCCGATGCCCGAGCTGGCGCCGGTGACGAGTATCGTCCGGTCGCGGAGCGCCCCGGCCGGCAGCGCCTCCCAGCCGTGCCGGCGCAGGCGAGGGCCCAATGAGGTGTAGCCGGGCACGACGAGCAGGTCGAGGGCGCTGTCGAGGAGTCGATTGGGGGAAAGTGCGTTCATTGTTGGTCGGGCTTGACGGCCCGAGTTGTAGCAGGTACGCTCATGGTATGTCAAATGTTTGTATAGAGTTTTCACGGAGCCGGCCGCCGATGACCGATGCCACGCAACTGCTGCGGATCGGCGAGCTCAGCCGTCGAACCGGAGTGCGGACCGAGACCCTGCGGGCCTGGGAGCGCCGCTACGGGCTGGTCGAACCGAACCGCAGCGAGGGCGGCTACCGCCTCTATACGCCGGACGACGAGCGGCGGATCAACGCGATGAACGCCCTGATCGCCGCCGGCACGGCGCCCGCCGAGGCCGCGCGATTGGCGCGCGCGGGCGCGGGCGACCCGGCGGCCGATGTCGGCCTTTCCCCCGACTCCGAGGCCGAGCGCCTGCGCAGCGCCCTCGAGGGTTACGACGAGGAGCGCGCCAACGCGATCCTCGACCGGGCGATCGCGGCCTTCGCGCTCGACTCGCTGCTCGGCGGAGTCATCCTGCCCGCGATGGCGGCGCTCGGCGATCGCTGGGCCGGCGGCGAGGTGAGCATCGCCCAGGAGCACTTCGCGACCTCCGTCGCTGCGCGGGCGCCTGCTCGGGCTCGCCCGCGGATGGGGCGCGGGCGCCGGCAGCCTCGCGCTGCTCGCCTGCCCTCCCGGAGAGCGCCACGACATCGGGCTGATCGCCTTCGGCCTCTCGCTTCGCCAGCGAGGCTGGCGGATCGCGTTCCTCGGCCCCGATACCCCACTCGAGACCCTGGCCGAGGCCGCCGAGCGCCTGGCGCCGGAGGCGGTCGTGCTCGCGGCCAGCTCCCCGGAGCCGTTTTGGTCCTCGCTCGCAGGGATCCGAGACCTGACCCGGAGCGCGAGAGTGCTGCTCGGCGGCGCCGGCGCCGAGCCTGGACTCGCAACCGAGGTCGGGGCCGAGCTCTTGGCCGGCTCGCCGCCGGTGGCGGCCGCGTCCGTGTCGATCTGACCGCCCGCCTCGGGCGAGCCTCAGTCCCGGCTCGTCACCGGCGGCGCTTCGCCGTTCGCGCCGGCGCGGGCGGCGATCGGCGCCAATAGCTCCTCGAGCGGCGGGCCCCCGACCTGGCGCAACTCGTAGGTGACGTGGCGGATCGGGTGCCTGGAGCTGATGATCCGACCGAGCTCGATCGGCGTCCCGGTGACGACGAACTCACAGTCTGTGGCGTTGATCGTCGCCTCGAGCTCGCGAAGCTGGGCGTCGGAATAGCCCATCGCCGGGAGGACCGGCCCGATGTGGGCGTAGCGATCGAGGGTTTCCCGAATCGACCCGACCGCGTTCGGGCGTGGATCGACCAGCGTCGCCCCCGCCTGCCTGGCGGCGACGGTGCCGGCGCCGAACGGCATCTCCCCGTGGGTGATCGACGGTCCGTCCTCGACCACGAGGACGGCTCGGCCCTCCAGCGACGGCCCCTCGTCGAGGCTGACGGGCGATTCCGCCTTCAGCAGGGTCGCATCGGGATTGACTGCCTCCACGTCGGCGAGCACGCGCTCGAGCTGGTCGGGCGCGGCGCTGTCGACCTTGTTGATCAGGACGACATCGGCCAGGCGCAGATTCGCCTCGCCCGGGTGGTAGCGCAACTCGTGGCCGGGGCGCAGCGGGTCGACGACGACGATCAGCAGGTCCGGCCGCACGAAGGGAAGGTCGTTGTTGCCGCCGTCCCAGATGATCACCTCCATCTCGTTCTCGGCCGTGGCGAGAATCTCCGCGTAGTCGACGCCCGCGTAGACGACGATTCCGGCCTCGACCGGGCGCTCGTACTCCTCGCGCTCCTCGATCGTAGGGTTGGACTCGTCGATGTCCGCGACCGTCTCGAGGCGCTGAACGCGGATCGCCTCGAGGTCGTGGTAGGGCATCGGATGGCGGATGAGGCCGACCCGGAGGCCGGCGCGGAGCAGCGTCCGCCCGACCGTGAGGCTGGTCTGGCTCTTGCCGCTGCCCGTGCGCACCGAGCACACCCCGACGACCGGCTTGCGGCTCTCGATCATCGTCGCGCGCGTGCCGAGCAGGGTGAAGTCGGCGCCGGCCGCGAGCACGGCCGCCGCCCGATGCATCACGTCCTCGTATGAGATGTCCGAGTAGGCGAAGACGACCTCGTCGACCTCCGCCTCGCCGAGCAGCCTGCCGAGCTCCTGCTCGGGGTGAATCGGGATCCCGTCCGGATACCGCGGCCCGGCGAGCGAGGGCGGATAAATCCGATCGGCGATCCCGGGGATCTGAGTGGCCGTGAACGCGACCACCTCGACCTCGGGATCGTCGCGGTAGACGACGTTGAAGTTGTGGAAGTCCCGACCCCCCGCACCCATGATCACCAGCCGGCGCATCGTGCCAAGGGTACGAGGTGCAAGACTCGGCTCGCAAGGGCGGGCCCGAGCCAGATGGACTACGGAGCGCATCTACCTCTGATCGTCTTCGACGGCGCGCCGCGCACGCTCGCCGATCTGCGCGCATATGCCCGGCGCGCGGCCGCCCTGGACTTCCGGTTTCTGTGTGCCAACGACCACCTGCTGTTCGGGCGCCCGTGGCTCGACGGGCCGACGGCGCTCGCCGCCACCATCGAGGCGTCGGGGGAGATGACGCTCGCCACCACCGCCTCCCTCCCTGTCGTTCGCGGCCCGGCGCAGACGGCGAAGATGCTTGCCGCGATCGACATCCTCTCGGGCGGCCGGCTCGTGGCTTGCCTGGCTCCGGGATCGTCGCCACGCGACTACGCCGCAATCGGGATCGCGTTCGAGGAGCGATGGAAGCGCTTCGACGAGGTGATCCGTGCTCTGCGCTCGCTGCTGAGCGCCGCCGCGCCGGACTTCAGCGGCAGCTTTTACTCGACCGAGGGCCTCGCCCTCGAGCCGCGGCCCGCCCGCCCGGAGGGCCCACCGATCTGGATCGCGAGCTGGGGCTCGACCGCCGGCTTGCGCCGCGTCGCTCAGCTCGGCGACGGCTGGCTGGCCTCCGCGTACAACACCAGCCCCAGCCGTTTTCGCGACAACCTCGCATCGCTCTCGGAGCACCTCCGGACGGCAGCGAAGAGCCGGCGGGAGTTCCCGAACGCGCTCGCGACGACGTGGCTCTACGTGACCGAGAGCCGTCGCGACGCCGACCGCATGCTGGCCGATGTCCTCGCTCCGATGCTCGGCCGGTCGGTCGATGCGATTCGCGACCTCGCGCTCCCCATCGGATCGGCCGCGCAGTGCGCAGAGCACCTCAGCGCCTACGCCGACGCCGGCGCTGAACGTGTCTTCGTCTGGCCGCTGGCAGATGAGCTTCGCCAGCTCGAGCTGTTCCGGGAAGCGGTCGTGCCCCTTGTCTCGTCCACGGATCGCTCGACCTGAGGCGCGTCGGCGCATCCCGGCGCATAGGTTGTCGTGACTCGCAAAATGAAGGGATCCCGATGAGCGACCAGGACGCCGGCGCCGGTCGTCGGCTCGACTTCCACCCCGGGATGGGGATGCGGTGGGAGATCACACGCAGCACCGAGGAGACGTCAGGAGAGCTGTTCGAGGCCACGAACTGGATCGATCCCGCGATGCCGGGACCACCCGTTCACGTGCACCCGACCGCCGAGGAGAGCTATGAGGTGATCGAGGGGATGATCGAGGTATTCATGGACGGGGAGTGGAGCTCCGTGCGTGCGGGCGAGAAGGCGCTCGTGGCCGCAGGCGCGCCGCACTCGGTCCGCAACCCCGCCGACGAGCCCGCGAGGATCGTCAACGTCCATCGACCCGCACTGAGATTCGAGGCCTTCTTTCGCGATATGCACAGGCTGATCCACGAGGGCAAGATCAAGCGCCTGCCGCCGAAGGAACCCCGCTCCGCGATCTACGCGGCGATGCTGTTCGGCGAGTACCCGGACGAGATCCGCGTCACGAAGCCGCCGAACGGGATCTTCAGGGCCCTGGCGCTCGTTGGCCGGGCGCTTCGCTTCGACCTCGGCGCCTGAGCGCGCCGCGAGTGGCCCCCTGCGGTGCGCAAGCTACGAGGGCGGTTCAATCAGCCCAGGGACCGACGCCGCTCACCCGCGTGACCGCAATCCGCATGCGGACGCCCGGCGGCGGATCGTCCATCGGCGGGAAGCGCACCTCGGGCCCGAGGTAAACGCGGGCAAGGTCCTGCAGGAGCTCCGGCGCCCCGCCCTCCTCGACGGTGGCGCTGCCGTGTATCACCAGGTACTCGAGCAAGCCGGGCGGGCGGATCTCACTCCCCTCGAAGGAGAGCGCGACTCGGGGGTCACGCCGGACGTTGGCGAGCTTTCGCAACTGCGGATTCAAATGCCCGGTGAGCAGATCATCGCCATCGACGGCGACCCACACGCAGGTCACGTGCGGGTCGCCTTGATCGCCGACCGTGACCAGGTGGCCAAGCGCTCCCGAACGGATCAATTCCTTGGCGCTCTCGGGCAAGGTCATGCGCACGGCCGAGTCTATGCCGTGCCGCGCTCAGAGCACGCTCATAGCGCTGCCATTCGCGACGCACGGTGACGGGCTGTGCGCCAGCGAGCGGGGCCGGCACTCAGTCCGGATACTCGTCCTTGCGCCAGCTGCGGGGCTCGTCCGGCTGGGCCTTCGGCGTACGGTCGAGCAAAAAGCTGAAGTACGGGGCGACGAACGGATCGGGCGCCATCACCGTGTAGGTGTGGTAGACGGCTCCGTTGTCGCGCGCGAACGCGATCCAGCTCGGGCCTTCGCGCAGGCCGTCCTTGAGCTCGGCGCCGATCTGCCGCGACCACTCCTCGAGCCAGTCGGGCGGGTTGTCGATCATCTCCTTCACCTCGGGGATCTGCTGTGCCTGTTCCTCGGTCATAGCCAAATTGAAGTCCCACGGGAAGTCGGTGTCGTAGGTGGAGACGTAGGGGAACTGCCAACCCATCCGCTGCTTGTAGGCCGTCAGCCGGTCGATCGGCGCCCGTGAGAAGCAGATCAGCGTCACGTCGCGGTGGTTGAGATGTACGAGCGTGCCGTCGAGCCCGTCCGCAAGGCTCGTGCACCCCGGGCAGGCTCCGAGCGTGTAGTCCGGCCCGAACATGATGTTGTAGGCGAGGAGTTGCGAGCGACCGTCGAAGAGCTCGGCGAGGGTCTTCTTGCCGTCCTCGGTGTCGAACTCGTACTCCTTCTGGACCGGTACCCACGGGAGCTCGAGTCGCTTCCGCTTGATCTCCTCGTTGCGCTCCGCCTGCTCGCCCTCGAGCTTCGCCAGCTCGTCCCGGGCCGCCTGCCATTCCTCGCGGGTTCCGATCTTGTGCTCGGGCATTGTCATCTCCTCTCGTTGCTTACGCCACGTCCGGCGGGAACGAATCGACGATCGCCCCCACGCTACCGGCGTCCATCACTAAGACCGCGGGCGACCGCGGAACTCATCGTTGGGCGGCCGCCGGTCAACGGGAGCCGGCTGCCCCCTTTCAGTCGCATCCTGCTTGTCAGTCGCTACTCCTCGAGAACGCTGCGCTGACTGAGCGCGTACAGCAGTCCGAGCGCCGGCAGCACCAGCAGCACGGCCACGCCGAAGACGATCAGCACTTCGATCAGGGTGTCGTGGTCGGCGGCGCCGTCCGAGATCGTCAGCGTCTCGGGCAGCAGGTACGGGTACTGCGCCGCCCCCCAGGCCCAGATCACCGCGGCCACCGCCCCCACCGCGAGCGGACGCGCGCCACGTCGCCCCCCGCGCCATAGCAGCGCCAGTGCTCCGAGGCCGCAGACGGCCGAGACGATCACCAGTGGCAGTGCCTCGCCGATCAGGCCATCGTAGATGTAGCGGGCGTCGGCGCGAAAGACGAAGATCCCGGCCACGGCCACAGCTCCCGCGGCGACGGCGGCGCCGAGAGCGCGCGCCACGAAATAGCGCTCGAGATCCGCGTCGCCGGCCCTGCGCGAGTCGCTGACCAAGAAGACCGCCGCGAGGTAGACGCTGGTGGCGACGAACAGGACCCCGGTCAGCAGCGAGACGGAGTTGAGCCAGCTCGTCACCGGGTCCCCTTCGGCGTTACCGAGCGGCACCCGGCCGGATGCCACGGCGCCAACCACGGTGCCCATGAAGAACGGGGTTAGCAGCGACGAGAGCCCGAAGAGCGCCTGCGACAACCTCCGCTCGCGAGCGCCAGGCGCGAGCCGGTGGAAGGCGAACCCCGCGCCCCGAAGCACGATCCCGAGCGCCGCGAGGCTGAGCGGGATGAAGAGCGTCGAGAAGACCGCCGCGAACGCCGTCGAGAACGCGGTCCAGAGCACGACCAAGACGAAGATCAGCCAGACGTGGTTGGACTCCCAGACCGGGCCGATCGCCCAGTCGATCAGCGCGCGCGCCCGGTTGCCGCGCTCACCGCTGCCCGCGAATAGCGACCAGAAGCCGGCACCGAAGTCGGCGCCGCCGAAGACGGCGTACAGGGTGACGCCGACCCAGAGCACGCCGGCGACGGCGTCGGCGGTGCTCACTCCGATCCCCCGGCGATCGTGGCGGTTCCGGCGGGTGCACCCGCGCTGGGCCCGTAGGGAACATCCTCGTCGGGGATCTCCCCCTCGCGCCAACGACGCGCCATCGAGCGAAGGACGATGATTGCGGCGGCCCCCAGGGCGGTGTAGAGCGCGAGCACGAGGCCGAAGGTCACCCAGATCCCGCTGGCGCCCGTCACCGCGTCCTCGGTGCGCATCACCTCGTACACGATCCAGGGCTGGCGGCCGACCTCGGTCACGATCCAGCCGGCCTCGAGGGCAAGGATGGTCGCCACGCCCGAGATCGCCACCGCGCGCAGGAACCACTTCGTCCGCGGGATGTCACGTCGGCGCCACCAGACGAACCCGAACCACAGCCCGAGGGCGATCAGCGCCGATCCGACCCCGACCATGAAGTCGAACGCCAGGTGCAGCATGGTGTTGGCGGGCGGCCGGTCGTCGGGCGCCACCGTGTCGAGGCCGGTCACCTTGGTATCGGTGCTGAAGCCGACCAGAAACGAGTCGAGCCCCGGGATGCCGATCCCCCCCTTGATGCCGTCGTCAGTACAACGGCCGCCGATGTACTCGGTGACGTCGCGATGGGTGTGCTGCACGCACTCCATCGCCGCGAACTTGATCGGCTGGTCCTTGGCGATCTCGCGCGCCGCCGTGTCGCCGACCATGAACTGGATCGGCGCCAGGATGCATCCGACCGTCAGCGGGATCAGCAGCCCGAGCCGGTGGTGGCGGTCGCGCCGACCCCGCAGCATCCCGACCGCGTAGACCGACGCGACCAGGAAGCAGGTGACCAGGTAGGCGGCCAGGATCATGTGCGGGACCTCGTACGGGACCGCGGGGTTGAAGATCACCTTGAGCGGGTCGACGTCGGTGACGGCGCCGTCGGCTCCCAGCGTGAAGCCCTGGGGCTGGTTCATCCAGGAGTTGACGGCGACGACCGAGAAAGCGCCGCCGATCCCGCAGATCGCCACCGGCACGCCCGTCCAGAAGTGCGCCCACCCCCCAGACGCTTCCAGCCGAAGATGTAGATCGTCAGGAAGATCGCCTCGAGGAAGAAGAAGATCCCCTCGATCGTGAACAGCACCCCGAAGACCTCGCCGAAGCGCCTCGTGAACTCGGGCCACAGCAGCCCGAACTCGAACGAGAGCACGGTGCCGGTCACCGCGCCGACCGCGAACGTCACCGCCGCCACCTTCGACCAGCGCTGCGCCAGCTCGAGCGCGACCGGCGTCGTTCCGACGCAGGCCGATGTAGTTGGCGATCAGCATCATCGCCGGGAAGCCGACGCCGAGGCAGGCGAGGATGATGTGGAAGCCGAGCGTGAACGCCATCTGGCTGCGCGCCGGCAGCAGCTCCGAGGACGTCGCGAGCGTTGTCAGGCCGTCGGCTAGGAAGGTGCCGCCCCCGGCATCTCGGCTTCATCGGGCGACGCCCGCTCCTTGTCCGGCAGCCCGTCCTCCAGGACCCAACTCTCCCGGGTGCCGAACCGGGCCGCGCCCCACGCGTTCAGCACCCGCAGGCGCCTGCCGCGCACGCCGCTGAGGTAGGTGAGGTGGATGCCCAGGTACATCGCGAAGGCGGGGCGGCCGGAGAGCTCGACGCCCCTGACCTGGCAGACCGCCTTCCCGCGTCCGATCACGGCGAGGGCCCCCTTGTCGAGGTACTTGAACGGGGTCGATGGGCCGGGCTGGCCGCGCCGAATTGCCCGCGCCACGTGATGCGCTTGCTGAATGGCGGTGGTCGCCAGGCCCGGAAGCGGCTTGCCGTCGGGCCCCGCGTGGGCCGCCATGTCGCCGATCGCCGAGATCTCGGGATGACCCGGGACCGTGCAGTCGGAGCCGACCTCGATCCGCCCGCCCCGGTCGGTGCTGGCCCCGGTGGCCTGCGCGAGGACCTCGGTCAGGCCGGCGGCGTGGACGCCGGCCGCCCAGATCACGGTTCTGGAGGCGATGCGCTCCTCGCCCTCACCCGTCTTGACCGTCAGCCCCCGCGTCGTCGATCGCCGTCGCCTGCGCGTGCTCGCGGACCGTCACGCCCAGCTCGGCCAGCCCGCGCGCGGTCTTCGCCGAGAGCTTCTCGCTGAACGCCGGCACGACGCGATCGCCGGCGTCGACCAGGATCACGCGGGCCCTCGTGGTGTCGATCCGCGAGAACTGCCGCTTCAGCGTCGAGCGGGCGAGGATCGCGAGCTGGCCCGCGATCTCGACCCCGGTCGGCCCGCCGCCGACGACCACGAAGGTCAGCAATTCGTCCCGTACGGTCGAATCGGTGGCCCGCTCGGCCTCCTCGAAGGCCGAGACGATGCGCTCGCGCAGGGCGACAGCGTCGCGAAGCGTCTTCAGCCCGAACGAGGTCTCCGCCCACTCGTCGTGGCCGAAGTAGGAGGTCTCCGCGCCGCAGGCGACCACCAGGCTGTCGTAGTCGAGTGGCTCGGCCCGATCGAGGATCACCCGGCGCCGCTCGACGTCGAGGTCGGTGACCTCCGCCATCAGGACGCTCGCATTCGGGTGCCGTCGCAGATGCCCGCGGATCGCCGACGCGCAATCGCCCTCGGACAGCGCGCCCGCCGCCACCTGGTAGAGCAGCGGCTGGAACAGGTGGTGGTTCGTGCGGTCCACCAGCGTCACGTCGGCGTTGGCGCGCCGCAGCTCGCGCGCTACGGTCAGCCCCCCGAAGCCGCCGCCGATGACGACGACGCGCCGCGCGCCCGCCGTCGGCCTCAGCCGTCACCAGCGGTCTCCCGCTGGATCGCCGGCGCGCCCATCCGCTCGAGCAGATGGTCGCCCACGCGCAGCGCGTTCGCCATCGCGGTCAGCGCCGGGTTGACGGCGCCGATGCTGGGGAAGATGCTGGTGTCGACGACGTAGAGGTTGTCGAGCTCGTGCGCCTTGCAGTTGACGTCGAGCACCGAGCTGGCGGGATCGGTGCCGAAGCGGCAGG
Source organism: uncultured Solirubrobacterales bacterium (assembly GCA_963759295.1). Lineage (GTDB taxonomy): Bacteria > Actinomycetota > Thermoleophilia > Solirubrobacterales > 70-9 > WHSW01. Next base: position 25,531 of record CAVWYT010000005.1, on the reverse strand, counting down.
TGCCGGCCTGGTGCGCGCAACCGGCCACCGGGATGTCGGTCTTCATGTAGGCGTGCTTGCTGAACAGGTGCTCCGAGTGCATGCCGAGGTGGCCGAGCATCGACTTGAGCTTGTGGTAGAGCTGCTTCTTCGCTTCGGCGTTCGTCTCCGTGTAGCTGACCGTGAGGTTGCCGTCGCGGTCGACGACGGCGCGGTTCTCGGGATGTGGCAGGTCCTCGGTCGAGAGCCAGAAGTCGACCGCGTGGCGGGCGATCCGCTCCAGCGTCCACTGCGGCGCCAGCTTCGTCTCGCCGGGCTTCTCGCCCCGGAACATCGGCGCCTGCGACTTGCCGACCATCTGGATGTTGCCGAGCGGATACTCGAAGTCGTCTGACCCGAAGTAGAAGTCGTTGAGCCCGAGGGTCTTCTGGAAGACCGTCGGGTTCTCCTCACGCGACAGCGCCAGCACCGCCACGCTGTCGTGGAACATGAAGTTGCGACCGACCTGGTCGGAGCCGTTGGCGAGGCCGTTCGGATGCTTGTCGCTCGCCGACAGCTGCAGGAGCTTGGCCGAGTTGGCCGCCCCGCACGAGACGACCACGATCGTCGCCGGCGAACCTCTCCGTCTCACCGTCGCGCTCGACCACGACCTCGGTGACCGCGGTGCCGGACTCGTTCGTGTCGAGCCTGACGGCCTTCGCGTTCCTGAGCAGGGTGACGTTGGGGTGCTCGAGGGCCGGCCTCACGGCCAGCACCTCGGCGTCGGACTTGGCGTGCACGAGGCACGGGAAGCCGTCGCAGTCCGGGCAGCGCACGCAGCGGCTGTAGGGCATGTTGCCCTCGTCGAGCATGATCCCGCAGGGGGCGTGGAACGGATGGTGGCCGGCGGCGGCGAGGTCGTCGGAGAGCTGCTGGATCCGCGGCTCGTGGGAGACCGCCGGGAACGGATAGGGCGCGCTGGCCGGCGGCTCCGTCGGGTCCTCGCCGCGGGCGCCGTGGACCTGGTAGAGCTGCTCCGCCTGGGTGTAGTAGGGCTCCAGCTCGTCGTAGGAGATCGGCCAGGCCGGCGAGACGCCGTCGTGGTGTTGCAGCTCTCCGAAGTCCTCCGCGCGCAGGCGGTAGAGCGCCGCCCCGTAGAGCTTCGTCGCGCCGCCGACGAAGTAGTGCACCTGGGGCTGGAACGGCTTCCCGTCCGCGTCGTACCAGGTGTCCGGCGAGACGTAGCGGTTGTCGACGAACACGTCCTGCGCCAGCCAGTTCTGCGGCTCTCGCGGGAGCCAGTCGCCGCGCTCGAGCAGCAGGATCCGCTTGCCCGAGGGCGCCAGGCGGTGGACGAGCGTGCCGCCCCCGGCGCCGCTCCCGATCACGATCACGTCGTAGGCATCGGCCACTACGAGATCTCCTCCAGGCGCTCCGCGAGGATGATCCGCCCCGCCGCCTCGATCAGCGCCAGGTGCGAGAAGGCCTGGGGGAAGTTGCCCAGGTGCCGGCCGGTGCTGGTGTCGAACTCCTCCGCGTAGAGGCCGAGCGGCGAGGCGACGCTGAGCAGCTTCTCCATCAGGTCGCGGGCCCGCTGCTGCTCGCCGACGATCGCCAGCGCCGAGACCAGCCAGAACGAGCAGATCAGGAAGCTCCCCTCCTTGCCCGACAGCCCGTCGTCGGTCTCGCCGGTGCGATAGCGCAGGACGAAGCCGTCCTCGGTCAGCTCGTCGGCGATCGCCTCGACCGAGTTGCGAAGCCGCTCGTCGTCGCCGGGCAGGAAGCCGAAGATCGCCGCCAGGAGCGTCGAGGCGTCGAGCGCATCCGTGTCGTAGTGCTGGCGCAGGACGCCTCCGCGGACGCCGTGCTCGAGGATGTCCGCCTTGATCTCGTCGGCGGTCGCCCGCCAGGTCGACTCCAGCTCGGTGTCGCCGCGGATCGCGGCCAGCTTCGCCGCCCGATCGAGCGCCACCCAGCACATCAGCTTCGACGAGACGTAGTGCTGAGGCTTTCCGCGCGCCTCCCAGATGCCCTGGTCGGGGTTCTTCCAGACCTTGGTCGCGCACTCCGCCTGCGACTGGACGATCGGCCACAGCCGGCGGGGCAGGCGCTGTGAGCGGCGGGTGTGGAGCAGGATGGAGTCGAGCGCCGCCCCGAAGACGTCGTTCTGGCGCTGGTCGAAGGCGCCGTTGCCGATCCGCACCGGGCTCGCCCCCGCGTAGCCGGAAAGGTCCTCCCGGAAGGACTCGGTGAGGTCCCGCCGACCGTCGATCCCGTACATGATCTGGAGCGCGCCGTCGTCGTTCGGCTCGAGGTCGGCGACGAACTGCATGAACTCGTCCGCCTCCGAGTCGAGGTTCAGATAGTGGAGGGCCTGGAGGGTGAAGGTCGAGTCCCGCAACCAGGTGTAGCGGTAATCCCAGTTGCGCTCGCCGCCCGGAGTCTCGGGCAGTGACGTGGTCAGCGCCGCAACGGTGGCCCCGGTCGGCATGTAGGTGAGGCCCTTGATCGCCAGCGCCGAGCGCTGGATCGGATCGCGCCAGCGATGGTCCGGAAGCCGCGCCCCTCCCAACCATCCCCGCCAGTACCGTCTCGTGGCGGCGATGCGCGCGTTCGCATCGTCGATGTCGTCCGGAGAGGCCAGGCCCTCCGCCCACGACAGCGAGCAGTAAAGCTGCTCTCCCTGCTCGAGGGCGTGACGCGCCCGAACCCGGTTGCCCTCGATGCCGAGCGCCATGTCGGTCGCGAGGCGGATCGTCACGTCCGCGCCGGTCGCGTCGGCGGCGTGGCGATCGCCGTCGACGAGCTCCCACTCGGCGGGAACGCGCCCGTAGTCGAACACCGGCTCGCAGACGAGCTCGATCTCGATCTTGCCCTCGAGGCACAGGACCGTGCGCACCAGCATGTGCTCGCCGTCGTCATCGGCCGGCGGACGCGTGTGTGGCGTCACCGTGTCCTCGCCGTGCGAGGGGCCCATGGTCAGCGCATCGAATACGGTGGCCCAGCCGGTCGGGGTCTTCCAGGTCGTGGCGAGGATGTTCGTCCCGGGCTCGTAGATCCGCGCGGTCGGGACGTTGATCCCGAAAGGCCCAAGTCGGAAGGTCCCGGCCTCGCGGTCGAGCAGGGTGCCGAACACGCTCGGGGAGTCGAAGCACGGAACGCAGAGCCAATCGATCGCCCCGTCGGGCGCCACCAGCGCCCCGGTGTGGCAGTTGGAGAGGAAGGCGTAGTCGGCGATCGGCGGGAACGGCGACGGCGCGGCGGCGCTCTGGGCCATGGCGGGCTCCGGCGCTGGAGCGGGCTTGCCGTCGCTCTTTTCGCAGGCGCCTTCTTCGCCGCGCTCTTTCGCTTCGCCGGGCTCACGACGCGATCCACGGCCCGTGCCAGCCGCCGTAGCTCGGCGACGAGCTCATCGGCCGCCTTCGGGCCCCACGACCCGGGCTTGTAGGGATGGACCTTGGGCGGGTGGTCGAGCAGCGGCTGCATGATCCGCCAGGTCTCCTCGATGTTGTCCTGGCGGGTGAAGCGGGTGCTGTCGCGCTGCATCGCGGCGTGGAGCAGCACCTCGTAGGGGGTCGGGCCCTCGCCCCCCTCCTCGGCGAACTCCATGTCGAGGTTGATCTGCTCCGGCTCGCGGATGTCGCTCCGCTGGGCGTCGACCAGCAACCTGATCCCGGTCGACGGGTCGAGCTTCATCACCAGCTGGTCCGGCTCGGGCCGCGCTCCGGTAGGGGGTGAAGCCCAGCCGCGGCGGGTGCTCGAAGATCAAGCCGCAGCTCCGTCTGCGTCACCGGAAGCAGCTTGCCGGTGCGGATGAAGAACGGCACCCCGTCCCAGCGCCAGTTGTCGATCTCGAAGCGAGCGGCGGCGTAGGTCTCGGTGGTCGAGCCCTTGGCCACGCCGTCGACCTTGCGATAGCCCTGGTACTGCCCGCGGACGTAGTGGGCGGGGTCAGCCGGCGGGCATCGCCGCGAAGACGGCGAACATCGCGTCCTTCAGCGGGCGCGCGGCGCGGCCGGCCGGAGGATCCATCGCGGCCGCCGCGACCACCTGCATCAGGTGGTTGACGACCACGTCTCGGAGCGCGCCGACCGGGTCGTAGAAGTGGCCGCGGTCCGCGACCCCGAAGTCCTCGGCCATCGTGATCTGCACGCAGGCGACGTAGTTTCGGTTCCAGACCGGCTCGAACATCGCGTTGGCGAAGCGCAGGTAGAGGATCTCGGCGAGCCCCATCTTCCCGAGGAAGTGGTCGATTCGGTAGAGCTGTGACTCGTCGATGTACTGATGAAGCTCCTCGGCGAGCTCGCGGGCCGAGTCGAGGTCGTGGCCGAACGGCTTCTCGACCACGATCGCGGCGTCTGCGGTCAGCTTCGCGCCGGCGAGCCCCTTGACGACCATCCCGAACAGCGACGGCGGGATCTCGAGGTAGAAGACCGGGCTCTTGGCATCCTCGATCTCCTTTGCCAGGCGCTCGTAGGTCGCGTCGTCCGCGAAGTCGCCCTGGACGTAGGAGAAGCGCTTGACCAGGCGGTCGAAGACCTTCGGGTCCGGCTTCTTGCCCGACGAGGTCTCGATCGCCTTGTGGGCGTGGTCGCGAAGGTCGTCGTCCGACCAGTCGTCGAAGGCGACGCCGACGATCGGACAGTCCAGCAGGCCGCGCTGCTCGAGCCGGTAGAGCGAGTGGAAGGTCATCACCTTCGCCAGATCGCCGGTGATCCCGAAGATGACGAAGACGTCACACGGGGCGGCATCCGTAGTGGCCACGGGAACACCCTATTCCTCTGCGACGAGGCTCGTCGGTGATCCCGATCAATCAGACTGGGGCATCACATGGTCGGTAGGCGGATGGTCGAGGGATTGCCCGCGCTGACGCTGGCGACCGACGCGGGTGTCGAGGCCGCCTTCGTCCCGAGCGCGGGGATGGTCGGGTGCTCGCTGCGCCATCGCGGGGCGGAGCTGCTCGGGCCAGCGCGGAGGTCTGCGGACGTACATCGAGCAGCGATCGACGATGGGCATCCCGCTCCTTCATCCTTGGGCGAATCGCGTTGCGAGGCCGCGGTTCTCGGTCTGCGGCAGGGAGGTCATCCTCGACTCGGGTTCAGCGCCGATCGCGCTTGGGCCCGGCGGCCTGCCGATCCACGGGCTGCTCGCTGCGGCCAGCGGATGGGAGGTGGACAGACACGAGGCCGTGAGCGGCGGCGGCGTGCTGTCCGCCAGCTTCGACTTCGCCCGGCACGAGGAGCTGATCGCCGCGTTCCCGTTCCCACATCATGTGTGGTTCGAGGCGACCCTGCGAGATACGACACTGACCGTGGCCACGGCCGTGCACGCGTCCGGCGACGCAACGGTGCCGATCTCCTTCGGCTACCACCCCTATCTGCGCCTGCCCGGGATCGGTCGCGCCGACTGGGAGGTGAAGATCCCGGTCCGTGAGCGCCTGAAGCTCGACCCACGCATGCTCCCGACCGGCGAGCGCGACCTGGTCCAGGTCGACAGCGGCCCGCTCGGATCCAGGACCTTCGATGACGAGTACCTGGCCCCGGCCGACGCCGAACCGTTCGTCCTCGCCGGCGGCGGCCGGCGAATCGAGCTCTCCGTCGGTCCCGGATACCGCTTCGCCCAGGTCTACGCGCCTGCCGATGACGATGTCGTGGCCTTCGAGCCGATGACGGCACCGACTAACGCTCTCGTCGCGGGCGGTCCTGACCTTCCGCTGGTCGAGCCCGGTGGGCGTTACGAGGCGATCTTCTCGATCACCGTGGCGGATCTCGACCACGAGCCAAGCCGCGACTAGGCGACACGATTCGGCGGCTCGGTGTCGCGCAGCGCGGCCAGCACGTTGTCGGCAACAAGGCGCGCCATCGCGCCACGCGCGCGGGTCGTTGCGGAGCCGATGTGAGGGAGCAGGACGCAGTGTGGGGCCCGAAGCAACTCGTTCGGTACGTCGGGTTCGTGCTCGTAGACATCGAGACCAGCGGCCCCGATCGCCCCCTCGTGCAGCGCCTGCGCAAGTGCGGCAGCGTCGACGAGCGACCCGCGCGCCGTATTGACAAGGATCGCATCGGGCTTCATCGCGTCGAGCTCTGGGCGGCCGATCAGGCCGACTGTCCTCGGGGTTGCCGAGAGGTGCAGGCTGACCACGTCGGCGCGGGTGAGCAGCTCCTCGAGCTCGACGCGGACTGCACCCAGGGCCTGCTCGGCACGCGCCTTCCGAGTGCGGCTGACGTAAACGATCTCGCCGGCGAGGCCGGTGACCAGATCCGCGTAGCGACGCCCGATTCGCCCCATCCCGACGACGCCGAACGTCGCGCCGCTGAGCTCCAGGCCGAGGTAGCCGCCGGGGTCCGGCCCTACCCACCGACCGGCTCGCAAGTCGGCCTCTGCCTCGGTCGTGCGCCGGGCGGCGGCCAGGGTGAGGCTGAGCGCCAGCTCGGCCGTCGCGTCCGTGAGCACGTCGGGGGTATTGGTGACGATCACGTCGCGGCGACGGCATTCTTCGAGATCTAGGTTGTCGAGCCCGACCGCGAAATTGGCGACGACCCGGAGCTGCGGTCCGGCCGCCTCGAGCAGCTGCGGGCCGACGCCCACCATCGGATCCGCGACGATCGCGTCTACCCCGGGCGCTAGCGCGTGCAGAAGCTCAGGTGTCGCATCGAGGCCGCCCTCCTTGATCGAGCACTGTTCAGCCAGACGGTCCGTCCCGGCCGGCGGCAGCCGGCGGGCGATCAGCACTGTCGGGGTCGCGTCGATCCGATTCAGCGCGTGCGAGACTACCCAGCCCGATGCGGGTTGCAGTCGTCGGGCACGTGGAGTGGGCCGAGTTCGCGCGGGTGGAGGCCGTGCCCGAGCCCGGCGCGATCGTTCAGGCACTCGAGGACTGGGAGGAACCCGCAGGCGGAGGCGCCGTCGCCGCCGTGCAGCTTGCGCGCCTGGCCGGCGAGTGCCTTTTCCTCACCGCGCTCGGCGATGACGACCTCGGGCATCGAGCGAAGCGAGAGCTGGAGGTTCTCGGTGTCCGGGTCGAGGCCGCGTGGCGATCCGAACCGCAACGGAGGGCCTTCGTCCACGTCGACGCCGGCGCCGAGCGCACGATTACCGTGATTGGGGAGCGCTTGGAACCACACGCGGATGACCCGCTTCCCTGGGCCGAGCTCGACGGCGCCGATGCCGTCTACCTCACGGCGGCCGATCCCGGGGCCGTTCGCGCGGCCCGAGCTGCGCGCAAGCTCGTCTCGACCGTGCGCGCGGTCGATTCGCTGGCAAGGGCCGGCGTTCTGATCGACATGCTGGTATCGAGCGCAGAGGACGAGGGGGAGCGGTATGCCCCAGGCGACATCGCGCCGCCACCCCGTTTCGTCGCGCGCACGGCAGGTGTCGCCGGTGGCGTCCTCGAGAGTGCCGATGGCGTCAGCAGCGCGTGGGTGAGCGCTGCTCTGCCCGGCCCCCCGGTCGACGCCTACGGCGCAGGTGATTCGTTTGCCGCGGGTCTGACCTTCGGGCTTGCGCAGGGTCGCTCGGCTGAGGAGGCGGCGGCGCTCGGGGCGCGCTGCGGAGCGGCAGTCGTCACCGGCCGCGGACCCTACGAGGGGCAGATTCGCGAGGCACCCCTGCAGATGAGGCGACAACGGGGCGCACGATGAGCACCGGGGACGAAGGCCGCCGAGACGAGTTGACAGCCGCCGAGTTCAAAAACCTGTTCGAGGCCGTCTCCAACTGGGGGCGCTGGGGCCCCGACGACGAGCGCGGCGCTCTCAACTACCTGACCCCCGCCCGGGTTCTCGAGGCCGCGAGGCTCGTTCGCACCGGGGAAACCGTGACGCTCAGCGTTCCGCTGAACACCCGCTTGGGAATCGACAATCCCGCGCCGGTCGATCACCACATGACCATGCTGGGCGACGAGGACATCGGGTCCGGCAGCCTCCGCTTCGCCAAGGACTATGTCGGGGCCGACTACCACAACCCCTCGCACACCCACATCGACGCGCTCTGCCACGTCGCCTTCGACGGGGCCCTCTACAACGGGAAGCCGAGCGCCTCGTTGACTCCCGATGGAGCGACTGCCGACGCGATCGGGGTCCTCAAGGAAGGCCTTATCGGGCGTGGCGTGCTGTTAGACGTGCCTCGCCTGCGCGGTGTTAGTTGGCTCGAGCCCGGAGAGCACATCTTCGCGGACGAGCTGGAGGGCTGTGAGCGCGATCAGGGGGTGACGGTCGGCGAGGGCGACATTCTCCTCGTCCGGACGGGTCATGCGCGGCGCCACACCGAGCTCGGCCCGTGGGACACCGACAGCGCCAAGGCGGGCCTGCACCCAACATGCGTCCCCCTATTGGCAGAGCGGTGCATAGCGGCGCTCGGATCCGATGGCAACAGCGACACGACCCCGAGCACGACTGAGGGGATCGATTTCCCGATCCACGCCTTGACGCTGAACGCGATGGGCATTCACCTGCTCGACTACCTCCAGTTCGAGGATCTCGTCGCCGCATGCGAGCGAACGAGGCGCTGGGAGTTCCTCTTCGTCGTGGCGCCGCTTCGCGTGATTGGCGGGACAGGCTCGCCCGTGAATCCGATCGCGATCCTGTGAGCAGCCCCTGGCGACCTGGTCTGGTCCTCGCCACGCTGATGAGCACGAACCGGGACCGGGTACGCCGCGTTCTTCTTCATTGGGCCGGTTGTGGGTCTAATCGTCCTCGCGGCCGGCGTGATCGGCTTCGATTGGGCGTTTGTCTCGGCGATCCGCCGCGCCGATACCCCCGAATAGGTGTCGGTGGGTCATGCCTGAGGAGGCGAGCCCGCTTCACCATCCCGCTGCGCGACGCAACGTCGCCAGAGGCCAAAAAGAAACCCCGCATTAGCGGGGCTTCTCGATGGGCCGTACAGGGATCGAGTGCAGATCGAGAGCCCGCGGCGATGTGCGCGGTCTGCGCGGTTGCCAAATGCGCACCGGGGCGATGCTCGTCGGGAAGGATAAGGTGCGCCCGTGAGTATCGCCGCCACGCTTCCGCTGGCCTTCGTGATGATCGCCGGCCCGCAGATCATCAGCTCCTTCTTTTTCGCCACCAGCGAGAAGTGGAGGGCGCTCTCGGCCACCTACGTCCTCGGTGCGGCCGTCTCGCTCCTCGCCGTCGTCACGATCGCCTACCTCGTCGGCAAGGGAATCACGAGCGGCGGCAGCGACGGCGGCGACTCGAAGTCGGACACGCTCGACTACGTGATCGCCGGCCTTCTGCTCGTCGCGATGTTCTACGTGTTTCACGGGAGAAAGCAGTCGGAGCCTCCCAAGTGGATGGGCAAGCTGGAGGCGGCGACTCCCAGGTTCGGCTTCACCCTGGGCTTTCTCCTGCTCGGTTTCTTTCCCAGCGACTTGATCACCTCGGTCGTCATCGGCACCCACCTCGCCAATCACGGTGATCCCTGGTGGCACGCGCTTCCCTTCGTCTTCCTCACCCTGCTTCTCCTCGCCGTCCCCGCCTTGATGGTCTTGGCGCTCGGCCAGCGCGCCCAGACATTCCTACCGAAGGTCCGGGACTGGATGGACAGGAACTCGTGGATCGTCAGCGAGGTCGTCCTGGTGTTTTTCATCTTCATCGTCCTCGGCGGCTAGGAGGCGGCGATTCGCACCCCTCTCCCGGCCCGGCGGTTTCCTGGGCGTGCGGACTTGGCCAATTTTCCCTCCCCCCGGCGCCGGATACTGCGCGGGCGGTGTCGTAGGAGAACGTCGGGATCGTGAGGAGCTCGGCCGCCCGCGGGCCGTCGAAGCAAGGAGGCACGGGCGGGATGAGAAGCGACCTGGGTGTAAGGTCGGGGTGGACCGAACCGTCGAAGGGAGACCTCATGGCCGAGACCACGGACCCGACCTTCTATCGGTCGCCCGCAGCCGCGATCGCGGCACCGGCCGAGAGCCTCGCCTACGTCGCCGCCTTCGATCCCGCGGGCGAGCAGCGCGACGCGATGACCGTGGTCGACTGCGACCCCGACTCCGCCACCTACGGGGAGGTGGTGGGCTGGACGGAGCTGCCAGCGCGGGCAACGAGCTCCATCACTTCGGCTGGAACGCCTGCTCGAGCGCGCTCTGTCACGAGGGCATCGACGGCGCGCTCGAGCGCCGCTACCTGATCGTGCCCGGGCTGCGCTCGTCGCGCACGTACGTGCTCGACACCAAGCCCGATCCGCGCCAGCCGCAGGTGGTGCGCACGATCGAGCCCGAGGAGCTGGCCGAGAAGGCCGGCTACTCGCGCCCGCACACGGTGCACTGCGGGCCGGGCGGGATCTTCATGTCCAACCTCGGTGGCGCCAACGGCGCCGAGGGGCCAGGCGGCGTGGCGCTGATCGACCACGACACCTTCGAGGTCACCGGCGCGTGGGAGACCGACCGAGGCGACCAGTACTTCGCCTACGACGTCTGGTGGCACCTCAACGAGGACGTCGCGATCACCTCGGAGTGGGCGACGCCGTCGATGATCGAACACGGGCTCAACCCCGAGGACCTGCTCGGCAAGCGCTTCGGCCACCACCTCGACTTCTGGAGCCTCTCCGAGGGCAAGCTGCTCCAGCGCGTCGACCTCGGCGACGAGCACCAGATGGTGCTCGAGGTCAGGCCCGCGCACGACCCCCGCAAGACCTGGGGCTTCGTCGGAGTGGTGATCAGCGTCGAGGACCTGTCCGCGTCGGTGTGGCTCTGGCACCGCGACGGCGAGGACTGGGCGGCAAAGAAGGTGATCACGATCCCCGCCGAGCCGGCCGAGACCGAGCAGCTGCCGCCCGCGCTTCAGCCTTTCGGCGCCGTTCCGCCGCTGGTCACCGACATCGACCTCTCAGTCGACGACCGCTGGCTCTACGTCTCGTGCTGGGGTACCGGCGAGCTGAAGCAGTACGACGTCAGCGACCCGCACAACCCGCGCGAGACGGGCTCGGTGCGCCTGGGCGGGATCGTCTCCCGGACGCCGCATCCCGCCGCCCCGGAGCTGGCGCTCGCGGGCGCGCCCCAGATGGTCGAGATCAGCCGCGACGGCCGCCGGGTGTACGTGACCAACTCGCTGTACGCGGCCTGGGACGAGATCTTCTACCCCGACGGCGTGGGCGCATGGGTCGCCCGGATGGACGCCGACATCGAGTCCGGCGGGATGTCCCTCGACCAGCGCTTCTTCCCACACGGGGACGACTTCCGTGGACTGCGGGTGCACCAGGCCCGTTTACAGGCCGGGGACGCTTCGAGCGACTCGTACTGCTTCGTCGAGTAGCGCGTGACCCCTCGCCGGAGCGCAGATACTGCGCGGGCGATGTCGCAGGAGAACCTCGAACTGATGAGGCGGACGTTCGAACGTTGGAATGCCGGGGAGCGGGAGGTTGACCCGGAGATCCTCGATCCCGAGGTAGTGATCCATTCGGCGATGACCCACGCGACGTATCACGGCTACGAGGGATTGCGGCGGTGGATGGCCGAGATCGACCATCAGTTCGACGATTGGAACGTCTCGATCGATGAGTTCAGGGATGCGTCCGAGGGTCGGCTTCTCGCCCTTGGGACAGTCCACGTCCGTGGCCGCACCAGCGGAGTGGCGTTCGACCAGCCGATGGCCTTGCTTCTCGCATTTGCCGAGGGAAGGCTGATCGAGTTGAGGACGATCCCCGACCACGCCCGGGCCCTCGAAGCCGCCGGGCTGTCGGAGTAGGCGATGTCGCAGGAGAACGTCGAAATCGTGCGTCGGAGCTTCGAGGCATTTCGGGCAGGACTGGAGCGTGGTGATCCGGAGATCGGGCTCGATCCCGAAGCCGTCGCTAACGATTTCGAGTGGGTCGCGGCGGAGCCGCTGGATGGCAGATCGGTCTGGTACGGCCTCGCAGGGTTCGTCGAGTTCACGCGCAACTGGACCGAGCAATTCGAAGATTGGTCGATTCGGGTCGAGCGCTTGATCGATGCCGGTGACGATCGAGTTGTCGCACTCACCCACCAGTGGGCAACCGGAAAAGGCAGCGGAGTGCCGGTCGAGCTGGACCTCGGGCAGGTCTGGGAGTTGGAGGCTGGCCACGTAGCCCGGGTGACGAGTTACCTCACCCACGCCGAAGCCCTCGAAGCCGCCGGGCTGTCGAGGTAGACGCCGCGACGGGCCTGGGGAATCCTCGGTCGGCGCGCTAACTTGCGTTTAGCGACGCGGAAGGAGGCGACGATGCACAACCCGCTTCGGTCGGAGGCCGAGATGTTCCGCGTCGTCGTGATCGTCGTCATCGCAGCGCTGCCCGTGATCGTCGTCGGCCTGCTCACCGAGCCGATCTACGCGGCGATCCTGCTCGGGCTCGAGATCCTGGCCGGGCTCTGGGCGCTGTGGCGAAGCCTGCGTGGAGCCGAACTGCACGTCGCCGAGGTCGCCACCGACGGGGACGACGTCCACCGGGTCCTGGTAGTCGCCAACGAGACGGTCGCCGGCAAGGTCCTCCTGGAGGAGGTCGAAATCCGCTGCCGGGGGGAGAGCGAGGTCAGGGTGATTGTTCCGGCGCTGGCGTCGTCGCGGCTCGGGCATCTCACCCACGACGTCGATGGGGCGATCGCCGAGGCGCGGCAGCGCCTCGAGTCCTCGCTCGCCGCGATGTCGGCCGCCGGCATCGACGCGACGGGCCAGGTTGGCGACCACCACGACCCGAACGCCGCGATCGAGGACGCGTTGGCGACCTTCGCCGCCGACGACGTCGTGATCTCGACCCATCCTCCCGAGCGCTCGCGGTGGCTGGAGTCGGGCGTGGTCGAGCGGGCGAGGCGCGACATACCGCTACCGGTCACCCACGTGATCGTCGACCTCGAGGCTGAGGCCGGGGTCCGAAGCGTCTCCTGAGCGTCGAGCGCGACGGCAGGGCCCGCCCGGCGCCCGGCCCTATGAGCCGCCCTGCTGGCTACTCACGTTGCGCGACGGAAGGATCGTGCGGATCGAGCCCTTTGCGAGCAAGGACGGTGCCCTCGAAGCCGCCGGGCTGTCGGACTGGGGCGCCCATCGAGGCGTTTTTGCGCGGCGCGGTGATCGGCTGTCTAATCGCGTCCGCGCGGCAGGATGACGAGAATGGTCCTGGGGCTGGCTGGATGCTCTTAGGCCCAGATGAGTCATAGGACCACGGTCCGGCTTCTAGTGGTGACCCCAGTGAGATATGGAGGTAGACGCGATGGCGGAGCACGCAGTGGGAACCCAAGACGAGTGGCAGGCGCAACGAGACAAGCTGCTTGCGGAGGAGAAGGAGATCACCCGCCGCAACGACGAGCTCACGGAGAAGCGGCGCGACCTCCCGTGGGTGCAGGTCGAGAAGGAGTACAGCTTCGAAACGGACGACGGGACCAAGTCGCTGGCCGAGCTCTTCGGCGGAAGCTCGCAGCTGCTGATCTACCACTTCATGTTCGGCCCCGTCTACGAAGCGGGCTGCACGGTGTGTAGCTCGATCGCGGACAACCTCGATCCGAACGTGGTGCACCTGAAGGCTCGCGACACCACCCTCATGCTGGTCTCCCGGGCGCCGCTCGAAAAGCTCCAGGCCTACAAGCAGCGGATGGGCTGGAACATCGACTGGGCCTCGACGGCCGGCAGCGACTTCAACCGCGACCTCGGCTTCACCCACACCGAGGAGGAGCTGACACCGTTCTTGGAGGGCGAGATCCCCCCGATCGTCAAGCAGATGGCGGAAGCCAGTGGCACGGACCCGGCGGGGTATGTGGCCGAGGCCCCGGGCCTGAGCGCCTACGCGCTCTCGGACGGCGTCGTCTACCGCACCTACGTGACCACGGCGCGCGGACTCGAGCCGGCGATGGGTTACTACTTCCTGCTCGACCGCACTCCGGCTGGGCGCGATGAGGGCGGCTCGCAGCCGTTTTGGCTCCAACGCCACGACGAGTACGAGGACGGCGGCGCGGGGGCGACGAGTTGACACCAATGACCCGGCCCGCTTTCGCTTCCGCGTGAAAGCGGAAGTAGGTCGTTGCCTATTCGTGCCCTCTGGCCGGCTTGGGGCGCATTCGAATGGAGTCAGAGAAGACAAAACCCCGCCTGAGCGGGGCTTTCTCCGATGGGCCGTGCAGGGATCGAACCTGCGACCTTGAGATTAAGAGTCTCCTGCTCTACCAGCTGAGCTAACGGCCCGAGGCCGTGATGGTAGCTGCCGAAGGTCGAGGCGCTTGGCCCAGATCAGGGCGCCGGTGCGGGCGCCGGAGCCGCCTCCCGAGAGGCCCCCGAACGGGTCCTGCGATCCCCTCCCCGGCTGAGCCCTGCGGCTGCTCCGCCTGCTGCTGGGCGAGCTGCTCGCTCTGCTCTCGGGCCTGCTCGCCGAGCTGCTCGACCTTCTTGCGACGCTCGCGCGCTGGCCCGGGCTCGGCCGCCTCGACCGCCGTCGCCGGCGGCCGTCGCCGGCCTCAAGCTGGCCATCCGCGTACAGGTAGAGCGCCAGCTGGTAGAAGGCGGCGCTCGGTTCCTGAGCCTCGGCGACGATCGCGCTGCGCCTTGGCGGCGCCCCCTCGGCGTCGAGCAGGAAGCGGTACGCCTCGGCGGCCTGCGCGGCCGCCGTCAGTCTGGGCTCGCTTTGGCTTCGTCTCCAGATAGCGCTCCCAGGCGGCGATCGACTGCTCGAGCTCGTCGTGCGGAGTCGCTGATCGTCGCGGCCGCCCGTCTGCGGGTCAATTGTCACCCCGCTCTCGGTCGCGGAGCGGTAGCAGGCGCCGGCCAGCTCGAGCAGCGCCGGGCTCGTTGTCGGGATCCTACTCGAGCTTCGCCTTGGCGTCCTCGATCGCCTGCTCGTATTGGGGGCTCGAGCGGAGCTGTCGTCGCCGCCGAGCCCGATCGCGTCGAACATCCCGCCGCTGACGCCGCTGCCGATTCCGAAGCCGACGAAGCTGATGAAGAAGATGAAGGCGAGAAAGCCGAAGACGACCTGGACCACGCGCCGGCGCTTGCCGCTCTTGAGATCGAAGAGCATCGAGGCTCGGGAGGCTAGCTGCCGGCCTCGGCCGGGACGCAGACCTCGCTGCCGCAGCGCTCCCCGGCCGGGCGGCCGAAGCGGCGCGCGAGCAGCGATGCTGCCCTCGTACAGCACGATCAGCGGGACCATAGATCAGATCATGCTGATCGGGTCGCCGCCCGGGCAGCGGCGGCGCGACGACGGCGATGATGAAGATCGCGTAGCGGCGGTTGTGGGCGAACTGGTCGGGCGTCGACGACCCCGAGCCTGGTCAGCGCCAGGATCGCGATCGGGATCTGGAACAGCATCCCCATCGCGATCAGCATCAGCGCCGAAGAAGCCGTAGTACTCGCGGGCGCGGACCTGGATGTTGAACTGGTCGTCGTTGAAGTTGAGGAGGAACTTGGTCGCGGCCGGCACGACGACGAAGTAGGCGAAGACGACGCCGGCGAGAACAGGAACGGCATCGCGATCAGGAACGGCATCACGTCCGCTTCTCGCGCGGGCGAGAAGCGCCGGCAGGACGAAGGCGTAGACCTGGTAGAGGATGATCGGCAGCGCGATCACGATCGCCGCCGTAGGCCGCGACCGTGACCGTGGTGAAGAACGGCTCGGTGACGCCGAAGGTGAGCGGCTCGCGGTGCCGTCGGGCAGCGGCCCGTTGGCGATCTCGAGCATCAGGTCGTTCTGCCAGAAGCACAGCGCGAAGGCCACGCCGAACGCGACCAGGCGACGATGATCCGCGTGCGCAGCTCGTCGAGGTGCTCGACCAGCGTCAGGCGATCCTCGAAGTCGGCCGCCTTCATGCGCGCCACGGCCACGGCGCCCGCGTCCGCGGCGTCTGCTAGCCTGCGGTTCTCGGCTACGACTTCGCCCTCGACGGGCTCTGCGCCGCGGCTCGGGCTGCGGCTGAGCGGCCGCGACCTCGAGCTTTGCCTGCTCGGCCTGCTCATCCTCGTCCTCGCGCTTGCCGGTGATCGAGTCCTTGAACTCGCGCATTCCCGAGCCCAGCGACTTGCCGAGCTCGGGCAGGCGCTTGGGCCCGAAGACGAGCAGCGCGATCACGAGCACGATCGCTACTTGCCAGATGCTGAAATCCATCGCCCTGAGATGGTACTGCGCGCGGCCGGCGCGGTCGCAGGCGGGCTTGCGCTCAGCCCGACGCACTCGTCCTGCGGCCGGTCGAAGTTGCGGTAGTAGCGCGAGGGCGTCGGACCCTTCTGGCCGCGATACTTGGACGCGGTCTCGTCGCTTCCGTAAGGATGCTCGGCCTCGGTCGACATGCGCAGGAACGAGATCTGGCCGATCTTCATCCCCGGGTAGATCGCGATCGGCAGGTTGGCGACGTTCGAGAGCTCAAGCGTCAGGTGCCCGTCCCAGCCTGCATCGACGAAGCCGGCGGTGCTGTGGATCAGCAGCCCGAGCCGGCCCAAGGAGCTCTTGCCCTCGAGCCTCGCGACCAGGTCGTTGCCGAGCGCGACTCGCTCGAGCGTCGAGCCGAGGACGAACTCCCCCGGATGGAGAATGAACGCCCCGCCGTCGGCGACCTCGACCAGCTCGGTGAGGTCCTCCTGGGCCTGCTTGGGGTCGATGAACGGGGTCGTGTCGTTGCGAAAGACGCGGAAGTAGCGGTCGACGTGCAGGTCGACCGAGGAGGGCTGGATGCAGCCCTCGCCGAGGGGGTCGATGACGATCCCGGCCCGCTCCAGCTCCTCGCGTATCGACCTGTCCGAGAGGACCACGGCGGCGCAGTCTATTCGCGCTCGGCGACCGCACCGCCCCACCCATCCTGGACGGGTGTTGGAGCCCAGAGTGCAACTAGGGGCCAGCCCCTAAAGGGGGTGGGTTGAGGCGCCGATATGGGCATCCGAGATGGCCGAAGGGCAAACGACCGGACAGGATTCCCCGCTCGACGGGCTCAGCCCCGCGGGTTTTGAGACGAGCCGGCGCCCGCTGCAGGTGGGCGAGAGGCTCGGCCTGCACGTCTGCCCGTCGTGTGCCTCGGAGCTGGTCTATCCGACCGACTGGGAGCCGGCGCCGCGCAAGCGCTGGAACGTCGACCTGCGCTGTCCCGACTGCGAGTGGCTCGGCGGCGGGCTCTACGCGCAGGAGATCGTCGACCGCTTCGACGAGGTGCTCGACGCGGGCACCGAGCAGCTGCTCGGTGATCTCAACCTGCTCGCACGCGCGAACATGGAGGAGCAGGTCGAGCGCTTCATCGCCGCGCTGCGCGCCGGCCAGATCCTTCCCGAGGACTTCTAGGAAGCGGAGCCCAAAGGCCGGTAGGCGGCGGCCTCTACAGTTCCCTGCCCCAGCACGCAGGGAGGAACGATGCCGGTCGGCCGGGCGGCCATTTTCATCTTCGCGATCGGCGCGGCGGTAGTCGCCGCCGTCGTCCTGCTGCCTGGCGACGATGAGCCGCAGGCGCCGCCAGGCGGACCGCGGTTCGGCTTCAACGAGCTGCGCTGGAGCGTCGGCTGGCAGAGTGACTCCGACGAGCCGCTGATCGCCGCGGTAGAGGTCGCCGAGATCGCCGGGGCCGACACCGCCCGGATGATCGTTCCCTGGTTCGACGTGATCGACCCGACTGGGGCCTGGGACGAGTCCGCCTGGAGCCGCTACCGAGACGCATACGAGGCGCTCTCGGAGCGCGGCATCCGGCCGGTCGTCACGCTGGTCGGCGCGCCGCGGGGCGCGGCCGGGGTCCAGGACGACCCCGACTGGGGGCAGCCGGGCTGCTTCGCCGGCTTCGCCGTCGCCCCGGCACCCGCCTATGACGCCCAGTGGGAGGCGGTCGTCCTGCGGGCGGCGAACGAGTTCGATGAGGCGCTCGCGATCCAGGTCTGGAACGAGCCCAACTCGCCCGACTATTGGGGCGGCTGCCAGCCCGATCCCGGCCGCTATCTGGAGCTGGTCGAGCTGGCGCAGGCCGCGATCGCCCGCTCCGAGCACCCCGGTCGGAAGCTCGTCTCCGCCGGCCTCAACCCGTCGGCAGGGACCGCGGTCGTCGCCTGGCAGGACTACCTCGCCGCGCTCGTCGCCGGCGGCCTGCTCGATCACGTCCACGCGGTCGGCCTGCATCCCTACCCGGTGCCCGAGGACTGCGATCGGCCCGAGGGCTCAGCGCCCGAGCGGCTCGCGGCGGCGGTCGGCGCCCAGGTCGACGAGGCGATCGCCCTGCTCCCGCCCGGCACGCGGATCTGGGTGACCGAGTTCGGCGCCTCATCGGCGGCGGGCTTGACCCCCGACTGCCGGGCGCTGACCGAGGAGGAGCAGGCCGAGACGCTGCTCGCGACCTACGGCGAGCTCCGGGCACGTGACCAGGTGAAGACGGCGATCGTCCACCAGCTCGTCGACGACCGCGACTCGACCGAGGAGTTCCAAAACCACTTCGGGGTCACCCGCGAGCGGCCGTTCCTGGCCCCGAAGCTCGCCTTTTCGTGCCTCGCCGAGCGGCGCGCCGAGCCCGAGTCCGGCTGCGGCGACTAGGAGCCCGAGCGGAGGTCCGCGCCGGCCGCGCTCACGAGCGCTTGATCTCCTGCACGGCCCAGCCGTTGCCGTCCAGGTCCTCGAAGAAGCAGAAGCGTGAGCCGGGGGAGCCCTCCGGCCCGAGCTGGTGCACCTCGCCGACGGCAACGCCGCGGTCGGCCAGCGCCGCGCGAGCGGCGTCGATGTCCTCGACCACGAGCTGGACGCCTTTGACCGAGCCGGGGTCGCCGAGTGGCAGGCCCTCGCCGATCACGACCGAGCAGGTCGAGCCGGGCGGGGTCATCTGCACGACCCGCATGCTCTCGTTGGGGCGCATGTCGTGGTCGAGGTTGAAGCCGACCTTCTCGGTGTAGAAGGCCCTGGCGGCGTCGACGTCGGAGACGGGGATGGGAACGACTTCGAGCTTCAGATCCATGCTGCGTCCTTTCCGAACGAGATCTCAGGAAGCCGGGACGCTATCGGGTGGCAGGTCGGCGCCGGCTCGGGCGAACCAGACGCCTAGGAGTAGCGCTCGACGACCCCGTCGGCGACCAGCGAGAGCAGCTCGAGCCGTTGGCGGTCGAGGCGAGCCTCGACGAGGGCCGCCTTCGCGTTCTCGACCCGGCGCCTTGCCCCGTCGCGAACCTCGTCGAGCGCCCCAGTGGCGGCGATCGCGTCGCATGCCGCCTCCGCGCCGCTTGCGTCCAGCCCGCGCAGGTCGAGGGCGGCGAGCGCCGGATCGCGTTCTCGGGCGACGATCAGCGGCAACGTCACCGTGCCGTCGAGGAGATCGGTCCCGCGCGCCTTGCCGGTCCGCGCCGGCGGCCCGGCGACGTCGAGGACATCGTCTAGGAGCTGGAAGGCGAGGCCGATCTCGCGCCCGTAGGCCGCCAGCGCCCGTCGGCGGGGCTCGGCCGGCTCCGGGTCGAGCCCGATCAGGCAGGCGCACTCGAACAGGCGGGCGGTCTTCAGCTTGCAGCGCTCGAGGTATCGCTCGCGGTCGATCTCGACCGCGAACGCGTCACGGCGCTGGGCGAGCTCTCCTTGGGCGAGCCCGACAGAGGCGGCGGCGAGCAGCCGGACCCGGCGCGGGGCTCCAGACCCGCCGGCGGCGAGCTCGGCGAAGGCGCGCGAGAGCAGCAGGTCGCCGGTCGCGGTGGCGGCTCGGGCGCCGGCGCGCGCGAACACGGTCGGATGCCCGCGACGCAGCGGGGCGGCGTCGAGGACGTCATCGTGGACCAGGGTCGCCATGTGCACGAGCTCGACCGCGGTCGCGGCGCCGGTCGCCGTCTCGCCGGCCTCGGCGCCGGCGCAGAGCAGGACCAGCATCGGGCGCAGGCGCTTGCCGCCCGCCGCAAGTGTCGATCCGGCATGGCCGGCGAGCTCGTCACCGTGGTCGTCGACGAGCTCGGCGAGACGCTGCTCGACCGCCGACATGCGCTGCGGAAGCCAGGCCTCGGCGGCGTCGAGGACCATGGTCACGGGAGGCGGGACCGTCGATCGGTTCATCGTCGATCGCCCCTCAGGCCGGCCGACGGCCTGAGTGAATCGCGATGATCCCGCCCGCGAGCACCGTGTAGCGGACCCGCTCGAGCCCGGCCCGGTCCATGATCGCCGCCAGTCCCTCCGGGAGCGGAAACCGCTTCACCGACTCCGGCAGGTAAGCGTAGGCATCGCGGTCGCCGGCGAGGGCGCCGAGGATCGGCACCAGGCGGTCGAACCAGAGGGCGAAGAAGCTCGAGAGCGGCGGCCGGCGAGGCTGGGTGATCTCGAGGATCACCAGCCGCCCGCCGGGCCGCAGGACCCTGGCGAGCTCGCCGACGCCACGCTCGAGGTCGGCGAGGTTGCGGACCCCGAACCCGACCGTGACCGCGTCGAAGGACGCGTCGTCGTAGCTGAGCTCGAGAGCGTCGCCCCACTCGAAGCGCACCGGGGCACCGCGCGCGGCCGCCTTCTCGCGCGCCAGATCGAGCATCCGCTCGGAGAAGTCGGAGCCGATCACGGTCCCGTCCGGCCCGACCCGCCGCGCGAGTTCGAATGCGAGGTCCCCGGTGCCGCAGCAGGCGTCGAGCGCCGCATCGCCAGGCGTGAGCTCGGCGCGCTCGGCGGCGCGCTCGCGCCAGCGATGATGAAGTCCGGCGGTCATCGCCGTGTTCATCAGGTCATAGACACCGGCGATCCGGTCGAACATGCCGCGGACCTGTCCCGCGAACTCGCGCTCGCCCGGCCTACTGGCGGCGGTGCCGGCCGCCGGCGGCGGCCGGCGGCTCATTGCAGCGAGGCGAGGAAGTCGACGAGCGCCTCGAACTTCTCGCGCGGCAGGTCGCCGTAGGCGGGCATCACGTCCGGTCCGACCTCGAGCGAGCGCGCGATCGCCTGCGCGGGAAGCTGACCGCCGATCTCGGTCAGCTCCGGTCCGGGCCCGTCATTGCCGTTCTCGCCGAACTTGTGGCAGGCCAGACAGCCGGATTGCGCGGCCACCTGCTTACCCTTCTCGTACTGCGGCGGGACCTCGAGCTCGATCTCGGTCGGCGAGCCCGCCGAGGCGCCGAGGAAGGTCAGATAGGCCATCGCGACGATCGTCAGGATCCCGGCGGTCGTCGCGACCGGCCGGCGATCGGGGCGCCGTTCGGGGTTGCGGTCGTAGAACGGCAGCAGCAGGAGCAGGACCATGCAGATCGTCGGGATCCCGATCGTCGCGATCGGGACCAGCTCCGGCGGCTTGATCACCCGCAGCAGCTCGAAGAGGAAGAAGAAGTACCACTCCGGCCGCGGCACGTAGGTGGTCGTCGTCGGGTCCGCCTTCGGACCCAGCTCGGCGCCGAGGACGAGCGACATCAGCACGATCACCCCGGCGACGACCAGCATCATCACCGAGTCCTTGAAGATCGCGTAGGGGAAGAACGGCTTGCCCTTCTTCTTCAGGATCTCGTACTCGCGGAGGTAGGCCTCCTTCTCGGCCCCGTTCATGCGCTCAGACCTCCTCCTCGCGCAGGGACTTCGGCTTCGGGTCGGCGCGCACCCACGGCGGCGCCGTCGTGCCGAGCTTCACGACCAGGTAGAGGTGGGCGACGATCAGCGCGATGATCAGCCCCGGGACGAGCAGCATGTGGACGGCGTAGAAGCGCGGCAGGGTCGTCGCGTCGAACTCCGAGCCGGCGCGCAGGAAGTCGGCCAGGTAGGGGCCAACCATCGGCCCGGAGGCGGTGATGTTCATGGCGACGATCGTCGCCCAGTAGGAGCGCTGGTCGAAGGGCAGCAGGTAGCCGGTCAGGCCCATGACCAGGGTCAGGATCAGGAGCACGACGCCGATCACCCAGTTGAGCTCGCGCGGGTACTTGTAGGCGCCGAAGAAGAACGTCCTCCCCATGTGGAGGAAGATCAGGATGATCATCACCGTCGCGCCCCACTTGTGCAGGCCGCGCACGAACTCGCCGAGGAAGACGTCGTTGGTCACGTGCTGGATCGAGGCGTAGGCCTCGGTCGCCGACGGCACGTAGTACATCGCCAGGAAGACGCCGGTCATCGCCTGCATCGCGAACGCGAACAGGGTCGCCGAGCCGAGCGTGTAGAACCAGTTCGTCCCCTTCGGGACCTTGCGCAGCAGCATCCCGGTCAGGAACGGGCTCGCGCCGGTGCGCTCGTCGACCCAGCCGACGACGTCGACCGCGCCCTCCTTGCCGCGGTCTGCGACCACGGCGCCGCTTCTCGCCCTCGCCGTTGGCGCCGGTGCCGTTGCCGCGGGCGCCGTTGGCGCGCTCGACCCGGCTTCTGCGGCTTGCGGAACGCTGCGGGAAGCTTCGGCATCGTCTAGTTCGGCGGCGGCGCGGTGGTCGGACGGGGCGGGTACAGGTACTCCCAGACGCCACCGGTGTACTCGCCCGGGTCGCGGGCGCGGACCGGCTCGAGCTCGCTGGTGACGCTGTAGCGGGGGCCGACCTCGAGCGTGTCGCCGACGACCCGGGTCTGGAAACGGTCCAGCGGCCGCACCGGCGGGCCGCCGATCACGCCGCCCTCGAAGTCGTAGACGCCGCCGTGGCAGGGACAGATAAAGTTGCCGGCGGCCTCGACGAAGCGAACCGGGCAGCCGAGGTGCGCGCAGCGGGTCGAGATCGCGATGAACTCGTCCGGGCTCTCGCCGAGGTCAGGGCTTCCGCGGCGGATGTAGACGGTCGACTTGCCCGAGTCGCCGATGCCCTCGACGATCGTGATCACGGCCTGGCGATAGGTCTCCGGGATGAAGTCGTCGGGCGAGCCGACGCCCTCCCAACGCTCCTCGGGGTTGTCGAAGATCGGCGCGAGGGCGAAGCCGACCGTGGGCAGGGCGACCGCCGCGACCGCGACCGCGCCCGCCGCCTGGCCGCCGATCGCGAACACCGTTCGACGAGTCATCGTCTCGCCTTCGAAATAGCCCGCGGGTCTGGGCTTCTCGGGGGCGTCGCCCCGCTTCTTGTCCGCCGGCTCAGCCACGTCAGGTGGAGAGGTCGGGCGCGAAGTCTATTGCGTCGGCGGCTCGGCCTAGCTCGTCGCCGAGGCCCGCCGCGGCGGCGGTTCGTCGAGCACGCCCGCCAGAGGGCCGCGTCGGCGCCGCGTGCCTGTTCGCGCAGGGCGCCCTTGGCGCTCTCGTGCTCGGCCGTGGAGCCGGCCCCGATCGCGGTCACGCGCGCGAGCCAGAGCGCGCTCGCCTCGCGCTGGACCCGCTCGGCGTCGCGACTCCCGTCATGGACCTGGGCCGCGAGGCTGATCAGGTCCGAGAGCTCGCGCACGGCCTCGAGGTCGCCGAGCGCGGCGAGCCGCTCGAGCCCGAGCGCGTAGAGGTAGTCCCCGGCGAGCAGCGCCAGGTCCGGATCGGCGCCGGTGACCAGCCGCCCCCGCGAGTAGTGCAGCAGGTAGCCCTCGCGCACCGACTCGACCACGAGCGCGTACTCACCCGGCGCCGGCGTCGCCCGCGACCCGGCCGCCGCCAGCGCGCCCAGCGCCGGCGCGACCACGCCGGGCGCACCGACCCGGGAACTGATCACCGAATCCTCGCCACGCAGCGCTTCCGCCAGCTCAACGAGCGCCTTCCCGGCGAGCGCGCTCATGTATTCGCAAACGCCTCGTCGAAGGCGTCCGCAGCCGCCTCACAGGTTCGCTCGATTGCCGCCTCGTCATGGGCCAGGGAGACGAACCAGGCCTCGAACTGCGCCGGCGGGGGGTAGACGCCACGGTCGAGCAGCGCGCGACAGAAGCGGCCGTGGGCGCGAAGGTCGCAGGCGGAGGCGGAGGCGAAGTCGTGGGGCGCCTCGGCGGCGAAGAACGGGGTCACGAGCCCGGGCGCCGCGGCGACGCTGACCGGATGCCCGCCCGCCGCCCGCTCGAGGCCGGCCGCGAGCCGCTCGGTGAGCTCGGCGAGTCGCGCGTAGGCGCCTGCGTCAAGCTTGGCCAGGGTCGCCAGCCCGGCGGCGACCGCGAGCGGATTGCCGGACAGCGTGCCCGCCTGGTAGACGTCACCCGCCGGTGCGACCCGGGACATCAACTCGTGCCGGCCCCCGTACGCGGCCGCGGGCAGGCCGCCGCCGAGGACCTTGCCGAGCATCGGTCAGGTCAGCGCCGACGCCGAGCAGCTCCTGCGCGCCGCCGCGGGCGACGCGAAGCCGCTTACCACCTCGTCGAAGATCAGCAGCGCGTGTGCTCGTCGGCCAGCGCCCGCAGCGCTCGAGGAAGCCCGGTGCCGGAGGGACGACGCCCATGTTGGCCGGATCGGCTCGGCGAGGTTCGCGGCCACCTCGTGCTCGGCGAGCGCGGCCGCGACGGCGCCGGGGTCGTTCCAGGGCACGACGATCGTCGCCGCAGCCTGCGCGGTGGGACCCCCGGGCTGGCCGGGATCGCCTGGGTGGCCAGGCCCGAGCCCGCCTCGGCCAGCAGCCCGTGACATGGCCGTGGTAGGCGCCGGCGAACTTGAGCAGCTTCTCGCGCCCGGTCGCCGCCCGGGCGAGGCGGATCGCGCTCATCGAGGCCTCGGTCCCCGAGTTAACCATGCGGATCGACTCGACCGTGGCGAACCGGTCACAGACCGTCCCTGCGAGGCTCACCTCTCCCTCGGTGGGCGCGCCGTAGCTCGTCCCGAGGCCAGCCGCCGAGCGCACGGCCTCGACCACGTCGGGGTCGGCGTGGCCGAGGATCACGGCCCCAGGAGCAGACCCAGTCGACGTAGTGGTTGCCGTCGACGTCGAGGAGCTCCAGCCCTCGCCGCGCTCGATGAAGATCGGATGCTCGCGGCCGATCGACGCGCATCGCGCGAACCGGGGAGTTGACGCCGCCGGGGATCACCTCGAGCGCGCGGGCATAGAGCGTTTGCGAGGCTCGCGTGTCGCGAGTCACGCCGCTGCCACTGGTCACGCGAGAGACGAGTGACGAGTGCCGAGTGCCGTTTCGCTACCCATGCGCCCGTTCCCACTCGGCATAGTCATCGGTGAAGTAGTGAAGCCGGATCTTCTTGAACTCCGTTGACGAGTAGGGTGGCCCGGTCGGGGCCGTGGAGGTCGTGCTGATCGGCGATCGAGTCGAGGATCGCGTCGCACTCCTCCTTCGAGCGCCCGTGGGCCATCGTGAACACCGAATACGGCCAGTCGCGATAGGTGGGGCGCTGGTAGCAGTGCGAGACCCCGCGCACCGCCGCCATCCGCGTGCCGACCTCGGCGATCCGCCGCTCCGGGGACCCGCCAGACCCCCATCCCGTTGGCCGAGAACCCGGCACGGCGGCGGTAGAGGATGGCCGCCACGCGCCGCAGGAGCTTGCGCTCGACCATCCCCTCCAGGTGCGCGAGCAGCTGCTCGGTGCTGATTCCGATGGTGGCCGCGGCGCTGTCGTACGGGCGTGGATTGACCTCCATCGGGCCCTGCAGCGCCCGGACTGCTGCGACGTCGAGCTGATCGTAGGGCTGGGCCGAGAGCTCTCGCGGATCGTGCTGGGTCGGCGGCGGCGAGCGCCTCGGTCCCCTTCTCCATCTCCAGGTTCATGTTGATCTTGAACAGGCGAAGGGTCGGGAGCTGGCGGATCGACTCGGCGCCGGTCAGCTCCTAGCAGCGCCCCAGGGTGCCCTTGAGCCCGAGCTCGGAATCGGGCGGGGTGGCGATCGTGAACCAGAGGTTGAACTCGTGCGTGCGCAGATAGTTGTGTGAGACCCCGGGGTGGGCG
>CAVWYT010000004.1:0-162224 GCA_963759295.1 uncultured Solirubrobacterales bacterium | reverse complement strand
CCGTGATGTTCCCGTCGCGGTCCACGGTGACCCGGTTGTCGGGCATGGGAAGGTCCTCGGTCGAGAGCCAGAAGTCGACCGCATGACGGGCCATCCGCTCGAGGGTGCGCTGGGCGCGAGCTTGGTCTCGCGCGGCTTCTCGCCCCGATACATGGCGCCTGGGACTTGCCGACCATCTGGATATTGCCCAGCGGATACTCGAAGTCGTCGGCGCCGAAGTAGAAGTCGTTCAGCCCGAGGGTCTTCTGGAAGGTCGTCGGGTTCTCCTCCTTGGAGAGCGCCAGCACCGCCTGGCTGTTGTGGAACATGTAGTTGCGACCGACCTGGTCGGACCCGTTGGCGAGCCCGTTCGGGTGCTTGTCGTTGGCCGACAGAAGCAGCAGCTTGGCCGAGTTCGCCGCGCCGCAGAGACGACCACGATCAGGTCGCCGGCGAACGTCTCGCGGCTCACCCTCGCGCTCGACCACCACC
This sequence comes from uncultured Solirubrobacterales bacterium, assembly GCA_963759295.1. Lineage (GTDB taxonomy): Bacteria > Actinomycetota > Thermoleophilia > Solirubrobacterales > 70-9 > WHSW01. Next base: position 161,753 of record CAVWYT010000004.1, on the reverse strand, counting down.
TCGGTCACCGCGGTGCCGGCATCGTTCGTGTCGAGCCTGACCGCCTCCGCGTTGGTCAGCAGGGTGACGTTCGGGTGCTCGAGCGCCGGCCGCACAGCGAGCACCTCCGCGTCGGACTTGGCGTGCACCAGGCACGGGAAGCCGTCGCAGGTCGGGCAGCGCACGCAGCGGCTGTAGGGCATGTTGCCCTCGTCGAGCATGATTCCGCAGGGGGCATGGAACGGGTGGTGGCCGGCCGCCGCGAGGTCGTCGGAGAGCTGCTGGATCCGCGGCTCGTGGGAGACCGCCGGGAACGGATAGGGCGCGCTCGCCGGCGGCTCCGTCGGGTCCTCGCCGCGGGCGCCGTGCACCTGGTAGAGCTGCTCGGCCTGGGTGTAGTAGGGCTCGAGCTCGTCGTAGGAGATCGGCCAGGCCGGCGAGACCCCGTCGTGGTGACGCAGCTCGCCGAAGTCCTCCGCCGCGCAGGCGGTAGAGCGCCGCGCCGTAGAGCTTCGTCGCGCCGCCGACGAAGTAGTGCACCTGGGGCTGGAACGGCCTTCGCGTCTCGGCGTCGTACCAGGTGTCCGGCGAGACGTAGCGGTTTCGACGAACACGTCCTGCGGCCTGCCAGTTCTGCGGCTCTCGCGGGAGCCAGTCGCCGCGCTCGAGCAGCAGGATCCGCTTGCCCGAGGGCGCCAGACGGTGGACGAGGGTGCCGCCGCCGGCGCCGCTGCCGATCACGATCACGTCGTAGTCGCTCAGCCGCCGAACTCCTCCAGCCGCTCGGCGAGGATGATCCGCGCGGCGGCCTCGATCAGGGCCAGGTGCGAGAAGGCCTGCGGGAAGTTGCCCAGGTGCCGGCCGGTGTCGGTGTCGAACTCCTCGGCGAAGAGGCCGAGCGGCGAGGCGACGCTGAGCAGCTTCTCCATCAGGTCGCGGGCCCGCTGCTGCTCGCCGACGATCGCCAGCGCCGAGACCAGCCAGAACGAGCAGATCAGGAAGCTGCCCTCCTTGCCCGACAGACCGTCGTCGGTCTCGCCGGTCCGGTAGCGCAGCACGAAACCGTCCTCGGTCAGATCGTCGGCGATCGCCATCGACGCTCTTGCGCAGGCGCTCGTCGTCGCCGGGAAGGAAGCCGAAGATCGCCGCCAGCAGCGTCGAGGCGTCGAGCGCCTCGGTCTCGTAGTGCTGGCGCAGTACGCCATCCTCGGACGCCGTGCTCGAGGATGTCGGCCTTGATCTCGTCGGCGGTCGCCCGCCAACTCGCACTCAGCTCGGTGTCCCCACGGATCTCGGCGAGCTTCGACGCACGATCGAGCGCCACCCAGCACATCAGCTTCGACGAGACGTACTGCTGCGGCTCGCCGCGGGCCTCCCAGATGCCCTGGTCGGGCTGGCGCCAGACCTCCGTCGCGCACTTCGCCTGCGACTCGACGATCGGCCACAGCCGCCCCGGCAGGCGCTGGCTGCGGCGGGTGTGCAGCAGGAACGAGTCGAGCGCCGCCCCGTAGACGTCGTTCTGGCGCTGGTCGAAGGCGCCGTTTCCGACCCGCACCGGGCAGGCGCCCGCGTAGCCGGAGAGATCGTCGCGGGTCGACTCGGTCAGGTCCCGCCGTCCGTCGATCCCGTACATGATCTGCAGCGCGCCGTCCTCGTTCAGCTCGAGGTCGGCGATGAACTGCATGAACTCGTCGGCCTCCGAGTCGAGGTTGAGGAAGTGGAGGGCCTGCAGGGTGAAGGTGGAGTCGCGGATCCAGGTGTAGCGGTAGTCCCAGTTTCGCTCGCCGCCCGGGGTCTCGGGCAGCGAGGTCGTCAGCGCGGCGACCGTCGCCCCGGTCGGCATGTAGGTGAGGCCCTTGATCGTGAGCGCCGAGCGCTGGATCGGCCCCCGCCAGCGGTGGTCGACAGCCTCGCCCGCTCCAGCCATTCGCGCCAGAACCGTGTGGTCGCCGCGATCCGCGCGTTCGCGTCATCGATGTCGTCCGGCGAGGCAAGGCCCTCGGCCCATGACAGCGAGCAGTAGATCTGCTCGCCCTGGTGCAGGGTGTGCCGCGCCCGACCCGGTTGCCCTCGATCCCAAGCTCCATGTCCGTCTGCGAGCCTGATCGTCTGTTCGGCGCCGCTGGCATCGGCGGTGTGGCGATCCTCGCCCACCAGCGACCACTCGGCTGCGACGCCCCCGTAGTCGAAGGCGGGCTCGCAGACCAGCTCCATCTCGACGCTCCCTCGCTGCAGAGAGCAGTGCGCACCAGCAGGTGGTCGCCGTCCTCATCGGGCGGCGGGCGCGTATGGGGAGTGATCGTGTCCTCTCCCCGCCGCGGTCCCATCGTCAGCGCGTCGCGAACGATCACCCAGCCGGTCGGCGTATGCCAGGTCGTCACCAGGGTGTTCGTCCCGGGCTCGTAGATGCGCGCCGTCGGCACGTTGACCCCGAACGGCCCGAAGCGGAAAGCCCCGGCCTCGCGGTCGAGCAGGCTGCCGAACACGCTCGGCGAGTCGAAGCGCGGAACGCAGAGCCAGTCGATCCCTCCATCGGGCGCAACCAGGGCGCCGGTGTGGCAGTCGGAGAGGAAGCCGTAGTCGGCGATCGGCGGAAACGGCGATGGGGCCGCCGCGCTCTGGGGCGTCGGTCGGCTCCGCGTCACGACGCGATCCACGGGCCGTGCCAGCCACCGTAGTCAGCGACGAGCTCGTCCGCCGCCTTCGGGCCCCACGACCCAGGCTTGTAGGGATGGACCTCGGGCGGCTTGTCGAGCAGCGGCTGCATGATCCGCCACGTCTGCTCGATGTTGTCCTGGCGCGTGAAGCGCGTGCTGTCGCCCTTCATCGCGGCGTGGAGGAGCACCTCGTAGGGCGTCGGACCCTCGCCACCCTCCTCGGCGAACTCCATGTCGAGGTTGATCTGCTCGGGCTCGGGGTCGTCGCTGCGCTGGGCGTCGACGAGCAACCGGATCCCGGTGCGACGGGTCGAGCTTCATCACCAGCTGGTCGGGCTCGGGCCGGTCGGCGCCTCGGGCCGCGAAGCCCGAGCCGCGGCGGCTCGCTTGAAGATCAGCCGCAGCTCCGTCTGCGTCGACCGGGAGCAGCTTGCCGGTACGGATGAAGAACGGGACCCCGCTCCCAGCGCCAGTTGTCGATCTCGAAGCGCGCGGCGGCGTAGGTCTCCGTGCTCGAGCCCTTGGCCACGCCGTCGACCTTGCGATAGCCCTCGTACTGCCCGCGGACGTAGTGCGCCGGGTCAGCCGGCGGCATCGCGGCGAAGACGGCGAACATCGCGTCCTTCAGCGGTCGCGCGGTCGCGGCCGGCCGGGCGGCTCCATCGCCGGCAGCCGCCACCACCTGCATCAGGTGGTTGACCACCACGTCCCGAAGCGCGCCGACCGGGTCGTAGAAGTGGCCGCGGTCCGCGACCCCGAAGTCCTCGGCCATCGTGATCTGCACGCACTCGACGTGGTTGCGATTCCAGACGGGCTCGAACATCGCGTTCGCGAACCGCAGGTAGAGGATCTCGGCGAGGCCCATCTTCCCCAGGAAGTGGTCGATGCGGTAGAGCTGTGACTCGTCGATGTACTGATGCAGCTCCTCGGCGAGCTCGCGGGCCGAGTCGAGATCGTGGCCGAACGGCTTCTCCACCACCATCGCGCGCGTCGGCGGTCAGGCTTCGCGCCGGCGAGCCCCTTGATCGACCATGCCGAACAGCGACGGCGGGATCTCGAGGTAGAAGACCGGGCTCTTCGCGTCCTTGATCTGCCTCGGCCAGCCGCTCGTAGGTCGCGTCGTCGGCGAAGTCGCCCTGGACGTAGGAGAAGCGCTTGACCAGCCGGTCGAAGACCTTCGAGTCGATCTTCTCGCCGGACGCGCCCTTGATCGCGGCGCGGGCGTGCTCGCGAAGGTCCTCGGCCGACCAGTCGTCGACGGCGACGCCGACGATCGGACAGTCGAGCAGGCCCCGCCGCTCGAGCCGGTAGAGCGAGTGGAAGGTCATCACCTTCGCCAGGTCGCCGGTGATCCCGAAGATGACGAACACGTCGCAGGACGCATCAACCTTCCGTGGCATGGCGCGCATCCTAATCCTCCGACAAGGCCGGCTGTAGCTCGTTGTAACCGCCAGTGACCCGATCCAGCAGACTGGGGGCCACGACATGATCGGCGAGCGGATGGTCGAGGGAGTTCCCGCGCTGACGCTCGCGACCGACGGGGGCGTCGAGGTCGCCTTCGTCCCGAGCGCAGGCATGGTCGGGTGCTCGCTGCGCCATCGCGGGGAGGAGCTGCTGGGCCAGCGCGGAGGTCTGCGAACGTACATCGAGCAGCGATCGACGATGGGGATCCCGCTCCTCCATCCCTGGGCGAATCGCGTCGCGCGGGCGCGGTTCTCGGTCGCCGGCAGGGACGTCGATCCTCGACTCGGGTCGGCGCCCGTCGCGCACGGGCCCGGCGGGCTGCCGATCCACGGGCTGCTCGCTGCGGCCGGCGGATGGCAGGTGGACCGGCACGAGGCGGTCGGACGGCGGCGGCGTTCTGGCCGCGAGCTTCGACTTCGCCGGGCACGAGGAGCTGATGGCAGCGTTCCCGTTCCCGCACGAGGTGCTGTTCGAGGCGACCCTGAGAGGTACGACACTGACCGTGACGACGACCGTCCACGCGTCCGGCGACGCGACGGTGCCGATCTCGCTCGGCTATCACCCCTATCTGCGCCTACCCGGCGTCGATCGCGCCGACTGGGAGGTGAGCATCCCCGTGCGCGAGCGCCTGAAGCTCGATCGCCGCATGCTCCCGACCGGCGAGCGCGAGCCGGTCGAGGTGGAGAGTGGCCCGCTCGGCACCAGGACGTTCGATGACGAATACCTCGCCCCGGCAGACGCGGCGCCGTTCGTTCTCGCCGGGGGCGGTCGGCGAATCGAGCTCTCCGTCGGTCCCGGATACCGCTTCGCCCAGGTCTACGCGCCCTGCCGATGACGATGTTGTCGCCTTCGAGCCGATGACGGCGCCGACCAACGCCCTCGTCGCCGGCGGTCCCGACCTTCCGCTGGTCGAGCCCGGTGGGCGCTATGAGGCGATCTTCTCGATCACCGTGGCGGATCTCGACTGGGAATTGAGCCACGGCTATACGACACGATTCGGGGGCTCGGCGCCCCGTAACGCGGCAAGGACGTTGTCGGCGACCAGGCGGGCCATCGCATCCCGGGCGCTCGTCGTCGCGGAGCCGATGTGGGGAAGCAGGACGCAGTGCGGAGCCCGGAGCAGCTCGTCCGGTACGTTCGGCTCGTGCTCGTAGACATCGAGGCCGGCGGCCCCGATCGCTCCGTCGCGCAGGGCCTCGGCGAGCGCGGCAGCTTGCACGAGCGCGCCGCGGGCCGTGTTCACCAGGATCGCGTGGGGCTTCATCGCGTCGAGCTCCCGGCGGCCGATTAGACCGATCGTCCTCGGGGTCGAGGGCAGGTGCAGGCTGACCACGTCTGCGCGGCGAAGCAACTCCTCGAGCTCGACCCGGACCGCACCCAGGGTTCGCTCGGCACCCGCTTTGCGAGTGCGGCTGGTGTAGACGATCTCGCCGGCGAGGGCGGTGACCAGCTCGGCGTAGCGACGCCCGATTCGCCCCATCCCGACGACGCCGAAGGTCGCGCCGTTGAGCTCCAGGCCGACGTAACCGCCGGGGTCCGGCCCGCCCCAGCGACCGGCCCGCAGGTCGGCCTCGGCCTCGGTCGTGTGCCGGGCGGCGGCGAGGGTGAGGCACAGCGCCAGCTCGGCCGTGGCGTCGGTGAGCACGTCGGGCGTGTTGGTGACGATCACGTCGCGACGACGGCACAGATCGAGGTCTACGTTGTCGTACCCGACCGCGAAATTGGCGACGACCCGGAGCTGCGATCCGGCCGCCTCGAGCAGCTGCTCGCCAACGGTCACCGTGGGATCGGCGACGATCGCCTCGACCCCGGGCGCAAGCGCGAGCAGAAGCTCGGGTGTCGCGTCGAGTCCGCCCTCCTTGATCGAGCAGCTTTCGACCAGGCGCTCGGTCCCGGCGGCCGGCAGCCGGCGGGCGATCAGCACGGTCGGGGTCGGGTCCAGCCGGATCAGCGCGTGCGAGACTACCCAGCCCGATGAGGGTTGCTGTCGTCGGGCACGTGGAGTGGACCGAATTCGCTCGGGTGGAGCGTGTGCCGGAGCCCGGCGAGATCGTTCACGCGCTCGAGGCCTGGGAGGAACCCGGAGGAGGCGGGGCGGTCGCTGCTGTTCAGCTCGCACGCCTGGCGGGCGAGTGCCTCTTTCTAACCGCGCTTGGCGATGACGTTCTCGGGCACAGGGCACGGCGGGAGCTGGAGGCGTTCGGCGTTCGCGTCGAGGCGAGCTGGCGATCCGAGCCGCAGCGGAGGGGTTTCGTCCACCTGGATGCCGGCGCCGAGCGCACGATCACGACGCTGGGCGAGCGTCTCGGACCACGCGGGGACGACCCACTGCCCTGGGCCGAGCTCGAGGATGTCGATGCGATCTACCTGACCGCGGGCGACGCAGGCGCGGTCCGGGCGGCGCGAGCCGCTGGCAAGCTCGTCTCCACCGTGCGGGCGATCAATCCTCTCGCCGAGGCTGGGGTGCAGCTCGACGCACTGGTCGCGAGCGCGCGCGACCAGGGCGAACGCTACGGGTCCGGCGATCTCAACCCGCCGCCGCTCTTGGTCGTACGCACCGACGGCGCCGACGGTGGCACCTTCGAAACCGCGGACGGCAGTACCGGCAGCTGGGCGGCGGCGCCTCTGGTGGGTCCTCCTGTCGATGCCTATGGCGCCGGCGACTCCTTCGCCGCCGGTCTGACCTACGCACTCGGAGAGGGCCGTGCGCCCCGGGAAGCCCTGGCGTTGGCGGCCCGCTGCGGCGCGGCGTGCATGACGGGCCGCGGACCCTACGCGGGGCAGCTCCGCGAGCCAGGCTGACGCGGCGCAAACCGCGTGACCTCGGCCGCGTTAGGCTCGCGCCGATGATCAACCTCGAGGTCTTCGGGCGGTCGGCGGCTATGACCGCGGTCGCGGAGTCGCTCGAGGCGGCCGAGGGTGTCAGCCGCGTGAGGCTGGTCGAGGCGACTCGAGCAGAGCATTCCATCGTGTCGGCCGCGGCACGTCCGCGGGCGGTCGACCGGCTGTTGGAGGAGCTGCGGCGGCTCGGTGTCCCCGACGCCGACATCACGTTGACGCGGGTCGAGGTTGTCGGACCGTCGGCCACCGAGCGCCCTGAGGTGAGTCTCGTGTGGGAGGACGTGCTCGGCATGGCCTGGCTCAACGCACGACCGATCGCGCGCTACCTGGCGTTCATGTCCGTGGCGGGCGTGATCGGCTGCTACGGAGTGATCGAGCGCAGCGCCATTCTGATCGTCGGCGCGATGGCGGTTAGCCCCGACCTCTTGCCGATCACCTCGATCGCTGTGGGGTTGGTGAGCCGCCGTGTCGGTCTCGCGGGCAGGGCCCTGCTGACGCTCGGCGTTGGCCTTGCGCTCGCGAGCGTCGCGGCAGCCGCGGCCGCGCTGGCGCAGGATGTGCTCGATCTGATCCCATCGGGCCTCAATCTCGATGCGACGGTGCTGGGGACGCTGACGACGGTCAATGACGAAACGATCGCCGTGGCGCTGGCCGCCGGCGTCGCCGGCATGCTGGCGCTTGAGACCCGCGCCAGCTCAGGCGTGGGAGTGGCGATCTCGGTAACGACCATTCCCGCAGCCGCCTACCTCGGGGTTGAGCTCGGGCTGGGCGAGATCGGGAACGTCGGCGGGGCCCTGGCGGTCCTCTGCACGAACGTGGTAATGCTCGTGCTCGGCGCTTCGGTCACGCTCATCGTTCAACGCGCCCTGCGCCGGCGCGCGCTCGCAAGGCGCGAGGGAACCCCCGACACTTGAGGAAAGGGCCGCGACGCAATGAGCACTCTGGGTGAAGGGCGCCGAGACGAGTTGACTGCCGGCGAGTTCCGGGAGCTGTTCGAGACAGTCTCCAGCTGGGGGCGCTGGGGCACGGACGACGAGCGGGGCGCCCTCAACTACCTCACCCCCGCCCGGGTCCTCGACGCCGTGCGACTCGTTCGCACCGGGGAAACCGTGACGCTCAGTCTGCCGATGAACACACAGCTGGGGATCGACAATCCCGCTCCGGTGGATCACCGAATGACCATGCTGGGCGATGAGGACATCGGATCCGGCACCCTCCGCTTCGCCAAGGACTACGTCGGGGCCGACTACCACAACCCGTCCCACAGCCACATCGACGCGCTCTGCCACGTCGCCTTCGACGGGGCCCTCTACAACGGCAGGCCGACCGCCTCGCTGACTCCCGAGGGAGCGACCGCCGATGCCATCGGGGCCCTCAAGGATGGCCTCATCGGGCGCGGCGTGCTGCTCGACCTGCCTCGGCTGCGCGGCGTCCCCTGGCTCGAGCCCGGCGAGCACATCTTCCCTGACGAGCTTGAGGGTTGCGAGCGCGAGCAGCGGGTGACGGTCGCGGAGGGTGACATTCTGCTCGTGCGGACCGGGCAAGCGCGGCGCCATGCCGAGCTCGGCCCCTGGGACACCGACAGCGCCAAGGCGGGGCTGCACCCGACCTGCGTCCCCCTCCTGGCCGAGCGGCGGATTGCCGCGCTCGGATCGGATGGCAACAGCGACACGACCCCGAGCACGACCGAGGGAATCGAGTTCCCAATCCATGCGTTGACGCTGAACGCGATGGGTGTACACCTACTCGACTACCTCCAATTCGAGGGTCTCGTCGCCGTGTGCGAGCGAGAGGGGCGCTGGGAGTTCCTCTTTCTGGCGGCGCCGCTACGCGTCATCGGCGGGACAGGGTCACCCGTGAATCCGATCGCCATCCTGTGAGCGGCCCCAGGCGCCCCGGGCTGGCTGCTCGCTGGGCCTTAGTCGGGACCGGTCGCCGCCGGAGGCAGCGTCATCGACTCCAGTTGTTCGGTGAGAACGGTGTCGGGGATCTCGATCAGGCCGCGAGTCGGGCGGTCGAGGTCGGCGGTGACGAAGAGAAGGAACGCCACCAGCGCGGAGGCGAGCAGCACGCCGGCGAGGCCACGGCCGACGAGCGCCAGGTAGGCGGCGAGCAACCCGAGAGCGATCGACGCGCCGATTAGCTCGAGGTAAAAGACGGCACCAGGAACCTGGTTGTTGAGGGCCGCGACCCGGGTGGTTTGGGCATCGATCATCTCGTTCAGTGTCTCGACATAGAGCCGTGGAGCGCTCGCTGTCGGCGCGGCGTCGAGCGCTTGTCCCGCGAGCGCCCAGAGGCGGCGTTGGAGCCGCTCCTCGTGCGCCACGACGGCGTCCTCCGCAGCGCTGCCCGGCACGTACTCGGAGAGCCGGACTGCGCTCTGCGTGTAGACGACGAGCAGGTGCAGCGAGCGGCTGCGAACCGGCTCGGCCAATGTCTGTGCGCGCAGATAGGTGGTGCCGATCTTGTTCGCCTCGTCGACGATCGCGGCGCGTCGGTCCTCGTAGCGAGACAGCGCCAGCGACAGGCCGAAGGCGAGGATCAGCCCGACGACGCCGAGCATCGCCCCCTGCAGAATGCCGAACGGCTCGCTCAGGCTCTCGGACAGGTGGTGCACCCGGCGGCCGACGAACGCTCCGATAGCCGTCGCACCGAAGGTCACGCCGAACAGCACCAGCGCGAGTTCTGCGGTCGTGAGATCGAAGAGAATGGCGCCGAGCCTAGGTCAGAGCTCGGATGCCGGGGACGGCGCAGCGCCGCTCAGGTCGACGACCGGCCGCCCACCGACCTGCCTTCGGCATCGCACGGCAACCGGCCGGTTTGCCCCGTAAGGCTGCGCTCCTGCTCCAGAATCCTCAAGGTGCGCTCCATCGCGACCGGCTGCAGGCCCCCGACATCGTCGCGGTATGGATCATCGAGGAACTGGATGAGGAGGAGCATCGCCGTGATTACGGCGGTGACCGAACCCATGAGCATCGCCTGGCTCTTCGCACGCTCACCGCTATCGGCGAAGAACAGAACGTAGGCGAAGATGATGACGGAGATGAACAGGAGGACGAACCAGAGGGGTCCAGGGATGATCCCCACGGCGCCGTGGATGCGGTCACTTCGGCCCTGCTCGCGATCGACGGTGTGGTCCAGCCATTGGTCATACGCGGATCCCTGAGCGTTAGTCCGAGGATTCGTGGTCCTCAGGGTCCGAAACAGCTCCAGGGTCCACGGGTTGGCGACGTCCGCCTCGGTCCCGGCCTCGAGCGCCGGCCATTCGAGGTGGACGATCGATCTCGCGTAGCAGACCAGCTCATTGCCGAGCTCGACCCGGACCTCGGCGGGCAGAAACTGCGCGGTCTCGAACTGCTCGCGGACCGAAATCGCCTCCGCCTCGGCCCCGCTGCGGGAGTCGTCATAGCTCGTGAAGGCCAGGAAGACGATCAGCCCGAGCAGGACCGAGAAGCCAGTCGCCAGGACCCCGAACCCACCCGCGGCGCGGTCACCATCGGCGAACACGCTTCCCTCGGGCGCGTGCCGGCGAACCAGGAGCATCGCTACGACGGAGACTGCCGTCGCCGCGACGATGACCAGAAGGGCAAGGATGGGACTCATCCGCGGTCATCATGCCGCCACGGAGGTCGACCTGGATGGGACCCACCGGTCCGGAGACGGAAACCTGTCACCAGCGATGACGGAAGTCCCGCACCTCGAATCGTGCGCTCGTTGCGCGGCTCACGGCTAATACCGCCGTAGAAGGCCGCTGTGAAGAGCGGCTGATCTGAGCGAAATCCCGCGTCGTCATCGATGCTGCCCGCGGTAAGCTCGCCCGCAATGTCCGCGGGGGAGACGCACTCCGTCAAACGTCATCTGGACGTCGATGCGGCGGGCTACGACGTCCAGATCCGGCGGTTGATCCCGGACTACGACGACATGATCACGACAGGGGTCGAGCTGCTTGCCGCGCTCGCGCCAGCCGACGGGCACATCCTGGACCTCGGCGGTGGAACGGGCGCGCTTTCGTCGGCGGTGCTCGAGGGGCTACCCGGCGTCCGCGTGACCGTCCTCGACGTCGACACCGACATGCTTGACGAGGCCCGCAGCCGGCTGGAGCGATTCGCGGATCGGGTCGCCTTTTGCGAGGGCAGCTTCCTCGATCCGCTGCCCGCCGCGGACGCCGTGATCGCCTCCCTGGCGCTGCACCACGTCCATGACCTCGGCGCAAAGACGGGCCTCTACCGCGCGATTCACGACACGCTCTCGCCCGGCGGGGTGCTGCTCAATCTCGACGCCGCGGTCACAGAGGATGCGCGACTCAACGGCCTCGTGTTCGACCGCATGGCGGCTCGGATGGCTGATTACGGGATCGCCGATGCCGAGGCGCGCGGCCATTTCGCCTCGTGGGCGGACGAGGACCGATATTTCCCTCTGGACGCTGAGCTGGGCGCGCTGCGCGACGCGGGCTTCGACGAGGTCGAGTGCTTCTGGCGGCGCGGGCTCTGCGCCATCGTCTGCGGATTACGCGCTCGCTGACTGGCAGCTTCGAGCGACTGGCTCCCGCGAGCGTAGTTGAGGACTTACTCCCCTAGGCCAGTCTGTTCAAGTGCGGCGGCATGAGTCTCAAACGGCTGCCAGGTGATGATCTTGCCGTCGCGAAACCAGTAGGCCCCCGCGCTCTCGCCCTCGTGAGCGACTTCACCGGATTCGATCCATCGAACCTCGATTCTCCCGAGCCCGACCACGGTGTCGCCTCCTGCTAGGAAGCGCTCCGGGATGATTCGTGGCCGCACGTTCTCATATCCCGCTTCAAACCAATCGCGCACCTGGTCGTGACCGCGCAGGCGAGGGCCGGCTGGGGTTTGGAGCTCAACCTCGGGGTCGTGCAGCGAGAGAAACTCGTCAACGTCGTCCCGCTCATTGAACAGTTCGACCCATCGGCGCGCGACTGCGACATTCCCTTGCGACACAGTTCTGCACAGTATCGCTGAGGGGAAAGAGCGTCTCCTTCGAGGCGACTCTACTCGACGTCCGCTAAGTCACCGTGCGCAGCCACGGCAAGGCGTTCGATCTCGTAGTGGAGGGTGAGGAATCGCTGTCCGGCCAGGTAGAAGCTGTGGTCTGTCTTCAGCTCGCCTTCGGCGACGTAGACGAAGATGTGTTCCTGGAAATAGAGCAGCTTGAGAACGGTCAGCGCGTCTCTCTCGCTGTCGACGGAGCTCAGGTAGTGGCCCGTAAATGCGAGCTCGGTCCGCGACGCCAGTACAAAGTCGTGCTCACCGGCGTTCTGGGGAAGCAGGGTGGCGGTGAAGTTGGCGCTTGGGATCGGGAAGCCGACGCTCACATAGCCGCGGCCCTCGTGTCTGAAGCTCGTGTAGATGCCGATGTAGATCGGCTTGCCCGAGTCCGCGTAGGTCCGGATCCAGCCCCGGATGTCGATCGCCTCGTTGGCGTCCAGGGTGATCGTGTCGATCGTGCTGATCATTCCCCGCTGGGCCTCTTCGATGTTGGACGGGATCGCGGCCTGCCCGAGCGGCTGCGCGACCAGCAACTTGAAGATCTCGTATCCGGGCTTCATCCAGCGCCGCCACTCGGGAATGATCGAGAGCTTGAAGCGGCTGGTGTGCTCGTAGAACTCGCGGATCAGCGGGTGCACCCGGCCCGGGTCGAAGGTCGGCCCGTTCAAGCTGTCGAGCGAGGCGAGAATTCCGACGTCGGGCGGATTGCGGCGGAAGGTGCCGCCCCGGATCTTCGCGAGCTGCTCGACGTAATCGGCGCCGACGTAGCGCGAGCGCGCCTCGAAGGGCACCACATATCGCAGCTCCGCCGCCGGTACCTCCTCAGCCATGACGCGGACCAGGGGCCGATCACGGTAGGCGATCGCGGCGGCCACGCGGTAGACGATCGCCACCGCCGCTGCTACCAGCGCAGATTCGAGACCGGCGTCGAGAGCTTGGAACAGAACTCCCAGAGCGGCGCCGATCAAGAGCCCGAGGGCCGCCTTTCCCGGGCGTAGACCGAGCAGACCGAGGAGTGCACCGCTGATGATCGCGGTGAGCAGGAGCTCGTCGGGGCCGTAGATCAGGCCCAGCAACCAGCCGAACAGCGCCATCAGCAGAGCGCTGCTGAAGATGCGCTGCCAGAGCGGCTTGATCTCGCCGGCGCTCCTGTTCATGGTGGTGATCACCTCGGCGGGTGCGTATACGGCGGCACCGACCACGGCGCCCACGCCCGCCCCGACCCCGTCGATCGCAGCGCCCAGCACGGCGCCCGACGCCGCGCCCAGGGCTATTCCCCAGATCGCCGCGTCGCGGAGCTGGCCGGAAGGGCTCCGCCTGCGTCGGTCCGGATCGGCCATGCCCGGGAGTATCGCCGCATCGTCAGCGCCGGCTGTCGATCTCATAGGATCGGCGCAATGGAGGAACGGGACCTGGCGGTCACCCTGGCGCGCGGAAGGATCGCCTTCGGCGTCGTGTCGCTCCTTGCGCCGGGCCTCGTGGCACGCACGATGACCGGCGGTGACGAGTCCGAGGGCGGGACGCGCCTCTTCGTACGCATGATCGGCGCCCGCGACCTCGGAGTCGGCCTCGGGCTCCAGGTCGCCCTGGAGCGCGACGCTCCCACGCGCGGCTGGCTCGAAGCGTCAGCCGTGATCGACGGCATCGACGCGGCCGCATCCCTGCTCGCCCGCCATCACCTGCGCCCAGGCGTCTTCCCCGGCACGCTCGGCCTAGCAGCTACCGGAACGCTGCTCAGCGCCTGGCTGGCACGGCAACTCGACCCCGCACCCCCCGCGCCGTCACAGCATCCGAGCGGATGAGCCCACCGCAGGGCCTCGGGAGGGCAAGAAACGCCCTCCGGACGTTCGGTGAAGCGACCAGAAGCCGGGGATAGGGTGGGACCAAGCAGCAAGGGAGAAGTCTTGTCCGTAGAGGAGTGGGCGCTAATCGCGAGCGTGGTCTTCACCGGCCTGTTCTCGGGCCTGTACGCGATGCTGAACCTGATCTTCCACAAGGTGATGGGAGCGATGGACGGGCCCGAGTTCGCCCGGTTCCTGGGCCGCTTCCTGCCCGTGGCGCGCAAAGCTCCCTTCAACTACATCGTCGTCATCGGGATGGTGGTGGCGCCAGCGGTCGCGCTGATCGCGACGGGTGACGCCAGCAGCCCGCCGTTCGTCCTCACCGCGATCGGGCTCGCCCTCACCCTCGGCGGAAACGCCGCGGTCTCCAACCGGATCGCCGAGCCAAACTACGACCGGATGCTCTCGTGGGATCCCGATCACATGCCGGAGGACTGGCAGGCGACGCGGCGCTTCTACTTCAAGCTCAACTGGATCCGCGCCATTTCCACCTGGACCGCGTTCGGGCTATTCCTCACCGCGCTCGTGGATCTCCTCTAAGGACCGGATCGACCGGCCGGTTGTTGCAGCCACCGCCCTGGCGCCGATGCCCCCGCCGAGCTAGCGGTGGTGCGCTCAAAGAATCAGGCCGAGGCGTCCAGCTGTGCGACTAGCTCGCGCACGCGACGGTCGATCTGGTTGCGGATGGCGCGCACCTCATCGACGGGCAGGCCCTTCGGGTCTGGTAGATCCCAGTCGATGTATCGCTTGCCGGGGATGTACGGGCACTCGTCCCCGCAGCCCATCGTCACCACCACGTCGGCGCGCTCGGCGTCAGTGCGGTCGAGCTTGCGCGGCACGCGCCCTTCGAGGTCACTCCCGATTTCGCGCATGACCTCCACCACCTCGGGGTGAACATGCTCGCCAGGCGTCGTGCCCGCTGAGGCGGCCGTGTGCCTGCCTTCGCTCGCCTGCTCGAACAGGGTTTGACTCATCTGAGAGCGCCCGGCGTTGTGCAGGCAGACGAACAGCGCGTGGGCCATCAGCGCCCGCTCTCCGGGTGTTCGCCGCGAACGAGCTGGTAGGCGAACGCGCCGAGCGCCGCGCCGACGACCGGTCCGACGATGTAGATCCAGAAGTCGGACCACTCACCAGAAGCGAGAGCCGGACCGAACGAGCGCGCAGGGTTCATCGACGCCCCCGTGATGGGTCCCCCGAAGAGGGCATCGAGGCCGACAGTCCCTCCGATGGCGATGGCTGCGGCGGCTCCGACCGCGCGAGTGTCGGTCGCGACGGCGATGATCACGAACATGAGAAACGCGGTCATCGCCGTCTCGTAGACGAGCGCCGACCCCACACCCACGCTTGGAGTCGTTGTCCCGAGGTTCGCCGGTTGATCGGGCCAGACCGCCAAGAGCAGCAGCGCCCCGGCAATCGCGCCCGCGAGCTGGGCCGCCACGTAGGCGATGGCGTCCGTCTTCGGGAAATGCCGGGTGACCGTGAACGCGACGGTGACCGCCGGGTTGATGTGCGCCCCCGACAGATGCCCGGTCGCGTCGACCATGACCATGATGATCAGACCGAAGACGAGCGCGATCCCGACAGTCCCCAGCCCGCCGCCTTGAGCGTTGGCGATGATGGCCCCGCAGCCTGCGAAGACAAGCGCGAAGGTCGCCAGCGCCTCGGCGACGGCACGGCGACGAAGATCCGGGCGAGCCATCGCCGGGAACCTACTCGAGGGACTCGTGCGAAGTTCTTCGATTACGACCAGTCATTTGACGAGTTCACGGTTGACGTGGAGGAGATGACCGAGGTCGGGAACTGCGTCGTCGCCGCCATTCGGCGTTCCATAGCTCCTGCTCGGTTAGGTCACGGCCCAAAGCGGGATACTGGCGGGCGATGTCGCAATCCGGCTACCCCACGGAGGTTCCCAATGGCAACGTTCGCCGTCATCGCCGAGCATCCGCCCGACCTCTGCCCGACCGCCAATGCCCAGACGCGGCAAATGATGAAGGAGGGCGCGGGCCAGATCCCGCAGCTCGCCGAGCAGCTCGGCGTCAATATCGTCACGATGCGCATCTTCGGTCCGGACCACATCATCCTCGCCGTCGTCGAGGCGGACGACATTGATTCGGTCCGGAACTTCGCCTTGCAGAGCCGCCTCATGCAGTGGAACACGGTGAAGATCCACGCCACCTACTCGATGGAGGAGGCGCTGCCGCTGATCGACAGTGTGGAACCCATCTTCTAGGGCGATTGCAGCCAGGCTCGACGCGCTCGATCGCAAGCTCGATCAAGCGGGCGACAGGGAGGCGCAGCCAAGCTAGTCCGCGCTACCGGGTGCTCCGGGCGGCGGCAGCCACCCGGAACTCCCGGTCAGTTCAGCCCGCTCTACGGCAACTGCCGGTGGCAGCCCCAATAGTTGGGCAAGTTCAAAAAGCCGAGGTTGGTGTACTCCCCGCCCTCGGTCGGGCAGGGCTGCCCGTGGAAGTGGTCATCCCGAAGGAGTGACTCCGTCCCGGTGAAGTCGGGGACGGTCGACGTCGGTTCGGTCGTGTGGAAGAAGTACTTGAGTTGCTGGTGTGGCTTAGTCGGCGGCCACGGCTGGCCCGGTGGCGAGCAGTGAACACCCAGGCTCGGCACGTCGAAGCATGTCCATCCGTGTGAATCGAGCTGGCCGGCACTGAGGCCGCCCCGCTTGGCGCCTGAGAGGCTGACCATCGCCAGTGACAACACCAATACGGCCGCCAGGACCAGCAGAATCCTGAATCGTCGCATCTTGTCCTCCCGCTCTCGCGCTGAACATCAGCGGACGTTACGCCGACTCGGAGGGGCTGTCAACGCGGTCAAGCCAGGAGGCCCGTCCCTCGTCCCCGCAGCTGCTACGAGGCCGTTTGGGCCACTACCGGGCCAGGGCGGAAGCCGAGCCGAGGCCGGATCTGGCTCTGCAATGGGAAGCGGCTGATGGGAGCGAAATCCCCGCCATCTGGCTTGTGTCATGCGGACCACGGAGCCGCTGCTACCAGGTCTGTTACCAGTTTTCGAGCCGCCGCTGAGAGGCTGGGCGGTAGCTCGCTGGAGAGGCTCGTGGGCGCGAGCCAGTTCGACTTCCCGTCCGCAGAGGAGCCGCCGTGGCGGTATGGGATCGAGCGGGGGTAGTGGCCCGCGTTGGCGAAGCCTAGGCGCCTTCCGGAAATCGAACCATGATCGTCCGGGCGCGAAGCGACCGTTGCTCTCGCCCGCCCGTAGGCTGGGAACATGCCCGACCCCGCGCCGGCCCAGCTCGACGCCGCGGCGGCCTCCCGGTTGCGCCGTCTGAACGTGATCGTCGGCTCAGCGCACGCGGTGCAGGCGGTCGTCTTGCTGGCGGTCGCGACGGCCGCGTCGCTCCCCGTCACGGCGTCGTTCCTGGTCGGCGCGCCCGGCGCCGGCGAGTACGGCGCCGCGAGCCTCGGCACCGTGCGCATCGACTGGCTGGTCGCCGCGTTCCTGTTCCTCGCCGCGATTGACCACCTGGCCCTGAGCGGCGGACGGCCGCGCCGCTGGTACGAGGCGAACGTCGCTCGCGGGATCAATCCGGCGCGCTGGTGGGAGTACTCGATCAGCGCGTCGCTCATGATCGTGCTCATCGCGATGCTCGCCGGGGTCAGCGAGCTCGTCGCCCTGATCGCCCTGTTCGGCGCGAACGCGGCGATGATCCTGTTCGGGCTCGTGCAGGAGCAGGTGAACGCCGACCGCGACGAGGTCGACTGGCGGCCGTTCGTCTACGGATGCGTCGTCGGCGCCGTGCCGTGGATCGCGATCTCCGCCCAGCTCATCGTCTCCGCCACCGACGGCAACGGCGTTCCCGGCTTTGTCGTCGCGATCTTCATCACCCTGTTCCTGCTCTTCAACACGTTCGCGATCAACATGTGGCTGCAGTACCGCGGGCGCGGCCGCTGGGCGGACCCGGTGTTCGCCGAGCGGGTGTACCTGTTCCTGAGCCTGGTCGCGAAGAGCGCGCTGGCGTGGCAGGTCTACGCGGGCGCGCTCGCGGGCGGCTGAGCATTGGGCGCCTCGGCGATCGAGCGCGGCGGCTTCGGCGAGGCCCGCGGCGAGACGATCGCCCGGCGCGTGAAGACGATCTCGCCGCGCGTCATCGGCCTCGTGCTCGTGACTGTGCTCTTCCCGGTGCTGTTGGTGATCGCGCTCGCGCTCGACCTCGTTCGCTGGGCCACGCGCCGGGTGCCCTGGGTCGCGACCCGCCTGCTCTGCTTCCTGTGGGTCTACCTGACCGCGGAGGCCGCGGGTTTGCTCGCGCTGCTCGGCGTCTGGCTGGCGGCGGGCCTCGGCCGGCGTCGCGCCTGGATGGCCGAGTGGACCTGGCGCTTTCAGCAGGTGTGGGCGGGCTGGCTCTTCGCGGCGGTGCGCGGGCTATTCGGACTCCAACTCGAGGTCGCCGGGCAGGCGCTCGTCACGCCGGGGCCGGTGATCGTTTTGGTCCGCCACGCGAGCATCGTCGACAACCTGCTGCCGTCGGTGCTCGTCGCGCGTCGAGCGCGCGTGCGGCTGCGCTACGTGCTCAAGCGCGAGCTGCTCGCCGACCCGTGCCTCGACGTCGCCGGCCGCCGCCTGCCGAACTACTTCGTGCGCCGCGGCACCGGCGAGGCCGTGGAGCGCGAGAACGTGCGGCGCCTCGCGACCGGGATGGGCCCGAGGGACGGGGTGCTCCTGTATCCGGAGGGGGCGCGCTTCACGCCCGAGCGGCGCGCCACCGCGCTCGCGCGGATCGCCGAGCGTGACCCCGAGCGGGCGGATCGCATGGCGGGCGTACAGCACCTGCTCCCCCCGAAGGTCGGCGGGGTGTTCGCGGTGCTCGACGGCGCGGCCGAGGCCGATGTCGTCGTGCTCGCACACCAAGGCCTCGACGGCCTGCGGCTGATCTCCGACATCTGGAGCGGCGCCCTGGTCGGCCGGCGGATCCGCGTGCGCTTCACGCGAATCCCGCGGGCGACGGTTCCGGCCGGCGCGGAGGAGCGGGTGCGCTGGCTCGACGATCTCTGGGTTGAGATGGACGCGTGGGTCGGCGCGCGCCTCACCGCGCCCGAGCGCGCGGAGCCCGCGGCCGCGGAGCACACGTGAGTGGCGTCGCGATCCTCCTGCTGAACCTCGCGGTCGTCTTCGCGCTGACGACGGCGCTCTGGGCGCTCAGCGTCGCGGCGCGCGACAGCTCGATCGTCGACATCTTCTGGGGCGCCGGCTTCGTGGTGATCGCGTGGGTGACCTACGTGGTGGCGGACGGTTCGCCCGCCCGCGAGCTGCTGCTCGCAGCCCTGACGACGGTCTGGGGCCTGCGCCTCACAATCCACCTCGCGCGGCGCAACCTCGGCAAGGGCGAGGACTTCCGCTACCGGAAGATGCGCGAGCGCCATGGAGACCGCTGGCCGCTGCGCTCCCTGTGGAGCGTCTTCTGGCTGCAAGGGCTGCTGATGTGGGTCGTATCGCTGCCTGTGCAGGCTGGACAGTTCGACGCCTCGCCGCACGGGCTTGTGTGGCTCGACTGGCTCGGGGTCGCCGCCTGGGCGCTCGGCTTCTTCTTCGAGACGGTCGGCGACGCACAGCTCGAGCGCTTCAAGGCCGACCCGGCAAACCGGGGGCAGGTCATGGATCGCGGGCTGTGGAGCTGGACGCGCCACCCCAACTACTTCGGCGACTTCAGCGTGTGGTGGGGGCTCTACCTCGTGGCCCTGGCGACGGGGAGCGCGTGGTGGACGATCGTGGGACCCCTGGTCATGAGCGTGCTGCTGATCCGGGTGAGCGGGGCGCGGCTGCTCGAGCAGTCGATCGGAACTCGGCGGCCGGGGTACGCGGCGTATGTGCAGCGCACGAGTGGGTTCTTCCCGCGGCGCCGCGCGCGGTGAGCGCCGCGCCGCGGTTGAGCGCCGCGCCGCGGCGGCCTTTGTGTTCCGGGTACGTCCCCAGTATCCATCCGGAATGCGGGGAAGCGGCTGATGGGATTCGAACCCACGACCTTCTGCATGGCAAGCAGACGCTCTAGCCAACTGAGCTACAGCCGCGCGGTCGCTGAGTCTAGCGGGGCTCGGCCGGCCGTCGAGCGCTCGCCGAGAAGGCTTCGCGGGCGACAATCTCCACCGGCCTGCGACCGAGTGACGGCCGCGGAGGTTCGTCAGCCGACCGCCTCGTCGAGCGTGCGATTGACGAGGTCGTCGGCGTCGGCGTTGTGCTCGCGGCGCACGTGCCGGATCGACCAGCGATCGAATCCCGCCAGCGCCTCGCGGACCTCGCCGTGCAGCTCCCGCAGGCCGGCTTCCTTGACCCGGTACTCGCCCTTGACCTGCTTGACGACCAGCTCGGAGTCCCCGACCAGCTCGACCTCGCGCGCTCCGAGCGCCCGGGCGCGCTCGATTCCGAGCAGCAGCGCCCGATACTCGGCGACGTTGTTCGTCGCCGGCCCGATCGCCCGGCCCTCGCTGAAGATCGGCTCGCCGGCAGGGGTCGTGAGCACGGCCGCGATCGCCGCCGGGCCGGGATTCCCCCTCGCGCCGCCGTCGACGTGAACGACGAGCCGCGGATGCGGCTCGGTGCGATCAGCCAAGGCTGAGCGTCCCGTCGTCGGCGGCGCTCGCGTTCCAGGCGCGATCCTCGAGCGGCAGCTCTTCGATCTCGTTGCCCTTCGCCAGCTCGTGGACCTCGTCGTTGCTCACCCGCCATCGGTACCACGACAGGTCCCAGGCGACAACGATCACCGCCTCCCCCCCTCCCGCCTCGCGCACCGAGACACGCGGCTCGCCGAGCGAGCGCACCAGGCCGGCGACCGTGCGCGCCTCACCGCTCGCGTTGAAGACTTCGAGCGGGTCCGGAGGCTCGGGCAGCGGCTCGACCTCGCCCTTTTCCTTGTCCCCGTCCTCGGCGTCGCGCTCGGCGCGGCGCGCGAAGCGCTCGCGCAGGCCCGCGGCGAGGCTCACGCGTCGCCGTCCGCCCTCCTGGCTCGTGACCGTGTCGGCGTAGGCGGCCGGGACCCAGCCCGACGCCTCGGCGCGCGGCTTGCAGAGCACGCAGACGAGCGCTTCGCTCCCGTTGCCGTCGACGTAATCGGAGGCCCGCTCGCCGCGCAGAATCGTGCGCCCGCAGACCGCGCAGGCTCGAAACTCCTCGTTCGCTTCCATGACCGCGTCAACGTAGCAGCGCCGTCGGGGCCCACCCGAGGCGCGGCCCCCCGTCTCCATGCCCCCTCGGTTACGCCTTGACGCCCTGCTCCTCGCCGGCGTTGGCCTCCGCGATCACCTTCACGGCGAGGTGACCGGGGATCTCCTCGTAGCGGACGAACTCCATCGTGTAGTCGCCGCGGCCGCCAGTTATCGCGCGCAGGTCCGGCGCGTAGTCGAGCACCTCTGCCATCGGCACCTCGGCCTTGATCTCGGTCGCCGATCCCTTCGGCTCCATTCCCAGCGGACGCCCGCGGCGCGAGTTGAGGTCGCCGACCACGTCGCCGACCACGTCGTCGGGGACCGAGATCGTCATCAGCATGATCGGCTCGAGCAG
The DNA here is from genome assembly GCA_963759295.1 of uncultured Solirubrobacterales bacterium. Taxonomy (GTDB): domain Bacteria; phylum Actinomycetota; class Thermoleophilia; order Solirubrobacterales; family 70-9; genus WHSW01. The sequence goes on along the minus strand of CAVWYT010000004.1, from coordinate 140,447 downwards.
GTACGGGTCGGCCTCGGCGACGGCCTGCTTGAACGCCATCGAGCCGGCGATCTTGAACGCCATCTCCGATGAGTCGACCGAGTGATGCTGGCCGTCGTAGAGACGGACCTTGACGTCCTTCATCGGGTAGCCGGCGACCACGCCGCCGGCCATCGCCTCGACGATCCCCTTCTCGACCGCGGGTATGTAGCCGCCGGGGATCACCCCGCCCTTGATCGCGTTCTGGAACTCGAAGCCCGCCCCGTGCTCGTTCGGCTCGATCTCGATGTGGCAGTCGCCGAACTGGCCGCGGCCGCCGGTCTGCTTCTTGTAACGGCCGTGGGCCTTGGCCGGCTTGCGGATCGTCTCCAGGTACGGCACCCGTGGCGGATGAAGCTCGATCTCGGCGCCGAAGCGGTCCTTGATCCGGTCGACGATCACCTCGACATGGATCTGGGTGAGCCCGGCGATGATCTGCTCTCCCGTCTCGGGGTCGCGGTGGACGTCGAGGGTCGGGTCCTCCTCGGAGAGCCGGCGGATCGCGGTCGCCGCCTTCTCCTCGTCGCCCTTCGACTTCGGCTCGTAGGCGAACGCCATCACCGGCGCGGGAAGCTCGAGGTCCGGGAAGCGGATTGCGGTCTCGCCGGTGGCGAGCACGTCGCCGGCGCGCGTCTCGCGCAGCTTCGCGACCGCGCCGATGTCGCCGGGCCCGAGCTCGTCTATCGCGCTCATCTCCTTGCCCTCGGGCGCCGAGAGCTGGCCGATCCGCTCCTTGTGCTTGCGGGTCACGTTGAGCACGTGGGAGTCCGAGCCCAGCACCCCCGCGTAGACGCGGAGCATGTTGATCCGCCCGGTGTAGGGGTCGGCGGTGGTCTTGAACGCGAGGGCGAGCAGGTCCGCCGACTCGTCGGGCTCGATCCCGACCGGCTCCCCGTCCTCGCCGATCGCGCTCGCCGCGCCGCGCAGCGCCGGCGACGGCAGGTCCTCGACCAGCGCTTCGAGCAGCCGGTTGGTGCCCAGGTTGTGGGTCGCGGCGCCGCAGGTGACCGGGAACAGGTGGCCCTCGGTGACGCCCTTCTTGAGCGCGGCGACGATCTCCTCGTGAGAGATCTCCTCGCCCTCGAGGTAGCGCTCCATGAGCTCGTCGGAGTTCTCGGCGACCTCGTCCATCAGCTTCTCGCGGTACTCCTCCGCCTGCGCGACGAGCTCCTCCGGGATCTCGATCTGCTTCGCGTTGTCGCGGCCGGCGCCCGAGTACTCGAACGCGGTCATGTCGATCAGGTCGACCACGCCGCGGAGGTCGTGCTCGGAGCCGATCGGGATCTCGGTCGCCACCACGTGCTCGCCGAACGCCGCCTTCAGCGACTCGAGCGCGCGGAAGAAGTCGGCGCGCTCGCGGTCGAGCATGTTCACGAACACGAGCCGGGCCAGTCCCTCGTCGTCCGCGCGGCGCCAGAGCCGGTCCGTGTTCACCTCGACTCCCATCACTCCGTTGACGACGAAGACCGCCGCGTCGACCACTCGCAGCGTCGCCAGCGTGTCGGCGATGAAGCTCGGCTCGCCCGGCGTGTCGATCATGTTCACCTTGCGGCCTTCGTGCTCGAACGAGGTCACCGCGGCACCGATCGACATCCCGCGCTCCCGCTCATCGGCCTCGAAATCGCAGACGGTCGTGCCGTCGTCGACGCTGCCGAGCCGGTTGACCACCCCGGACTCGAACAGGATCGCCTCCGCCAGGCTGGTCTTCCCGCTGCCCCGGTGGCCGATCAACGCCACGTTGCGAATTCGGTCGGGCGGCTTGTGTGCCACGCCTGGAATCTATACGCACCCGCCCGCCCGCGGCTCCCGGGTTCCCGTAGAGGTTGAGGGGCGATCCCCGCCTCCTGTCGCTAGGCGCGAGGGTGAGACTTTGCGTACTCGCGGCGCAGGCGCGACGGCTCGACCCGCGTGTAGACCTGGGTCGTCGAGACGCTCGCGTGACCGAGCAGCTCCTGGATCGAGCGCAGGTCCGCGCCGCCCTCGAGCAGGTGGGTCGCGAACGAGTGGCGCAGCGTGTGCGGCGATACGCGCCCGGCGACCGCCGCCTCGCGTACCCACTTCTCGAGCCGACGCCGGATGTCCGACGGCGACAGGCGCCGCCCGCGGCGCGAGACGAAGAGCGCGGTCTCCTCCGCCCCGGCCAGCGCGTGCCGCGCGGTCTCCAGGTAGCGGCGCAGGGCGCGCTGGGCGGGCTCGCCGATCGGCAGCAGGCGCGTCTTGGAGCCCTTGCCGGTGACGCGGATGGTCTCGGAGTCGAAGTCGAGGTCGCCGACGTCGGCGCGGACGATCTCGTCGGCGCGCATGCCGCACGAGTAGGCGAGCTCGAACAGCGCCCGGTCGCGGACCTCGAGCGGCCCGGTGGCCGGAATCCGGTCGAGCAGCGCCGCGACCTCGTCGCGGCCGAGCACTCGCGGCAGCCGCGAGCCGCGCTTCGGAGACGGCAGCAGGTCGGCCGGGTTGGCGCTCGCCGCGCCGCTGAGCACCAGATGCTGGTGCAGCCCACGGGCCGCGGCGAGCTTGCGCGCCACGCTGGCCCGCGCCAGGCGGCGCTCGGAGAGCACCGCCGCGTAGGCGCGCAGGTCGCGGTAGGCGAGCTCGCCGGGGTCGCGGCCGCGCGCCGTCGACCAGGCCGCGAGCTCGAGCAGGTCGCGCCCGTAGGCGCGCAGCGTCGCCGGCGAGGCGCCGCGTCGGGTCAGCTCTCGGCGGTAGCGCTCGAGAGCGCCATCCCAGGCCGGACTCGCCTCGAGCTCCTCGGCGCGTGGGGCGGCGGTCGCGTCGGTCGGGCCCATCAGGGCTCATTTCGGCGCCCTCGATCGCACGCCTGCTGCTGCAACGGCGCAGGCGCGGCGCGGCGCGGCCTACCCGATGTAGACCGGGGTGCCGACCGGGACCTGGTCGTAAAGCTCCTCGACGTCCGGAACCGACATCCGGATGCACCCGTGCGAGGCGGCGGTGCCCAGCGAAGCGACGTCGTCGGTGCCATGGATGCCGGCGCCCGCCGTGATCCCCATCCAGCGCGCCTTCAACGGATTCTCCGCCGTCCCGCCCTGGACGACGGTGCCCGCGAGCTCACCCGCCCAGTCGGAGTTCGGAACGCTCCAGACGGGATCGACCTGCTTGTCCTGAATCGAGTAGAGGCCCGTCGGAGTCGGGTAGGCCGGCTGGCCGACCGCGACCGTGTAGTCCTCGACGTCATTGAGGTCCTTCCACAGGTGAAGGGTGAAGCTCGCCCGGTCGATCGTGATGTAGGTCGGGTACTGCGCGGCGAGGTCGGCCTGGGTGACATCGGGCTCCAGGCGCTCGACCGGCAGCGAGACGGTGCGGTCGTTCGGTCGCTGCACCGCGGCCTCGACCCGTGAGCGCAGCTTGCCCTCCTCGACCGCGACCCCTTCCTGGCCGGGGGCCTTCCCGAGCGAGGTCGGCGTCGGCTCGATGGTCGCGTTGACCGGGTCGCGATTGACCTCGTCGACGACCTTGGCGATGAACTCGTCGATCGCCTGATTGGAGTAGGTCAGCTGCGGGGAGATCGCGACATCGACCTCACCGCCGGTCGCGTAGCGCCACACGCGTCCGGGGAGCCCGCCCTCCTGGCTCTCCTCGAGCGCCCGGTCGACCATCCCGTCGACGTCGGAGCTGATCCCCAGCTTCTCCGCGCTGAGTTGGTACTTGACGCCGTCGAACTTGACGGTGACCTTGTGGCGCAGGGGCTCGACGAGCTCGACGTCGACAGCGTCGACGGCCTCGTCGGCGGTCATCCCGCTGACGTCGACGCCGCCGATCGTCACCCCCTCGGCGATCTCGTCCGAGCGGGTGGAATCCCACGCGTAGGCGCCGACCGCGGCCAGCAGCAGGACCACGACGAAGAACACGGCAGCGATCTGAAGCTTGCGTGCCACGGCTGCGAAAGAGTGTAGGAAACGACCTGCGCCGCTTCGCCGCGCGACGTCGCGGGTGCAACGCGCGCTTCAGATGCCGAGCGGCTCGCGGTCGGCGGCGACGCCCTCCGCGCCGGCTCGCGGGCGGCGGACGTGCGGGCTCCAGCGCAGGAACTCCTCGACCTCGCGCTCGTACTGGTATCCCTCCTCCCCCGAGCGACCGCGCATGATCGGCGCGAGCCGCAGGTGCTCGCCGAGCCGAACCATGGTCTCGCGCGACGTGAACCCGTAATCGAAGCCGGCGAGCTTGTAGAGCCGGTTGTCGACCCCGCGCCCGAAGCGCAGCAGGTTCGTGACCTCGTCCGGGACGCGGAGCCCGAGCCGCCGCAGCGGGGCGGCGAGCAGGCCGCCCCCGAACGGCGGCAGGATCGGCAGCGCCCGCTTGCCCAGCAGGCCGATCGCCTCCGAGAGCGACAGGACCCCGTCGGCGGCGACGTTGAAGGTGCCCGGGATCTCGTGCACCGTGGCGTGCTCGAGCGCGTGTACGACGTCATCCTCGTGGACGAACTGAAGCCGCGGGTCGAAGCCGAACGTCATCGGCACCAGCGGCAGCGCGAAGAGCCGCGTGAAGGTGGTCTCGACGTCGGGGCCGAGCACGTTCGCGCACCGCAGCACCGTGACCGTCAGCTCGGGGTTCTTCTGCGCGAAGTCGGTGACCGCGGCCTCCGCTTCGACGATGTCGCGCTCCAGGCGGGTGCGCGGCGGGTGGGGGCGCGGCATCGCCTCGGTGAAGAAGGCGGGATCGTCCTGCTCGGAGCCGTAGTAGTGCGTCGAGCTCTTGAACACGAACTTGCGCACCGGCGAATCCGAGCCGGCGCAGGCGGCGAGGATATTCATCGTCCCGATGACGTTGTTCTCATGCGCCTGGCGCGGCGACGCGGTGACCGAGTTGACGCTCAGCCGGGTGTCGATCACGGTGTCGATCTCCGCCGCGCGGACGATCCGCTGAAGCAGCGTGTGCTGGTTGGAGACCTTCACGAACTCGGTGCGCTCGAGCTCGAGCGTCGGCTCATCGGCGTCGACGCCGATGATCGCCTCGATCTGCTCGAACCCCTCGAGCGCCTGCGCGAGCCGCGCGCCCCAGTAGGTCGAGAGACCGGTGATCAGGATCCGTCTCGTCGCCGCCGGGTCGGTCAACCGAACCACACCGATCTGCGTTTGGCGAGCATCTGGTCGAGATTCTCCTGGATCCGGGCGCGGATCTCCTGGGCGACGGTTTGCACCAGCGCCTTGTCGTTGGCCGCCTCGGCGCCGCCGAGCTCGAGCGTGTCGATCGGCTCCAGGAACCGGATCCGGAACTTCGCCGGCAGGTAGCCCAGCATCCCGAGCGGCCCGAGCCACGGGAAGGTCGGGGTGAGCGGGAAGTAGATCAGGCCGGTCAGCCTTCGCATCGCCGGCACCTGGGCGAAGATCGGCGCGGCCTCCTCGGCCCCGACCACGCACAGCGGCACCAGCTTCGCCTCCGCTCGCATCGCCGCCTCGACGAAGCCGCCGCGCCCGAAGCGCCGCAGCCGGTAGCGGTCCCTGTAGAGCTTCTCGGTGCCCTTGCGCCCCTCGGGGAAGACCAGCACGAGGCGGCGCTCGTCGAAGAGCAGCCGGTGGACGTTGGCGGGATGCGCGGCGACGCCGCCGATCTTCGGGATCAACATCGAGAAGCCGGGATAGCCCTTGAAGAAGTGCTCGACGGTCAGATACAGCGGCCGAGGCCGCGGATGCTCCTCGCGGATCGCCTTCGCGATCATCGCCGCGTCCGGCGGCAACGCCCCGGAGTGGTTGGAGACGAGCAGCGCGCCGCCGTCGTCGGGCACGTTCTCGATCCCCTCGACCTCGCAGCGGAACCAGTAGCGGTAGAAGAACTCGACCAGGGTGCGGTCGAGTGCCCCCTCGACCCGCTCCGAGCGCCCCCAGTCGTCGAGCCGTCGGTCGGGCTCGATCGCGGGCAGCAGGTCGCGCATCGCCTCCGCCGGGCGGCGCTCGGGCAGGTTCGACTCCGGCGCCTCGACGGCCGCCTCGGCGGTCTCGTCGCCGAAATCAGACAGGGATGTCCGCTCGGGCGGCAAGGGGCGCATAGTATCCCGGCGCGCATGCGCTCCAAGGACCAGGTGAGGCGCGCCGTCTGGAAGGCGATGGACCGGGAGGGCGTGTCGCGCTTCCCCGGCGCCCAGGGCCGGATCCCGAACTTCGCCGGCGCCAAGCTGGCGGCCGAGAAGCTCGCCGGGCATCGGAGCTGGAAGCGCGCCCGGGTGATCAAGGCGAACCCCGACTCTCCCCAGACCCACGCCCGCCGGCGGGCCCTCGAGGAGGGAAAGACGCTCGTCATGGCGGTCCCCCGGCTGCGCGACAACCACCCCTTCCGGCTGCTCGAGCCGCGCCAGCTGTCCGCCGAGCAGGTCCGCGAGGCGGCGACCATCAAGGGCGCGCTGCGACTCGGGCGGGTGGTCGCCGACGAAGAGCTCCCCGACATCGATCTCGTGCTCTGCGGCTCGGTGGCCGTCAACCTCGATGGCGCCCGGGTCGGCAAGGGCGGCGGCTTCTCCGACATCGAGTACGGGTTGCTGATCGACGCCGGCAAGATCGACGACCACACCGCGGTCGCGACGACCTGCCACCCGCTCCAGGTCATGCGCGAGAACCTGCCGATGACCGATCACGACCTCCCGGTCGACCTGATCGCGACCCCACGCGCCGTGATCGAGGTCGAGCGCTCCCACCCGCGGCCCCGTGGGATCCTCTGGGACCACCTGCAACCGCCGCAGATCCACGAGATCCCGATCCTCGAGCGGATGGGGTACGCGTAAACGGCACGCTGTGACGCGCCCGCGCCGCCTCTCCCAAAGCCGGTTCATCAGTACGCTTGTTCGATCTGGTCCGCGCGGCGTACAGAGAGGCGGCCGATGGCCGCCTCTCTCAGTTCGGTTTGTAGCTCCGCCACGTCTCGGTCGATCTCGATCGTGCCGGTGCGTCACCGGAGAGGACCGATCTCGCACAGCAGTGATCCTCTCCGTGTCATCCCAACCGGTCGTGTCGGTGGTGTCGGTCGGTCCCCGACGCGTTCGTCGCACGAGATGCCACCTCCGGTCGTGGTCGTGAGAGCCGTCTCCCCCGAGCCGCCGTCCTTGAAGCGGACCTGGACGTCCGAGAGCGGCGGGTTGGTGAACGTCGCCGTGGCACCGGCCCCGGCGGGGTACCGGTATTCCACTGCAGTCGGTGCCGTTGGCCACCGTGACCGACTGGTCCGCGTAGTTGCGGCGGTGACGCCGTAGCCCGCGGAGGCGTCGCCGGTCGTTGACCGTGTACTTCCCGGCTGTGAGTCCGGACATGCACACCTCTCCGACTCCGTGTGCTCGTCACCGCCGGTGTTGTCGTCCGTTTCGGTGACTTCGGCGACCGCGTAGTCGCACTCGTCGTTGTCGTAGCAGACCGCCCCGGCGTTATTCACGGCTGCGCCGGACTTCTTGCGTTCTTCAGGATCCGCGACGACGCTGCGCGTTCGTTCGTGAACTGCAGTCCACCGTCTCGCCCGCCGCGATAGTAACGTCGTCTTGATACCCGCCTCGTCCCGGTCGCAGGTCGTCGCGGTTCGTGCTTGGGCGGCATCGATGTCCTCCAACGCGTAGGCCATCGTCCGAGGATCCGGCTCCTGATGTTGTAGGAGCCGCGAACGCGACGTTCACTGCACCGTCGTTGTTTTCGCCAGCCTTGAGATCGAACGAGCGCCGTCGGCTGAATCGCGCGTCGGGGAGATCGAATCCGTGCGCCTGGTGAGTCCCGCGGGGTCCGTCCCTTCGGGTATGTCGTGCCGGAATTCGTGGGCTGATCTGACCCGGTCCGGCGGATCGCGCGGTGTTCGAGTACCGAGGTGCGTCACGCCTAACGCGTTCCCGCAGCAGGCAGCTTGTTCGCCGTGGCCGGGCGGAGTCCGCATCCGTGAGGTCGATCCCGGCCTCGTCAAACTTTGATCGCCGAGGGTGTCGCCCGCGGCGGCCAGGGCGTCGGTACCGACGAGCAGCTCACCTTGGCCTCGCCGCCCGTAGGTGAGGTCGGTAGCCGCGATGGCGAATCCACCGCGAGATGCGGACGTCGGCGTGCCACCCTCGAAGTCGTACAGACCAGAAGTCGCCGCCGTTGCGGTCGAGCCGGAGTGCCCGTCGTGGTCGGCCCCCGACACACGTCGATTCTTGTTGAACTCGAAGTCCATGTTGGTCGTCGCCGCGTCGGTTCCTGCACGCGGTGCCAGAACAGGTTCAGGAAGCTCCGCATTGGGCCGCTCCTCGAGGTAGACGCCGAAGTTGAGCAGGTCGCTCTTGTTCGGCGGGATGCTGCCGTCCACCGACGTCCGGGACGGCCGTGTCCTCCTTGGCCCCCTGGCCGAAGGATTCGTCGAGCTGGCGCCTGCTCGCTGTGTCCACCGCGCGCGGTATCGTCATCGACGGTCGCCCAGTCGAGCGCCACGGCGATCGCGTCGTCGACGCTTCAAGTTGGCGTCGGTGTCGATCTCGAAGTTGCTGCCGGGTCAGGCTGACCATCGGGATGCGATGCCAAAGCGACGATGGCGACGCGAGCAGCGCAGCGAGGACCGCGCCGGCGAACAGCGCCAAGAAGCGTCGCCTCCGCCTGCCTCCCGACGGGCCAATAATCCGATCAGTCATTGCCTACCTCCATTGAGGGATCGCGGTCCAGGCCGAATCGGCCCAGCTGAGGCGACTTCTAGGGCCGCCAGAATGCCTTTGGATGGTCTCTTCATCGAGACTTTCTCGGGCAGGCATATCGCCTGCCGCGCGGCTCATTCTCGGAGCCAGCGGGAGCAATAGGCAATAGGCCATTGGATGCATATGCGAGGTACAAGGGTTCAGTCCCTTGCGCCCGCTCAGTGCGTCTTCTTCTCTCGAAGGGACCCGGTTCTTAATCGGCGAAAGGTTCAGTTCCTTGGCTTCGAAGGATCCAGTTCCTCGCTTGGCCGATTGCTGGCTCTGGGGGGATTGCGACCGGATGCGACTCCGCAAATCGACCGCCGTATCAGCTCCCGGATCCCTCGAGGCTCGGGAGATCGTGGCGGGCGCGCGCGGCGGCCTCGGTGCGGCGGTGGACGTTGAGCTTCTCGAGGATGTTGTGGACGTGGTTCTTGACGGTCGAGAGCTCGATACAGAGCGCCCCGGCGATCTCCTTATTCGAGCGGCCCTCCTCGATCAGGCGCAGGACATCGAGCTCCCGGGCCGTCAGCCTCGTCTCGAGCCGACGCTCGTGGGCGAGCACGGCCACGCGGTGGAACAGCGTCGCCGCGATCCCGGGCGAGCACAGCGTCTCGCCCCGGGAGACGCTCTCGATCACGGCCATGAGGTCTTCCATCGATCCATCGAGCGGGACGTAGCCCGAGGCGCCCGCCTCGGCGAACGCGATCACCTCTCGCTCGTCCTCTGCGACGGAGAGGGCGACGACCCTGACGTCCGGTGCGGCCGCCACTAGTGCCTGCACGGCGCTCGTGTCCGCGGGCATGCGCGTGTCCACGAGGAGGATCTCCGGGCCGGCCTGCCGGGCGCCCGCGAGGGCCTCCTCGAGGTCGGCCGCGACGCCGACCACGTCGATGCGTGGGTGGCGACTGAGGGAGCGCGCTAACGCGTCACGGTAGACGCCGACCTCGGCGAGGATGAAGACGGGCACCGTCGCCGAGGGCCGCATTGCTTGCTGTTCGGTTGGCTCATCGCGGGTGGGGTTGTCGCGCGCGCTCGCCGACATGTTCTCGGTTCCCCGCCGATGGTGCTTCGGCGGGATCAGGCTTGCTAGCCAGCCGATGATCGATCACCGGCCCAGAGCCAAGGCAAGCGATGGGTAGTTGTGAGATCCAAGATCCTGAGCATCTCACGACCAGCGTTACCGAACGGCCAAGGGGCATGGGTGTGATCGGTCACACAATGTGACTAAGGTCACAAGTTGGCGTTTTCGGGTCGTCGCCCACGGTTGAGGGCCGGTGGCTGATCACCTGCACGCGATGTGCGTGCACTGGCGGCGGTCGCCATTGTGCCGGGCGACGTTCCCGCCGCCGTCGATCACCCCGCGCAAACCTTCGATGCCGAGGTCGGTGTTGCGCACCGCCCGGTTGCGCGTGAGCTTCGTCGAGCGGCTCTCGACGTCGAAGCCGTCGTCTCCCGCGCCGCTGGCGACGTTGTGCTTGAGCACGCTGTGGTTGTCCTTCTTTCTGACCGCGAACCCGTCTTCACCGCTTCCCCTGACGTCGTTTCGCCGAACGACGTTGTCGACGCCACCGATCGGAGGCGCGTCGAGCCCGAGGTAGATGCCGTTCGTGCGAGCGCCAACGACGACGTTGCGCTCGACCAGGTTGCCGCGTCCCTTCTCGATCGCGATGCCGTCTCCATCTCGGGAGAGGCGATTGCGGGCGATCACGTTTCGGCTGCCGGGGGCAACGATGATGCCGGCGCCGTTTCGAACGAAGCGGTTGCCGCGCACCTCGTTGCGGTCACCCCGATCAGAACCCCGGTCACCCCCGATCAGAACCCCGGGACTGGAGTGCGAGAACAGGTTTCCCTTGATCAAGTTGCCGTTGGAACCATCGACGTGGATGCCCGGCCCGGGGTTGTCCTTGATCGAGTTGCCCGCGATCTTGATGTGGTCGGACGCGAACACCCCGATCCCGTCTCCCTCAGGCGGGATGTTGTGGCTGAACGAGCTGTCCCGGACCACGCTCCGGGACGACTTTGAGACCAGGGCGCCGAAGACGACGTTCTTCGACGAGGCGATGTCAATCACCCGGCTGTGGCGAGCACCGGCGAGCCAGACACCGAACGCGAACTCCTGCGTCGAGCCGCCCTTTATCTTCACCCCGTCGTACCGGTCGTCCAGCACGCCGACGTCGCAGAACGTGTTCTCCGGGCAGTCCGCGAACTCGGTCCCGTCCCCGTCAATCAGATGGCCGTTCAGGTCGAGTCTGATGTCGTCGGCGCCGATCACGATCCCGTTGTTCGGGCAGTCGACGAGATCGCTGTCGAGCGTCGTGTCCGCGGTGATCGTGTCGCCGCACTGCGGCTGCTTGTTCGCCGCCTCGGCCCCGCTCAAGGCCAGGAGGCCGACCACCGTCAAGGCCAGGAGCACCGCAAGCGCGAGGAGCGTCGCGGGGGCGGCGTGGTAGCGAAGCTTGGCTGACATCCTTGTCCTTCCTCGTCTGGCCGGCCATTTTCGTCGAAGGCCGCGCCGCTGTCTCCGGGCGACCGTACACCCGGCGCCCGCCGACTCCAAGCTCGAGCTCGGCGACCGGGATTAGCCGCTTGCCGGCGGCGGCGGGGTCGATCCCGGCTGCCCGAGCGAGAACGGGGGGTAGACGTCGGTGACGAGGATCAAGGCGTAGCCCAAGACCCGGTTGTGCCAGCGGACGACGCCCTCCACGAAGTCGAAGATGCCCCGCGGATAGCGGCCGGTGAAGAGGATCGCGAACCAGGCCACGATCACCGCCACGATGGCCGCGATGTAGAGGAAGAAGAGCACGATGTAATGGGGAATGGCGAGGAACCACTTGACGAGCGGAAGCCAGCGGTTGAGGCCGCGTTCGGCATCGGGATACGGGAAGTCGAGCCGCACTGACTGGCGCTCGTCGGTCGAGGGGTAGCGATCGTCCATCAGGGCGAGGTAGATGCCGACCCGGTTCGTGAAGCGCAGCAGCTCCAGGTTCCAGTCGAACCACCAGCGCGGGTATTTCTGCCGAAAGAGGAGCATCAGCAATGGAGGCAGGAACAGCAGCCCGGTCCCGCCGATCACGATCGGGGCCGTGCCCGCGTCGGCGTCCCCCCAGGCTTGTCCCGTATAGCCCCCGATGCTCGCCAGCACGATCGCGATCGGGATCACGGTGAAGATCCGGAAGGCGGTGGTCAACCGGTTGAGGTCGCGGTCCGGATACGCGACCGAAAATTGCACCGGATGGTCCTCGCTCATGACCCACCATTCGCCGCTCTGCTCCGACCCCCTTCCTGTGTCCGAAGCCGCGTCGCGTTCCGCCGTCCTCCTGGGTCTTAAGACCAATGTCCACTTGAAAGGCCGACCGCCGGGCCGTGAACCTCTCGGGTGTCCATCCGATCCCAAGGAGAACTGATGATCAATTCAAGAACGCGTCTCGCCGGCATCCTCGCCGGAACCGCGGCGCTGGCGATCGCCGTCGGCGGCGGAACCGCATTCGCCGACCGCGACCATCCCGAGGACGGCCCCCATCACGGCACTGTCGCCAACGCGGGCGCCCTGAAGCACTTCGACGGCACCGTGCTCTCGAAGCAAAGGAGCCCGAAGCAGTTCACGCTCCGCACCGAGGGGGGCCAGAAGCGCACGTTCCGGGTCAACGCCGGAACGAATTTCGAGCGCCTCTCCGGCTTCGGCGCTCTCGATCGCGGGCTCGCCGTCCAGGTCGATGCGAAGCGCACCGAGCGCGGCCTCGTGGCCCGGAAGGTCGAGACGGCCGGCGGCGGCGGTGGCGGCGGTGGTGGCGGCTCCGACGATGGCCCCAATCACACCTGATCTCGGCTGAGCCCGGGAGCCGAGCAGTCCACCCGGACTGCTCGGCTTTCCCGCGGGCTCGAGCGGTTTCGGGCGGCTCCGAGACTTCGCTGTGCAAGGCTTCGCTTCGTGAACGTCGCGGCCGAGATCCGGGAGGTCACGATCAGCGGGCGAACCGGGCACGCGTGAGCGCGTCCGGCTTGACCCGCGAGCGGGCGAGCGCCGCCGCGATCCTGCAGGGGATCGCCGAGAACCGACGCGTCGTCTCGTCGCTCGGCCCGCTGCCTGACGCGACGCCATCGGAGGGTCCGGACCCCTACGGCGACCCGGATCCCGAGTGGCTGGCGATCGACTGGCGCCAGCACTTGAAGACGATCGAGGTCGAGGGAGCGCGGGTCAGCTACGTCGACATGGGCTCGGGCCCCGGGATCGACCTCGTCTTCGTCCACGGCCTCTCCGGCTGCTGGCAGAACTGGCTCGAGAACCTCCCCCACTTCGCCCGCAACCACCGCGTGCTGGCACTCGACCTGCCCGGGTTCGGATCGAGCCCGATGCCCTCATGGAAGATCTCGATCGAGGCCTACGGCGGTCTGCTGCACGATTTCTGCGCCGCGGTCGGGGTCCGCGACTGCGCGGTGATCGGCAACTCGATGGGCGGCTTCATCTGCGCCGAGGCCGCGACCAGAGAACCGGATCGCTTCGAGCAGCTGATCCTGGTCTCCTCGGCGGGCGTCTCGCAGGTCGAGCTGCGACGCGAGCCGATCGAGGTCGTGGGGCGGCTTCTCGCCGCGACCACTCCGCTGGCGCTCAAGGCCCAGCAGCGCAGCATCCTGCGCCCGAGGCTGCGAGCGCTCGCCTTCCGGATGGTCTTTCATCGCCCCAACGCGATCCCGCGCGAGCTTCTCTGGGAGTTCCTGAGCGGCGCCGGCAAGGACGGCTTTCTGCCGGCGCTCTCCGCCTGCATCGGCTACGACATCCTCGACCGGCTCGAGGACGTGCCGGTACCGACGCTGATCGTCTGGGGACGCGACGATCGTGTGATCTCCGCCTCCGACGCGGTCGAGTTCGGCCGCCGGCTCCACAACTCCGAGACGGTGATCTTCGACCGCTGCGGGCACGCGCCGATGGCCGAGCGCCCGGTGCGCTTCAACCGCGTGCTGGAGGCGTTTCTCGGCCGCGGGTGACGGTCGGCTCGGTGCGCCCGAGCGCGCGGCGCGGCAGGGCGACCGCGAGCGCCTCCACCGGCACTACCCCGTGACCGCGCCCTCGGAGGCCGAGGAGACGATGTTCGCGTACTTGGCGAGCACGCCGGTCCGGTAGGCGGGTTCGGGCGGCTCGTAGGCGGCCAGGCGGCCGGCGATCTCCTGCTCGGAGAGCGCGACGTCGAGGCGGCGCTCGGCGACGTCGATCGTGATCTCGTCGCCCTCGCGGATCGCCGCGATCGGCCCGCCCTTGACCGCTTCGGGGGCGACGTGGCCGACCATCAGGCCGCGGGTGCCGCCGGAGAAGCGGCCGTCGGTGATCAGCGCCACCTCCTCCCCCAGCCCCTCGCCGACGATCGCCGCCGTCACCTGGAGCATCTCGCGCATCCCGGGGCCGCCGGCGGGGCCCTCGTTGCGGATCACGATCACGTCGCCCGGCTGGATCGCCTGGTCCTTGATCGCTCGAAAGCACTGCTCCTCGGACTCGAATACCCGCGCCGGGCCGCTCTGCCCGATGCGCTCCGTGCCGGCGATCTTCACCACCGCCCCGTCCGGGGCGAGGTTGCCGCGCAGGATCGCCAGCCCGCCCGCGGCCTTGAGCGGCTCGGACAGGGGCCGGACCACCTCCTGGCCGGGAGCCTCGGTCGCCGCGGCCGCCTCCTCGCCGATCGTCCGGCCGCTGACGGTGACCGCATCGCCGTGCAGGATCCCGGCCTCGGCGAGCCGGTTGAGGATCAGCGGGACGCCGCCCGCCGCGTAGAGATCGGTGGCCACGAAGCGCCCGCCCGGCTTCAGGTCGGCGAGCAGCGGCGTCGAGCGCGAGATGCGCTCGAAATCGTCGATCTCCAGCTCGACGCCGGCCTCGCGGGCCACCGCGAGCAGGTGCAAGACGCCGTTGGTCGAGCCACCCGACGCGCACACGCAGGCGATCGCGTTCTCGAGCGACTCGCGGGTGATCACGCGGCTCGGGCGCAAATCCTCGTCGAGCACCCGCAGCACCAGCTCGCCGATCGCCTCGGCCACGCTCGCCTTGTGGGAGTCCTCGGCGGGGACCATCGACGATCCGCCCGGCGAGATCCCGAGCGCCTCGAAGGCGCACGCCATCGTGTTGGCGGTGAACTGGCCGCCGCAAGCGCCGAACCCGGGGCTGGCGACGTCCTCCAGCGACTTCAGCTCCTCGTCGGACATCTCGCCGGCCGCGTGCGCTCCGATCGCCTCGAACAGGTCGACGATCGTGACGTCCTCGTCGTGCCAGCGCCCGGGTGCGATCGAGCCGCCGTAGAGCATCACCCCGGGGATGTCGAGCCGGGCCAGGGCCATCACCGCGCCGGGGATCGTCTTGTCGCAGGCCGAGAGCGCGACCACGGCGTCGAACTGGTAGCCCCGCAGCATCAGCTCGATCGAGTCGGCGATCACCTCGCGGCTGACCAGCGAGGTCTTCATCCCCTTGGTCCCCATCGTGATCCCGTCGGAGATCGCGACGGTGTTGAACTCCATCGGCGTGCCGCCGGCGGCGCGAACGCCGTCCTTGATGTGCTCGGCGAGCCCGCGGAGCCCGAAGTTGCACGGCATCGCCTCGGTCCAGGTGTTGGCGATCGCGATCGTCGGCCGCCGCAGGGCATCGTCGTCGAATCCGATCCCCTTCATGTAGGCGCGCGCCGCGGCGCGGTCCGGGCCGTCGAAGACGGCCGCCGAGCGTGGGCGCGGAAGCTCCGTCGCCTTGACCGTCGAGCTCATCGGTCGGTCAGTCTACGTAGCGTCGGGCGCCGAGCCATTCGCGCATGCAGATCAGATCGCGGCGGACCTGAGCGGGATCGACCTGGCGGCCGGGCAGGTTCATGTTCGCCGTGGCGACCAGCTCACGCTCGCGCGACCGGACGCTGATCCACTTCGCGAGCACGTCGTCGGCGGGCGGCAGCCGCTCGCCGAGCGCGGCCTCGGAATGATCCGGAAACCCGACGCAGTACTCGCAGAGCAGCCCGCCGGTCGCGGTGTCGTAGGCGATCAGCGGCCGGTGCGGGTAGATGAGGTAGGCGTAGCCGCTGCCCTCCGAGCCCTCGACGCTGACGAAGCCGAGCTGCAGGTACATCTCGTAGTCGCGCGCCGGAACCACTGAGCGAAGCAGCTCGCGCGCTCGGCGCTCGGCGCGCAGCTCACGGCCGGGATCCCAGGCGGGCGGCGGCGGCTCGCGCCGACGTGCGCGAAGGCCGATCATCCGCCGGCGGCGGGCGGGAAGAAGACGACTCGCTCGGCGTCGCGGGGAACCTCGTCGAAGTCGCGCACCATCACCGCCTCGCGATGCGGGCCGCTCGCCGTCGGCACCGCCGCCCACATCCCCTGCTCGAGCTGGCGACGAAACTCCGCCACCAGCCGCTCTTCGTCGGCGGCGACCTCGGGGTCGCCCTCGGCCAGCAGCACGTCGCCGTGACCGGGCTTCATCCGAACGAGGCGCATGAAGGGATTATCGCCCACCCGGCTACTCCGGCCTGCGCGCGATCCCGAACACGTCGACTGGGCCGGCCCCGCGGCCGATCCCGCGCAGCCCGTTGCCGACCGCCTCGGCGGCGATCTCGCGCGCCCAGCGGGCGGCGTCGGCGAGCTCGGCGCCGCGGGCCAAAAAGGCAGCGAGCGCCGCGGAGTGGGTGCATCCCGAGCCGTGCGCCGCTCCCTCGGGATAGCGGGGTCCCTCGATCCGCACCGAGCCGCCGGCGTCGGCGAGCACGTCGGCGCCGTCCGGCGCGTGCCCGCCGGTGACGACGACGGCGTCGGGACCGAGGGCCAGCATCGCCTCGGCGAGCTCCTCGGATGACGCCCCCTCCCCGAGCCCGGTCAGCGCCCGCGCCTCGGGCACGTTCGGCGTCGCGACGCCGGCGCGAGGCAGCATGCGCTCGATCAGGGCGGCGCGCGCGTTCGGGTCGAGCAGGCTGGCGCCACTCTCGGCGACCATCACCGGGTCGAGCACGATCGGCGCCTCGTCGATCAGATCGAGCGCGTCGAGGACCGCCTCGATCGTCGGCTCGTCGGCGAGCATCCCGATCTTGACCGCGTCGACGCCGATGTCGGAGGCGACTGCCTCGACCTGGGCGACGATCATCTCGGGCGGCACCGCCATCACCCGCTCGACCGCGACCGTGTTCTGGGCGGTGAGCGCGGTGATCGCCGTCATCCCGTGGACTCCGCAGCGCGCGAACGCCTTCAGGTCGGCCTGGATGCCGGCGCCGCCGCCGGAATCCGAGCCGGCGATCGAGAGGCAGGCGGGGACTCGGCGATCGCTGTGCATGCCGTGAGGTTATGACGCCGGCGGCTCACGGCGGCCGTTCGAGGTCGGTCGCGCAGAAGCCGCCGAGCGCCTCGGCGCGCACGTAGCCGAGCAGCTCGAGCCGCGCCAGCGCGGCCGCCGCGGAGCGCGCGCTCAGCTCGCCGTCGACCGCGACCCGGTCGACGGTGCTCGCCCCGCGCTCGACCAGCTCCAAGACGGCCGCCAAGTGCCGGTCCAGCGGCGGTCCGGGGCGCGGCCTCGGAGCCCTCTGGAGCGCCCCGGGGCGGACGTCGACCCCGACCCCGAACAGCAGATCGAGCACGTCGCGGGCATCGCGGATCAGGTGCGCGCCGTCCCTGATCAGGTCGTTGGTCCCCGCGGCCACCCGGACGCCGACCTGGCCGGGCACGGCGCCGACGGTCCTGCCCATCTGCGCCGCGAGATCAGCGGTGACCAGCGAGCCCGAGGGCTGCGCCGCCTCGACCAGGACCACCACCCGGCCGAGCGCCGCCATGATCCGGTTGCGCTCGGGGAAGAAGTGGCGCCGGGCGACCGTGCCCGCGGGATGCTCGGCGATCGCCGCACCCGTCTTCAAGATGCGCTCGTATAACTCCCTGTTGACCGGTGGATAGGCGACGTCGGGTCCGTTGGCGAGCACCGCGACCGTGACCCCGCCGCCGGCGAGCGCGCCACGATGGGCGGCGGCGTCGATCCCGCGCGCCATCCCGCTGACCACGGTCACCCCGGCGAGCGCGAGCTCGCGCGCGAGCCGCTCGGCGACCCGCAGGCCGTAGCCGCTGGCGCGCCGGGCGCCGACGATCGTCACCGTCGCGTCGTGGTCGAGGCCCGCGACCGCCTCCCTGCGACCGACGCCATAGAGCCGCGACGGTCTCCGGGGCGCCTCCAGCGCCTGGAGGCATCCGGGGTATCCCTCGGTCCCGAGCTTCAGGCTCCAGATCCTTGGGCCGGTCATCGGCGCTCGCGCCGCCGCAGCGACAACGCCTCCTCGGCGTGGCCGATCCCGATCCGCTCGCGGCCCTCGAGGTCGGCCAGGGTTCGCGCCAGGCGGAGCACCCGCTCGCGCCCGCGGCCGCTCAGCCCCGCGGTCATCCCGGCCTCGGCGAGCAGGCGCTGGACCGCGTCGCCGACCTCGATCTCGGAGGCCGCCAGCTCGGCGTTCGCCCGTTCGTCGCCGCCGCGTTCGCGCCGGCGGCGTCGAGCATCGAGGACCCGCGCTCGGACCGCGGCGGAGCCCTCTCCCGGCTCGGCGAAGGTGGTCAGGTCGGGTTGCTCGACGTGCACCGAGATGTCGATCCGGTCCGAGAGCGCCCCGGTGAGCTTCGCCTCGTAGCCGCGCAGCGACGCGGGATCGCAGCTGCAGTCACCGGAGCGCGAGCCGCGCCCGCACGGGCATGGGTTCGCCGCGGCGACGAGTTGAAACCGGCACGGAAGCTCGACCGCGTAGCGGACCCGCGCCAGCCGGACCGAGCCGTCCTCGATCGGCTGGCGCAGCGCTTCGAGCGTTCCGCGGTCGAACTCCGGCAGCTCGTCGAGGAACAGCACGCCGCGATGCGCGAGCGTCACCTCGCCGGCGCGCGGCGGGTTGCCGCCGCCGATCAGCCCCGCGGTGGAGATCGTGTGGTGCGGCGCACGGAACGGGCGCCGGCCGGCGACCGCGGGAGCGACCGGCAAGCCGCAGGCGCTCGCCACCCGCGCCGCCTCGAGCGACTCATCGGGGCCGAGCGGCGGCAGGATCGACGGCAGCCGCCGCGCGGCCAGCGACTTGCCGGCACCAGGCGGTCCGGTGATCAGCACGCTGTGCCCACCCGCCGCAGCGATCTCGAGCGCCCGCCGCAGCGCCGGCTGACCGCGGAGGTCGGCGAGATCGGGCGCCGCGCCGGCGCCGTTGGGCGACGGGCGCAGCGCCGCGGGCGCGGCGGGCTCGCGCTCGCCGCCGAGCGCCGCGAGCTGCTCGAGGCGCTCGATCGGAACCACACCGGCGCCCGCGACGAGCGCCGCCTCCGGCCCGCAGGCGGCGGGAACGACAAGGGCGCGCTTCCCCGAGCGCGACGCCGCCTCGGCCATCGCCATCGTTCCGGGCACCGGCCGGACCGAGCCGTCGAGGGCGAGCTCGCCGGCGAGCGCGAGATCAGCGAGCGCCTCGCCGGGCACCTGACCGGTGGCTGCGAGGACCGCGGCGGCGAGCGCCAGGTCGAACCCGGGCCCCACCTTGCGCAGGTCCGCCGGAGCGAGGTTGGCCGTGATCCGACGCTGCGGGAACTCGAAGCCGGAGTTGACGATCGCCGCCCGCACCCGCTCCCGGGACTCGCGCACCGCCGCGTCCGGGAGCCCGACGAGCGCGAACGCGGGCAGCCCGTTTCGGACATCGGCCTCGACGCGCACCTCGCGCGCCTCGACCCCGTGCAGGGCGTAGGTCCGAACGATCGCGGGCACCCGGCGAACCTAGGCGTCGCGGGCGCGCGCGTGGCGCTCACAAGGTCACGAATCCGATCCATTGCCTGCGCATCCCGCGCGTCGTGGACGGCTAGCGTGAGCGCGGATGACCGTCGCCCGCCAGAGCCTGGGCCGCAGCGCCGAGTGGCTGGTCGGCGAGCGTCTCGAGCGGGCGGGCTGGCTGATCGTCGCCCGCAACGCGCGCCCGCCCGGGGTTCGCGGCGAGATCGACCTGATCGCGCTCGACGGTCCGGCGCTCGTCTTCGTCGAGGTCAAGGCCCGCCGGGTCGGCTCGACGCTGGGGCCGGAGACGCCCGCGATGGCGGTCGGCCGGCGCAAGCAATCGAAGCTACGCGCGCTCGCGGCGGCCTGGCTTCGCGAACGCGGCTACGACGTGCCCCGGCACCGGGAGCTGCGCTTCGATGTCGTCGGTCTGCGCCTCGACGCCGGCGGCCGCGTCGCCGACTACGAGCACATCCGTGCGGCCTTCTAGCCGCCGAGCTCAGCGACCGTGGTCGCCGGCGAGCTCGAGCTGCGAGTAGGCGATCGACGCGAACGACCGGCGGTGAAGGTCGGAGGGGCCGAGCTCGACGATCGCGGCTCGGTGCTCGGGGGTCGAGTAGCCGACGTTGCCGTCGAATCCGAAGCCGGGATAGTCGCCGGCCACCCGATGCATGTAGCGGTCCCGCGTCACCTTGGCGATCACCGAGGCGGCGGCGATCGCGGCGCTGCGAGCGTCGCCGTCGATCACCGCCTGGTGAGGCACCGCGCACTGGGGAGCCCGGAAGCCGTCGGTGAGGCACGCCGCCCCCGGCACGGCGACCCGCTCGAGGCTGCGGGCGAGCGCGGCGAGGTTCGTACGGTGCAGGCCGCGCGAGTCGATCCCGCGCACGCAGCGCACGGTCACCGCCACCCGGGCGGCCGCGCGCAGGACCACCGGGTAGAGCTCCTCTCGCTCCTCGATCGTCCGCTGCTTGGAGTCGTCGAGGATCCCGAGCGCGCGGCGATCGCGCATCGTCAGCCGCTCGTAGTCGAGCAGCACGGCGGCGGCGACCAGGGGCCCGGCGAGCGAGCCGCGGCCGGCCTCGTCGGCGCCGGCGACGAACCGGCAGCCGAGCTCGCGGTCGAACTTGAACAGCTTCGCCGCCTTGCGGCGACGCCGGGCGACCGCCTTGCTCGAGGGACGGCGCTCGGGCTGTGGCCGGGCGGGCCTAGAGGATGCCGAGTCGGTCGGGCGGCCAGTAGGTGGCAAATGCCTGTCCGATGATCCAGTCGCGGGGGACCGGTCCCCAGTAGCGGCTGTCGTCGCTTCGCCCACGGTTGTCGCCCATCATGAAGTAATGATCGGGTGGAATGGTGATCTCGGTGGGGAAGTCGCAGCCGCCGATCTCGCGACATGGGTTGATTTCCCAGTCCCCCTTGACGGGCTCGCCGTTGACGATCGGGATCCCGCCCTCGATCTCGAGCCGATCGCCCGGTCCGGCGACGACCCGCTTGATGAAGTTCTCGTCCGCCTCCTCGTCGACGGGCATCGGACACGGCTGACCGGCCTTGCGAACCGGCCGTTCGGCCCCGCAGGTCTGCCCGCTGCCGGAGACCGCCCCGACCGGAGGATGGAATACGACCACGTCGCCGATCTCGGGGTCGTCGCCGAGCCGGTAGGTGAGCCTGTTGACGAGCACCCGCTGACCGACGTCGAGCGTCGGCTCCATCGACGGGGAGGGGATCTGATACGGCTTGACGACGAAGGCCTGGATCCCCAGCGCCAGCCCGACCGCCAGCGCGACGATCACGACGAGCTCGAACAGCGCACCGCGGCCGGTTGTCGGCTTCGGGATCAGCTGGTTTCCTCGGAATCCTCGGCGCCTTCGCCGTCGGATTCCTCGGTGGCCGCGTCGGCTTCCGCCGTGGGGGTCGGCTCGGCCGCGGGGGGCTCTTCGCCCGAGCCCTCACCGGCCGGCTCCGGCTCGCCCTCGTCCTCGGGCGGCTCGACGGTCTCGGCCTCCTCCAGCTTGACGCCCTCGGAGTCCACCGGCGCGACCTCCTCGGCCTCGGCGAGCACCAGCTCGTCCTCGATTCCCCAGCGGCGCTCGGCGACGCGAGCGCGCTTGCCGACCCGGCCGCGGAGGTAGTAGAGCTTCGCCCGGCGGACCGCGCCGCGGGCGACGACCTCGAGTCGCTCGATCTTCGGCGAGTGGACCGGGAAGGTCCGCTCCACCCCGACCCCGAACGATTGCTTGCGGACGGTGAACGTCTCGCGGGCGCCGCTGCCCTGGCGTGCGATCACGATCCCCTCGAAGACCTGGGTCCTGCGGCGGGTGCCCTCGACCACCTGAAAGTGAACCCGCACGCGGTCGCCGGCGTCGAAGCGCGGGACCTTCTTCAGCTGGCGCTGCTCGATGCTCTCGATGATCGTGCTCATCGTGGGGAGGGTCGCTGATGGTGGGCGTCAAAAAGCGCGTGCCCTCGGTGGGCCCGCGCGGGGCGTCAGATAGTAGAGGACTGGCCGCCGGGCGGCGCCTAAGCGCCCACGGCGCCCTCGCCCGAACCGCGTGCGCGCCGGCGCGAGCGCTCCAGCCGCCACTCGCGGACACGAGCGTGGTCCCCCGAAAGCAGCACCTCGGGCACCTCCCAGCCGCGGTAGCTCGCGGGGCGCGTGTAGTGGGGGTACTCGGGCGCGCCCTCGAGCGCCGGCGAGAACGACTCCTCGGTTGCGCTGTCGGCGTGGCCGAGCGCCCCGGGAAGCTTGCGGATCACCGCGTCGGCGACGACCATCGCCGCCAGCTCGCCACCCGAGAGCACGTAGGGGCCGACCGAGACCGCGTCGTCGGCGAGGTGCTCGCGGACCCGCTCGTCGACGCCCTCATAGCGGCCGCAGAGCAGCGCCAGATGGCTCTCGGCGGCGAGCTCGGAGGCGAGCGCGTCGTCGAGCTGGCGACCCGACGGGGCGAGCAGCAGCACCCGGGCCTGGCGCGCGCCCTCGCCGTAGGCGGCGTTCAGCGCCGCGTCGACGACGTCGACGCGCAGCACCATCCCGGCGCCGCCGCCGTACGGGGCGTCGTCGACCTGACCGCCGGTCAGCGGCGTGGTGTCGCGGTAGTGGAAGAAGCGCAGCTCCGAGCCGAGCACGAGCGCGTTGCGCACGTGCCGCTGCGCCCCGAACCACTCGAACCAATCCGGAAACAGGGTGAAGACGTCGATCCGCATCCCTCGACCCCGCGCAGCCGACGGAGCTCTCAGTCCTCGACGATCTCGACCATCACCCGACCGCCGTCGCTGGCGGTGGCGGCGGCCTTGGCGAGGGTCCTGATCGCGTTCGCGACCCTGCCCTCGCGCCCGATCACGCGTCCGAGGTCGCCGTCGGCGACGTGGACCTCGAGCACGGTGCCGTCGTCCTCGGGCAGCTCCTCGACGCGGACGGCCTCGGGCTCGTCGACCAGCGCCCGGACCACGTACTCGACCAGGTCGCGCATCGCCACGGGGCCCGGCACCGCTAGGAGCCTGAGGCCGCGATGCCCTTGGTCCGCAGCAGGGTGGCCACGGTGCGCGTCGGCTGGGCGCCGTTCTCGAGCCAGTGGCGCGCCCGATCGGTGTCGACGACGATCACCGACGGGTCGGTCTGCGGGTTGTAGTGACCGATCGTCTCGATCGTGCGCCCATCCCGGGGCGAACGGCGATCGGCGACGACGATCCGCCAAACCGGGTTCTTTCGCGAACCCATCCTTCTCAAACGAATTCTCACCATGAGCGGGCGGAGAGGTTAGCGGGATGGCGCCCGCTCAGCGCATCCCCTTCATCAGCTGCGCGGGGTTGGGCATCTTGCCCTGGGCGAGCTGGGCCATCATCTTGCGCATCTGGGCGAACTGCTTGACGAGCCGGTTCACCGCCTGGACCGTGGTTCCCGAGCCCTGCGCGATCCGCTTTCGCCGCGACCCGTCGATCATCTGCGGATTGGCGCGCTCAGCGGGCGTCATCGAGAGGATGATCGCCTCGAGCCGGTCGAGCTCGCCGTCGTCCATGTTGACCTGGCGCAACTCCTTCATCTGCTTGCCCATCCCGGGCATCATCCCGAGCACGCTGGAGAGCGGGCCCATCTTGCGCACCTGCCTCATCTGGGTGAGGAAGTCCTCGAGCGTGAACTGCTGCTTGCGGATCTTGCGCTCGAGCTCCGCCGCCTGATCGGCGTCGGAGACCTCCTCGGCCTTCTCGATCAGCGACAGCACGTCGCCCATGCCGAGGATCCGTGACGCCATCCGGTCGGGGTGGAAGCGCTCGAGCTGCTCGATCCGCTCACCGGTCGAGGCGTAGATGATCGGCTTGCCGGTCACCGCCTTCACCGAGAGCGCCGCGCCTCCGCGCGCGTCGCCGTCGAGCTTGGTCAGCAGCACGCCGTCGAAGTCGACCCGCTCGGCGAAGCTCTCGGCGACGTTGACGGCATCCTGGCCGGTCATCGCGTCGAGCACGAGGAGGATGTCGTGGGGCTTGGTCCGCTTGCGGATCGCCGCCAGCTCGTCCATCAGCTGCTCGTCGATGTGCAGGCGCCCGGCGGTGTCGATGATCAGCACGTCGAGCCCGTCCGAGCGCGCCTGGCCCAGCGCCCACTCGGCGATCTCGACCGGGTCGCGCTCGGTCCCCTGCTGGTAAACGGTCGCGCCGCCGCGCTTGCCCATGGTCACCAGCTGCTCGACCGCGGCCGGTCGCTGGGTGTCGCAGGCGGCGAGGCCGACCCGCTTGCGGTCGTCGCCGAGCAGCTTGGCGAGCTTCGCGCACGCGGTCGTCTTGCCCGAGCCCTGAAGGCCCGCCATCAGGATCACGGTCGGCGCCGTCGAGGCGAACGCGAGGTCTCGCCCGGAGCCGCCCATCAGCGCGGCGAGCTCCTCGTCGACGATCTTCACCACCTGCTGGCCGGGGTTGAGCGCGTCGAGCACCCCGGCGCCCAGGCAGCGCTCCTTGACCTGGGAGGTGAACTGCTTGACGACCTTGAAGTTGACGTCGGCCTCGAGCAGCGCGAGCCGGATCTCGCGCATCGCCTTGTCGACGTCGGACTCGGTCAGCTTGCCGCGCGAGCGAACGTCGGAGAGGGTCTCCTGAAGGCGATCGGAGAGCTGGTCGAACATCGGGCGACCAGCTTACGGCCTCGCGCGCGGCATCCCGCGCCGCGCGGCGGAGGCGCCTTGATCACTCCCCGAGCAGCGCCGTCGCGAACTCACGCGCGTCGAACGGCCGCAGGTCCTCGATTCCCTCGCCGACGCCGATCAGCTTGACCGGGATCCGAAGCTCGCCGGCGATCGCGAGCGCGATCCCGCCCTTGGCGGTGCCGTCGAGCTTGGTCAGCACCACCCCGGTCAGCTCGGCCGATTCCGAGAACGCGTGCGCCTGGCGCAGGCCGTTCTGGCCGGTGGTCGCGTCGATCACGATCAGGGTCTCGTGCGGCGCCCCGTCGAGGCGCTTCGCGGCGACCCGCCGCACCTTGGCGAGCTCCTCCATCAGGTTGCCGTGAGTGTGGAGGCGACCGGCGGTGTCGGCGATCACGACGTCGGCCCCGCGCGCCTCCGCGGCAGCAATCGCGTCGAACACGACGGCGCCCGGATCGCCGCCCGGATCGCCGCGGACGATCTCGACCCCGGCCCGTTCGGCCCAGCTCTCGAGCTGCTCGATCGCTGCGGCGCGATAGGTGTCCGACGCGGCGACGACGACGCCGAGCCCGAAGCGCTCGCGCAGCACCTGCGAGAGCTTGCCGATCGTCGTCGTCTTGCCGGTGCCGTTGACGCCGACGACCATGATCACCGCCGGCTTCGCGGAGAGATCGAGGCGCGGCGGCTCGGCGGCGGCCAGCTCGGCCATCAACTCGATCAACCGCCCCCGCACCTCCTCCGGACCGCGGACCGCCCCCGCGTCGACCTCCGACTCCAGCCGTCCGACGATCTCGGCGGTCGACTTGGCGCCGACGTCGGCGAGGATCAGCGCCTCTTCGAGCCGCTCCCAGGTCTGCTCGTCGATGTGATCGAAGAGGCTCGCCGAGAGCTCTGCGCCGAGCGCCTGGCGGCTCTTCGCCAGCCTCTCGCGCAGGCGTGCGACGACACCACCGCGCGAAACCTCCTCCGCCTCGCGTCCGGGGGCGTCGCCGTCCACCACCGGACGGCCCTCGCGCGACCCGAGCGAGATCAGCTGTTCCCACTCCATCGAGCGGGCAGGGTACGGCTCAGGCGGCCTCGAAGGCCTCGCCGAGCTGCCGCAGCGGCTCGCTCTCGAACCGGCGCGAGACGACCTTGGTGACGCCGCCGTTGCCCATCGAGACCCCGTAGAGGACGTCGGCCGCGTCCATGGTGCGCTTCTGGTGGGTGACGATGATGAACTGGGCCCGGTCGGAGAACCGCCGCACGAGCTGCAGGAAGCGGTCGATGTTGGCGTCGTCGAGCGCCGCCTCCACCTCGTCGAGGATGTAGAAGGGCGAGGGCCGGGCGAGGAAGACCGCGAACACGAAGGCGAGCGCGACCAGCGCCTTCTCGCCGCCGGAGAGCAGCGACAGCCGGCGCGTCGCCTTGCCCGCCGGGGTGACCTCGATCTCGACCCCCTGCGTGGCGAACTCGTCGCCCGCCTCGGCGTCGGCCGCCGCCTCGGCCTCGGCCAAGGCATCGGCCTCGTCCGAGCCCGCGGCGGCCTCGGGCTCGGCGCCGCCCAGCACCGGCTTCGGCCCGCGGCTGTCGTCGACCAGCCGCAGGCGGCCGCGGCCGCCCGGAAACAGGTGCTCGACCAGCTCCTCGAAGTTCCGTTGCGTCGCCTCGAACGTCTCCTCGAAGGCGGCGTGGATCTTGCGGTCCGTGTCGCGGATCAGCGATTGCAGCTCGGCGAGCGCGCCCTCGAGGTCGGCGCGCTGGGCCTCGAGGCTCTCGACGTGGGACAGCGCCTCCTCGTACTCGCGCTCGGCGAGCGGGTTGACCGGCCCGAGCTGCTCGCGCCGGCGCGCCAGGCGCTCGAGCTTGACCTCGATCTCCTCGCGCTCGGCGTCGTCGAGGCTGCGCGCGGCGGCGCTCAGCTCGCGGCCGAGCGACCGCGGCGATCCGGCCCAGCTCGGCCGCCGCCTCGACCCGGCGGTCGCCGAGGTGGGCGACCTTGACCTCCGCCTCGGTGACCGCGTCCGCGGCGTCGCGCAGGCGTGCCTGCAGCTCCGCCTCCTCGCGCGAGCAGGCGCGCAGCCGGTCGGCGACGTCGTCGGCGCCGCCCTCGCCGAGCATCCGGCGCTCGAGCCCGGCGGCGCGCTCGCCGGCGGCGTCGCGCGCGTCGGCGGTCGCCTCGCAGAGCTCGTCGACCGCGGCGAGCAGCTCGCCCTCGCGCTCGAGGCGCTGTGCGAGCGAGTCCTGGCGACGGCTGCCGAGCATCTCCTCGACCCGCCGCGCCATCCGCGTCGCGCGCCTCGGTCGCCTCCCGCACCCGGCCGACCTCGGCCGCTCGCCGCGCGTCGCTGTGCGCGGCCCGCGCCGCGTCCAGACGCTCCACGGCACCGGCGAGCGACTCGCCGATCCGGTCGAGTCCGGCGCCCACCGGGTCGTCGCCGGCGCGGGCCCCGGCGGCCTCGGCGAGCTCGGCGGCGAGCGCCCCGAGCGCGTCGCGGCGGCGCTCGATCGCACGCAGGAGCTCGCCCCGCCGGGCGGCCAGCGCCTCGCCCCGGACGCTGAGTCGCTCGTGGGCGGCGCGAACCGCCGTCAGCCGGCCCCACGACTCGGTGCGCTCGCGGTCGCGCTCGGCGAGCTGCTCCTCGATCGCCGTCCGCCGCCGGTTGACCTCGGCGAGCTCGGCGTCGAGCTTCGCCCGTGCCTCGCGGGCCCTCGCGGCGTCGGCCTCGGCGTCGGCCAGCTCGGCCTCGTGGCCGTGGAGCTCGGAGGCGAGCGCCCGCGCGCGCAGCTCGGCCGCCTCGCGCTCGAGCCGAGCGTGGATGTCGGCCGCCTGGGCCTGCCGCTTCAGCGGACGCAGGTGGCTGCGCGCCTCGCGCTCGACGTCGAGTGCGCGATCGAGGTTGTCCTGGGTGCGCTCGAGCTTCAGCTGGGCGCGGCGGCGGCGCTTGCGGTGCTTGCCGAGGCCCGCCGCCTCCTCGACCAGCAGCCGGCGCTCGCGCGGCGCCGAGAGCACGATCTCCTCGACCCGGCCCTGGCTGATCACCGAGTGCATCTCGCGGCCGAGGCTGGCGTCGGAGAGGACGTCGACGACGTCGGCGAGCCGGGCGCGGGCGCCGTTGAGCCGGTAGGACCCCTCGCCGCCGCGCTCCAGGCGCCGAACGACCGAGATCTCGGAGAACTCGGAGCCCACCGACCTCGCCGACCCCGGGCGCGAAGCGGAGGAGTCGGCGGTCGTTGGCTCGCAATCGTGCTCGTCGGGGGCGAGCACGACTTCGACCTCGGCGAAGCGGCTGGGCCCGACGCCGTCGCCGCCGGCGTAGATCATGTCCTGCATCGACTGGCCGCGGACGCTGAGCGGGCTCTGCTCGCCGAGCGCCCAGAGGACGGCGTCGGTGACGTTCGACTTACCGCAGCCGTTCGGCCCGACGATCACGCTGACGCCAGGCGAGAAGACGAGCTTGGTGCGCTCGGGGAAGGACTTGAAGCCCTTGATCGTGATCGAGCTCAGATGCATGGGTGTGGGGCGTTCGTCTCTCGCTTCGAGGCCCCTGCCGGATCTCCTCCGGCCGGAAGCCTCGCGTGCCGACCGGACGCCATTCCGCCTCGCGCGCGGGCGCCGTCAGCCGAGGCCTTCGAGCGCCTCCTCGGCGGCGGCCTGCTCGGCCGCCTTCTTCGAGCGCCCGGAGCCGTGCCCGAGGACCTCGCCGTTGACGCTCGCATCGACCTCGAACACACGGTCGTGCGGAGGGCCGGACTCGCCGGTCACCTCATACCTTACGCGCGCGCCGTCGCGGGCGAGGCGTTCCTGGAGCGCCGACTTGAAGTCCAGCAGCCGCTCCGATGCGAGCTCGATCTCGTTCGCGAACGCGGCCAGGGTCGCCTCGGAGGTCAGCTCGAAGCCGTGATGCAGGTAGCAGGCGCCGATCACCGCCTCGCACACCGATGCCAGGGCCCGCTCGGAGGCGAGCAGCGCCTCGACCTCGATGCCCCCGTCCGCGCGCTCCGGCGCCGCCTCCCGCAGCAGCTCGGGCACGCCGAGCGCGATGGCGATCTCCGCGCAGGCGCGCCCGCTGACCACCTGCCCGTGCATCTTCGTCAGCCGCCCGATGTCGGCGCGTGCAAAGCGGCGGAACAGGTGCTCGGCGATCGCCAGCCCGAGCACGCTGTCACCGAGGAAGGCGAGGCGCCCGTAGGACTCGGCGCGGTGCTCGACCCAGGAGGCGTGCGTGAGCGCCTGCCGGCGCAGGGTCAGCGGCAGGGCGTCGAGCAGGTCGCGCAGCCGCGCCGGCTCACGGCGCGCGCGTCGGGCCCGGACCCCCCGCCCGAGCCTGCGGATACCGCGCGCCATGAGGCTAGGCCGGAAGCCGCCCGATCACGAAGTCGACCGCGTCGCCGACGGTCTGGATTCGGGAGGCCTCCTCCTCGGAGACCCTGATCCCGTAGGAGTCCTCGAGCTCCATGACCAGCTCGTAGAGATCGAGCGAGTCCGCATCGAGGTCGTCCTTGAAGCTCGTGGTCTCGCTGATCGTCGCCGGCTCGAGCTCGAGCTCCGCCGCGAGGTGCTGGCGCACCTTCGCCATCACCTGATCGCGATCGAGGGTCATTCCTGCTCCTTCCTATCACGCATCGCGGCCCTTGTCGCCCCCGATTGGCGCAGCAGCTCGGCAGTCCGCTCCACCGCCCGCTCCTCGACCGCCCGCGCCGCAAGCCGGATCGCGTTCGCGATCCCCGCCGGCCCGGAGCTTCCGTGACCGACGACGGCGACGCCGCGTAGGCCGAGCAGGATCGCCCCGCCGATGGCGTCGGGATCCATCCGCCTGCGAAGGTCGCCGAGCGCCGGCCGCAGCAGCAGGCCGCCGGCGGCGGCGATCGGCCCGGAGCGCGCCGCGGCGCTGACGGCATCGGCGACCGTGCGCGCGGTTCCCTCGATCGTCTTCAAGGCGACGTTGCCGGTGAACCCGTCGGTGACCACGACGTCGGCGACGCCCGCGAGCAGGTCTCGACCCTCGATGTTGCCGCGGAAGTCGAGCGGCTCGGCGGCGGCGAGCTCGGCGTGCGCGTCGACGACCTCGACGCTGCCCTTCTTCGGCTCCTCGCCGACGGAGAGCAGCGCCACCCGCGGGCGCCGCACCCCGAGCACGGCTCGGCTGAACGCCGACCCGAGGTAGGCGAACTGAACCAGATCGCCGCTCCGGGCGTCGGAGTTCGCGCCCGCGTCGAGCAGCAGGGTCGGCGGGCCCTCGCGGCCCGGGACCACGAGCTGGACGGCGAGCGCCGGCCGGCGCACGCCGTGGGTGCGGCGCATGGCGAACAGCGCCGCGGTCATCGTCGCCCCGGTCGGCCCCGGGCTGACGAGCGCGTCGGCGCCGCCCTCGGCGACGTCGGCGGCGGCGAGCACCACCGATGCCCGCGGGGTGGAGCGCACCGCGGCGACCGGGTCGTCGTCGTTGGTGATCGCCCCGGTCGTCTCGACCAGCTCGACGCGATCGGACCGCTCGATGCCCGTGAGCTCGGAGGGATCGCCGAACACCCGCACCGCGATCCCGTCGGCGGCCGCCGCGTGGGCCCCTGCGATCACCGCCTCGGGCCCCCGCTCGGCCCCGCGGCCGTCGAGGGCGACCGTTGTCACGCGATTAACCCTCTGCGCGGCCGGCGTCGGCCTCGCCGACCTGGTGCGAGATCACCTCGCGACCGGCGTACGTTCCGCATACCGGGCAGACCCGATGGGGCAGGCGAGGGCTGTGGCAGCGCGGGCACTCGTTGACGCGCGGCGTCGCCGCGCGGTGCGTCGCGCGTCGCTTGTCGCGCCGCTGCGCCGAGGTTCTCTTCTTGGGAACCGCCATAGACAGCGCAGGATGGTAGCGAGCGGTCAGCGACCCGGTCGGCCCTCACGGAGCTCGTCGAGCTTCGCCCAGCGTGGATCGCGCCCCTGGTCGTGCTCGTGCTCGGCGGGGTCGGCGTCGTTGAGCGATGCCCCGCAGACCGCGCACAAGCCGGCGCAGTCGGGGCGGCAGAGCAGCTTCACCGGCAGCGCCAGGGCGAGCGCGTCGTGCGCCCAGCCGGCGAGATCGAGGATCCCCTCGGTGACGTAGGGGCTGCGCAGCTCCTCATCGGTCGCCCGCGCTTGATCGACCTCGCGCGACTCGATCTCGATCGGCACCGAGGCGGGCTCGAGGCAGCGCATGCAGGGGCCGACCACGTCGCCCGCGAAGGCGAGCCGCATCGCGTGACCCGAGGCCGTCCGGGAGATCTCCAGCCGCGCCGGCGCCTCGCCGAGCTCGAACGCGTAGCTTTGCCCGGCGAGCACGAGCTCGCCGGGATCGAGCTCGAGATCGAGCCTGCGTCCCTCGCCCGGGCTGAGCGCCAGCCGATCGAGATCGATGCTGTTATAGGCGACCATCCGTCCGATCGAGATTAGCGCCGAGAGATGACCCAGCCCGAGCGGCCGAGCGGCCAATTCCACCTCAACCCGGAGACCTACCTGAACGAGATCAGGGCCGAGCTGCCGCGATACGACGAGCTCCAGGACGCGGCCGTCGACGCGATCCCGTTCGCCCCCGGCAGGGTGCTCGAGCTCGGCGTCGGCACGGGCGAGACCACCCGCCGGTTGCTGCGCCGGTTCCCGGAAGCCGAGGTGACCGGCCTCGACTCGACGCCCGAGATGGTCTTCCACGCGCGTGAGCTCGGGATCGATGTCAGGCTGGCGCGGATGGAGGACCCGCTGCCCGACGGCCCCTGGGACCTGGTGATCGCGGTGCTCTCGGTGCACCATCTCGATCCCGAGGCCAAGCGCGAGCTGTTCCGCCGCGTGCGCCAGGAGTCGCGCTCGTTGGTGCTCGGCGACGTGGTCGAGGTCGACGAGCAGACGGTCGCGCTCGAGCCCGGCGTCGATCTGCCCTCGCGCGCGGCCGATCAGGCCCGGTGGTGCGGCGGCGAGGTCCTCTGGGAGCGCGGCGACTTCGCGGTCATCCGCGCCGTCTACGACTGAGGCAGGACCGCGGCGCCCGGAATCAGCCGACCTCGGCCGGCTCCTCGCGCCCCGCGAGGCGGTCGCGCCCACGCTGCACGGCGGCGAGGAACTTCTCGAGGTTTACCTCGAGCGTGGAGAGGATCTCGTCGGCGTAGTCCTCGGCCCCGAGCCGGATCTGCCGCTCGGTCTCGCGCGCGTCCTCGATGATCTCCTCGGCGGCGCGCTCCGCCTGGCGGTAGACCTCCTCGTCGGAGATCAGCCGCTCGGACTGGTCGCGGGCCTCCTTGACGACTCGCTCGGCCTCGCGCTTGGCCTCGGCGAGCATCTCCTGGCGCTCCTTGACGATCCACCGGGCCTGCTTGATCTCCTCGGGAATCGTCGCCCGCATCTGATCGAGGAGGTCGTAGATCTCCTCGCGATCGACTCGAACCTGATCCGTGAGCGGCACCGGCCGCGCGTTGTGGATCAGGTCGTCGAGCTTGTCTATGAGGACCAGGACGTCCATGAAGTGATCACAGCTTACGCGGCCGGTCGCGAACTGGCCGCTACAGGGCGGGTTTCGGCGGCCCCTTGCAACCTCCTGCCCAACTACGTGCGCTGCGCGCGCTCGCTGAGCGCCTCGGCCACCGGCCCGGGGACCAGATCGCTGACGTCGCCGCCGAAGGTGGCCATCTCCTTGACCCCGGTGGAGGAGAGGAAGCTGTAGTCCGGCGAGGCGAACACGTACATCGACTCGATGTCCGGCGAGAGCTTGCGGTTGAGCTGGTTCATCTCGAGCTCGTATTCGAAGTCGGAGATCGCGCGCAGCCCCTTGAGGATCACGCGCGCCCCGTTCTGGCGCGCGAAGTCGACGAGCAGGTTGGTGAAGATCTCGATCTCGACGTTCTCGAGCCCGGCGGTCGCGGCGACCAGGAAGTCGCGGCGCTCCTCGGCGCTGAACATGGTCTTCGACTTGCGGATTCCCTGGCCGACGACGCCGACGACCACCCGGTCGAAGACGCGTGAGGCGCGGCCGATGATGTCGAGATGCCCGTTGGTCACCGGGTCGTAGCTGCCCGGGCAGATCGCTATCCGTTCGCTCATCGGCTCGCTCATCAGCTCCTCCCGTAGACGCGGATCAGGGCCTCGCCGATCCGGCGCTCGGCGACGATCGGGTGCCTCGGCAGCTCGAGCTCCAGCGGACGGCGCGCGGAGCTCTCGACCACGAGGCGGGAGCGGCGAGCGAGGCGCGGCGGCAGGTGTTGCGCGAGCTGTGGCTCAAGGGGGCCGGCGAGTCTATACGGCGGATCGCAGAGGATGAGCCCGAAGCGCAACTCGGTCCGCCTCAGGTAGGCGATCGCGTCCGAGCGCACGATCTCGCTGCGGCGCTCGATACCGAGCGCCTCGACGTTGCGGCGCGCCGGCGACGGATCGGTGTCGACGAACACCGCCGAGTCGGCACCACGAGAGAGGGCTTCGATCGCCAGCGCGCCCGTGCCGCAGAACAGGTCGAGGACGCTCAGGTCCGAGACGTCGCCGAGGATCGCGAACAGCGTCTCACGGGCGCGGTCGGAGGTCGGGCGCACCTCGCGCGAGCGACCGGGCGGCGAGATCAGCCTCCGCCCGCCGAGATCTCCGGCGACCACCCTCATCGTCTGCTCGGACTCGGCCTCAGGCCGTCAGCCCCCGCTCGCGCTCGTCGCCGAACCGCTGCCGCGCGGCGGCGAGCAGCGGCCCGAGCTCCGGAGCGTCCAGCTCGGGGTCGGCGCCGATCAGCGCCAGCAGCTCGCGCCGCGCCTCGGTCAGCAGCGGTGCGTCGTCGGGAAGCTCCGCGACCCGGAAGCGCGGCAGCCCGTGCTGGCGGGTGCCGAGGATCTCGCCCTCCCCGCGCAGGCTGAGGTCGACCTCGGCGAGCTCGAAGCCGTCGCTGAGCCGCGCGATCGCCTCCATCCGCCGCCGCGCGAGGTCGGACTCGGGATCGGCGAAGAGGATGCAATGGCTCTCGTGCTCGCCGCGCCCCACCCGGCCGCGGAGCTGGTGAAGCTGGGAGAGCCCGTAGCGCTCCGCCCCCTCGACCAGCATCACGGTCGCGTTCGGGACGTCGATCCCGACCTCGATCACCGTCGTCGCGACCAGCACCTGCGTGCGCCCCGCGACGAACTTCTCCATCGCCCAGGCCTTGTCGCGCGAGGACATCTGCCCGTGCAGGAGGCCGACCTCGAAGTCGCGCAGCTCTCGCGCGCGCAGCCGCTCCGCCTCGACGCCGGCCGCCTTCGCCTGCAGGTTCTCGGATTCGGCGACCAGCGGGCAGACGACGTAGGCCTGTCGACCCTCGCGCAGCCGGTCGCGGATGAAGCCGTAGGCGCCGGCGCGCTTCTCCTCGCCGACCACCCAGGTGCGAACCGGCCGCCGCCCGGCAGGCAGCTCGCGGATCGTGGTGACGTCGAGGTCGCCGTAGGCCGTCAGCGAGAGCGTGCGCGGGATCGGCGTCGCGGTCATGTGCAGGACATGCGGCGCCGCCTCGCCGGGGCCCTTGCGGTCGAGCGCGGCGCGCTGGGCGACGCCGAAGCGATGCTGCTCGTCGACCACGCACAGCGCCAGGCTCGTGAACTCGACGTCGGGCTCGATCAGGGCGTGCGTGCCGACGACCAGCCCCAGCTCGCCCGAGGCCAGCCGGGCCAGCGTCTCGCGCCGGCGCGCCGCCGGCGTCGCCCCGGTGAGCAGCGCGAACGGCACCGCCTCCGAGGCGAGCAGGCGATCGAGCGTCGCGGCGTGCTGCTCGGCGAGAGTCTCCGTCGGCGCCATCAGCGCCGCCTGGTGGCCGGCGTCGAGCGCCCGCAGCATCGCGTGCACGCAGACGACCGTCTTTCCGCTCCCGACCTCGCCCATCACCAGGCGCTGCATCGGCCGGCCCGAGGCGAGGTCGCGGTCGAGCTCCGCGAACGCCGCGCGCTGGTCGCCCGTCGGCTCGAACGGAAGCGAGGCGAGCCAGCGATCGACCAGCGCTCCGCCCACCGGGTCGATTCGCACCCCCGGCCGCTCGCACTCGCGGCCGCGTCGCCGCAGGGCGAGCGCGGCCTGGTGCAGCAGCAGCTCCTCGAAGGCCAGTCGCGAGCGCGCCAGCTCGCCCTCCTGCCGGGTCGCCGGGAAATGCACGGCGCAGAGGGCGTCGGCCTCGCCGGGGAGGCCCCTGCGGGCGCGCAGCTCGGCCGGCAGCGGCTCGATCGCATGCCGAGCGGCGCCG
Organism: uncultured Solirubrobacterales bacterium; assembly: GCA_963759295.1. Lineage (GTDB taxonomy): Bacteria > Actinomycetota > Thermoleophilia > Solirubrobacterales > 70-9 > WHSW01. The sequence goes on along the minus strand of CAVWYT010000004.1, from coordinate 105,782 downwards.
ATCGCCTGCCACGCCCATTCCCGGATCCGATTCGCCTTCAGGCGCTCGGAGGCGGGATGCATCGGGACCAGGCCGGTGGTGTGGATGCCCGCGGCCTCGGCCCCGTCGGCGACGATCTCGTGCGCCTCGACCTTGAAGCTGCCGCGCTCGAGGGTGCCGTTGAGCAACAGCCGGGTCCCGGGCGGCAGGCGCTCGGCAAGCCATGCCTGGTTGAACCAGATCGCCTTCATCGGCCCGCTGGCGTCGGCGACCGTCGCCTCGAGGATCCGCAATCGCCGCTGCCTGGTCGGGCGCACACGGGTCGAGCGCACCTCGACCGTAACCGTTGCCCGCTCGCCGATTCGCAGCTCGGCGACCTCGCGCACCGGCGCGGGCTCGCGATAGCCGCGGGGGATCCAGAGCAGCAGATCGCCGACCGTCTCGATCCCCAGCTCCGCGGCCGCGGCCGAGAGCCTCGGGCCGGCGCCGCGCAGCGCGGTCAGGGGCGCCTCGAGCAGGCTCGGCCGCGGCCGGAAGCGCAGCGGCGCCTCGCGGAGGCGATCGTGATCCTGCGGATCCCCGGAGCCCAGCGCCCGGGGCGGTGGATCGACGATCCGTTGCTCGACCGCGACCTCAGTCATGCCGCTGAAGGCTAGGCTGCTGGGTAGATGGGACGGATCGCCGACAGGCTCGCCGAGCTCGAGCTCGAGCTTCCGGCGCCGTTCGCGCCGCCGCCCGGCGTCGAGTTCCCGTTCGAGCTGGTCAGGGTGAGTGGCGGTCTCGGCTACGTCTCCGGCCACCTGCCCGTCGACGGCTCGGAGGTCCTGGTCACCGGACGGGTCGGAGGCGAGCTCGATCTGGACCAGGGCTATCGTGCAGCGCGGCTCACCGGGCTGTCGGTGTTCGCCTCGCTCGCGGAGGCGCTCGGCGACCTCGACCGGGTCACCGGCTGGTTGAAGGCGCTCGGGCTGGTCCAGTGCGCGCCCGGGTTCGACAAGCCGCCGGCGGTGATCAACGGGTTCACCGACCTCGTGCTCGAGGTCTGGGGACCGGAGCTCGGCCGCCACGCCCGCACGGCGATCGGCGCCGCGCAGCTCCCCTTTGACGCTCCGGTCGAGGTCGAGGCGATCGTCCAGATCGCCTAGTAGCCGGGCGCGCGCCCGCGGTAGCCGCGAAACATCTCCGCGACCCACCGGCACCCCGGGCGCTCGACGAGCGGCGCCCGGAAGCGCTCGAACGCCGGCGGCGCCGGATCGGGCAGCTGTCGCGGCCCCTCCGCCGGGTTGACCAGCGGGTAGAAGAGGGACGCCGCCGTCAGATCGGCGACCGAGAACGCGTCGCCGGCGAGGTGCTCGCCGCCGGCGCGTGAGAGCTCAGCCTCGAGCCGGTCGAGGGCCGCGACGATCTTCTCGCGCGCCACCGCGGCCGCCTCGTCGCTCGCCGCGCGGTAGCGGAATCGCACGAAGCCCGAGCCGAAGCGCCCGGCAAGCCCGGCGGCGAGATCGAAGCGCCGCAGCGGCTCGGGCAGCATCGTCAGCGACAGCTCTTCCATGCGCTGCGGGTCGCGGCGCAGCTCGTGCCAGGCGAGCAGGCGGATGTGCGGGCCGAGCTGCTCGTCGAAGAACTCCTCCAGCTCGAGCGCGCGGCGCCGCTCGTCCGGGTCGGCGGGATAGAGCGCGGGCTCGGGCCGGCGCTGCTCGAGTGCGGCGATGATCGCGCTCGAGTCGCCGATCCTGACGCCGTCGAGCTCGAGCACCGGAAAGGTCTTGCTCGCGCCCCGGGTGAGCCACAGCGCGACCGCCATGTGGGCGCCCGGCAGCGGCGCTCGGCGCTCGTGCTCGATCCCCTTCCAGGCGAGCGCCCAGCGCGCCTTCTCGCTGTAGTGGGAGACCGGGATGTGCCAGAGGACGGGCTTCTCCGCCGCGGCCATGGCCGCCTCCTACTGCGCGGCGATCAGCCAGGAGTAGTTGGGGGTGTTGCCGCGATGGAGCTCGAGCTCGGCGCCGTCGAGCTCGAGCTCGAGCTCCTCGAGGCCGAACGGCGCCTCGGCTCCCTCGATCACCGTCACGATCTCCGCCCCGTCGGCGACCGCTGCGACCGTCTCCACGAGGGTCGAGCCGGCCCCGCCCCAGGCGACGATCTCCCCGCCGACGAAGCCGACCGCGTCGCCCCGGCGGAAGCGGCCATCGACGTCGTCGCGGGCGGCGGGGGCGACGGCCCCCGTGCGCACGCCCTCGAGCCCGGCGGCGATCCGCTCGGCGTTCGCGCGCGCCTCGGCGGCGGGCTCGAACTCGACCAGCGCCGCCAGCGCCGCCTGCTGAGACGACGACGGCACGACGTAGACCCGCTTGGCGGCGAGGCGCGCGGCCTCCTCGGCGGCCATGGTCACGTTGTCGGAGTTCGGGAGCACGATCACCTCCGGCGCCGAGCACGAGTCGATCGCCTCGAGCAGGTCCTTGGTCGGCGGGTTGAGCGTCGGCCCGCCGTCGACCGTGACCGCGCCGAGGGCCCTGAACAGCTTCCGCATCCCATCGCCGCTCGAGACCGCGACGACCGCCGAGCGACCCGAGCCGAGCCGCGCACGCTGCCCGGCGACCTGCTCGTGCATGTCGGCGATGTCCTCGCGCTCGATCGCGCCGGCCCCCGCGAACAACGCCTTCGCGGCATCCGGGTCGTCGGTGTGGACGTGGACCTTGAGCGTCGTCTCGTCGCCGACCACGAGCACCGAGTCGCCGAGCTTCTCGAGCTGGTCGAGCGAGCGCTCGGCGTCGAGCCCTTCCCCGGTGACCATGAAGTTGGTGCAGAACCTGTACTCCGAGTCGGCGTGATGGACCTGGTCGAGCCGCGCCGGCGCGTAGTGCGGGATCTCCGGCAGCTGGACGTGCTCGCCGGCGAGCCCGGCCATCATCCCGCGGATGATCACCACGAGCCCGAGCGCCCCCGCGTCGACGACGCCCGCCTCGGCGAGCACGTCGAGCTGCTCGGGCGTGTGACGGACCGCCTCCTCGCCGGCGAACAGCGCCGCGGCGAGCATCTCGGCGAGCAGCGCGTTCTGCTCGGCGGCGGTCGATTCGGGCTCGAGGTCGCGGCTCAGCCACTCGGCGCGCCGCGCGGCCACCGCGTCGGCCATCGCGCGGATCACGGTCAGCATCGTCCCCTCCGCAGGATCGCGCACCGAGTCGTAGGCGCGGTCGGCGGCGTTGGTGAGCGCGGTCTCGATCAGCGCCGGATCGATCAGCCGGCCAGGCGGCGTCGCCACCTTCTCGGCCGCGCCGCGGACGATCTGGCTGAGGATCACCCCGGAGTTGCCGCGCGCGCCCATCAGCGCCGCGCGCGCCACCTCGCGCACGATCTCCGGCCGGCGCGGGTTTCCGTTCGCGGTCCGCTCGAGCTCGTCGAGCTGCTCGAGCACGTGGCTCATCGTCAGCGCCATGTTGTCCCCGGTGTCGCCGTCGGCGACCGGGAAGACGTTCAGGTCGTTGATCTCCTCGCGCCGCTCCTCCAGGTGCGCGAGCGCGACGCCGACCACATGACGAAAGCGAACGATCGATGAGTCCGGCACGCGGGGCAGACTAGCGGCACCCCCAGCGGCCGGGGTGGCGAAGGGCTCGTCAGGCGCCGTCAGGCGTACTTGGTGACCTTGTTGGCCTTCAGGCAGCGCGTGCAGACGTAGACGCGGCGCGGGCGGCCGCCGTCGTCGATGCGCACCTTCTGCAGGTTCGGGTTGAAGCGGCGCCGGGTGGCGACCATCGAGTGGCTGCGCGAGTTCCCGAACGCGGGCTTCTTTCCGCAGCTGAAGCAGACCTTGGCCATCGGACGCGTGATGGTAGCGAGGCCCGCCCTAGCTCGGGGCGAGCGCGGCGCGCATTTCGGCCGACCGCAGCACCGCGATCGCGGCGTTTCGGCCCTGGTCGCGCTTGCCGCCCCCGGCGCGAGCCTCCGCCTGCTCGCGGGTGTCGCAGGTGATCACCCCGAACGAGCACGGCACGCCGGTCGACAGCTGGACGTCCTGGATCCCGCGCGCCGCCTCCGAGGCGACGAACTCGTAGTGATCGGTCTCGCCGCGGATCACGACGCCGAGGCAGGCGACGCCGTCGAAGCGCCCCGACTCGGCGCACAGCTTCGCGGCGTACGGCAGCTCGAAGGCGCCTGGAACCTCGAACGTGTGCACCGACGACGGCGCCACGTCGTGGTCGGCGAACGCCTCGGTGGCGCCGTTGACGAGCCGTTCGGCGAGGTCCTCGTAGAAGGTCGCGACGCAGATCGCGAACTCAGCCATCGCGGGCGTGCTCGTCGTGCAGCAGCTCCTCGTCGAGCGCCAGCCCCTGGTGATGGAGGACGTGGCCCATCTTGTCGCGCTTGGCGCGCAGGTAGGACTCGTTGTGGGGGTTGGGGATCGACTGGATCGGCACCTGCTCGGTGACCGAGAGCCCGTATCCCTCGAGCCCGTGGATCTTCTTCGGGTTGTTGGTCAGGATCCGGATGCTGGTCAGGCCGAGGTCGACGAGGATCTGGGCGCCGATGCCGTAGTCGCGCAGGTCGGCGGGCAGGCCGAGCTTCAGGTTGGCGTCGACCGTGTCGAAGCCCTCCTCCTGGAGCTTGTAGGCGCGAAGCTTGTTCAGCAGCCCGATCCCCCGGCCCTCCTGGGAGAGGTAGAGGAGCACGCCGCGGCCCGCGCGCTCGATCATCGCCAGCGCCGCCTCGAGCTGCTCGCCGCAGTCGCAGCGCAGCGAGTGGAAGACGTCGCCGGTCAGGCACTCGGAGTGAACCCGGACGAGCACGTCCTCGGCGCCGGCCACCTCCCCCTTGACCATCGCCACGTGGTGCTTGTCGTCGAGCAGCGACCGGTAGCCGACCGCGGTGAACTCGCCGAACGCGGTCGGCAGCTTGGTCGCGACGACCCGCTCGACCAGTTGCTCGGTCCGTCGCCGGTAGGCGATCAGGTCGGCGACGGTGACCATCTTCAGCCCGTGGCGCTCGCAGTAGGAGACCAGGTCCGGCACCCGGGCCATCGTCCCGTCGTCGTTCATGATCTCGCAGATCACCCCCGCAGGGATCAGCCCCGCGAGCCGGGCGAGGTCGATCGCGGCCTCGGTCTGCCCGGCGCGCTCGAGCACGCCGCCGTCCTTGGCCTTGAGCGGGAACACGTGCCCGGGCTGGACGAGCGACGCCGGGGTCGAGCTCGGGTCGATCGCGACCTGGATCGTGTGCGCCCGGTCGGCGGCCGAGATCCCGGTGGTCACGCCCTCGCGCGCCTCGACCGAGACCGTGAACGCCGTCTGCAGCGGCGCCTCGTTCTTGGCCGCCATCAGGTTGAGGCCGAGCTCGTCGCAGCGCTCGGAGGTGAGCGACAGGCAGATCAGGCCGCGCCCCTCCTTGGCCATGAAGTTGATCGCCTCCGGGGTCGCGAACTGAGCCGCGAGCGTCAGGTCGCCCTCGTTCTCGCGGTTCTCGTCGTCGCAGACGACGACCATCCTGCCGCGGCGGATGTCGTCGATCGCCTCCTCGATCGTCGAGAACGACCCTGCCGGCTGCTCCGCTTCGCGGCCGTCGCCGGCAGGGTCTGTGGCAGCTCCGGTCTCCATCAATTGCTCCCTTCCGGTTTGAAGCCTAGAAGGCGTTCGACGTAGCGGGCGACGACGTCGAGCTCGAGGTTGACCCGGTCGCCCTCGCGACCGCACCCAAGGTCGTGCGCTCGAGCGTCTCCGGGATCAGCGAGACCTCGAACTCCGTCGCCGAGCCCCGCGACCGTGAGGCTGACGCCGGCGATGGCGATCGAGCCGTGCTCGACCAGGTAGCGCTCGAGGCCGTCCGGGATTCCGACGCGCAGCCGCCGCGCGAAGCCGTCCTCGGAGACGGATGCGATCTCGCCGACCACGTCGACGTGACCCTGGACGATGTGGCCGCCGAGCGGCTCGCCGGCCCGCAGCGCCGGCTCGAGGTTGACGCGCGCGCCCCGCTCGAGCCCCCCGAGCGTGGTCACCCGAAGCGTCTGGTTCATGACGTCGGCGTCGAAGCCGTCGGAGCGCACCTCGGTCGCGGTCAGGCAGACGCCCTCGACCGACACCGAGTCCCCCCGGCCGAGCTCGTCGGCGACCGTCGCCCGGATCGAGATCCGCGACCCGGCGGCGCCGCGCTCGACTCCGGCGACGGTCCCGATCTCCTTGACGATCCCGGTGAACATCACCACTCCCGCAGCCGCGCCCGCACCAGCATGTCGTCGCCGCAGCGCTCCCAGTCGACGGCGAGCGGCCTCAGCGCCTCGGCGATCGACTCGACGCCGGCACCCGCGACCAGCGGCCTGCCTCCGCCGAGCACGATCGGGGCGACGAACAGCCGCAGCTCGTCGACCTCCCCGGCCGCCAGAAACGAGCCCGCGAGCGTCGCCCCGCCTTCGACGATCATCGAGCTGATCAGGCGGCGCCCGAGCTCGACGAGCGCCGACCGGACGCGCTCTGCGTCGTCGCCGGCGAGCTCGAGCACCTCGGCGCCGAGCTCGCGCAGCGCGGCGACGGCGGCCGGATCGGCTCCAGCCGCGACGACGACGTGCAGCGGCGCCTGGTCGAGCGAGCGCACGAGCGCCGAGTCGAGCGGCAGGCGCGCAGCGGAGTCGAAGACGACGCGGACCGGCTGTCGAGGCTCGGGCTCGTCGACGTCGCGGGCGGTGAGCAGCGGGTCGTCGGCGAGCGCGGTGCCGATCCCGACCGCGATCGCGTCGGCCTCCGAGCGCCAGCGATGCACGAGCGCGCGGCTCGCGGCGCCGGAGATCCACTTCGAGTCCCCGCCCCCGGTCGCCGTGAAGCCGTCGAGGCTGAGCGCGGACTTGATGGTCACCAGCGGACGACCGGTGCGAGCGTGCTTGCGGAACGGCTGGTTCGCCAGCCGCGCCGCCGCCGCTTCGGCACCGTCGGCGAACGCGACCTCGACGCCGCCGTCGCGCAGGATCCCGGGGCCGCGACCGCTCGCCTTCTCGCTCGGGTCGTCGCAGCCGATCACCACCCTGGCGATCCCGGCGGCGAGGATCGCGTCCGTGCACGGCGGCTGGCGGCCGTGATGGGCGCAGGGCTCGAGCGAGACGTACATCGTCGCCCCGGTCGGGTCGTTGCCGCGCGCGCGGCAATCGGCGAGCGCCGCGACCTCCGCGTGGACCTCGCCGAGCGCGGCGTGGTGTCCCTCGCCGATCACCGTCCGGCCGCGCGACGATCACCGCCCCCACGAGCGGGTTCGGGCTCACGCGCCCGCGCCCGCCCTCGGCCAGCGCCAGCGCCCTGCGCAGGTGAGCCCGATCGCGATCTGTCGAGAGCGTCGCAGCCACTTGACTGACCAGTCAATCAAGATCATACGCGGTGCCCCATGGATACCTTCCGCGGATGAGGGCGCCGGAAAGCGAGGTCAGGGGGTTCGGCCGTACCGCCGGCCTGCTGTCGGCCGGCGTCGGCGCGGCCGGCCTGCTCACCTACTGCTACTTCGCGCTCGCCGCCCACAATCTCGACGGCGAGAGCTACGGCGAGATCGTCGTCCTGTGGTCGGCCGTGTTCGTGACCATCTCGGTGCTCTATCGCCCGGTCGAGCAGCTGCTCTCGCGGACGATCGCCGAGCGGCGGGCTCGCGGCGAGGAGATCGGCAGCGCGCTGCGCGTCGCCGCGACGATCCAGCTCGTCGTCGCCGCCCTCTGCGCCGCCGCGATGCTGGCGCTCGCGGGGCCGCTCGAGAACGGCCTGTTCTCGGGCTCGGACGATCTCTACTGGGTCATGTTCGCCGCCGTGATCGCCTTCGGGGCGAGCTTCTACGCGCGCGGCTACCTCGCCGGTCGCCGCAGGTTCGGGCTGCTCGCCGGGCTCTTGGTCTGCGAGTCCGCCTCGCGGGCGGCGTTCGCGCTCGCGGTCGCGATCGGGATCGCCTCGGGCCAGTCGGCGGTCGCGCTCGGGATCGCGGCCGCCCCGTGCTTCAGCCTCGTGGTGGTCCCGCTCGCCTTCGGGCGCCGAGCGCGCGACGAGCCGGTCTCCGACGCGCCGCCCGAGGGCGTGGGAGGCCGCCTCTCGCTGGCGAGCGGCGGCGGCTTCGCGGCGGCGGTGTTCGTGATCATGCTCAGCGAGCAGACCCTGCTCAACGCCGGCCCGCTGCTCGCCCGCGGCTTCGAGGGTGCGGCCGAGGCCGGGTTCGTGTTCAACGTGCTGATGGTCGCGCGCGCGCCGCTGCTCGTCTTTCAGGGAGTCGCGACCAGCCTCCTCCCCCACCTCACCCGCCTGCGCTCGCAGGGCCGGGCCGGTGCCGATGCGTTCGCGCTCTCGATCCGCGCCACGATGCGGGCCATAGTCGGGTTCACGGCGACGGTCGCGATCGTCGTCGCGGTCGCCGGCCCGACGCTGATGCAGCTCGCGTTCTCGGACCGCTTCGACTACGACCGCGCCGGCCTGCTGGTGGTGACCGCCGGGATGGGCCTCTACCTCGCGGCGACGACGCTCAACCAGGCGGCGCTCGCGCGCGGGCGCGCGCGGGCCGCCGCGCTGAGCTGGGCGGCCTGCGCGGCGGCGTTCTTGGCCTGGGGCCTCGTCCCGGTGCTCGACGAGGCGCGCCGGATCGAGCTCGGCTTCGCGGCCGCAGCGCTGCTTCTCGCCGTCGCCCTGGCGGCCGTCAACCGCGCGCCGGCCCGGACCGAGCGGGCGCTGCTCCCGGGCTCCCCCGACGAGGTGGAGGCGCGGCTCGCGATCGCCGACGAGGCCTCGTGAGCGGATGAGCGACGCCGACCTGATCCTCGTCGCCGGGTTGCTGCTCGCGGCCGGCCTCGCCGCGGCCAAGGTCGCCGACCGGGTCCGCGTCCCCGGCCTGCTGCTCTTCCTCGGCCTCGGGATGCTGGCCGGCTCGGAGGGGCTCGGCGGGGTCGAGTTCGACGACGCGGAGCTGACCCGGACGCTGGGCACGATCGGCCTCGTGCTGATCCTCTTCGAGGGCGGCCTGGCGGCCGGTTGGCCGCAGATCCGGCCCGTGCTCGGGACGGCCGTCTCGCTTGCGACGCTGGGCACGGTGCTGACCGCGGTGCTCGCCGGCCTCGCCGCGACCTGGCTCTTCGACCTCTCGACGCTCGAGGGCCTGATCGTCGGCTCGGCGATCGCGGCGACGGACAGCGCGGCGATCTTCGCGGTCCTGCGCGGGTCGAGACTTCACCGCCCGCTGGCGCGGGCGCTCGAGGGCGAATCGGGAATGAACGACCCGGTGGCGCTGCTGCTGGTCACCGGGTTCATCGACTGGCTCCAGCTTCCGGAATACGGCGCGCTCGACATGATCGGGACCCTGGCGGGCAAGCTCGCCGTCGGCCTCGCGGTCGGGATCGCGATCGGCCACGGGGCGCGCCGGGCGTTCAGGATCATCGACCTGCCGAGCCCGGGCCTCTACCCGGTCGCCTCGATCGCCACCGCAGCGCTCGCCTACGGCGTGGCCGAGGTCGCCCACGGCTCGGGATTCCTCTCGGTCTACATCGCCGCGCTGATCCTCGGCACCGGGCCGGTCCCGGCCCGGCCGACCGTGATCGCGTTCCACCAGGGCCTCTCCTGGGTGTCGCAGATCTCGCTCTTTGCCCTCCTCGGCCTGCTCGTCTTCCCGAGCGGCCTCTGGGACGTTGCCGGCGAGGGACTGCTGCTGTCCGCGGCGCTGATGTTCGTCGCCCGGCCGCTGGCGGCGTTCGTCGCCAGCGCGCTGTCGCCGTTCAACGCCCGCGAGCGGCTGATGCTCGGCTGGGCCGGATTGCGCGGGGCGATCCCGATTTGGCTCGCCACCTTCCCGGTGATCGCCGGGGTCGACGACGGCACGGTGATCTTCGACGCGATCTTCTTCGTCGTCGTCACCTCGACCCTGATCCAGGGCGCCAGCTTCGAGCCGCTCGCCCGCCGCCTCGGGGTGACCAGCGAGGAGTCGGCCCTGCCCCGCCCGCTGATCGAGACCGGGATCATCCGCGAGCTCGGGGGCGAGTCGCTGGTCTGGCGGGTGAGCGCCGGGGACACGGCGGTCGGCCACATGGTCAAGGAGCTCGGGCTGCCGCGCGAGGCGCTCGTCAACCTGATCGTCCGCCACGGAACGGCCGTCCTGCCGCGCGGGTCGACCGAGCTCGAGGCCGGCGACGAGATCCACATCGTCGTCCGGCTCGAGCAGCTGCCCGACGTCCAGGCGCTCGCCGACCGCTGGCGAAACGGGCCGCTTGGCGAGCCGCCGGTCCCCGCGCTGCCCGCGCGCGCCGCCCCGCAGGTGTTCTCGGTGCGCCGCTGGGGCGCCGAGGACGGCGATCCCGGACACCCGGTGGAGCTCGGGGGCGCCGCGGTCGTCGGCCGCTTGCGCGCGCGCCGCGACGAAACCGGCTCGCTGGTGGCGCTCGCCGACGGTCGCTACGCGCTCACCTCGCCGGAGCTGCTCGCGATCGGAGGCCGCCGCGTCCTCGCCTCCTGGTGCGCGCGCCGGATCGAGCGCGCCGCCCTCTCCCCGCAGGACCGCGCCTGGCTTCAGGAGGTCGCCGGAGCCCTGGCCGCGCCGCCGCCGCGCCCGGATGGCCCCGCCGGTCGATCGCCGGCGGGCGGATGACGCTACTCGGCGCCGGCGGCTTCGGCGATCGCCTGATACGCCGCGGCGGGCTCGGCGGCGCCGAAGATCGCAGACCCGGCGACGAACAGCGAGGCGCCTGCCTCGGCCACCGAGCCGACCGTGGCGGCGTCGATCCCACCGTCGACCTCGACCGCGGCCTCGGGGGCGAGCTCGCGCAGGCGCGCCACCTTGCCGGGCGTCGAGTCGATGAACGGCTGCCCACCCCACCCGGGGTTGACGCTCATGCAGAGCACGATGTCGACGACGCCCCCGAGCTCGCGGACCGCGGTCGCCGGCGTGCCCGGGTTGAGGGCGAGCCCGGCGACGCAGCCGACCTCGCGAATCGCGTTCAGGGTGCGGTTGGTGTGCGGGGTCGCCTCGTCGTGGATCGTGATCGAGTCGGCGCCGGCCCTGGCGAACTCGGCGATCTGCCCCTCCGGCCGCTCGATCATCAGGTGGACGTCGATCGCCGCGCCGGCGCCGTGAACCCGCTCGGCGATCGCCCCCGCGACCAGCGGGCCGACCGTGATCGGAGGCACGAAGTGGCCGTCCATGACGTCGACGTGGATCACTCGCGCGCCGGCCTCGATCACCTCGTCGACCTCGGCCCCGAGCCGCGCGAAGTCGGCGGAGAGGATCGAGGGCGCGACCCTGCGGCCGACGTAGGCCTCGGGCAGCTCGCGCCCGGGACTCATACCGGCTTCAGCATCGAGGCGCCGCAGTTCTGGCAGCGGAGGTCCTCGTCCTCGGACATGCGGACGATCGTCTGGTGCTCCCCGCACTCCGGACACGCCGAGACGAGCTCATAGCGACGCAGGCAGTAGACGCAGCGGTAGCGACCCGGAAGCTGGGTCGGGCGCAGCCACGGCTCGCCACAACCGGGACAGGACGGGCGGCGAATCGCGGGCTTGCGCTCGGCGGCCATCAGCGCCTCGCCGCTCAGGTCCCCGCGCCCCTGAACCGGGCGGCGAAGAACCCGGTCGTCCGGTCGCGCTCGGGGAGCAGCTGCAAGAAGCGGCGATCGGCGCGCGAGGCGAGCCGCGGATGCTCGGCGCCGAGGTCACAAACGGCGATCCGCACGCCGTGGTCGCCGAGCGATTGGGCGACCCGCTCGTTCTCGCGCGACGAGATCGTGCAGGTCGAGTAGACCAGCGTCCCACCGGGGGCCAGGGCCCTGGCCGCACGGACCAGCAGCCGGCGCTGGAGCGCCGCCAGCCGCTCGCACGTCTCCGGCGACTTTCGCCAGCGAGCGTCGGGTCGCGAGGCCAGCGTCCCGAGATCGGAGCACGGTGGATCCAAGAGGACTCGATCGTAGCCAGAGCCGAGGTCGGTCTCGGCGGCGTCGGCGATCTCGACCTGCGCGCACGAGACCCCGGCGCGACCGCAGAGCTCGCCGATCTCCGCCGCCCTGCGGGGGTCGATCTCGACCGAGACGATCTGCCCGCGGTTGCGCATTCGCGCCGCGATCGCGGTCGTCTTGATCCCCGGCCCGGCGCACAGGTCGAGCACGCGGTCGGCGGGCCGCGGGTCGAGCAGGGCGACGATCGCCTGCGAGCCGCGCGACTGCCCGACCAGCTCGCCGGTGGCGATCCGGACCGCGAGCCGCTCGTCGGCGGGCCGGGCGACGATCGCCTCCACCGGCTCGAGCAGGCCCTCGCCCGTCCCCGGCCTCACCTCCAAACCCGCGGCGGCGAGCTCGGCGGCCACCGCCGCCGGATCGGCGCGCAGCGCGTTGACCCGGAACGCCGGCTCGGCCGGCTCGTTCATCGCCGCCATCGCGAGCCGGGCCTCGGCCGGGCCGAGCTCGCTCCACCACATCCGGGCGAGCCACTCCGGGTAGGAGTGGGCGACCGCGGCGCCCTCCGGGGTCGAGTCGTCGAGGCCGGCGAGCAGCTGCTCGCGCTCGGCGGCGGCGCGGCGAAGCAGCGCGTTCACGAACCCCGACGCCGCGCGCGCCCGGCCGCGGGGGGCGCCGGAGCGCCGCAGTCCTCCCTTGGCGAGCTCGACCGCCTGGTCGACCGCCGCGTGGTCGGGCACCTCGCTGAACAGCAGCTCGTAGAGGCCGATCCGCAACGCGGCGATCGCCGGCGCGTCGATCCGCCCGCCGCGGCGGCCGGCGAGCACGCCGACCAGGTGGTCGCTGGTCCCGCGCCGCTGCACCGCCCCGTAGGCGAGTCGGCGCGCCTGGGCGAGCTCGCGTCCGGCGAGCCCGAGCCGCGCCGCGGTCGCCGTGAACGCGCGATCGGTCCAGGCGCCGTCCTCGAACGTCCGGCGTACTACCTCGTAGGCGGCGCGGCGCGCCGGACCGACCCCGGCGCTCACGCGAGTCGCGGCGCCGGATGGCCGCGCAGATAGGCCGACGCGTCCATCGCCCGGCCACCCGGCGGGCGCACCTCGAGCAGCTTCAGCTCGCCGTCGGCGCAACCGACCCGGACGTCGCCGGCGGTCTCGACCGCTCCCGCCGGCGCCGTGCCGCGCACCGCCGCGGCCGCCAGCACGCCGAGCCGCTCGCCGCCCTCGAGCTCGAGGTAGGCGCCGATGTGGGGCGAGAGCGCCCGCACGGCGCGCTCGAGCTCGATCGCCGGACGCCCGGGATCCAGGCGGCGCTCGGCGGGATCGATCTTCTCCGCATAGCTCGCCTCCGACTCGTCCTGTTCGCGGAGCTCGAGCTCGCCGCGGGCGCGCAGGTCGAGCGCCCGGACGACGAGCTTCGAGCCGAGCTCCGCGAGCCGCGGCGCCAGGGTCCCGTAGCTGTCGTCGCCTGCGATCGGCATCGGTTGCCGGAGCGCCACCGGGCCGGAGTCGAGGCCCGCGGTCACTCGCATGATCGAGACCCCGGTCTCGTGATCGCCGGCCATGATCGCCCGCTCGATCGGCGCCGCCCCGCGCCAGCGCGGCAGCAGCGACGGATGCACGTTGAGCAGCTCGAGCTCGGAGAGCAGCGGCTCGCGCAGCAGCTGGCCGAACGCGCAGACGACGCCGACCTCCGGCTCGGCGGCGCGAATCGCCGTCAGCGCCTCCGGGCGCTCCGTGGCCTCGGTGCGCAGTACCTCGATTCCGAGCTCCGCCGCGGTCGCGGCGGTCGCGGTCGGGCTCAACTTGCGCCCGCGACCGCGAGGCCGATCCGGCGGGCTGACGACGAGCGCCGGAGCGTGCTCGGATCCGGCCAGACGCCGCAGGACCGCGGCGGCGAACTCGGTGGTGCCGAGATAGACGACCCTCACCCGTCGTCGGGCTCGGGCTCGTCCTCGCGCGCTGGGCTGTAGGACGTCCCCTCGCGCAGCGCCCGCAGGGCGGCCTTGCGCTGCTCGCGCTCGGTGCGGTCGAGGATCAGGACGCCGTCGAGATGGTCGATCTCGTGCTGGAGGACTCGCGCCTCGAGCCCCGACGCCTCGACCAGCAGCGGCTCGCCGCGGACGTCGTCGCCGCTCACCCGGGCGTGAACGGGGCGCTCGACGTCGACGCCGATTCCCGGAATGCTGAGACAGCCCTCCTCGGCGACCGCGAGCTCGTCGGAGAGCCACTCGATCGTCGGGTTCGCGAGCGCGGTCGGCGTCGCGTCCGGTCCCGCCTGAAAGACGAGCAGCCGGCGCAGCTCCCCGAGCTGGGTCGCAGCCAGCCCCACCCCGAGGGCGTCGTGCATGACCGCGACCATCCGCTCGGCGTCGCGGGCGAGCTCGTCGCCGAACTCGGTCACCTCCGAGGCCCGCGAGCGGAGCACCGGATCGCCGAAGGTGCGCACCTGCGCAAGGGCGCGCTCGCGCCGCTCTCGCTCGGCGTCGCTGAGCGCACCGTGCGACGTCTCCTCGACCTCTGCGGTCGCCTCCAGCTGCTCGGTGTCGGCCATCAATCGAGCCTACTGGGCGTCGACGTCGACCGCCACGCTGACCTCGCGCAGTCGCCGGCCGCGCGCCTCGGCGTCTACCGTTTCGCGCACGGCGGCCGCGGCGGGCGCCCGCCGCGAGGCCTTGATCAGCACCTGGCGCCGCTCGCGACCACGGAGCCTGAACCGCGGCGCCGGCCCGAGTGCGATGGCGTCGACGGGCAGCGCCGAGTCGATGGCGGCTCGGATCCGCTCCGCCGCGGCCTGCACGCGGCCCGGATCCGCGGCCGAGAGCTCGATCCGGATCAGGTGCGAGAACGGCGGGTAGCCGAGCTCGCGCCGCCGTTCGAGCTCGCCGGCGAGAAACCCCGGGGCGTCGTGCGCGGCGGCGTGACGGATCGAGGCGGCGCCCGGAGAGCGGGTCTGGACGAGCACCCGTCCGCCGCGCGCCCCCCGCCCGCTGCGACCGGCGAGCTGGGCGACGAGCGCGAAGGTCCGTTCCTCGGCGCGAAAGTCCGGGAACCGCAGCGTGGCGTCGGCGTCGAGCACCACGCCGAGGGTCACGTCCGGGAAGTCGTGGCCCTTGGCGACCATCTGGGTCCCGACCAGGACCCCGGCGTCGGCGCGCTGGAAGCGCTCGAGGATCTCGAGGTGCCCGCCGGCGCCGGCGGCGCTGTCGGAGTCGAGCCGGAACACGCTCAGCGGCGTCACCGCCTCGGCCAGCACCGCCTCGATCCGCTCGCTCCCGGCGCCGGCGCGAGCGAGCGCCACCGAGCCGCAGTCCGGGCACTCCCGCGGCATCGGCTCGGCGTGCCCGCAGTGATGGCAACGCAGCGAGCCGTCGCCGCGGTGGACGACGAGCGAGACGTCGCAGCTCGGGCATTCGAACCCCCGCCCGCAGCAGCGGCACTCGACGAAGGGGGCCCACCCGCGCCGGTTGATGAGCACGATCGCCTTCTCGGCGCGCTCGCACAGCTCGCCGAGCGCCTCGCGCGTGCGGGCGTGAAGCGGCCCGGCGCGCCCGTCGCGGGCGCGCATGTCGAGGACCTCGACCGGCGGCAGCGCCCGCCCCTCGACCCGGCCGGGCAGCTCGATCCGCTCGAGCTCGCTCCAGCTCTCCGGACGCGGGGTCGCGCTCCCGAAGACGAGCGCGACGCCGTCCCGGAGCGCGCGCCGGCGGACGACCTCGCGCGCGTCGTAGCGCGGGTCGCCCTCCTGCTTGTAGGAGGCGTCGTGCTCCTCGTCGACGACGATCAGGCCGAGCCCCGGAATCGGCGCGAACGCGGCCGAGCGCGGCCCGACGCAGATCCGCGCCGCTCCGCTCGCCAGCCGGTGCCATTCGTCCCGGCGCTCTCCCGCCGAGAGGCGCGAGTGAAGGACCGCGACCCGGTCTCCGAACCGCGACGTGAACCGGGCGAGCGCTTGCGGCGTCATCCCGATCTCGGGCACGAGCACGATCGCGCCCCGGCCCCGCGCCAGCGCCGCCTCGGCGGCGGCCAGATAGACCTCGGTCTTGCCCGAGCCGGTCACGCCCCAGAGCAGCAGCTCGCCACCGTCGCCGTCGAGCGCGGCGACGATCCGCTCGACCGCAGCGCCCTGGGAGCGATCGAGCTCGACGCGCGCATCGGGTGCGCCGATCGCCGCCGCGGCCGGGCGCCTGCGCAGCTCGCGGGTCGAGGTCCGGATCAGGCCGCGCGCCTCGAGCCGGCGCAGCGGGTCGCGCCCGACGCCCGCGGCGGCGAGCTCGCCGGCGCCCAGCTCGCCGCCGGCGTCGGCGAGCAGCTCGAGCGCCCGGCGCTGCACGGGGCCGAGCCCGGCGCCGGAGGCGAGCGCCTCGCCGGCGGCCTCCGACGCGGCGGCGACCAGCTCGGTGCGAGCGGCCGTCTGGCCACGGGCCGACGAGGTCCCCGGCGGCAGCACGAGCTCGAGCCCTCGGGCGGGGGTCGAGCAGTACTCGCGCGCCACCCAGAGCCCGAGGCGGACGAGCTCCGGGGGCGCACCCGCCTCGAGCGCCGCGATCGGCTCGGCGAGCCGCTCCGGCGGCAGCGCGCTGCGCTCGGCGAGCTCGACCACCACGCCCAGGACCCGCCGGTGGCCGAAGGGGACCTCGAGCACGGTGCCGACGCCGACGTCGCCGAGCCGCTCCGGGAGCCGGTAGTCGAACGGGCCCCGCAGGGCCCGCGCGGTGGTCAGCGGCTCGACCTTTGCGATCGGGGCGGGCATCGGCCGGAGGCTAGTGACGGGCGCGGTCGCCGCGGTTAGACTGCCGCCGTGGCGCCGAAGCTCCACCCTGGCGAGCAGGTGCTCTACGAGGGACACCCCTCGTGGAGGGCGATCCTCGACTTCTACATCAAGGGCGTGATCGCCACCGCACTGATCTGCCTGCTGGTCGCGCTCGCGACCGGGTTTTTCGGCGACGAGACCGACACCGGGCTGGTCGTGACCATCGCCCTGGTCGGGGTCGCGCTGACGATCCTGGTCGGGTTCGTGAAGCGGGTCGCGACCAACTACACGATCACGAACCGGCGCCTGCACATCAAGCGCGGGATCGTCTCGCGCACGATCCAGGAGACCCGCCTCGAGCGGGTGCAGAACGTCAACTACAACCAGTCGGTCCTCCAGCGCGTGCTGCAGGTCGGCGACGTCGACTTCGACACCGCCGCCGGCGACGACTACAACTTCGTCTTCGCCGGCGTCGCCGAGCCCGCCGACGTCGTCCACAAGGTCGATCGGGCGACCGGCTCGGCTGCCCCGGTCGGCCTCGGCGACCAGGCCACCGAGCAGCAGCCGCGCGCCTAGATCAGGCGGGCGCTGCCGAGCCCCGCCCGACGCCGAGCCCGGCGGCGTCGCGCAGCTCGTCGGCGAGGTCGGTGCGCTCCCAGGTGAAGTCGTGGTCGTCGCGCCCGAAGTGGCCGTAGGCGGCTGTCTTCTGGTAGATCGGCCGGTGCAGGCGCAGCCGGTCGCGGAACGAGCCGGGTCGCAGGTCGAAGTACTCGTCGATCAGCTCCGCGATCCGGCTGCGCGAGACCTTCTCGGTCCCGAAGGTCTCGATCATCACCGAGACCGGATGCGCGACGCCGATCGCGTAGGCGACCTGGACCTCGCAACGGTCGGCGACGCCGGCGGCGACCAGGTTCTTGGCCACCCAGCGCGCCGCGTAGGCGGCCGAGCGGTCGACCTTCGACGGGTCCTTGCCCGAGAACGCCCCGCCGCCGTGGCGCGCCATGCCGCCGTAGGTATCGACGATGATCTTGCGGCCGGTGAGCCCGGCGTCGCCGACCGGGCCCCCGATCACGAAGCGGCCGGTCGGGTTGACGAGCAGGTTGCGCTTCGTGTTCAGCTTTCGCTCGTCGTAGAGCTCCGCCGGAAGGATCGGGCGCACGACGTGCTCCCAGAGGTCGGGCCGGATCAGGGTGTCGCAGTCGAGACCGTCCTTGTGCTGGGTGGAGATCAGCACCTTCTCGATCTCGATCGGGCGCCCGTTCTCGTAGCGGACCGTGACCTGCGTCTTGCCGTCGGGTCGCAGGTAGGGCATCACGTCGCCCTTGCGGACCTCGGCCAGCCGGTGGGCGAGCTTGTGGGCGAGCGAGATCGGCATCGGCATCAGCTCGGGCGTCTCGCGGGTCGCGTAGCCGAACATCATCCCCTGGTCGCCCGCGCCGGCGACGTCGAGCTCGTCGTCGTCGGCGGGGTCGGTGCGCGACTCGAGCGCCTGGTCGACGCCCTGGGCGATGTCCGGGGATTGCTTGTCGATCGCGTTGATCACCGCGCACGAGTCGGCCGAGAAGCCGAGGTCGGCGTCGGTGTAGCCGATCCTGCGGATCGTCGCGCGCGCGATCTCGGGGATGTCGACGTACGTGTTGGTGGAGATCTCCCCGGAGACGACGACGAGGCCGGTATTGACCAGCGTCTCGCAGGCGACCCGCCCGCCGGGATCCTCGGCGAGCACCGCGTCGAGGACGCCGTCGGAGATCTGATCGGCGACCTTGTCCGGATGGCCCTCGGTCACCGACTCGGAGGTGAACAGGTACTCGTCGTCCGCGAGGTTCTCTGCCATAGGTCGCAGAAGGTTAGTCCGCGAGCAGCAGTCGCACGTCGGTGGCGAGCTCGTCGTCGGTCCGGCTGAGCTCGAGTCCGAGCGCGTCGAGCCGCCGGAAGTCGGCGGCGAAGGTCGCGTACAGCGGATCCTCGGCGAGCCCGAGCAGCTCGGCGGTGGCGACCAGGGAGCGCAAGTCGAGGTAGCCGAGCAGCGAGAGCTCGTCATCGAAGCCGTCGGTGGCGCGCTTGTACAGGTCGCTGTCGTCGAGGCCACCCTCGCCCGAGGCGAGCTCCGCGACCGCGTCGGGCGCGGTCGCGATCGCCACCAGGCCGCCGAAGACGGCGTAGGTGAGCTCGACCGTCGGCGACAGCCGCAGGCTGTGAGCCTCGACGCCGTCGATCTCGCGCCGGTCGAACACCGGCGCCTGCACGTCCCTGGAGCCGGCGTCGGCGAGCGGCCCTTGGAGCGCGGCCAGCGCCCTGCGGGCGGCGTCCTCGTCGACCTCGTCGGCGACCAGCTCCAGATACGGCAGGTTGGCCGCCCCGCCGCCGGCGCCCCGGCCGCGGGGGGCGAGCGCGACCCCGGCCTCGCCGCCGAGCGAATCGAGCAGCCCGCCCTCGAGGTCCACCCCGCCGCGCTTTCGCAGAGCCCGGACCAGGTCCTCGAAGCCGGCGGCGATCCCGGGCGCCTCGGCGCTCGCCTGGCCGAGCAGCGCCTCGATCGTGCTCGCGGGGTCGCCGAACCCGAGGTAGCCGAGCGCATCGTCCGGTAGCAGCTCGGGCAGCCCCGGCTCGAAGCGCGGGAAGGCGGCGAAGAACCCGGGCGCCGCCTCGGCGCGCTCGGGGTCGATCAAGCTGCGAATCGCGAGCTCGTAACCGTCGTCGGTCGCTTCGAGCGAGGCGGCGACCCCGCGGGTTGCGCCGGGCTCGGTCAGCGGCGTCAGCGTGCCGAGCTGCCCGCGGGCGCCGGCGATCAGCTTCGCGACGCCCTCCCGTGAAACCCATGCCTCCGCGAACCGGTGCTCGGGGAGCTCGTCGCGGGCCTCGGTGGCGGCCGCGTCATCGGCGAGCGAGTCGCTGTCGCCATCGGCCGCCTCGATCACGGCGTCGACGCCCTTCAGCGAGCCGATGACCAGGAAGCCCTCGAGCTGGGCCGTCGCCACCCCGCGGGCGGCGACGCTGACCTCGGTCCCGCCGTGCTCCTCCATCCGGGGCCTGTCCCCCGCCAGCCCGGAGGCGAACATGCGGGCGCCGTCGGCGTCCTCGGCCTCGAGCAGGAAGACCGGCTGCGGGGCCCGCGCCCCGGAGAGCACGGCGATCGCCGCCTCGCCGCCGAACCAGGGTCGCACCTCGGAGGCGAACTGGCCCCCGGTGCCGGCGAGGCCCGGGATCGGAGCGAGCGCCCGCGAGGCGATCTGCTCGCTGAGCAGCGGGATCGCGGCCGCGCGGTCGGTCGCGGCCTCGAACTCCTCGGTCTCGGGATCGAGGTTCGCGTGCAGGTAGGCGAGCGCGGCGGCCGGCACGAGCGCGGCGGCGTCGTCGTCGGGCGGGCACGAGTCCCCGCCCGGGAACTGGCACGGGAGGTTGGGCACCAGAAGGGCGAAGAACAGCCCGACGACGATCACGGCGCCGACCGCGGCCAAGAGGCGGCGGCGCGCGGCGACCGTGAGCCCGCCCCAGAAGCCGCGGAAGGCGCGAGCGAAGGCGGGCGGGAGCCGCCTCAGCGCCCTGCCGACGAGATAGGCGAGGTCGGCGACCGCGTAGCGGACGGTCTTCAACCGCTCTCTCACCTGCGCGTTATACCGCGCTTCTTGGGCACGAAGTCGATCACCAGCGGCACGCCCTGGAGGTCGTAGGCGTCCCGGAGCCGGTTCTCGAGGTGGTAGGCCCAGTCGCGGGTGATCAGCCGGCGGTCGTTGACCTGGATCGCGATCCGCGGGGGGCGGGTCTCGACCTGGGCCGAGTAGTAGAGGCGCAGGCGCTTGCCGCGCTTCTGGGGCGGCGGCCGCGCCGCCACCACCTCGCCCACGGCCCGATTGAGCTCCGAGGTGGCGATCCGCTCGGCGCGCCGGTCGGCGAGCGCGACCGCGCGCTCGAGCAGCCTCGCCACGCCCCGCCCGCCGCTCGCCGAGGTCGCGATCACCGGCGGTCGCTGCCGGATCCGCTTCGTGAGCCGCGCCGAGGCGTCCTCGAGCAGGCGTTCCGGGTCCTCTGCGAGATCCCACTTGTTGAGCGCCACGAGCGTCGCGCAGCCGCTTCGCATCGCGAGCTCGGCGATCCGCAGGTCCTCGGAGGTGACCCCATCGGCGGCGTCGCAGACGAGGATCGCGACGTCGGCGCGCTCCGCGGCGCGCTCGGACCGCAGCTGGGCGTAGTAGTCGACCGTTCCGGCGACCTTCGTCCGCCTCCGAATCCCGGCCGTGTCGACGAGGATCAGCTCGCGGCCGTCGAACTCCAGCGGCGTGTCGATCGCGTCGCGGGTCGTCCCGGCGATCTCCGAGACGATCACCCGCTCGGCGCCGAGGAAGGCGTTGACCAAGGTCGACTTGCCGACGTTCGGACGGCCGATCACGGCGATCCGCACCGGCTCCTCGTCCCCACCCGGCCCGTACGCCCCCGGGCGCGAGGCTGCGGAGACGCGGAGCAGTTGGGTGAGCCGGTCCAGCAGGTCGCCGGTGCCCCGGCCGTGGGTGGCTGACACCGGCAGCGGCTCGCCGAGCCCGAGCGCGTAGAGGTCGGCGACCAGCGGCTCCTCGGTCGATCCGTCGACCTTGTTCGCGACCACGACGACCGGGCGCTCGCCGCGGCGCAGGATGTCGGCGACCTCGGCGTCGCCCTGGCGCAGCCCGGCGCGGGCGTCGACCACGAGCGCGACCACGTCGGCGTCGGCGATCGCCTCGCGCGCCTGATGCCGAACCGCCCGCGAGAGCGAGTCCTCGGCCTCGAGGTCGACGCCCCCGGTGTCGACGAGCTCGAAGCGGACCCCGTTCCACTCGCAGGCGAGCGCCTTGCGGTCGCGGGTCACCCCCGCCTCGGCGTGGACCACGGCCTCGCGACCGCCGACCAGGCGGTTGACGAGCGTCGACTTGCCGACGTTCGGAAAGCCGACCACGGCGATCCTCGGCGGGCGCGCGCCGGCCACCGGCTCAGCCGATCCCACGCTCGCGCGCGAGCTCGACAACCCGGGCGACGACCTCATCGACGCCGAGGTTCGTGGTCTCGATCTCGACCGCATCGGGCGGCGGCGCGCAGCGCTCCGTGCTCGCGCTCGCGATCGCGGGCGTCGCGGTCCCCCTGGGCGGCGAGCACGACGGCCGGCGACTCGCCGCTCTCGTCGGCGCGGCGCCGGGCGCGCTCCTCGTCGGTCGCGGTCAGGAAGACCTTCAGCGGCGCGTCGGGGCTGACCACGGTGCCGATGTCGCGCCCTTCGGCCACGTACCGGCCCGCCTCGATCAGCCGGCGCTGGCGCGCCACCATCGCCCCGCGGACACCCGGGTGCACGGAGATCCGCGACGCGGCGGCGGCGACCTCGGGGCCGCGGATCGCCGCGCTCACGTCCTCCCCGTCGAGCTCGACCAACGGCCCGTCGAGCCGGATCTCGATTCCGCTCGCGATCGCGGTCACCGCCGCCCCGTCGTCGAGGTCGGCGCCCGCGCGCAGCGCCGCCAGGGCGACGCAGCGGTACATCGCCCCGGAGTCCAAGTACGTGAGCCCGAGCGCCGCGGCGACGCCACGGGCGACGGTTGACTTGCCGGCCCCGGCGGGGCCGTCGATCGCGATCACCATGGCGGCGGGAGGATAGAGTTGCGCCCATGCGAACCTGGGACACCGCGCGGTTGGACGTTCAGGCTCACAACCCGGAGGTCCTCGCCTCCGACGACGAGGGCAGGGTGATCGCGATCAACCTGCCGGCCGGCGAACGGCTGCAGGAGCACCAGGTGCACGAGCGCGCCTGGGTGGTCGTCGTCTCCGGCGCGGTCGAGATCGACGACTCCGACGGCGAGACCGTCGCCGGAGGCCCGGGCCTGCTCGCGTCGTTCGATCCCAACGAGCGCCACGAGGTTCGCGCGACCGCGGACACGCGCCTGCTGCTCTTGCTCTCCCCTTGGCCCGGGATCGGCCACCCGAGCACTTAGCCCGGCTGACGTACCGAGGCTCGTCGCCAAGGGCTAGCCCAGCAGCCCGCGCAGGTCCGCCTCGAACCCCGGGTAGCTGACCCCGGCGGCCTCGAACCCCTCGATCTCGACACCCTCGCGCGACGCCACCCCCGCGACCGCGCCCAGCATCGCCACCCGGTGGTCGCCGCCGGAGCTGATTCTCCCGCCGCGCAGGCCGCCGGTGCCGGTGACCGCGAACCCGTCCTCGGTCGCCTCGATCTCGGCGCCGAGCGCGCGCAGGCCGCCGACCACGGTCGCGATCCGGTCCGACTCCTTGTGGCGGAGCTCCTCGGCGCCTGAGACGATGGTCGTCCCGTCGGCGAAGCAGCCGGCGAGCGCCACCAGGGGAAGCTCGTCGATCGCCGCCGGCACCTCTCCGGAGCCCACCCTGGTCGCCTGCAGCGGGCCCGGTCGGGCGACGATCGTCGCCACCGGCTCCCCCCCGGCGGCGGCCGTCTCGATCACCTCGAGGCCGGCCCCCATCCGCGTCAGGATCCCGAGCAGCCCGATTCGCCCAGGGTTGATCCCGACGCCCTCCAGCCGCACCTCGCTGCCGCGGACGAGCAGCGCGGCGACGATCGCGAAGGCGGCCGAGGAGAAGTCGCCGGGAACGACGATCTCGCCGGGCTCGAGCCGCACCGCCGATTCGACCGTCACCCGCCGGGCCGGCAGCTCGCCGCGGATCGCCACCTGCGTTCCGGCGGCCTCAGTCCGCACCACGGCGCCCGCCGCGCGCAGCATGCGCTCGGTGTGATCGCGCGTCGGGCGCGCCTCGATCACGCTCGTGGGACCTTCGGCGAGCAGGCCCGCGAGCAGCAGGCACGACTTCACCTGAGCGCTGGCCACCGGCATCCGGTAGTCGATCCCGTGCAGCTCCGAGCCGCGCACGACGAGCGGCGGCAGCCCCCCGCGCGCCTCGACCTCGGCCCCCATCCTGCTCAGCGGCTCGGCGATCCGGTCCACCGGCCGGCGGCGGATCGACTCGTCGCCCGAGAGCGTCCACTCGCCGCCGGGCTGGCCGGCGAGCCACCCCGGCAACAGCCGCAACAGGGTGCCGGCGTTGCCGACGTCGATCTCGGCGGGCGCGGCGCCGCGCAGTCCGACGCCGCCGATCCGCATCGTCGTCGCACCCGCCTGCCGCGGGCCGAGGTCCTCCACCGAGGCGCCGACCGCGTGCATCGCGGATGCGGTGGCCCCGGTGTCGGCGGCGAGGAGGAACCCGCGCACCTCGGTCTCCCCCTCGCCGATTCCGGCGACGATCGCCGCGCGGTGGGAGATCGACTTGTCCGGCGGCGGGCGCAGCGTCCCGCGCAACGGCCCGCTGGGGTCGAACCTGCTCACGCCGTCCCGCCGGCAACGACCGAGGCGACGTGGCCCAGCCCCCGGGCCACCTCCGCGGCGCGCTCGGCCTCCTCGGCGCCGGCGACCCAGATCGAGATCGCTCCGGTGCGCATGTCCGGCGCCGGGTAGAGCGCCATGTCCTCGATGTTGACCTGCGCGCGACCGAGCTCGAGAGCGATCTCGGCGACCGTCCCCGGTCGGTTCTCGACCCCGATTCGGATCTCGCGCAGCTCGCCGCCGACGAGGTCGGACTCCAGCAGCCGCCGGCGGTCCTCGCCGGCTGCGCGGTGCCACGCGGCGACTCCGGCGGCGTCGCCGGCCCGGATCAGCTCGCCGGCGGTGCGCAGGCGGTCGACCGCGGCGTCGATCCCGTCCGCGACCGCATCGCTGTTGGTGGCGAAGATGTCCGCCCAGATAGCGGGGTTGGCGCCCGCGACCCGGGTTGTGTCGCGAAAGCTCGTCCCGACCTCGGGCAGCCGCTCGGACTCCTCCGAGAGCGCCGCCGCCGCCTCCTGGACGAGCACGTTCGCGAGCACGTGCGGGAGGTGGCTGACGGTCGCCATGACGCGATCG
Source organism: uncultured Solirubrobacterales bacterium (assembly GCA_963759295.1). Lineage (GTDB taxonomy): Bacteria > Actinomycetota > Thermoleophilia > Solirubrobacterales > 70-9 > WHSW01. Next base: position 81,302 of record CAVWYT010000004.1, on the reverse strand, counting down.
TGGGTCGCCGCATCGATCGCCTGCGGCCGCGCCCCGAGGTCGGCGATCGCGCGCTGCAGGCGGTCGTAGGCGAGCCCGCTGGAGTCCGGGGTCGGGGTCAGATACCAGCGAGCGCCCTCGAGCATCTCGGCGCGCGCGTTCCCGACCCCCGAGGTCTCGGCCCCGGCCAGCGGGTGACCGCCGATGAACCGCGAGTTGTGCTCGCTGCCGGCCAGCGACTCGATCAGCGCCCGCTTCGTCGAGCCGACGTCGCTGACCACGCACTCGGGTCCGCTCGCCGCCAGCGCCTCGGCGACCAGCCCGCCCAGGGCGCGCACCGGCGCCGCGCAGAACACGACCTCGGCGCCGGCGACCGCCTCGGCCACCGAGCCCGCCGAGCGGTCGAGCGCTCCGAGCTCGAGCGCGCGCTCCAGGTTGCGGGGATCCGCGTCGTAGCCGGTGACCTCGGCGCCGATGCGACGCCGGGCGGCGAGCCCGATCGAGCCTCCGATCAGGCCGACGCCGAGGACCGCGACGTTCAAACGGCGACGAGCTTGCCGGCGACCTCGGCGACCCGCCGCACCTGCTCGGCGTAGTCCGCGAACCCGTCGGTGGGCATCGACTGCGGGCCGTCGCAGATCGCGTGCTCGGGATCGTTGTGGACCTCGACGATGATCCCGTCGGCCCCGGCGGCCGCGGCCGCCATCGACATCGCCGGGACCCAGTCACGGCGCCCGGGGGCATGGCTCGGGTCGACCACGATCGGCAGGTGGGTGAGCTCGCGCAGCACCGGGATCGCCAGCAGGTCGAGCGTGAACCTGTACGCGGTCTCGAAGGTCCGGATCCCGCGCTCGCAGAGCATCACGTTCGGGTTGCCCTCCTTGAGCACGTACTCCGAGGCCATCAGCAGGTCGTCGAGCGTCGAGGCGAGGCCGCGCTTGAGCAGCACCGCCTTGCCGGTCCGGCCGACCTCGGTCAGCAGCGTGTAGTTCTGCATGTTGCGGGTGCCGACCTGGATCACGTCGGCTACCTCGACCACGTCGTCGATGTCGCGAACGTCCATCAGCTCGGTGACCACGGGCAGCCCCGTCTCCTCCTTCGCCTCCTGCAGCAGCCGCAGGCCCTCGACGCCGAGGCCCTGGAAGCTGTAGGGCGAGGTGCGCGGCTTGTAGGCGCCGCCGCGCAGCATCGTGGCGCCGGAGTCGTTGACGACTCGCGCCACCTCGAGCGTCTGCTCGCGGCTCTCGACCGTGCACGGCCCGGCGATCAGCCCGAAATGCTCGCCGCCGAGCCTGCGGCCGTCGATCTCGATCACCGTCCGCCCGCCCTTCTTGAACTGCGCCGAGGCGAGCTTGTAGGGCTTCAGGATCGGCACCAGGTGGTCCACCCCCGGGGACCCCTCGAGCCCGAGCGAGGCGACGCGGTCGCGATCGCCGATCGCCCCGATCACCGTCAGCAGCTCACCGCGCGAGAGGTGAGCCGAGCAGCCCACCTCCTCGATTCGCTCTACGACGTGGGCGATCTGCTCCTCCGTCGCCCCCTCTTTCATCACGATCATCATCTGTCTAAGTCTCCGGTCTCGTCACTGGCACCACACGGGTTCGCTGCTGCTACGGCGTCCGGCGGTGCTTTTCCTTCTTCGCGCGGGCCTTTCGGCCGGGCCGGACGCCTAGCTAAATCGCCAGTAATACGCGAACCAGGCGCGCCGCTGCGGCCCCGTGGGGGCGGTCGAGAAAGGCGGCGTGCCGGCACGGTTCATCGCCGGGTTTGTACCACGCGCCCCGATTCGCCGCAAGTTGCGGGCATCGAGGGGCGCTCGCGGCCGCCCCGGCGGCGCCGCGGTGAAGCTTCCGGACGACGGCGCTGTGTCAACCTGACCCGATGCTGATCGCACCCCGGCTCGACCTCGACCTGCGGCCGCTGGAGGAGGCGGACGTGCGCGAGCTCTGGGCACTGATCGAGGCCAACCGCGACCATCTCTCCCCCTGGCTGCCGTGGGCCGCCGACCAGACGCCGGAGCGCACCCGTGAGTTCGTGCACCAGGCGATCCGCCAGGAGGCGCGACGCGACGGGTTTCAGGCGGCGATTCGCGTCCACGGCGAGATCGCCGGGGTGATCGGGTTCCACGCGATCGACCACCACAACGCGAGCACCACGATCGGCTACTGGCTCGCCGCCGCGCATCAGGGCCGGGGGTTGATGACGGCGGCGGTCGAATCCCTGGTCACGCACGCCTTCGACGAATGGCGCCTGCACCGGGTCGAGCTTCGCGCCGCTCCCGCGAACGCGCGCTCGCGGGCGATCGCCGAGCGGCTCGGTTTTCGCGAGGAGGGCCTGCTGCGCGAGGCGGAGCGCTTCGGCAGCGAGTTCCGCGACCTGATCCTCTACGCGGTGCTCGCCGCGGACTGGCGCCCGCGCTCCTAGATCGCGGCCGCGAGCGCGTCCAAGAAGCGTCGGTTGTCCTCGGCGTGGCCGTAGCTGACCCGAATGTGGCCGGGTCCGCCGAGCGGCGTGCCGGGACGGACCAGCACCCCCTCCTCGCCGAGCGCGGACACGACCGCCGCCTCCTCGCGATCGCCGAGCGACACCCACGAGAAGTTGGCGTGCGAGTCGGGCGTCGTCAGGCCGAGCTCGCGCACGCCCTCCTCGACCGTCACCCGCTCGACCACGTTGCGCTCGATTCGCCGCGCGACGTCGTCCTGGTGGAGGATCGCCTCCGCGGCGGCCGCCTGGGCGATCGCGTTGACCGAGAACGGCTGGCGCACGGCGTCGACCGCGGCGCGGAAGCTCGGCGAGCAGAGCGCGTAGCCGATCCGCAGGCCGGCCAGCCCGTAGGCCTTGCTGAACGTGCGCAGCAGGACCAGGTTCGGGAACTCGCGGCGCAGGTCGACCGTGGCGTCCGGATCGTCGTCGAGCTGGAACTCGACGTAGGCCTCGTCGACGACGATCGTCACGTGGTCGGGGACCTCGGCGGCGAACCGGGCCAGCTGCGCGACCGGGATGTGGGTTGCGGTCGGGTTGTTCGGGTTGCAGATCAGCACCAGCTGGGTCGCGGCGGTGAGCTCGTCGAGCATCGCGTCGAGGTCGTGCAGGTAGCCGGCGGCGAGCGGAACGCGGATCTCGCGTGCCCCGGAGAGCGGCGCCAGGTACGGGTAGATCGAGAACGCCGGCCACGCGTAGACGAGCTCGGCGCCCGGCTCGCAGAGCGCCAGCGCGGAGGCGAGCAGGATCTCGCATGATCCGTTGGCGAGCGCGATCTCGGTCGGATCGATCTCATAGCGCTCCGCGATCCGCCGCCGCAGCAGGCTCGCGCTCGGGTCCGGATAGCGGTTGACGGTAGCGGCGGCGCGCGCGACCGCCTCGGTAACCGCCGAGTGCGGCCCCCACGGCGACTCGTTCGACGCCAGTTGCGCGATCCCCTCGGCGGCGATCGACTCGGGCGCCTTGCCGGCGGGGGCGCCGGGGACGTAGCCGGGGATCGAGGCGAGCTTTCTTGCGAACGTGACCGACATCTACTACTGAGCACTATGCAGGTCGGCGCGCAGCCGCTGCGTGTCGCCGAGGTAGACGTGCGCCGGCCGGTGCTCGAGCGGCGCGTAGTAGTGGGCGAGAACACGGATCACCCGCTGCATCGCGCCGGGAACGTCCATCTCGCGGTTGCAGAGCAGGGGCACGTTGCCGAATCCCGCCTCGCGCGCCGCGACCGCCGGGAACTCCGCGTCGAGGTCGTCGGTGCAGGTGAAGATCACGCTCACGAAGCTCGCCGGCTCGAGCTCGTTTCGAGCCATCAGCTCGCCGATCAGCTCGGAGGTCGCGTCGAGGATCGACTCGGCGTCGTTTCGCTCGGCCTGCGCCGCGCCCCGGACTGCCCACAGCCGCTCACTCATCGCGGCGGGCATCCTTCCACAGCCCTCGCAGCTCGGCCGCTCGCAGCCGCCGCGCCTCGCCCTCGGCGAGCTCGCCGAGCCGCAGCGAGCCGTATGAGATCCGGGTCAGGTCGACGACCTCGTTGCCGACCGCCTCCGCCATCCGGCGCACCTGGCGGTTTCGTCCCTCGTGCAGGGTGATCTCGATCACCCGCGGCGACACCCGCCGCACTCGCGCCGGGGCGGTCGGCCCGTCGTCGAGCTTCAGCCCGCGCCGCAGGCGGCGCAGGTCCGCCTCGCTCGGAGGCCGGCGCAGGCGCGCCCGGTAGGTGCGGGGCACCTCGTAGCGCGGGTGCGTGAGCCGGTTCGCGAGCTCGCCGTCGTTGGTCAGCAGGATCAGGCCGGTCGAGTCGGCGTCGAGCCGGCCGACCGGATACAGCCGCCGGCCCGAGTCGACCAGCTCGGTGACCGCCCGCCGGCGCCCGGGCTCGCGCGCGGTCGCGATCACGCCGGCCGGCTTGTTGACCACCCACACCTCGCGGGGCTCCGGCGCGACCGGCTTGCCGTCGACCTCGACCGCGCTCTCGTGGCTCACGTCTCGCGCCGGGTCGCGGACGACCTCGCCGCCGACCCGCACCCGCCCGCCGGCGATCAGCTCCTCGGCGCGCCGTCGCGAGGCGACGCCCGAGTGGGCGAGGTACTTCGCGAGTCGCACCGCGCTACTGGGCCCGGTGCTCGCCGGCCTTGAGCAGGCGATCGCGCAGCTCGGCCTCGTCCTCGGGGGAGGGGTCGAACTTCGCCGGGTCCGGAAGCGCGTCGAGTCCGCTGAGCCCGAAGAGGCGTTCGAACAGCGCCGTCGTCCGGTGGATGACGGCGCCGAAGCGCGACCGGCCCGACTCCTCGATCAGCCCGCGCTCGGTCAGCGTCTGCACGGCCGACTCCGAGGAGACGCCGCGAATGCGGGCGATCTCCGGGCGAGAGACCGGCTGCAGGTAGGCGACGATCGCGAGCGTCTCGGCCTGCGCCTGGGTGAGCGGCGGCGTCTTCGGCTTCGCCAGCAGCCGCCGCGCCGCCCCCTCGGCGTCCGGGTGCGCGGCGAACGTGTGGCCGCCTGCGACCTCGCGCAGCACCACGCCGCGCCCGTCGAGCGCCGCGCCGAGCAGGTCGATCGCCCGGTCGACCTCGGCCTCGGTCGCGTCGCAGGCCTCGGCGAGCTCCGCCGTGGTCACCGGCTCCGGTGACAAGAACAGCAGCGCCTCCACCTCTTGCTCGAGCCTGGTGGTCATCTCAACTCGCCTCGATTCGAATCGGCCCGAACACCTCACCCTGCTCCCAGGTCGCCTCGCCGCGCTTGTGCATCTCCAGCAGCGCGAACAGCGTCACCGCCTGGGTCAGCCGGTCCTCGGCGCCGAACGCCTCGTCGAAGTCGAGCGCCCGGCGCGATCCGAGCAGCTCGCGGAGCAGCCGCAGGCGCTTCTCCAGCGACACGGTCGGCCGGATGTGGCTCGTGTCGGGCTGCGGCGGGATCCGCAGCAGGTCGCCGATCGAGGCGGCGAGCAGCTCGGGCTCATACGACGGGCGCGCGGCCTCGACCGCCACCCGACGAAGCTCGGCCGGCAGCGGCGCCGAGCGGTAGTGGTAGCGCCGCCCGGCCTCGAACAGCTCGACCAGGCGCGCCGAGGCGTCGCGGTAGCGGCGGTACTCGAGCATCCGCGCGAGCAACTCCTCGGCAGCCTCCGCGGGCCCCAGCTCGAGCTCCTCCTCCTCGGCCTGCGGCAGCAGAAGGCGGGACTTGAGCTCGAGCAGCGACGCGATCAGGACCAGGAACTCGGTCGCGGCCTCGAGCTCGAGCTCGCCCTGCTCCTCGACGTGCTCGAGGTAGGCGATCACGATCTCACCGAGCTCGACCTCGGCGAGCGAGACCTCCTCGCGGAGGACGACCGTCATCAGCAGGTCGAACGGACCCGCGAAGACGTCGAGGTCGAGGTCGAGGTCGGCCGCTCTCATCGGGCAGAGCCTAGAGGTGGCGGCGGAGCTAATCGTCGCTCTCGACCGCGAACAGGCCCCACCGTCCGGGCACGCCCTTGAGCTCGGCCGTGCCGCGCTCGGCGAACTCGATTCCGGAGCCGACGACGAGGTCGCGGACCGTGCTCGAGACGAGCACCTCCCCCGGCCCGGCGCGACCGGCGACCCGGGCGCCGATGTGGACCGCCATCCCGCCGACGTCCTCGCCGCGGAGCTCGCACTCGCCGCTGTGCAGCCCGACGCGGAGCTCGAACCCGAGCTCCGGCGTCGCCCGCACGAGCCCCGCGGCGCATTCGATCGCCCGACCCGGGCCGTCGAAGGTGGCCAGGATCCCGTCCCCGGTGGTCTTCACGACCCGACCCTGATGGCGCTCCACCTCTCGGCTCGCCAGCGACTCGTGCCGGTCGAGCAGCCGTCGCCACCGCTGATCGCCCAGCCGGGCCGCGAGCGCCGTCGAATCGACGATGTCCGTGAACATCACCGTGGCCAGCGCCCGCTCGGCCGGTGCCGCGCGCCGGGTGCCGGTGAGGAACTCCTCGATCTCGTCCACGATCGCGTCCGCCCCCTCGGTCCAGATCAGGTGATCGCGGCCCGGCACCTCGACGAACCTCGCGCCGCGGATCTGGTCGGCGAGATAGCGCCCGAGCCCGATCGGGGTCGCGCGGTCCTCGCTGCGATGGAGGATCAGGGTCGGCGCGCTGATCAGGGGCAGGGCGTGCCGCACGTCGAGCTTCTTGTAGAGCGCGATCAGCGTCGCGGCGCTGCGCGGGCTCGTGCCGCTGCGCAAGAGCTGTGCCCACCAGCGCTCGACCTCGGCATCGCCGACGCGGCTCGGCGCGAACACGTCGAGCAACGCCGGTCCTCCCCACTCGGTTTCGATCCGCTCGGCAAAGACGTCCAAGCCACGCTCGGGGATACCCACCGGGTAGTCCGGAGTCCGGGTCAACCTGGCGTACCCGCCCCAGATCGCGAGGTGGGTGGAGCGCTCGGGATGGGTTGCGGCGAACATCAGAGCCATCGCGGCCCCCTCGGAGACGCCGAAGAGCGCCGCCCGCTCGGTGTCGGTGGCGTCCATCACGGCCCGCATGTCGTCCACCATCTCCTCGATCGTGGGTGGGCGCCCGACCCGGTCCGAGAGCCCCTGCTCGCGCTTGTCGAAGACGATCACCCTGGCGAAGGACGCCAGCCGGTCCATCGCCTCCGAGACGGCCGGAAGCTGGGGCAGGGCCTCGAGGTGTGAGACGAACCCCGGGGCCGTGAGCACCGTCAGCGGCCCGTCGCCGCGGACCTGGTAGGCGATCGACGTCTCACCGCTGCGGGCGTAGTGGATATCGGCCGCCATCGACCCGCTCAGCCGCTCGTCGGGCCGATCCCCATCGCGTCGCGGACCTCGGTCACCACCGGCCGCGCGATCGCGCGCGCCTTCTCCGCGCCCTCGCTCAGGATGCGCTCGAGCTCGGCCTCGTCGCCGCGAAGGTTCGCGTAGCGCTCGCGAACCGGCGCCAGGTAGTCGACGACCGCGTCGGCGACCGCCCGCTTGAAGTCACCGTAGCCGGAGCCGGAGTACTCGCGCTCGAGCTCGGCAGGATCGGACCCGCGAACCACGGTCAGGATCTCGATCAGATTGCTGATCCCGGGCTTGTCGGGAGCGCGGACGATGTCCGACCCGGAATCGGTCACCGCGCCCAGGAGCTTCTTGCGCACGACGTCGGCCTCGTCGAGCACGTAGACGGTGCCCTGCTCGGTGCCGCCGGTGGTCGCCATCTTCGACCCCGGCTGCTGCAGGTCCATGATCCGCCCGCCGAGCCTCGGGATCCTCGCCTCGGGCTCGACCAGGACTTCGCCGAAGCGCTCGTTGAACCGACGCGCGATCTCGCGCATCAGCTCGACGTGCTGGCGCTGGTCCTCGCCCACCGGGACCTCGTCGGCCCGGTAGGCGAGCACGTCGGCCGCCTGCAGCACCGGGTAGAGGAAGAGCGCCGCCGAGACCAGCTCGCGCTGCTTGGCCGACTTGTCCTTGAACTGGTGCATGCGGTTGAGGTCGCCGTGCGCGGTGACCGCCGACAGCAGCCAGCGTCAGCTCGGTGTGCTCGCGGACGTCGGATTGGCGAAACAGGATGCAGCGACCGGGGTCGAGCCCGGCGGCGATCAGGATCGCCGTCGTGTCGTAGAGGCGCTCGCGAAGGTCGACGGGGTCATAGGCGACCGAGATCGCGTGCAGGTCGACGATGCAGTAGATCGCGTCGCCGCGGTCCTGCCCGTCCACGTACTGGCGGATCGCGCCGATGTAGTTGCCGAGGTGCTTTCGCCCGGTCGGCTGGATGCCGCTGAAGATCCGTGCTGCCATCGCGCCGGGAATCTACGCAACGGCGGCCGGCTCGCCGCGGTCGATGGCGCGCCCGCACTCCCCCGCGGTCGCCGCCGACCCCGGCCCCGGCTCGAGCTCCGGCTCCTCCCCGCGCTCCGGGTTTCGCACCGACACCAGCGAGATCGCGCCGCCGACCCCCATCAACCCGGCGCCGATCAACATCCCGAGGTGAAAGGCCGAGGTCGATGAGTCGGTGATGGCGGCGTCGAGCGAAGTCGCCTCGGCGCGCGGCACGTCGCCCACCTCGCCCCCGGACAACGGCTGCTCCTTGGCGTCGTCGATCGCCGTATGAGCCTGCGGGCTCAGCGTCTCCCCGGCCGTCCTGTCGTCGAGCGCCGAGGCGAACTGCGCCGAGACGATCGCTCCGAGGGCCGCGATCGCGAGCACGCCGGCAACCCTCGCGACGGCGTTGTTGACGCCGGAGGCGATGCCGACGTGGCGCTCCTCGACCGCGTCGAGCACGGTCGTGGTCAGCGGCGCGACCGTCATCGAGAGCCCCAGGCCGAACACCAGCACGGCCGGCAACACCCCGCTCAGGTAGGGGGCATCGCTGTCCACCCGGGCCAGCCACAGAAGCCCCGCACCGCCGATCAGCGGTCCGAGGCCCATCGGCAGTCGCGGCCCGATTCGCGAGGCGAGCGCGCCGAAACGGCCCGACAACAGGAACATGAGCACGGTCACGGGGGTCGTCGCGAGACCCGCTTGGAAGGCCGTGTAGCCGGCCACCTGCTGCAGGAACAGGGTGATGAAGAAGAAGGCGCCGATCAGGCCGGCGTAGACGCACAGCGTCGCGAGGTTGACCGCCGAGAAGTTGTGAGAGCGAAACAGCTCCAGCGGCAGCATCGGCGCCCGAGCGCGCGACTCCCACCAGACGAAGGTCGCGAACAGCAACACGCCCGCCGCAATCGGGACCCAGACGAGCGGATCGGAGAAGCCTCGGGTCGGCTGCTCGGTGAGCCCGAACACCGGCCCCGCGAGCCCCAGCGCCGAGAGGCCGATGCCGACGCCGTCGATGCCCCTGCTCGCCTCCGGGTCGGTGCTCTCATCGACCGCGCGCATCGTGAGCCAGATCGTGCCGGCGATCAGCGGGATGTTGACCCAGAAGATCAGCCGCCAGTCGACCTCGACCAACAGGCCTCCGCCTGCCGGGCCGATCAGAGTCGAGATCCCGGCCCACGCCGTCCACAGCCCGACCGCCCGCCCGCGGGCCTCGCCCTCGAACGTGGCCGCGAGGATCGCCAGTGACCCCGGGACGAGCAGCGCCCCGGCGATCCCCTGCAGGCCGCGCGCGGCGACGAGCGCCTCGTCGGTGGGCGCGATCGCGCACAGGACCGAGGTGATGGCGAAGCCGGTGAGCCCGATCACGAACATCCGTCGGCGGCCGTAGAGGTCTCCCAGCGAGCCGCCGACCAGCAGCAGCGAGACCAGGGTCAGCATGTAGGCCTCGACCACCCACTGCTGTCCCGCCAGCCCGGTGTCGAGATCCTCCTGGATCGCCGGCAGGGCGACGTTGACCACGGTCGAGTCGAGGAAGACGATCGTCGAGCCGAGGATCGTCGCCACCAGCGTCAGACGCTCCCTCCTCGTCATCGCTCCAGTCTCGCAAAGCGGTCCAGGGCCGGGACCTCTCGCGCGCCCGCGGCCGTACTCCCTGTCGTGCGACTCCTGGCCGCGACCGTCGGCCGCGTTCCTCGCCCTCTCCGGTCAGGCGCTCGCGTGCCGGCGGGCCGGCGATCCCGACCGGGGCGTACGGGGGCGTCGGCGTCACCGGCGCGCCCGACACGCCCGCCTCCGAGTTCAGATACGTCGCAGGGGATGGTGGCGGGGGCGCCAGCGTCGTCGCCAAGGTCAAGCGAGGCAACGGGAACGTCCCTCAGTTCGGGTGGTTCGACGGCAACTGGGCGCTGCCGGCGGTCACGATCATGGGCGACGCAGGCGGCCTCTCCGCCGACGGCGGGACGCTGGTCCTGACGAAGCCGGTCTACCGGATGCGGTTGCGGAGCCTGAGGCTTCGGATCCTGAACACGCGCCGCCTGCAGACGGTCGATCGGTTGACGCTCGACGGCGCCTTCAGCTTCGACGCGATCTCCCCGGACGGCCGCTCGCTCTACCTCGTCCAGTACCGCGACCCGCGCGACCCGTTCGACTACCGGGTGCGCCGGTTCGACCTCCGCACGAACCGGCTGGCGCCCGGGGCGATCGTCGACCCGGACGAACCCGGCGAGAGGATGACCGGGCAGCCGGCCTCCCGCCGAACGAGCCCGGACGGCGTCTGGGCGTACACCCTCTACGGCGGCGGCGAGGCGACGTTCATCCACGCCCTCGACACCGAGCGCGGCGTCGCGCAGTGCATCGACCTCGAGGGGCTCGAGGCGAGGGACCTGTTCAAGCTCGATCTGCGCGTCGATGGCTCGACCGGCGAGATCACGGTCACGAAGAACGGCGACCCGGTCGCCACGGTCGACCCGCGGACATTCGAGGTGAGCGCGGTGGACCCGTCCGCGCCGCCCTCCAGCGATTCCGGCGACGGCTCCGGGGTCGACTGGCTCGGCGCATCCGCCGTCGCCGGCGGCCTCGTCCTGCTCGCGGCGGCCGGGGGGCTGCTGTTGCGACGGCGGCGGCGAACCGCCGCTTGATCGCGCTCGCCCTGACGGCCGCCTCGCTGGCGCTCGCGGGCGGCGCGAACGGCCCCTGGGCGAAGCTCGAGCGGACGGTGCGGCCCGAGATCGCCACGCCCCGACGCACGACGACGACCATCGGGCGCTCCGCCGACGACGCGCCGATCGTCGCCAGCGCGGCCAACGGCGTCGGCGACGGCCGCCACGGGCGCAGCGACGGGCCGCTCTTGCTCGTCTTCGGCTGCATCCACGGCGACGAGTGCGCCGGGATCCGCGCCGTGGCGCGCTCCGATCGCGGCTGCCCGCCGTATGGCGACGGGCTCGTCGTCGTCCCGAACCTGAACCCCGACGGGCGCGCGCTGGGCACCCGGCTGAACGCTCGCGGCGTCGACCTGAACCGCAACTTCGGCGCCCGGTGGCGGTATCGGGGCGTCCCCGGGGACCCCGAGTACTCCGGTTCGAAGCCGTTCTCCGAGCCCGAGACCCGCCTCGCGCGGCGCCTGATCAGGACCCTGCGTCCCGACGTGACGATCTGGTTCCACCAGCAGGCCGAGCCGCTCGTGCGGGCGTGGGGGCCGAGCGTTCCCGCGGCGCGTGCCTACGCGCGGCTCGCCGGGCTGCCGTTCCGGCGGATGCCGTGGCTGCACGGGACCGCGCCGAACTGGCAGAACCACCGCTTCCCGGGAACGAGCTCCTTCGTCGTCGAGCTGCCGGACTCCGGGCCGGTGCACGCGATCCAGCAGGGCAAGGCGATCTTCGAGCTGCCCGCGGCGCTGATGGGGCGCGGCGATGGCTGAGGCGGCTGGAGGCGCGGCCGCGTTCTCGAGACAATCGCGGTCACCGATGAGCGCCGAGCAGGCCTCCGAGCGTCTTCTGCGGCTGCCGCGCGCCGGGTCGATCCGCGGCCGCCGTGACGGGGCGCTGATCCGCGAGGCGCAGCGGGGTTCCGCCGACGCGTTCGAGGAGCTCTTTCGCCGCCACTGGCGCCGCGCGCACCGCGCCGCCTACCTCGTCGTCCAGGATCCGGCCGCCGCCGAGGACATCGCCCAGGAGTCGTTCCTGGCCGCGATCCGGGCGCTCGACCGCTTCGACCGGCGGCGCCCGTTCGGCCCCTGGCTTCACCGGATCACCGTCAACCGGGCGATCGACTTCGCCCGCGCCCGCTCGCTGCGCGGCGAATCGGCGCTGCCGGCCGCGGCGGCGGGCACCGCGCCCGAGCCCGACGCTCTGTCGGCGGAGCTGCTCGCCGCGCTCGCCGAGCTCTCGCCCGAGTTCCGGGCGGTGGTCGTGCTCCGCTACGTACTCGAGTACACGCCCGGCGAGATCGGCGAGATTCTCGGGCTGCCGCGGGGCACCGTGAACTCGCGGCTGCGGCGCGGCCTCGACCGCCTGCGGCCGGCGATCGAGGAGGGACGGCAATGAGCCGCGGCGAGCGCGAGATCAGGCGCGCGATCGGCGGCCTGCGCGCCCCCGGTGAGGCCGATGCGGAGCAGCGGTCCTGGGAGGTCGTGCGCGCCGCCTACGCCGAGCGTGCGGTCGTCCGGCCCTCGCACCGCGCGCGGCGGCTCGCGATCGCGGTCGCGCTCGGCCTGGCCCTGATCGCGGTCGGCCTCAGCCCTGCCGGAGCCAAGGTCGCCGACCTGGTCTCCGACGTCGTCAACTCCGGAGTCGGCGAGGAGAACGCGCGACCCTCGCTGCGCTCGCTCCCGGCTCCCGGAGAGCTGCTGGTGGAGTCGCGCGACGGTCCGTGGATCGTGCGCGAGGACGGCTCGAAACGGCTGCTCGGCGACTACGAGCAGGCGAGCTGGTCGCCCCATGGCGTCTACGTGGTCGTCGCGCGGGGCCGCGAGCTCGCGGCCCTCGACACCGCGGGCAACGTCCGCTGGACCTATCCGGCGCCGGGACCTGTGCGGGATCCGCGCTGGGCCGGCGAGTCGCTCGACACGCGAATCGCCTACCTCAGCGGCAACGACCTCCGGGTGATCGCCGGCGACGGCAACCCCGCGACCGATCACCTCGTCGCGCGAGAAGTCGCCCCCGTGGCCCCCGCCTGGCGCCCGATCGGCTACTCGAAGCTCGGGCCGGGGGCCGCGGCCGGATTCGTGCTCACGTACCTCGACTCCCGCCGGCACCTGATCACGGTCGACGCCGATACCGGTCAGCAGGTGACCACGTCGCACATGGACCGGCGGCGTATCGAGGTTCCGCCGGCCGGCGGTGCCGAGGATCGCGCTCCCTCCCCCGACGGCATGCGACTCGCGAGGCTGGACCACGCGGGCACCCGCGACCGCCTGATCGTCACCGAACGCGGCGGCGGAGGAAGGGTGCTGTTCGGCGCCCACGGCCGACTCACCGGCCCGACCTGGTCGCCCGACGGCCGCTGGCTCCTGGTCGGCTGGCCGGCCGCCGATCAGTGGCTTTTCATCGACGCCGACCGCCCACGGCGGGTGGTGGCCTTCGACCGCATCTCCGAGCAGTTCGAGTCGGGCCTCGGCAAGGCGCCCCACGGCTTCCCCCGGGTGTCCGGCTGGATCCTCCCCCAGCGCTGAGCGCGTGCGGCCGGCTACGCCGTCCGTCCGGTGCTCGAGTTGCGCCGGCCGGATGGGCGGCCGTTGCCAGTGGACGCGTTGCCCGCGGCGACTAGGGCTCCGGTGGCTCTCGCAGCTGCTGCGCCGGGGTGAAGAAGTTGCGGTAGGCGAGCGTGGTCGCGATCAGCGCCGAGAGCGCGACGCTGCCCAGCAGCACCCAGAGCAGGATCAGCTGCAGGCGGACCGCATCGGTGGGATCGGCACCGGCGAGCAGCATGCCGACCATCGTCCCCGGGAAGAAGATCAGGCCGGTGGTCTTGGTCGAGTCGACGAGCGCGATCGTCCCCGAGCGCAGGCTGCGGCGAACGCTGGGCGCCGCGGCGACGGTGGCGGTCGCCCCGAGCGCGAGCGTCGCCTCGATCTCGCGCGCCCGGTCGCTCATCTCGTCGCCGAGCCGGTTGAGCGCCACGGCGGCGGCGGTCATCGAGTTCCCGACCACCATCCCGCCCACCGGGACGAGGTAGCGGGGCGTCGGGTCGAAGATCCCGAGCGCGACGACGAGGCCGAGAGTCGCCGCCGCAGCGACCGCGAGGCCGACGAGCAGCGGCCAGAACGCGTGCGGCACCCGCCGCGCGCGGTGGCGCGCGGTGAACGCCCCGAAGCCGACCATCACCGCGATCAGCCCGAACACGAGCACGAGGCTGTCCTGATCGAAGATCGCCTGAATCACGTAGCCGATCGCGAACAGCTGCACGAACGAGCGCCCGACCGCGACCGCGATGTCGCCCTCGAGCTCGGTCCGGCGCCAGACCGAGACCGCGATCGCGAGCGCGACCAGCACCAGGCTCGCGGCGACCTCGCCGGCCGTCACCTGGATTCCGACCGCGCCGGTCACCGGACCGCCGCTCCGAGCAGCTGTTCGGTCGGGCCCTCGGCGACCGTCGCGCCGGCGTCGATCCGGACCAGCCACTCCGACGTCCTGCGCGCCTGCTCGAGGTCGTGGGTGACGAGCACGAGCGAGATCTCGAGGCGCTCGCGGAGCTCGACGAGCGTCTCCTCGATCGCGCCGGTCGTCGTCGCGTCGAGCGCCGAGGTCGGCTCGTCGAGCAGCAGCACCCGGGGCTCGAGGGCGAGCGCGCGCGCCAGCATCGCGCGCTGTTGCTCACCGACCGAGAGACGGGTCGGGTCGCGGCTCGCGAACGAGCGGTCGAGCCCCGCCAGCCGAAGCAGCCTTTCGACGTCCGGCTCGAGGTCGGCGAGCCGAGCCGCGAAGTGGATGTTCTCCTCCACGGTTCCCTCGAGCAGCGCCGGCAGCTGTGGAACGAGCATCACCTCGCGGCGGAGCTCGAGCGGGTCGCGCTCGCGAACGTCCGCTCCCTGATAGCGGACGACCCCCGCCGCCGGGTCGGAGAGGCGGTCGAGCAGCCGCAGCACGGTCGACTTTCCCGATCCCGAGGGTCCGGCGATGCACGTCGCCCCCGCCGGGATCCGGGCGCTGAGATCGTGGAGCACGGTCTTCCCGCCGCGCCGCAGCGAAACGCCGTCGAGCTCGAACAGCATGCTGCGATTATCGGTCCATGCTGCCGAAGAGCATCGAGCCGATGCTCGCGACCACCGCCACCGAGGTGCCGGCCGGCGACGACTGGGCGTACGAGCTCAAGTGGGACGGCGTTCGCGCGCTCGCCTTCGTCGCCGACGGCGAGCTGCGCATGTACGCGCGCCGTGGTAACGACGTCACCGCCCGCTACCCCGAGCTGGCGGCAATCGGCGCCGCGCTCGATGGCCACGAGGCGATCCTCGACGGCGAGGTGGTCGCCTTCGACGACGGGGGCAAGCCGAGCTTCGGACGCCTGCAGCGGCGCATGGGTCTCACCGACGCCGGCCGGATCCGCCACCGGGCCGCCGAGACGCCGGTCACCTACGTCGCCTTCGACCTCCTGTGGCTCGATCGGCGCTCGCTCTGCGACGAGCCCTACGAGCGCCGCCGCGAGCTGCTCGATGAGCTCGGCTTCGACGGTCCCTGCTGGCAGGCGCCGCGAAACCACCTCGGTGACGGCCGCGCCCTGCTCGGCGCGGTGCGCGCGCAGGGGCTCGAGGGGATCGTCGCCAAGCGCCTGGCCGGCGTCTACCGGCCGGGCCGCCGGAGCCCGGACTGGGTCAAGGTCCAGAACCGCCGCCGCCAGGAGCTGGTGATCGGCGGCTGGATGCCCGGTGAGGGGGCGCGCTCCCGCCGGGTCGGCTCGCTGCTGGTCGGCTACTGGGACGCGACACCGCAGGAGGCGGCCCGACTCGGGCGTCCGCAGCGGTTCGTCTACGCGGGAGGCGTCGGCACCGGGTTCACCGAGACGACGCTCGGCGAGCTGACCGCGCTGCTTGAGCCGCTGCGCCGCGAGACGAGCCCGTTCGAGGCCGGCTGGGACCCCCGGGTCAAGTACGCGGCGCGGATCCGCGAGCGCGGCGAGCTCGCCTGGGTGGAGCCGGTCGTGGTCTGCGAGGTCGAGTTCCTGCGCTGGACGCACGAGGACACGATTCGCGCCGCGTCGTTCAAGGGGCTGCGAGACGACAAGGACCCGCGCGAGGTCGTCCGCGAGCCGGGGTGAACCGATGATTTCGCGCGGCCGCGGGGGTCATAACGCCGCAAGTACTCATTCGGAACGCCCGGGCGGCAGGGATACGCCGCTAATCTCGGGTAAAGAGAGGGAACATGCCGCGCGCCATCTGGTCAGGATCGATCTCCTTCGGGCTTCTCAACGTCCCCGTGAAGCTCTACTCGGCCGTCTCGAAGAAGTCGGTGAGCTTTCGCGAGCTGCGCGAGTCCGACGGATCGCGGATCCGCCACAAGCGGGTCGCCGAGGCGGACGGCGAGGAGGTCGACTACAACGACATCGTCAAGGGCTATGAGGTCTCGCCCGACGAGTACGTCGTCATCACCCGGGACGAGCTCGAGGAGCTCGACCCGAAGAAGACCCGGGCGATCGAGATCCAGGACTTCGTCGACCTCGACGAGATCGACCCGATCTACTTCGACCACCCTTACTACCTCGGCCCCGACAAGGGCGCCGAGCGCGCCTACGCGCTGCTCACCAAGGCGATGGCCGACTCCAACAAGGTCGCGGTCGCGCGCTTCGTGCTCCGCAACCGCGAGAGCCTGGCCGCGATCCGCCCGATGGAGGGGGTGCTGACGATGGCGACGATGCGCTTCGCCGACGAGGTCGTCGCGCCCGGCGAGATCTCCGAGGTCCTCGGCGAGGACGCCGGAAAGCCGAACAAGAAGGAGCTCGACATGGCGAAGGCGCTGATCGACTCGCTGAGCTCGGACTTCGACGCCGGCCAGTACCGCGACGAGTACCGCGAGGAGCTGCTGGCGCTGATCGAGCGCAAGGCGAAGGGCGAGGCCGTCGTCGCCACGAAGGGCGAGGCGCCGAAGCCGACCAAGGCGCCGGATCTGATGGCGGCGCTGGAGGAGAGCCTCGCGGCGGTCAAGTCCGAGGACGACGGCGCTGCGAAGCCGGCCCGCGCGGGGGGCAAGTCGCGTCAGACCACGACCAAGTCGCGATCGCGAAGCAAGGCGAAAAGCGCGAAGTAGAGGTCGACGGGCGCGAGCTCGCGCTCACGAACCTCGACAAGGTCCTGTGGCCGCAGGCACGGTTCACGAAGGCCGCCGCGATCGACTACTACGCCCGGGTCGCCGACGCCATCCTCCCGCACCTCCGGGCGCGACCGCTGACCCGGGTCCGCTTCCCCGACGGGGTCGAGGGCCAGCGGTTCTTCGAGAAGCGCGCCCCGAAGCACACGCCCGACTGGGTGCGGACGGCGCCGATCGAGATGAACTCCGCGGGCGTCGTCGACTTCATCGTCTGCGACGATCGCGCGACCCTGGTCTGGCTCGCCCAGCTGGCGGCGCTCGAGCTGCATCCCTCGCTGTCGCTCGCCGACGACCCCGAGACGCCGACCGTGCTCGCCTTCGACCTCGACCCGGGCGCGCCGGCGACGGCGGTCGAGTGCGCGCAGATCGCGCTGCGGCTGCGCGCCCTGTTCGACGACCTCGGGCTGCAATGCTTTCCGAAGCACTCGGGCTCGAAGGGGATCCAGGTTTACGTGCCGCTCAACACCCCGGTCGACTACGAGCGCACCAAGTCCTACTCCCGCGCGATCGCCCAGGCACTCGAGAAGGCCGAGCCCGAGCTGGTCGTCTCGAAGCAGAAGAAGGAGCTCCGCAAGGGCAAGGTGCTCGTCGACTGGAGCCAGAACGACCGCGCGAAGACCACCGTCGCCGTCTACTCGCTTCGCTGCCGCGACCGGCCCTGGGCCTCGACGCCGCTGCTCTGGGAGGAGCTCGAGGAGCTCGCCGACGACGGCGACCCCGACTCGGTGCGCTTCGAGGCCGAGCAGGTGCTCGAGCGGGTCGCCGCGCACGGCGACTTGTTCGCGCCGGTGCTCGAGCTCAGGCAGCGCTTGCCCGACGAGCGCCCGAGCGATTAGGATCGCGCCGTGAGCAACACCGAGCAGCGCGAGCGTGCGCGCGCCACCTGGTCCGCCGGTGACTTCGACGCGATCGCGGCTCGCATCTTGGGGGTCGGTGACGACCTCGTCGCGAGGGCCGGTGTCGGTCCCGGCGACGCGGTGCTCGACGTCGCCTGCGGGACCGGCAACTGCGCGATCCCCGCGGCAGTCGCGGGCGGCGAGGTCACCGGGCTCGACATCACCCCCGAGCTGTTCGAGCCTGCGCGCAGGCGCGCCGCGGACGCCGGGGTCGAGGTCGAGTTGATCGAGGGCGACGCCGAGGAGCTCCCGTTCGCCGATCAGAGCTTCGATGTCGTGCTCTCGAGCTTCGGCTGCATGTTCGCCCCCAACCAGAAGGTCGCCGCCGGCGAGATCGCGCGGGTGGTGCGTCCCGGCGGCCGCGTGGGGATCGCGGCCTGGCGGCCCGACGGGTCGATCGGCGAGATGTTCCTGACCGTCTCCAGGCACGCCCCTCCCCCGCCTCCGGACTTTCAGCCGCCGCCGCTGTGGGGCGTCCGCGACCACGTCAGCGGCCTTTTCGACGGCACCGGCGTCGAGCTCCGCTTCGAGGACAACAGCGCGCATTGGCACTTCGACTCGATCGAAGAGGCAGTCGAGGAGTACGGGACGAAGTTCGGCCCGATCGTCCTCCTGCGCGCGGCGCTGGAGCCCGAGGGACGCTGGGAGGCTCTGCGCGACGACCTCACCGCGCTCTTCAAACGGCTCTCCTACGCCGACGGGTCCGGGATCGCGTTCGACGGCGACTACCTGATCACCCTGGGCGAGAAGCCGTAGGGCGACCGAGCGGTCAGTCCAGCGGCTGGCGAATGACCGGCGTGCGCGAGGCCCGAGCCTCATCGAGGCGGCGGACCGGAGTCGTGTAGGGCGAGTCGCGGAGGATCGCCGGGTCGGTCTCGGCCTCGGCGAGGATCTCGTCGAAGGCGTCGGCGAGCAGGTCCAGCGACTCGCGGGTCTCGGTCTCGGTCGGCTCGACCATCAAGGCCTCGTCGACGAGCAGCGGGAAGTAGATCGTCGGCGGGTGGAACCCGTAGTCGAGCAGGCGCTTGGCGATGTCGAGCGTTCGCACCCCGAGCTCGCGCTTCGCCGGCGCGCCGGAGAGCACGAACTCGTGCATGCAGCGCTCGCGGAAGGCGAGCGGCAGGTAGCGCTCGGCGCGACCCGAGCGCAGCCTGGCGAGCAGGTAGTTGGCGTTCAGCACCGCGGTCTCCGAGGCCTCGCGCAGGCCGTCGCCGCCGAGGCTGGTGATGTAGGCGTAGGAGCGCACGAAGACGCCGAAGTTGCCTTGGAACCCACGCATCCGGCCGATCGACTTCGACAGGTCGTGGTCGAGCGTGAACCGCGGCCCGGCCCCGTTGCCGGACTCGTCGCGGACGATTCGGGGCCGCGGCAAGAATGGCGCGATCCGCTCTGAGACCGCGATCGGGCCGGAACCTGGGCCCCCTCCCCCGTGCGGCTGGCTGAACGACTTGTGGAGGTTGACGTGGACGATGTCGAAGCCCATGTCCCCGGGGCGCGTGCGGCCCATGATCGCGTTCAGGTTGGCGCCGTCGTAGTAGAGCGTGCCGCCCGCCTCGCGGACGATCGCGGTGATCTCCGAGATGTTCTCGTCGAAGAGCCCAAGCGTGTTCGGGTTGGTGAGCATCAGGCAGGCCACCTCGTCGGTCGCCTTCGCACGCAGGTCGTCGAGCTCGATCCCGCCGCGCTCGTTGGTCGCGAGCTTGACCACCTCGAGGCCCGCCATGGTCACGGTCGCAGGGTTGGTGCCGTGCGCGGTGTCGGGCGTCAGGACCTTGGCCCGCCGCTCGCCGTTGTCCTCGTGATAGGCGCGGGTGAGCAGCAGCCCCGCGAGCTCGCCGTGCGAGCCCGCCGAGGGCTGCAGCGAGACGTGCGGGAGGCCGCAGATCTCGCTCAGGGCCCGCTCCAGGCGCCACATCAGCTCGAGCGCCCCCTGGGCGCGCTTCGGGTCCTGGGCGGGATGGAGGCGGGCGTGCCCGGGCAGCGCCGCGACCTTTTCGTTGAGGCGCGGGTTGTGCTTCATCGTGCACGACCCGAGCGGGTACGGGCCGGTGTCGAGATCGAAGTTGCGCCGCGAGAGGCGGTTGTAGTGGCGAACGATCTCGGGCTCGGATACCTCGGGCAACGCCGGGCCCCGTGAGCGAAGCAGGTTCGCGGGGATCAGCTCGTCGAGCGCGGGCTCGGGGACGTCGGCCGGCGGCAGGACCGCGGCGCGCCTACCCTCGATCGAGCGCTCGTAGATCGTCACCGCGGGGTCCCTCTGCTGTGCCGTCGGGGTGTCGGCGTTGGTCGGCGGCGAGGGGGTGGCCGGGGTCGTCACGGCGCGACCTCCGCGGCGTCCGACGACCTGCTCTCGCCCTCCGAGCGCGAGCCTTCGCGAGCGGCCCGGATCGCCCGTTCGAGTGCCTCGGCGAGCCGGTCGATGTCGTCGCGGCTGCGCCGCTCGGTGATCGCGACCAGGAGGCCGTGCTCATGCTCGGGATACGCGCGAGCCAGGGGGTAGCCGGCAGCGATCCCCTCCTCGCTGACCCGATCCAGGACCTCGGCGACGGGGGCGTCGAGGCGCAGCGCGAACTCGCGCGCCACCGGGGCCCCGTGCAAGAGCTCGATCCCCGCGACCGTCGCGAGGCGCCGGCGCGCGTAGGCGGTGCGGCGGACGAGCAGCTCGCCGAGCTCGACGATCCCGCGGCGCCCGAGCCACGCCAGGTAGATCGTCCCGGCGAGCGCGTTCAGGGCCTGGGCGGTGCAGATGTTGTGGGTCGCCTTCTCGCGCCGGATGTGCTGCTCGCGCGTCTGCAGCGCGAGCACGAATCCGCGGCGCCCGTCGACGTCTACGGTCTCCCCGGCGATCCGACCCGGCATCCGGCGCAGGTGCTCGTCGCGGGCCGCGAAGAACCCGAACGAGGGGCCGCCGAAGTCGAGCCGGTTGCCGAGCGGCTGCCCCTCGCCGACGGCGACATCCACCCCGCAGTCGCCCGGCGCGCGCAGCACCCCGAGCACCATCGCATCGACGGAGGCGACGCAGAGGGCCCCCGCGTCGTGGGCGGCCGTGGCGAGCGCCTCGAGATCCTCGACCGCGCCGAGGAAGTTCGGGTTCTGGACGAACACGGCCGCGGTCCGGTCGTCGAGCGCGGACGCGAGCTCGGCGGCATCGGTGAGCCCGTCCTCGAGCCCGACCTCGACCACCTCGGCGCCGAACCCGCGCGCGTAGGTGGCGAGCGCCTCGCGGGCGTGCGGGTGGACGCCCCGGGAGACCACGAGCCTGCGCCGCCCCTTGACCGCGCCGAGCGCCAGGTAGGCGGCCGAGGCGACCGACGAGGGCCCTTCGTACATCGACGCGTTCGCCGCCGGCAGCCCTGTGAGCTCGGAGATCGCGGTCTGGAACTCGAACATCACCTGCAGGCCGCCCTGGGAGACCTCCGGCTGGTAGGGCGTGTACGGGGTCAGGAACTCAGAGCGCGAGGTGATCGCGTCGACGATCGCCGGCACGTAATGGTCGTACATGCCGGCACCGAGGAAGCAGAGCTCCGAGTCGGCGTCGGCGTTGCGCGCCGCGAGCGCCGAGAGCTCGTCGAACACCTCCGTCTCCGAGCGGCCGTCCGGCAGCTCGAGCGGCCGATCGAGGCGCAGCTCCCCCGGGATGTCGGAGAACAGGTCGTCGATCGAGTCGACGCCGATCGCCTCGAGCATCGCGGCCCGGTCGCCGTCGGTGGCGGACGTGTATCGGCTCACCGCCCTGATGCTAGTGAGGCGGACGGCGCGGGCGCTTCGGCTCAGCCGTTCGCCAGCAGCTCCCGGTAGGCGGCCGCGTCCATCAGCTCGTCGGCCTCGGAGGGATCGGTGAGCTTCACCTTCACCAACCAGCCCTCGCCGTAGGGGTCACCGTTGATCGTCTCGGGGCTGTCGGAGAGCGCCTCGTTGACGGCGGTGATCTCGCCCGAAAGCGGCGCGAACACGTCGGAGACCGCCTTCACCGATTCGACCTCGGCGTAGGGCTCGTCCTTGGTGATCGTCGCCCCGACCTCGGGCGACTCGTAGAAGACGACCTCGCCGAGGGCGTCCTGGGCGTACCAGGTCACCCCGAACGTCGCCCCGTCGCCCTCGATCCGGGCCCAGTCGTGCTCGGCGTGGTACTTCAGGTCCTCGGGGTAGCTCTCCTCGGGCAACTCGCTCTCCTTGTTCGATCGACGTCGCAGCGCACTCTACGACGAGCGCCCCGGGGCTGCCGGGGCGCTCGCGTCAAGCGTCGCGAAGCGCGAGCAGCGGACGTCTTTCGATCGTCGCCGCGCGTCGCTTTCCGCGCACGTCGATCGCGATCTCGGTCCCGGGCTCGGCGATCCCGGCGCGGACGTAGGCCATCCCGATCCCGCGCTCGAGCGACGGCGAATGGGTGCCGCTGGTGACCACCCCGGCCGCGGCGCCATCGGCGTCGAGCACCGCGTTGCCCTGGCGCGGGACGCCCCGCTCGGTGAGCGCGAACGGCACCAGCCGCACTTCGGTCCCGCCGGCCCGCGCCGCTGCCACCGCGTCCGAGCCGATGAACCCGGTCTCCTCCTTGCAGCACCAGCCGAGGCCCGCCTCGATCGGGTTGCGCTCGATCATCAGGTCGTTGCCGTAGAGGTGGAAGCAGACCTCGAGTCGCAGCGTGTCGCGGGCACCGAGCCCGGCGGGCGTCACCCCGGCCTCCAGCAGCCCGTCCCAGAACCCGGGCGCGGCGGCCGGCGCGAGCAGCACCTCGACCCCGTCCTCGCCGGTGTAGCCGGTACCGCAGACGAGCGCCTCCGTGTGCCGCGCTTCCCCGAGCTCGCCCGCGAGGCCGAGCGTGGCGGTCCGCATGCGCGCCGGCAGCTCGCCCTCGATCAGCTCGACGACGGCCGACCGCGCCTCCGGGCCCTGCACCGCGAGCATCGCGTAGTCGTCGAGCCGGTCGGCGACCGAAGCCTCGAAGCCCTCGGCGTGGCGGCGAAACCAGGCGAGGTCGCGCTCGTGGTTGGCGGCGTTGGTGACCGTGAGGAAGCGCTCGGGCCCGAGCCGATAGGTGAACAGGTCGTCGAGCACGCCGCCGTCCTCGCGGCAGAGGACCGAGTACTGAGCGCCGCCGACATCGATCTTGGCGACGTCGTTGGAGAGCAGCCGCTGCAGCAGCTCGAGGGCGCCGGAGCCCTCGGTCTCGATCTCGCCCATATGGGAGACGTCGAAGACGCCTGCCGACTCGCGCACGGCGAGGTGCTCGGCCCGCACCCCCTCGTACTGGACCGGCATCTCCCAGCCCGCGAACGGCACCAGCCGGGCGCCCGCGGCAAGGTGGGACTCGTACAGGGCGGTCCGCCGAAGCGGCGTCCGCCCGGGCGCCGCAGTCGATTCCACGGCGCCCAGGCTATTGGACGGCCCGCGGACGCTCAGCCGAGGGCGTCGAGGCCGAACAGGCAGACGTCGCCGTCGCCGAAGACGCCGTCGGTCGACTTGCCGATGATCTGCTTCGAGCCGACCGCGCCCCTGGCGATCTTCTCCTGCGTCGCCGCGTGGTTCTTCAAGTCGCCCGTCGAGACGGTGCTCCGGCCCGGCAGCGCGACCGCGGCGCCCGACATCGCGGCGACCAGCGCGACCATTGCCACGACCAACGCAGGCGTCGGCCGCGCGTTCCTCGAACGCTCCATCCGATCCCTCCTGTCCGCTCTCGCCGGGCTCCCCCCGGCCGGCGCCGTCGGTTCCTCAACCGGATCGGGACGGGTGAGTTGCGGTCAGCTGCCGCGCAGGAAGGGCGGCACGTCGATGTCGTCGTCGGAGACGGTGAGCTCGCGCCGCTCGCGGTCGCCGAGCACGCCGACCTGGCGGCGCCGGCCGCGCTCGCGGACCTGGATCGGCCTGCGGGCGAGGGTCTCGCGCCCCTCGAAGCCGGTCGCGATCACGGTCACCCTGACCTCGTCGCCGAGGCTCGGGTCGATCACGGTCCCGAAGATGATGTTCGCGGACTTGTCGGCGGTCGAGACGACGATGTCGGCGGCCTCGTTGACCTCGAACAGGTTGAGGTCGGCGGAGCCGGTGAAGTTGAGGAGCATTCCGGTGGCGCCATCGATCGACTCCTCCATCAGCGGCGAGTTGATCGCCATCTTCGCCGCCTCCTGGGCGCGGTTCTCGCCCGAGGCGGTGCCGATGCCCATCATCGCCGAGCCCGCGTCCGACATCACGGTGCGCACGTCGGCGAAGTCGAGGTTGATCTGCCCCGGCGTGGTGATCAGGTCGGTGATCCCCTGGACGCCCTGGCGAAGGATGTCGTCGGCCATCCGGAAGGCCTCCTGCACGGAGGTGCGACGCTCGACGACCTCGAGCAGCTTCTGGTTCGGGACGATGATCAGCGTGTCGACCTTCGCCCGCAGCTTGTCGATCCCGTCGAGGGCCTGCTGCATGCGCCGGTTGCCCTCGAACTCGAACGGCTTCGTGACCACGCCGACGGTCAGCGCGCCGATCTCCTCCTTGGCGATCTCGGCGATCACCGGGGCCGAGCCGGTGCCGGTGCCTCCGCCCTCGCCGGCGGTGACGAAGACCATGTCGGCACCCTTCAGGGCCTCCTTGATGTCGTCGCGCGATTCGGCCGCGGCGCCGGCGCCGACGTCGGGGTTGGCCCCCGCGCCGAGGCCGTGGGTGAGTTGGTGGCCGACGGCGAGCTTGATGTCGGCCTCACAGGCCTGAAGCGCCTGCACGTCGGTGTTGATCGCGATGAACTCGACCCCCTTGAGCCCGGCGTCGACCATGCGACTGACGGCATTCGTCCCCCCACCGCCGGCTCCGACGACCTTGATCACCGCGAGATAGGACGACTCCACCATCTTCTCCCGTTCCTGAAAATTGACCCTTTGCTTTACGTCCGAGGCTGAAGCCAACCTTGAGTGTTTTCCGCTCGCAGCAGCCTAGACGTCAGGGCGACGGTAGGGCATCGTCGCCGCGCTGTCAATCGATGCCCTCTCATCCGGCATGGAATCGTGCAGCCGCTAACCCTGAATGCTTGGTTGAGGGTTGTTGGGCCGCTCGCAACCCTCGATCCAAGGTCGAGGCTAGCCGGTGAAGGCGGCGCCGCCGGCCGACGGGCGCTCGGGGACCCGAACGTCGAGGTAGTCGAGGGCGTCGAGGCTCGGGTCGGCGAGCACCGCGCTCGCCGCCTCCCACTTCGCGTCGGCCCTCGCGCCGCTGCCGAAGAAGACCGGTATCCCACCGCGCAGCGTGACGACGACGCCGTGGTCGTCGTCGTAGCCGAGCTTCTCGATCAGCGCCTGCAGCGGCTCGGGGGCGGCGCCGGCGATCAGCGCCTGCTGCAGCGGCTCGCCCCCGACCTTGCCCCGGACCGGGAGCTTGTCGAGCTCGATCGCTGGCAGCTCGGCGCGGACCTGCTCGGAGACCTCGAGGCCCGCGAGCACGGTGCCGTCGGCGGCGATCGGGACCTCGCGGTCGCCGGAGCTGACCAGCATCGCCGGCCGGCGTTCGGCGACCTCGATCCGCAGGCTGTGTGGGAAGCCGGCGTCGACGCTCACCGACTCGATCGTCGGAAATGCCGCCGCGGCGCGCTCGACCAGCTGCGGCTGCACGTGGAGAGTGGTCATCTCCTCCCCCGCGTCGGTCAGCTCGGCGACGATCGCGTCGCGATCACCGGCGGTCAACCCGGCGATCTCGACGTCGGTGACGGCGACCAGCGAGGAGTCGCGCAGCCAGAGGAAGTAGCCGCAGGCGAGCACCGCTACGAGCATCAGGCCGAGCAGCAGCCGCCGGCGCCAGCGCGACGCGGGCGGGCGCGGGCGCGGCACCCGGCGCGACCGCGGGCCTCCAAACGGGCGCCGCCGCTTGGGCTTGGTCGCCACGCCGCGCCGCGACGGGGCGCGGTGGGAGCCGTTCGCGCTTCGGCCGCGACGCGATGTCCCGGCAGCCGCGGCGGATCGGGTGCCGGTGCGTCGCTTCCCGGCAGGGGTCGATGCCCGCGATCGGCTCATCGAGACGGGTTTCACCCCGCGGGCGAATCCTCCTGCCTGCCGGCTGGCGCGCGACCCGCTACCGGTCCGCGGGCCAGTCGATCTCGCCGAGCACCTGGACCTCGGGCTCGAGCTCGACCCCGAAGCGCTGCTTGACGCGCAGGCGCGCCGCGGCCATCACCGCGATCACTTCGGCGGTCGTCGCCGACCCCGAGTTCTCGACGAAGTTCGCGTGCTTGGCCGACAGCCGTGCCCCACCGACGGCGAGCCCCTGGCACCCGGCCGCCTCCAGCAGCTGCCCGGCGGTGCGCCCGGCGGCGCGCTCGTCATCGGGGTCGGGGTTCTTGAAGGTCGAGCCGAAGGTCTTGATCCCGGACGGCTGCGCCTCGCGCCGCCAGGAGCGCATCTCGGCCAGGGTCGCCTTGACCGCCGCCGGGTCGGCGTCCTCGAGCGTGAACGCCGCCCGCGAGACGACCTCGCCCGGTCGCAGGGCCGAGCTGCGATAGCGGAAGCCGAGCTCCCCGGGCTGCCGGCGCTCGGGCCCGTCCGCGGTGCAGATCGTCACCCACTCGAGCACCCGCGCGAGCTGGCCACCGTAGGCGTTGGCATTCATGCGCACGGCGCCGCCCACGGTCCCGGGGATGTTGATCCCGAACTCGAGCCCGGCGAGGCCCCAGCCGGCGATCTTCGCCGACGCCGACGGCAGCCGCACGCCACCGCCGCAGACGACGCGGGTCCCGTCGCGCTCGATCGCGGTCAGCTCGCCGGCGAGCTTCAGCACCAATCCCGCGACGCCCGAGTCGGCGACCAGCAGGTTCGAGCCCGAGCCGACCACCTCGACCGGTAGACCCTCCTCACGCGCCCAGGCGAGCAGCTCGACCAGCTGCCGCTCGGACTCTGGACGCGCGAACAGCTCGGCGTTGCCGCCGGTGCGCACGGTGGTCAGCCGCGCGAGCGAGTAGTCGCGCTCGACGCCTGGGGGTGCCTTCACGCCGATTCCTCCTCGTCCACGAGCCCGCTCGCAAGCTCGTGGATGTCCCCGGCGCCGATCGTGACCAGCAGGTCGCCCTCGTGCAGCCGCGGGCCGAGCGCCCGCTCGGCGGTGGCGGCGTCGCGAAGCCACCACACCGGGCGCCCCCCGGCGTGGTCGGCGGTCGCGCGGGCGACGTCGAGGCCGCTGACCCCGGCGAGCTCGCCGACCGGCTGCTCTCGAGCGGCGTAGACGTCGAGCACGCCGACCTCGTCGGCGGCGGCGAGCGCGGCGCCGAAGCGCTCGGCGAGCGCCTTCGTCCGCGAGTACAGGTGCGGTTGAAAGACGGCGATCAGCCGCCGCGGCTCGAGCTCGCGAAGGGCGGCGATCGTGGCCGCGACCTCGGTCGGGTGGTGGGCGTAGTCGTCGTAGATCTCGGCCCCTGCGCGCCGGCCCCGGCGCTGCTGGCGGCGCACCATCCCCGGGAAGGCGGCGAGCCGCTCGGCGGCGGCCGCGGTGTCGCCCGCCTCGGCGAGCTCGTACGCGGCCAGTGCGGCGCGCGCGTTGAGGACGTTGTGGGCGCCGGGGACCCGGAGCTCGAGCGGCGGGCCCGGGCCGTGGAGGTCGAAGCGGACGATCCGCTGCCCGGTCGGGATCGGATCCAGGGAACGGTCGTCGAGCAGCGCCAGCGAGCGCGCCGGGCGCGCGAACTCCCGGAACGCGTCGACGAGCTCCGCGCGCGAGCTCCAGCGCGCGTGGTGATCGAGCTCGACGTTGGTGATCACCGCGATCTCGGGCTCGAGCTCGAGGAAGCTGGCGTCCGACTCGTCGGCCTCGGCGACCACCCACTCTCCCTCGCTCCACGCCGCATTCGCCGGCCTGTCGCCGTCGCCGGGCAGCTCGCCGCCGAGGAAGTACGCGGCCCGTCCGCCCAGCACCCAGGCGAGCATCCCGGCGGTGGTCGTCTTGCCGTGCGCCCCGGCGACCGCGATCAGCCGCTTCGCGGCGCAGAGCTCGGCGAGCAGCGCGCCGCGATGCACGACCCGCTGCCCGCGCTCGCGGGCGAGCGCGAGCTCCGGGTTGTCGGCCGGGATCGCCGAGGAGATCACCACCTCGGCGTCCTCAGGGACGCGCGCGGGATCGTGGCCGACGACGGCGTCGATCCCGGCGTCGCGAACCCGGCGCAGGTAGGAGCTCTCGGCCCGGTCGCTACCGGTCACGCGGGCGCCGAGGGCGTTCGAGATCAGCGCCAGGCCGCTCATCCCGGCGCCGCCGATCGCGATGAAGTGCAGCTTGCGGCCGCTCCAGTCGGGTTGCGCCATCGCCTAAGGTTGGCCGATCGCGGCGAGAAGCTCCGCCGCGACTCGTTCGGCTGCGTCGGGGCGCGCCAACCGGGCCGAGGCGGCGGCCATCCGCCGCAGTCGCCGCTCGTCGGCGAGCAGCTCGGCGCTCAGCTCACGCAAGCGGACGGGGTCCAGCTCGGAGTCCTCGACCGCGATCGCGGCCCCGGCCTCGGTCATCCAGTCGGCGTTCGCGTGCTGGTGGCGCCCGGCGGCGTGGGGATAGGGCACCAGGATCGCCGGCCTGCCGGCCGCGGCGATCTCGAAGATCGAGCCGCCGGCGCGAGCGAGGACGAGGTCGGCGGCCGCGAGCGCGTCGGCGAGCCCGGGCTCGTACTCGACCAGCGTGTAGCGGGGGGTATCCCCGGCGGCGGCGAGCCGGCGGCGGGCGTCGGCGTAGTCGCGGTTGCCGCTGATGTGCAGGACGTGGAAGTCACGCTCGGCTGGCGGCCGGGCCGGCGAAGGCCTCGAGCGCGCAGAGATTGAGCGAGCGCGCCCCCTGGCTGCCGCCGAAGACGAGCAGGCAGCGATCGCCGGCGGCGACTCCGAAGCGGTCGCGCGCCGCGCCGCGGTCTGCCGCGCCGATCGCCGCCGGAACCGGGCGCCCGGTGACCACGTAGCGCTCGCCGGCGCGACCCTCGATCGGGAACGCCAGGCAGACCCGGTGGGCGCGGCGGGCGAGCATCCTGTTCGTCATCCCGAGATGGCGGTCGGCCTCGGTGAGCACCAGCGGCAAGCCGAGCGAGAGCGCCGCGATCCCGGCCGGCGCCGCGACGTAGCCGCCGCCTCCGAGCACCGCCTGCGCGCCGCGGTCCCGCAGGGCACGGCGCGCGTCGGGGACCGCCGCGATGGCGAGCCGCAGCGCGCCCGCGGCGCGGACCGGGTTGCGCCGGTCGAGGCCGCGAACACGCAGGAGATCGACCTCATAGCCGGCCGCGGGGACGAGCGTGGCCTCGGAGCGATCGACCGCACCGAGGAAGGAGACCTCGGCGTCCTCAGCGCGGAGCGCGTCGGCGACGGCCAGCGCCGGCACGACGTGCCCCGCCGTTCCGCCCGCCGCTATGACGACCCTTCGAACCACCGTCGACGACCCGCAGTCTCCCATCGCGGCTCGACGGCTTCTCCGACGCGCGCACGCTGCCGCCCCTGGCGACGTTGAGCAACAGCCCGACGGCGGCCAGCATCACGAGCATGCTCGAGTTGCCGTAGGAGACGAACGGCAGCGGCACGCCGGTGAGCGGCGCGAGACCGAGGACGGCGAACAGGTTGATCACCGCCTGAACGAGGACGAGAGCGGTCAGGCCCGCGGCGAGCAGCTTTCCGTAGCGGTCGCGGGCGCCCTGGGCGATCCGCAGGCCGGCGTAGCCGAAGATCCCGTAGAGGCCGACCAGCGAGCCGATCCCCAACAGCCCCAGTTCCTCGCCGATCACGGCGGCGATCATGTCGGTGTGCGCCTCCGGCAGGTAAAACGCTTTCTGCAGGCTCTCGCCGAGGCCGACGCCGAAGAGGCCGCCCGAGCCGAGCGCGATCTTCGCCTGGATCGCTTGAAAACCTGAGCCGCTGGGGTCGGCGCCCGGGTTGATGAACCCGGTGAGGCGCTCCATCCGGTAGGGCTCGATCGCGATCGCCGCCAAGACGACGACCGCGATCGCCACCGCGAGCAGACCGAGGTCGCGCATCCGCGCGCCGGCGGCGATCAGCACCGCGGCGGTCGCGAAGCAGGCGACGATCGCGGTCCCGAGGTCGGGCTCGACCACGACCAGCAGGCAGGCCGCCGCGACGACGCCGAGGTACGGGACCAGCGTCCGCAGGGTGAGGACCATCTTCGGACGGGCGGCGAGCAGCTTGGCGCCGTAGAGGACGAGCGCCAGCTTCATCAGCTCGGAGGGCTGGATCTGCAGCGAGCCGACGCCGATCCAGCGCTGAGCCCCGTTCACCTGCATGCCGATGCCGGGCATCAGCACGGCGACGCAGAGCGCGAACGCGAGCGCGAGGATCGCCGGAGTCAGCCCCCGGATGACGGCCACCCCGCGGGCGGCGAGCAGGCGCATGACGACCAGCCCGACGGCGGCGAACACCACGGTCCGCTTCAGGTAGTAGGCGCTGTCGCCGGAGTCTCCCAGCAGCGCGGTCGTCGAGCTGGCCGAGAAGACCATCACGGCGCCGAAGGCGAGCAGGCAGAGGGTCGCCGTGAGCAGCAGCGAGTACTCGATCGAGGGCGAGCCTCGACGGGTCGCGGTGGCCCCGCGAGCGCTCACGTGAGCGCTCCGACCAGCTCGCGGAAGTGCTCGCCGCGCTGCTCGAAGTCGCGGTAGGCGTCGAAGCTCGCGCAGGCGGGCGCGAGCAGGACCACTTCGCCGGGACGCGCAGAGGTCGCCGCCACGCCCACCGCCTCGGCGAGATCGGCGCAGCGGCGGTGAGCGACGCCGGCGAGCCAGGCAGGCTCGAGGTCCCGCTCGAGCCGCTCGGCCGCCGGCCCGAGCAAGTAGCAGGCGACGCAGCGCTCGGCGACCGGCCCGGCGAGCTCGGCGAACCCGCCGCCTTTCAGCGAGCCGCCGAGGATCGCCCTCACCCCGCCGGCAAACGAGCGCAGCCCGGCGGCCGCGGCGGCGACGTTGGTCGCCTTCGAGTCGTTGACGTAGAGGACGCCGGCGCGCTCGGCGACGAGCTCGAGCCGGTGCGGGACGCCGGGGAAGCTGCGCAGGCCCGCGGCGAGCGCGTCGCGCTCGATGCCCATCGCCGCCGCGGCGGCCGCGGCGGCCGCCGCGTTGGCAGCGTTGTGAGGGCCGATCAGCGCCAGCTCGTCGAGCTCCACGAGCGGCTCCTCCCGGAGCTCGAGCACCCGCCCGGAGACCGTCGCCTCACAATCGTCGCCGTCGCCCGGCTCGGCGCAGAACGCGACCCGGCGCCCGCGGCCGCCGAGCTCGACGCCCCGCAGCGCAGGGTCGGAGCCGTTGTAGACGCAGACGTCGTCGTCGACCTGGTTGCGGAAGATGTTCAGCTTCGCGTCGAGGTACGCCTCGAGCGTGGCGTGGCGATCGAGGTGGTCGGGCGCGACGTTGAGCAGGACCCCGCACTCGGGGGCGAATGCCTCCGAGTCCTCGAGCTGGAAGCTCGACGCCTCGCAGACGATCGTCGCCTCGGAATCGACCTCGGCGACCAGCGAGGCGAGCGGCGTGCCGACATTGCCGGCGACCGCGACCGGCTCGCCCGCGGTCCGCCACACGTGACCGAGTAGCTCGGCTACCGTCGTCTTCCCGTTGGTGCCGGTGACCGCGCAGAAGCGGTTCGGCAGCAGGCGCCAGGCGAGCTCGAGCTCGCCGATCACCGCCAGTCCTCGCTCGCGGGCGGCGACGATCGCGGCGGCGTCGGGCGCGCACCCCGGGGCTCTTGACCACGCTGCGCGCACGTCCGATCGCGTCGACTCCGTCCACATCCAAGATCACTTCGACGCCGGCGTCCGAGAGCCTTTCGGCGCCCTCCGGGCGACCGGAATCGACCCCGATCACGCGCTCGCCGCGAGCGGCCAGCGCAACCGCCGCGGCCTGCCCGGAGCGCGCCAGCCCGACGACCGCGAACGGCCCCTGCGGCAGCGGCGGTCGTGGCTTGCCGGCGGTGCGCACGGGAGTAGTTTCGCGCCGACGTGGGACGCCCCTGCGCACCGCGCGCCGCGCTTGGCAACCACCGGGGCAGGGACTACATTCGTGCGATGGACGACCGCGTCAAGCGCGCCTCGGGGCGGACGGCCCGGTTCTTCGCGGAGATCGCCGCCGCGGCGTTCGTCGGCGTCGGCGTGCCGCTGTTCTGGATCTGGGTCGGCTCGCGAATCCAGAGCTCGCGCAGCGCCCAGCAGGTCGAGGCCACGACCGCGGTGATCATCGTGGTCGGCATCCTGGTCAGCTACACGATGGTCCTGATCGTCGCCGGAGCGCTCCAGGGCCGGGCCGGCGACGGCGACGAGCGTACGCCAACCCGCCACCCGTGGCTGCGCAGCATGCGCGACGAGCCCTATCGCCCCGGGACGGGCAAGCTGTCACCGGTCGAGGCGGTCTTCGTCGGCACCGCGACCGTCGCCTCGATCGCGATGATGATCTGGTTCTTCGCCTTCGCGGGGTCCCCGCTGCCCAGCTAGCCGATCGAGTTCTGGTACAGCACGTAGCCGATCCCCGCGCAGACGGCGGCGATGATCCAGAAGCGCAGCATGATCTTCGTCTCCGACCAGGCGAGGAGCTCGAAGTGGTGGTGGACCGGGGCCATCAGCAGCACCCGGCGGCGGAACATCTTGAACGCGATCACC
Organism: uncultured Solirubrobacterales bacterium; assembly: GCA_963759295.1. Classification (GTDB taxonomy): domain Bacteria; phylum Actinomycetota; class Thermoleophilia; order Solirubrobacterales; family 70-9; genus WHSW01. The sequence continues at coordinate 48,814 of CAVWYT010000004.1, read as the reverse complement.
TGCACCGCGACCGAGAGCGCCTCGATCACGAAGATGCCGCCGAGGATGATCAGCAGCAACTCCGTCTGGGTCATCACCGCCAGCGCCCCGATCGCTCCGCCGAGCCCGAGCGAGCCGGTGTCCCCCATGAAGATCGACGCGGGGAAGGCGTTGAACCACAAGAAGCCCACCGACGCCCCGACCAGGCAGGCCGAGAGCAGCGCCAGGTCGGCCTGGCCGTTGGTGATCGTGATCGCCAGGTAGGCGAGCAGGGTGATCGCGCAGGAGCCGGCGGCGAGGCCGTCGAGCCCGTCGGTGAGGTTGACGGCGTTCGAGGAGCCGGCGACCACCAGGTAGACGAAGACCAGATACACGATCGGCCCGATGTAGATCTCGGTGTCGAAGATGCGCGACTGCAGCGCGGGCTCGAGCCCGATGTGCTCGTAGGCGACCCACCAGAGGCCGAAGGCGAGGGCGATCTGGCCGAGCAGCTTCCAGCGCGCCGAGAGCCCGAGCGAGCGCCGCTTGGAGATCTTGATGTAGTCGTCGGCGAAGCCGAGCGCGGCGCAGCCGAGCGCGACCCCGAACACCGCCAGGCTGGCGGTGCCGTGCTCCGAGAGCACCAGGTAGGGGACCGCGATCGCGACAAAGAGGATCAGCCCTCCCATCGTCGGCGTCCCGGCTTTGGCGTGGTGCTCCTGCGGGCCCTCCTCGCGGATCTGTTGGCCGAACTCCCGCACCCGCAAGAACGAGATGAACTTCGGCCCGAGGAAGATCGTGATCAGCAGCGCCGCCATGCCACCGATCAGCACCTGGCCCCGGTCGATCGAGTCCGAGGCGATGTCGGCGAGCTGGGTCGTCGGCTCCATCAGTCCCTTGAAACGGCGCGCAGCAGTTCCTCGGAGAAGCGCTCGAGCCCGACCGAGCGCGACCCCTTGACGAGCAGCGCGTCGCCGTCGTCGACGAGGCCGGCGGCCAGCCGGGCCGCCGCCGTGGGATCGGGTGCCCAGTGGTCGGCGGCGTAGTCGCGGGCGAGCTCGCCGACCCCGATCAGCTCGTCGATCCCGAGCTCGCGCGCGTGCGCGCCGACCTCGCGGTGGTAGGCCGGGCCGTCCGGGCCGAGCTCGGCCATCCCGCCGAGGACCGCGATCCGGCGCCCCGAGGCCTCGAGCGAGGCGAGGTTGTCGAGCGCCGCGCGCATCGAGATCGGGTTGGCGTTGTAGCAGTCGTTCACGAGCACCGAGCCGCCCGGGAGCTCGATCAGCTCGCCCCGCAGGCGCGAGAAGGATATGCCGGGAGCGCGACGCGCCATCTCCGGGAGCGAGGCGTCGAGCGCGATCCCGATCGCCACCGCGCAGGCGACGTTGACGAGGTTGTGGCGCTCCGCGAACGGCAGCTCGAAGGCCGCCTCGCCGTGCGGCGTCCCGATCGTGGCGCGCGCGCCGTGATCGATGCGCTCGAAGCGCTCCACGAAGACGTCGCCCCCCGGTCCGAAGGTGAGCGCCACGAGCCGGTCGGCGAGGTGCGGCTCCAGCGCCTCGGCGTCGGCCGGGATCACGGCCCGGCCCTGCGCCCCGAGTCCGCCGAGGATCTCGGCCTTCGCCTCGGCGATCGCCTCCACGGTGCCGAGCAGCTCGAGGTGCACGGGCCCGATGTTGGTGATCGCGGCGACGTCGGGCTCGGCGATCTCGCAGAGCTCGGCGATCTGCCCGAGTCCGCGCATCGCCATCTCGAGCACCAGCACCTCGGTCTCGGGCGCGGCGGCGAGGATCGCGAGCGGCAGGCCGACGTCGGTGTTGAAGTTCTCGGGGCTGGCGTGGGTGCGAAACGGCAGGATCGCGTGGCAGATGTCCTTGACCGAGGTCTTGCCGACCGAGCCCGTGATCCCGACCACCGGGCAGCCGAGCTCGCGCCGCCAGGCGCGGGCGACCGACTGCAGCGACGCCAGCGGGTCGGCGGATGCGAACACCCAGCCCCCGCCCTCCGCGGCGAGCTCGCGGGCCCGGTCGGGCTCGACGACCGCGCCCCACGCACCAGCGGAGAGCGCGCTCGCCGCGTAGGCGCCGCCATCGACGCGCTCGCCCCGCAAGCCGAAGAAGAGATCGCCATGAGCGGCGGCGCGGGAGTCGATCGAGCCTCTCTCCGGCCGGCCGGCGCCGCCCTCGCGGACGATCTCCGCGCCGGCCGCGGCGGCGATCAGCTCCGGGGCGAGCTCGATCACGGCCCCGCGATCACGAGCTCGAGCCGGCGGTCGCCATCGAGGCCCGCAGCTCCTCGCGCGCCACCTCGCGGTCGTCGAACGGGATCTTGCGTCCGTGCTCGAACTCCTGGCCCTGCTCGTGGCCCTTGCCGGCGATCACCACGGTGTCGCCGTCGCGCGCACCGGAGAGCGCCAGCGCGATCGCCGCTCGACGGTCGGGCTCGACGACTACCTCCGCGTCTCCGGCCCCCATCCCCGCCCGGATCTCGTCGATGATCGCCACCGGGTCCTCCGAGCGCGGGTTGTCGGAGGTGACGACCGCGAGGTCGGAGAGCCGCGCCGCGATCTCGCCCATCAGGGGGCGCTTGTCGCGGTCGCGGTCGCCGCCGCAGCCGAACGCGCAGATCAGCCTCCCCGTGCCGCTGATCTGGCGCGCCGAGACGAGCACGTTCTCGAGCGAGTCGGGCGTGTGGGCGTAGTCGACGAGAACGGCGAACGGCTGTCCCTCGTCGATCGGCTCGAATCGGCCCGGGACGCGCTCGACGTCCGCCAGCGCGGCGACGGCGGCCGGGAGCTCGATCCCGATCGCACGGGTGCAGGCGAGCGCGCAGAGCGCGTTGGCGACGTTGAACTGCCCCGGCAGCGGCAGCTCGACCGTGAACCGACCCTCGGGCGCCGCGCACACGAACCGCGATCCCGCGGCGTCGAAGCCGAGCTCGAGCGCCCGCAGGTCGGCCGCCTCGTCGCCGGCGGCGGAGAAGGTCACGCAGTCGAGCTCGGCGACCAGGCGTTGGCCGTACTCGTCGTCGAGGTTCACGACCGCCCTGCGAGCCCGATCGCCGATGAACAGCCGGCGCTTGGCCTGGAAGTAGTCCTCCATCTCGCCGTGGAAGTCGAGGTGGTCCTGGGTCAGGTTGGTGAACGCCGCGACCGCGAACCGGATCCCGTCCACGCGGTTGAGGCTGAGCGCGTGGGAGGAGACCTCCATCGCGCAGGCGCGGTCGCCGCCGGCGACCATGCGCCGGAACGTCGCCTGCAGGTCGATCGCCTCCGGGGTGGTGCGCTCGACCGCCTCCACGGCCCCCCCGACGACCCGCTGCACGGTCCCGAGCAGGCCCGTCTGGACGCCGCAGCGCTCGAGGACGTGGCGGATCAAGAACGCGGTCGTGGTCTTGCCGTTGGTGCCGGTGATCCCGATCACGTCCAGCTCCTCGGTCGGATCGCCGTAGAAGCGCACCGCGGCGTGGGCCATCGCCGAGCGCGCGTCGACGACGCGCGCCTGGACGACGTGCGGCTCGAGCTCGAGCGGGCGCTCGACGACGACCGCTGCCGCGCCCGCCTGCACCGCGAGTGGAGCGAACTCGTGGCCGTCGGCGGTGAACCCGCGGATGCAGAAGAACAGGTAGTCGGGGCCCGCCCGACGGCTGTCGTAGGCGAGCCCGGAGACCTCGATGTCCGCATCGCCGGCGACCGCGACGACGTCGGCGCCGGCGAGCAGCTCCCGAAGCGTCATGCGAGCGATTCTAGGAAGCGTCGGTGGGAATCCCCAGGTAGGGCAGCGCGAACTCGGCGATCTCGCCGAAGGCCGGGGCGGCGACGGTGCCTCCGTAGTAGTCGCCCTTCGGGTCGTCGACGACGATCGCCACCAGCAGCCGCGGGTCATCCGCCGGGGCGAAGCCGACGAACGAGGCGACGAACTGGGTGTCGGAATAGGTGCCGTCCACGACCTTCTGCGCGGTGCCGGTCTTGCCGGCCAGCGTGTAGCCGGGGACGCTGACCTCGGAGGCGGTGCCACCCGCCGCGAGCACTCCCTTGAGCATCTCGCGCAGCTCGGCCGAGTCCTTGCGGCTGATCACCCGGGTGCCCGGGTCGGGCTCGGTGCGGGTCCCGTCCTCGGAGAGGATCAGTCGAGGCGTGCGCAGGACGCCCCCGTCGGCGATCGCCGAGTACGCGGCGGCCATCTGCATCGGGGTCACCGAGAGGCCCTGGCCGATCGGCAGGTTCCCCATCGTCGAGCCGGAGTAGTCGTCGACCGGGATCACGATCCCGCGCTCCTCCCCGGGGAAGTCGATCCCGGTCGGCTCGCCGAAGCCGAACGAGCGGATCCATTTGTCGAACTTCTCGGCGCCGAGCTCGAGCCCGATCTTGACCGCGCCGACGTTGGAGGACTGGGCGAGGATCTGGGCGACCGAGAGCGTGATGTAGCCGCGTTCGTGCGACTCCTCGATCGTCCGGTCGGCGACCTGGATCGTCGGCGGCAGGTCGAACGTGGTCTCGGGGGTCACCAGCCCCTCCTCGAGCGCGCCGGCGACCGTGAACGCCTTGAAGGTCGAGCCGGGCTCGTAGTTGAAGCCGGTCGCCATGTTCGAGAGCTCGGCGGGGCTCGCATCGCCCGGGGCGGCGGGGTCGAAGGTGGGCCAGTCGGCCATCGCCAGGATCTCCGAGCTTTGCGGATCGATGACGATCGCCGTCGCGCCCTCGGGCTGATAGGTCTGACCGAGCCGGGCGAGCACCTCCTCGGTCTGCGCCTGAATGGCCGCGTCGAGAGTGAGCTTCAGATCGGCGCCCGTCTCCGCGCCCTCGACCGTGTTTCGCTCGAGCTCGTCGCCGAGCGCGTCGCGGACCACCTCGCGCTCGCCGTCCGATCCGTGCAGGACGGCGTCCTCGGAGGCCTCGAGCCCGGTGAGGCCCTGGTTGTCGATCCCGACCGTGCCGATCACCTGCGCGGCGAGCTCACCCTGCGGATAGATGCGGCGGCTGTCGGGGAGGATCCCGATCCCGGGAAGCTCGAGCCTCTGGATCTTCTCGGCGGCGGAGAGGTCGGCCTTGCGGGCGATGTAGGCGAATCCCGAGCTGCGGTCCGCGAGACTGCGCAGGACGTCGTCCTCGGAGACGTCGAGCACCTTCGCGAGCTTGTGGGCGGTCCCCTCGGGGTCCTCCACCTGGTAAGGGGTTGCGTAGATCGTCGCCGCGTCGACCGACGTCGCGAGCTCGCGGCCACCGCGGTCGCGGATCGTCCCTCGAGACCCGGGGACGACGACGTTCTCGACGTGCTGGCTGCTCGCCTCGGCGCTGAGGCCGCCGCCGTTGACGCCCTGAACCCAGGCGGCCCTGACGAGGATCAGCGAGAGCAGCAGGACGAAGGCGGCGAACAGCAGCCCGAGACGGCGGTCGATCAGCTTCATCGTCCCGCGCTCACGGAGCGCCGACACCCCCGCCGGCGACGGCGGTCGCGGCCGGGTCGCTCGCGGTGGTCGGCGGGGCGGCGGCGGGATCGGTCGAGGCGGCGACGGGATCGGCGGCGGTCGTCGCGGCGGCGGACGCCGTCGTCGCCGGCGCGGTGACCGCCGTCGCCGGGTCGGTGACGGCCGTCGCCGGGTCGGCAACCGGGGCCGCCGTCTCGGCCTCGGTCGTCGGTGACGCGGCGGTCGCCGGATCGGCGTAGGTGGCGGTCGTCAGCTCACCGTTGCGCAGCCGCCTCGCCGCCTCCGCGGCGTCGTCGGGCGAGCTGCGCGCGTAGGTGATCGCGTCGGGGTCGGGGGCGACGAGGCCGAGTCTCGCCGCGGCCTGCTGGACCTCCTCGCTCGAGAGGATGGTCGCGAGCTTCGCGCGCAGGGACGAGTTCTCGAGCTCGAGCTGGTCGGCCTGGTGGCCGGCGTCGCTGGAGGAGGAGCTGAAGCTGAGCGCGATCACGTTGAGGGCGACGATCCCGACCAGCAGCGCACCGAGCACGCCGATCCAGATCCGCCCGCGGGTCAGCCAGACGAACAGGCCCGAGTCGGCGATCCCGCCGACGGCGCCGGCCGTGCGGCCGACCGCGACCGGGACGAAGCCGCCGATCGGCGTCTGCTGGCGACGCCGGCGAGTCGGCGCGGGGCGGGCGGGTTTGCGGGTGCGGCGCGCCGGCGCCGCCGTCCGAGCTGCTGCTGAGGTCGCCATCGCTTACCTCCCCGGGTCTTCGTCGCCGCCGCCGGGGCTTCCTGCCTCGCCGAGCTTTCGGGCGACGCGCAGCCGGGCCGAGCGCGAGCGCGGATTGCGCTCCGCCTCCTCCTCGGTCGCCTTCACGGCTCGGCGCGTTATCAGCGCCGCCTCGGGCTCGTGACCGCACCGGCAGACCGGCAGCTCCGGTGGGCAGATGCACCCCCGGGCGCGGTCGGCGAAAAAGCGCTTCACGCGGCGGTCCTCGAGGCTCTGGAAGGAGATCGCCCCGAGGCGGCCGCCGTCGCGAAGCAGCGACCAGGCCGACGGCAGCGCCCGGTCGAGCGACTCGAGCTCGCCGTTGACCGCGATCCGGATCGCCTGGAAGGTCCGCTTCGCCGGGTGGCCGCGCCCGAACCGGTAGGCGGGCGGAACCGCGGCGCGGATCGCCTCGACCAGCTCGCCGGTGGTCCGGAGCGGGCGCCGGCGGACGATCTCGGCGGCGATCGAGCGCGCGTGGCGCTCCTCGCCGAGCTCGCGAATCGTCCGCTGCAGCCGGTCCGCCGGCCACTCGTTGACGAGCTCGCGCGCCGAGCGCTCCTGACTCGGATCCATGCGCATGTCCAGGGGTGCGTCGTAGGAGTAGGAGAAGCCGCGCTCGGCGGCGTCGAGCTGAAGCGAGGAGACGCCGAGGTCGCAGAAGATGACGTCGGCGCGCAACCCTTCGGCGGCGAGGGCCTCGAGCGCATCGGCGAAGTCACCGGCGATGAAGCTCGCCTCGCAGCCGAGCTCGGGCTCGATGTCGGCGAAGCGGCGGGCCGCGTAGGGATCGCGGTCGATCGCGATCAGGCTGCCGGTCGGCCCGATCCGCTCGGCCGCCAGCCGCGCGTGACCCCCGCCTCCGAAGGTGCAGTCGATCACGACCTCGCCGGGACCGGGGTTGGTGAGCGCGATCAGCTCGGGCGCCAGGACGGGGACGTGCTCGGTGGTCATGTAGGTCAGTGTGGCCATCTACTGTGAGAGTTCCTCGGCAAGGCGGTCCGCCTGCTCGTCGAGCTCGGCGTAGTGCTCGGCCCAGCGCTCCGGGTTCCAGAGCTCGACATGGTCGCCGACCCCGACCACCATGCACGGTCCCTCGAGGCCGGCGTGCTCGATCAGGTGCTTGGCGAGCCGGACCCGCCCCGCAGAGTCGAGCGTCTCCTCGGAAGCGGACGCGTTGAAGCGCCGGTACATCATCCGGCCCTTTCGCCCGAGCCGGTTGAGGTCGGCGAGGAAGCGCCGACTCCAGTCGTCATAACCATGCGGCGAGAACACCTCGACGCAGGGGTCGAGCCCGGCGACGAGAACCACGCCGTCGGAGAGGGCGCCGCGCCAGCGGGCCGGGACCGTGAGTCGATCCTTGGAGTCGAGGCTGTGTTCGTGTTGACCGCGAAAGGCCATTCGGTGAGTTCTCGGGGAGGAAGATCTGGGCCGGAGTGGCGAGGTGGGAGGAGCCTCGCCACCCCGGCCCCTGGGTCAACTGCTTGGGCCACGCTAACCCACCTTGCCCCACTTTGCAACACGAGCTGACCCAGATTGGAGCCGATCCGTCGGACGGAGTTGCTACGCCTGAGCCCAGCGGGCCGGTTTGCCGCATGGTGGTGCGGCTCTTGGACCTCGGCCGCCGGCGCCGGGCGCGTCCGGAGATGCAAGGGGGCTTGCAGCGATTAGGCTGCGGGCCGTGACGGCGCAGCCGATCCCCGACCACTTCTCCACGGCCTCGCCGAGGGCCGACCGCGGCGACGGTTAGTTGGCCTCCGAGTACATCTTCACCATGCAGCGGGTCTCGCGGACCCACCCGCCGGACAAGCGGGTGTTGTCCGAGATCTCGCTGAGCTTCTTTCCCGGCGCCAAGATCGGCGTGCTCGGCTACAACGGGGCCGGCAAGTCGACGCTGCTGCGGATCATGGCCGGGGTCGACACCGAGTACCGAGGCGAGGCGCAGCTGAAGCCCGGTGCGACCGTGGGGATGCTGGAGCAGGAGCCGGCGCTGGACGAATCCCGCGACGTGCGCGGCAACGTCGAGGACGGCGTGCGCGAGACCCGCGACCTGCTCGACCGCTTCGACGAGGTCGCCGCCAACTACTCCGACGAGACGGCCGACGAGTTCGCCCGGCTGCAGGGGAGGATCGACGCGGCCGACGCCTGGAACCTCGACACCGTGGTCGAGACGGCGATGGACGCGCTGCGGCTGCCGCCGGCCGATGCGGCGGTCGGCACGCTGTCGGGCGGCGAGCGCCGCCGCGTCGCCCTCTGCCGGCTGTTGCTCAGCGCCCCCGATCTGCTGCTGCTCGACGAGCCGACCAACCATCTCGACGCCGAGTCGGTCGCCTGGCTGGAGCGCCACCTCGAGCACTACAAGGGCACCGTCGTCGCTGTCACCCATGACCGCTACTTCCTCGACAACGTCGCCGGCTGGATCCTCGAGCTCGACCGCGGCCGCGGGATCCCGTTTCAGGGCAACTACTCCTCCTGGCTGGAGCGCAAGCAGCAACGCCTCGCACAGGAGCAGCGCAGCGACAGCGCCCGGGCGCGAACCCTGGCCGCCGAGCTGGAGTGGGTGCGCGAGAACCCGAAGGGCCGGCGCAAGAAGTCGAAGGCGCGGCTCGCCCGCTACGAGCAGCTGCTCGCCGAGGACCGCAACGTGAGGCTCGACAGCGTCCAGATCCACATCCCCGCCGGCCCGCGACTCGGCGGCACGGTGCTCGAGGCCGACGGGCTGCGCAAGGGGTTCGGGGACCGGCTGCTGATCGACGACCTCTCGTTCTCGCTGCCGCCGGCCGGGATTGTCGGAGTGATCGGAGCCAACGGCGCCGGCAAGACGACCCTGTTTCGGATCATCGTCGGCGACGAGCAGCCGGACGCCGGCGAGCTGCGCCTCGGGGAGACCGTGAAGCTCGCCTACGTCGATCAGAGCCGCGATGCGCTCGACCCGGAGCGCAGCGTCTGGGAGGAGATCTCCGGCGGCGACGACCAGATCGCGGTCGGCGGTCGCGAGATCAACTCGCGCGCCTACGTCGGCGGCTTCAACTTCAAGGGCTCCGACCAGCAGCGCAAGGTCGGCGCCCTCTCAGGGGGAGAGCGAAACCGAGTCCACCTGGCGAAGCTGCTGCGCTCCGGGGGCAACCTGCTGCTGCTCGACGAGCCGACCAACGACCTCGACGTCGACACCCTGCGAGCGCTCGAGGAGGCCTTGCTCGCGTTCGCCGGGTGCGCGGTGATCATCTCCCACGACCGCTGGTTTCTCGATCGGATCGCCACCCACGTGCTCGCCTTCGAGGGCGAGTCGGAGGTGCGCTGGTTCGAGGGCAACTTCGAGGAGTACGAGGAGAACCGGCGCCGGCGCCTCGGCCCCGCCGCCGATCGGCCGCACCGGATCACGTACAAGAGGCTGATCCGCAGCTGACGGCCGCCTAGAACGGCAGCGCGCCGGAGACGAGGTCCGGAACGACCCAGTCGCCGCCCGCCTCGCGCAACTGGTCGACGGAGAATTCGCCGGTCGCGACGCTGACGATCCGGATCCCGACGGCGTGCGCGGCCGAGACGTCGGTCGGGGTGTCCCCGGTCGCGATCGACCCGGAGCGGTCGAGCCTTCCGCCCGCGGCATGCTCGGCGCGGTTGAGGGCCATGCGACAGACGCCGGGTCGGTCGTCGGCGTCGGAGCCGAAGCCGCCGAACGCGAACCAGCGGTTCAGGTCCCCCCGCGCGAGCTTGATTCGCGCCGCGGGCTCGGTGTTCCCGGTGACCAGCCCGACCAGGCGACCCTCTCCGTTCAGCCGCTCGAGCAGCTCGACCGCCCCCGGCATCACCCGGTAGCCGGGCGAGGCCTCGACCTCCTCGGCGAGATATCGCTGGCGCAGCGCCATCAGCCTCGGCATCTCCTCGCCCTCGGGCTCACGCCCGAGCGCGCCGCGAAAGCACTGCAGCCCGACCGCGGGGTCGGGGACGCCCTTGCCGGTGTAGTCGGGGACGTTGACGTCGACGCCGTGGAGCTCGAGGAACGCCCGGTGCCAGGCGCGATCGCTGGCCCCGCCGGTGGTGATCAGCGTGCCGTCGATGTCGAACAGCAGCGCCGCTGGGCCGTTTGCCTCAGCCACCCGTTCGCTGCGCTCTGTAGCGGCGGATCAGGGCGTTGGTCGAGCCGTCGTGGGCGAGATCCGGCTGATCGGCCGCCTGAAGCTCTCCGCTGATCCGCTTCGCAAGCACCTTGCCGAGCTCGACGCCCCACTGGTCGAAGGAGTTGATCTGCCAGACCGTCCCCTGGGTGAACACGCTGTGCTCATAGAGGGCGACGAGCTTGCCGAGCGTCTCCGGGCTCAGGCGCTGGGCGAGGATCACGTTGGTCGGCCGATTGCCCTCGAAGACGCGATGCGCGACGAGCTCCTCCGGCGTGCCCTCGGCGCGCACCTGTTCCGGGGTCTTGCCGAAGGCGAGCGCCTCCGCCTGCGCGAAGACATTCGAGATCAGCAGGTCGTGGTGATCACCGAGCGGGTTGAGCGGCTCCATGAACCCGATCAGGTCGCATGGGATCAGCTTCGTCCCCTGGTGGATCAGCTGGTAGAAGGAGTGCTGGCCGTTGGTGCCCGGCTCGCCCCAGTACACGGCTCCAGTCTCGTAGTCCACCCGGGCCCCGTCGAGGGTCACGTGCTTGCCGTTCGACTCCATCGTCAGCTGCTGCAGGTACGCCGGGAAGCGCTTCAGGTACTGCTCGTACGGGAGCACCGCCACTGTCTGCGCGCCGAAGAAGTCGCCGTACCAAACCGCGAGCAGACCGAGTAGGGCCGGGAGGTTCGACGCCGTCGGCGCGGCTCGGAAATGCTCGTCGACGGCGTGAAAGCCGGCGAGCATCTCCGCGAAGCGCTCGCGGCCGATCGCGAGCATGGTCGAGAGGCCGATCGCCGAGTCCATCGAGTAGCGGCCGCCCACCCACTCCCAGAACCCGAACATGTTGGCGGTGTCGATTCCGAACGCCGCCACGCCCTCGGCGTTGGTCGAGACGGCGACGAAGTGCTTGGCGACCGCCGCCCGATCGCCTCCGAGCCCGGCCAGCGCCCACTCCCGGGCGGTGTGGGCGTTGGTCATCGTCTCCAGCGTGGTGAAGGTCTTCGAGGAGACGATGAACAGCGTCTCGGCGGGCTCGAGGTCCCGGGTCGCCTCGGCGAAGTCGGTGCCGTCGACGTTGGAGACGAAGCGGAAGCTCATCTCCCGCTCCGAGAAATGGCGCAGCGCCTCGTACGCCATCACCGGGCCGAGGTCCGAGCCGCCGATGCCGATGTTGACCACGTTGCGGATGCGCCGACCGGTGTGCCCGCGCCACTCGCCGCCCCGGACGCGATCGCTGAACTCGCCCATCCGGTCGAGGACCTCATGGACCTCGCGGACGACGTCGGCGCCGTCGACGATCAGCGAGCGCTCGCGCGGCATCCGCAGTGCGACGTGCAGGACGGGGCGATCCTCGGTCGTATTGATGTGCTCGCCGCGGAACATCGCCTCGCGCCTGCCGGCGAGGTCGCATTCATCGGCGAGCGCCGCGAGCAGGGAGATCGTTTCGTCGGTGACCCGGTTCTTCGAGTAGTCGAGGAAGAGCCCGACGGCCTCGGCGGTGAGGCGCTCGCCGCGCTCGGCATCGGCGGCGAACAGCTCGCGCAGATGGAGGGCCGAGATCTCCGCATGATGACGCTCGAGCGCCCGGAAGCTCTCGCGTTCGCGCAGCGGCGTCATCGGGCGCAACGCCGCGCTAGGAGGCGACCTTCTCGCGCTCTCCGGAGATCGTCTCCAGGAGGTCTCGCCACGACGCCGAGAACGCCTCCTTGCCCTCCTGCTGAAGCCGCTCCGCGAGGGCGCCAACGTCGATGCCGGCCTCGGCGAACGCCGCCAGCGTCTCCTCGGCGTCGCCCCCGTCCGCCGCCAGCGGCGCGCCCACCGTGCCGTGGTCGGCGAAGGCGACCAGCGTCGTGTCGGGCATCGTGTTGATCGTGTTCGGTGCCGCCAGCGCCTCGATGTAGAGGGTGTCTGAGGCGTCGGGGTCCTTGGTGCCGGTGCTCGCGAACAGCAGCCGCTGCGCCCTGACGCCCTCGTTGGCCAGCCGTTGTGAGCGATCGGAGTCCAGCAGCTCCCGGTACGCGGCGTAGGTGCGCCTGGCGATCGCGATCCCGAGCCGGTTGCGAAGCTCGTTGGGCACCTCGTCGGCGACCGCGACGTCCCACCGGCTCACGAACAGCGAGGCCACGGACGGGACGACGGGATCGAGGCCGGCCTCGATCCGGCGCTCGACGCCCCGCATGTAGGCGTCGGCCGCGGCCAGGTACTGCTCACGCGAGAACAGCAGCGTGACGTTCACGGGGATTCCGGCGAAGATGGACTCCTCGATCGCGGTCCGGCCGGCGTCGGTCCCGGGGATCTTGATGAACACGTTCTCGGCCGCGCGCGAGTGCAGGTCGGCGACCTGGGCGATCGTCGCCTCCGTGCTGTCGGCGAGCAGGGGCGAGACCTCGAGCGATACCCATCCGTCGACCCGATGGCTGCGCCGATGCACCGGCTCGAAAAGCTTCGCGGCGCGCACCAGGTCGGCGAGCGCAAGCTCGAAGAAGAGCTCCTCGCCGTCCACGCCCCGGCCGGCGAGCTCGGCGATCTGCTCGTCGTAGGCATGGCCCCCGCCGATCGCCTTGTCGAAGATCGTCGGGTTCGAGGTCAGGCCGGTGGCCGAGAGCTCGTCGATGTAGTGGGAGAGATCGCCCTCGTCGAGCATCGTCCTGGTGATGTTGTCGACCCAGAGCGACTGGCCGAGTTCGTGCAGATCGTTGGTCGGGTTCATCTCTACCTCGTTGGCTGTTGCTCGCTGTCGGATCTTACGTGCGGGCGAGGACCTCGCGGGCCGTCTCGACGATCCCCTCGGGCGTGAACCCGTACTTGCTGAGTACGTCCTTGAGCGGGGCCGAGGAGCCGAACGTGTGCATGCCGATCTTCTCGCCCTCGGGTCCGACGTAGCGATCCCAACCGAGCGTCGAGGCCTCCTCGATCGAGATTCGGGCGTCGATCGAGGCCGGCAGCACGTCGTCGCGGTAGGCCTGGTCCTGCTGCTCGAACAGGTAGAAGGAGGGCAGGCTGACGACGCGGGCGCGGACGCCCTCCGCGCTCAGCCGCTCATACGCCGCCGTGGCGAGCGGCACCTCGCTGCCGGTCGCGATCAGGATCAGCTCCGGGTCGCCGCCGTCGGGATCTGCGAGCACGTAGCCACCGCGGCGAAGCCCGTCGGCGGAGGCGTAGCGCGAGCGGTCGAGCACCGGCACGTTCTGGCGCGTGAGCACCAGCGCGCACGGCTGGTGATGTGACTCCATGATCACCCGCCAGGCCTCGGCGACCTCGTTGGCGTCGGCCGGCCGGATCACGTTGAGCCCGGGGATCGCGCGCAGCGATGCGAGCTGCTCGACCGGCTGATGGGTCGGGCCGTCCTCGCCGAGCCCGATCGAGTCGTGGGTGAAGATGTGGATCACCGGAAGCTCCATCAGCGCCGAGAGCCGGATCGCCGGGCGGGCGTAATCGGAGAACACCAGATAGGTCGACCACGAGGGACGGAGCTTCGAGAGCGAGAGGCCGTTGGAGGCGGCGGCGGACTCGTGCTCGCGGATCCCGTAGTGGAGGTTGCGCCCTCCGCGGCCGGCCGGCTCGAAGTCGTCGGCCCCCTCGAACTCGAGCCGCACCGAGGTCGAGTCGGTGAGGTCGGCCGAGCCGCTCAGAAACCAGGGCACCTGCGAGGCGATCGCGTTCTCGACCGCCTGCGAGGCCTTGCGCGTCGCGATTCCGGTCGCGTCGGCGTCGAAGCCGGGGATGTCGCGGTCCCAGCCCTCGGGCAGCTCGCGGCGCTGCATCGCGTCGATCTGGCGCTCGAGCGTCGCGTGCTCGCGGCGATAGGAGATCCGCAGTCGGCCCCATTCCTCGCGCAGCTTCGCGGCCCGCCGCCCGAGCCCGGCCGAGAAGTGCTCCTTGACGCCGTCGGGGATCAAGAATTGGGCGTCCTCCGGCCAGCCGTAGGCCCGCTTCGTCTCGCGCACCTCCTCGTCGCCGAGTGGCTCGCCATGGGCGGCCGCGGTGTCGACCTTATGCGGCGCGCCGTAGCCGATGTGGCTGTCGACGATCACCAGCGTCGGCCGGTCGCGAGCCGCGCGGAAGCCCTCGAAGGCGCGGGTCAGCAGGTCGAGGTCGTTGGCGTCGCCGACCCGGGTGACGTTCCAGCCATAGCTCATGAACCGCCCGGCGACGTCGTCGTCGTAGGTGATCTCGGTGGCGCCGTCGATCGTGATGTGGTTGTTGTCGTAGACCCAGCAGAGGTTGTCGAGCCTCTGGTGGCCCGCGAGCGAGGCCGCCTCGTGGGAGACGCCCTCCATCAGGTCCCCGTCGCCGGCGACCACGTAGACGTCGTAGTCGAACATCTCGAAGCCGGGCCGGTTGAAGTGGGCGGCCTGCCACTTGGCGGCGAGCGCCATCCCGACCGAGGTCGCGACCCCCTGGCCCAGCGGCCCGGTGGTCGTCTCGACCCCCGAGGTCCAGCGGTACTCGGGATGCCCGGCCGCCTTGGAGTCGAGCTGGCGGAAGGCCTTGATGTCGTCGAGGGTGATCGACTCGCGCCCCTCGATCTCGTAGTCGGGATCGACCGCGCGCACCCCGGTCAGATGGAGCAGCGCGTAGAGCAGCATCGAGGCGTGCCCGGCCGAGAGCACGAACCGGTCGCGGTTGGGCCAGATCGGGTCGGTCGGGTCGAAGCGCAGGAAACGCTGCCAGATCGTGTAGGCGACCGGCGCCATCGCCATCGGCGTCCCCGGGTGGCCGGAGTCGGCCTTCTGGATCGCGTCGATCGCAAGCGTGCGGATCGTGTTGATCGAGAGCTGGTCGAGGTCGGCCACGAAGCCATAGATTGCCGGAAACGTGAGCTCGGCCACCGACACGGAGAAGCGCGCCGCCGCCGAGGCCGCCGCGGAGCTCGTCCAGAGCGGCATGCTGGTCGGACTGGGCACGGGCTCGACCGTCGCCTTCCTGCTTCCGGCGCTCGCCGCCCGCGGGCTGGAGATCCGCTGCGTGTCGACCTCGGTAGCCACCGAACAGCGGGCGCGGTCGCTCGGGCTCACGGTCGAGCCCTTCGAGGGGATCGGCTCGCTCGACATCGCGATCGACGGCGCCGACCAGATCGCCCCGGAGGGCTGGCTCGTCAAGGGCGGGGGCGGCGCCCACACCCGCGAGAAGATCGTCGCCACGGCCGCCGACCGGTTCGTGGTCATCGCCGACTCCTCGAAGCCGGTCGACCGGATCACGGCGCCGATCCCGCTCGAGCTGCTGCGCTTCGGCGTCGACGCGACCCTGCGCCGCCTGCGCCCCACGGACCTGCGGCCCGGCACGGCCGCTTCACCCGACGGCGGCCTGATCGCCGACTATCGCGGCGAGGTCGACGACCCCGCGGCGCTGGCGGCACGGCTGGCGGCGACGCCGGGCGTCGTCGACCACGGCCTGTTCGAGCCCGAGCTGGTCACCGAGGTCCTGGTCGGCCGCGGCGACGGCGTCGAGCGGCGCGAGCTCTGAGGCCGTCGCGCGGACCGATCGGCCTCGTCGTCGCTCTGCGACCGTTGTCCGATCAGCTCGAATCGGGCGCGGCTTCGCGGTCGCAGACGAGGACCGCGTCGCGGGCGCGCACGCGCCCGGCCGGGATCGACTCGTCGCCCGCCCGCAACTTGGCCAACGCGCCGGGCTTGTCGGCCCCCGTTACCAGCCAGAGGACCTGCCGCGCCGCGTCCAGCGCCGGGTAGGTCAGGGTCATACGGCGCCGGCTCTGGTACTCGCCGCCGGTGACCGAGACCAGCCGATCGCTGACCTCGAGCACCGGGTCGTCGGGCACGAGCGAGGCGGTATGGCCGTCGGGTCCGAGCCCGAGGTGGACGAGGTCCAGCGCCTCCGGGAGCTCGGCGGCGTAGCGCGCCGCGGCGGCCTCGGGATCGGGATCGTCGACCGGCATCGGGCGCACGCGGTCCATTCCCTCGGGCGGCAGCGATTCGCGCAGATGGGTGAGGTTGCGGTCCGGGTCGCCCGCCGGGGCGATGCGCTCGTCGACCTGGAAGGCGTCGATCCGGGCCCAGTCGAGCTCGCGTGCGGCGAGCAGCGCGAACATCCGCCAGGGGCCGTGTCCTCCGCTGACCGCCAGCGAGAACCTGCCGCGCTCGGAGATCGAGCTCGCGGCGGCCTCGGCGATCAGCTCTGCCCCGCGCCGTGCCGCCGCCTCGGCGTCGGCAACGACCTCGACCCTCACCGTCCCGGTTTCGCGCTTCGCATCGAACCTGCCCGCTCTGGTCCTCGCTTCGCGCTCATCGTTTCTCGTCGTGGCCGCCGAACTGCTTGCGCATCGCGGAGAGCACCCTGTCGGCGAAGTCGTCGAGGTCGCGGGAGGCAAACCTCGAGTACAGCGCGCTCGACAAGACCGGCGCCGGGACGCCCTCCTCGATCGCGGCGATCGACGTCCAGCGGCCCTCGCCGGAGTCGGAGACTCGGCCCTCGAAATCCTCCAGGGTCGGCGACTGCGCCAGCGCGGCGGCGGTCAGGTCCAGCAGCCACGAGCCGATCACGCTGCCGCGGCGCCACACCTCGGCGACCTCGGGGATGTCGATCTCGTACCGGTAGAAGTCGGGGTCGGTGAGCGGCGCCGTCTCCGCGTCGGTTTCGCGGGGATGCATGCCGGCGTCGGCGTTCGCGAGGATGTTGAGGCCCTCGGCGTAGGCGGCCATCACCCCGTACTCGATCCCGTTGTGGACCATCTTCACGAAGTGCCCGGCGCCGCTCGGGCCGCAGTGCAGGTAGCCGTTCTCGGCGGTCGACACCTCGCCGTCGCGCCCGGGAGTGCGCTGCGCGGATTCGACTCCGGGCGCGATCGTCGCGAACACCGGGTCGAGGCGGCTCACGGCCGGGGCGGGCCCACCGATCATCAGGCAGTAGCCGCGGTCGAGCCCGAAGACGCCGCCCGAGGTCCCGCAGTCGATGTAATCGATCCCGCGCTCCGCGAACGCGGCGCTGCGGCGGATGTCGTCGCGGTAGTAGGAGTTGCCGCCATCGATGATCGCGTCGCCGGGCTCGAGTCGGTCGGCGAGCGCGCCGACGGTGCTCTCGGTGATCTCGCCCGCCGGCACCATCACCCAGGCCGCCCGGGGCTTGGCGAGCTTGGCGACGAGCTCGTCGAGCGATCCGGCGCCCGTTGCCCCCTCGCCGGCGAGGGTCGAGACCGCGTCGGGGTTGACGTCGTAGACCACGCACTCGTGGCCGTCGCGCATCAATCGGCGAACCAGGTTCGCGCCCATGCGCCCGAGGCCGACCATTCCCAGTTGCATCCGCGCGGATACTAGGTGCTCGCCGGTCCCGAGCACCCGAGCCCGCAGCGTCAGCCAATACCCTCCGCCTCGAATGCGCGAGAAGGCGGACACCCTGGTGATCTTCGGGATCACCGGCGACCTGGCGAAGAAGATGACCTTCCCGGCGCTCTACCGCCTCGAGCGCCGCGGGGATCTCCAATGCCGGGTGATCGGCGTGGCGCGAAACAAGTGGAGCGAGGTGGACCTCGACAACTACGCACGCGAGTCGATCGAGGCGACCGTGAAGGATCCCGACGACGAGGTCATCACGCGGCTCGAGCACCGGCTCGACTACGTCTATGGCGAGTTCGACGACGACCGGACCTACCAGGAGGTCGGGGCCGCGATCGCCGGCTGTGGCGCGCCCGTCTTCTACCTCGAGATCCCGCCCTCGCTGTTCGGCGAAGTCGCTCGCCGGTTGGACGCCGCCGGGCTCACCAGGCAGGGCGCGGTCGTGTTCGAGAAGCCGTTCGGCCACGACCTGCAGTCGGCGGAGGCGCTCAACCGCGAGCTGCTCGAGGTGCTCGACGAGTCGCAGATCTTCCGGATCGACCATTTCCTCGGCAAGGAGCCGGTGATGGACATCCTCTACCTGCGGTTCGCTAACACGATCCTCGAACCGGTCTGGAACCGCCGCTACGTCGACTCGGTTCGGATCACGATGGCCGAGGACTTCGGGGTCGACGGGCGGGGCAGCTTCTACGACCCGGTCGGGGCGCTGCGCGACGTGGTCCAGAACCACCTGCTGCAGGTGCTGGCCCTGGTCGGGATGGAGCCGCCCTCCGCCTCACCGGCGGACGCGGACGCCCTCCGGGATCGCAAGACCGACCTCTTCCGAGCCATGCCCGCGGCGGATCCCAGCCGCTACATCCGCGGCCAGTACGCGGGCTACCGCGACGTCGAGGGCGTCGCCCCCGACTCCGATACCGAGACCTTCGTCGCCCTGCGCCTCGACATCGACAACTGGCGCTGGGCCGGGGTCCCGTTCTACATCCGCGCCGGCAAGGCGCTCCCGGTGGAGGCGACCGAGGTCCGGATCGTCTTCCAGCGCCCCCCGCGGCTCGCGGTCGGCACCGGGATCCCCGACCCCGACGAGCTCGTGATCCGGATAAAGCCGGAGCCGGGCGCGCAGATCTGCCTGCTGGCGAAGTCCGCGGGCGAGGACACGCTTCACCGCGTCCACCTCGACATGGTCTTCGAGTCCCAGGTCGGCGACCAGCCCGAGCCGTATGAGCGGCTGCTGCGCGACGCCCTGCTCGGCAACCCGTCGCTGTTTCCCAACCAGGACGCGATCGAGCAGACCTGGCGGATCGTCCAGCCGCTGCTCGACGACCCGCCGCCCGCCGAGACCTACGAGCAGGGCACCTGGGGCCCCGAGGCGGCGAGCCACCTGCTCACCGGGCACGGCGGCTGGCGCAGGCCGTGGCTCCCGGAATGAGCTAAGCGTCGAAGAGCAGCGATGCGCCGATCGCGCCGCCGAGGTCGCCGAGCTCGGCGAGGTGGACGGGAGCGGGGTCGTCGGAGACGAACAGGTGGGGGTGCATCCGGTGGCGGATCTTCTCCACGTACGGCTCGCCGAAGCGCACCCCGAGCCCGCCGCCGATGATCACCGCGTCAGGGTCGAGCAAGTTGACCGCCGAGGCGATCCCGGCGCCGAGCGCCTTCAGGGCGCGGTCGATCAGCTCCTCGGCGAGCGCATCGTTGGCCCGCAGCGCGTGGTCCCAGACGCTCGAGGAGAGCCGGTCGCGCCCGCGCTTCTTCATGATCTTGAACAGGTCTGTCTTCACCCCGTTGGCGTGCTCGGAGCGCGCCTTCGCCTCCATCGCGCCGCGCCCCGCGTAGGCCTCCATGCATCCCCGGCGGCCGCACGGGCAGCGCGCGCCGCCGCGCTCGACCACCACGTGACCGATCTCACCGGCGGCGCCGCGGCCGATCCACGGCTTGCCGTCGAGGACCAGCCCGCCGCCGACGCCGGTGCCCCAGAAGACGCCGAGGATCGAGCGGTAGGGCTTGCCGGCGCCGAACTCGAACTCGGCGTTGGTTGCCACGTCGACGTCGTTTCCGACCCGAACCGGGGCCCCGAGCGCCTCGGAGAGCGTCTCGCCGAGCGGAAAGCTGCCCTCCCAGTTCGGGAGATTGCTGGCGCCGCTGACGATCCCGGTGCGCTCGTCGGCGTCGCCCGGCGAGCCGACGCCGATCCCCTCCAGGGCCGCACTCTCGACGCCGGCGCTCTTGGCCGCGTCGCGGATCGCGGCCACCATCTCGGTCGCCACCTGCGAAGGGCCGCCGTCGGTTGGCGTCTGGCGCCGGGCCTCCCCCAGTACCTCGCCCTCGGCGCCGACGATCGCGGCCTGGATCTTCGTCCCGCCGAGATCGATCCCGCCGCGCAGCGCGTTCTGATCGGCTGCCGCCATTCGCCGCGCCAGTCTACGGCCTACAGGTGAGCGAAAAGCGCGTCCGAGTGAGCGACGATCGCCGCGACGATCATCAGCAGCACCGAGGGGACGAGGACCAGCGCGACCACCAGCTGGATCTTCGGCGCCGCGCGCGCGGCCCGGTCCTCGATCCGTCGCCGGGCGTCGCGGCGCAGGCCGGTCGCCTGCAGGTGAAGCTGCTCGGCGAGCGGCGAGCCGTAGGTGCGCGAGCGCTCGATCGCGGCCGCCAGCCCGCCCATCTCGGCCCCCGGGACGCGCTCCCGGAGCGCCTCGATCGCCTCGCGAGTCGGCGTGCCGCACTCGATCTCGGCGACTGCGCCGCCGAACTCGGCCGCCAGGGGACCGCTGGTGCCGGCGGCGATCTCGCCGAAGACGATCGCCGGCCCGCGGCCGGACCCGGCGCCGACCGCGAGCATGTCCAGCGCGTCGGGGAGGGCGGCGACGAGCCGCTCGCCCCGCCGCCGCGCGCTGCGCTCGAGCAGCGCGTCGGGGGCAAGAAAGCCGGCGACGACCAGCCCGCCGAAGACCGCGAGCCCGAGCCGCGTCGGCACCGCGGGCGCCGAGACGAGCCCGATCAGGCCTCCGCAGCCGGCGCCCGCCAGCTTGGCCGCGATCACCGCTCGCGGATCGAGCCGCTCGGCGAGCCCGGCGCGCGCGATCCGCTCCGGCAGCCGCAGTCGCCCCGCCGCCTCCGCCAGCGACCCGGCGCGCCCTCCCGAGGCGGTGGCGAGCGCCCGGCGCGCTCGGTCGGCGAGCCGCTCGCCGAGTCCCCCGGCGAGCTCCCAGGCGGCCGCGAAGCCGAGCAGCACCGCGAGCGCCGAGAGCGCCGGGATCACCGAGCCGACACCCGGCTCAAGCGCCTGATCGCCGCGAACCCGGCAAATTGGAGCGCCGCGGCGACGACGAGCAGGGACGCCGACGCCGGATGCGAGAACAGGCCCGAGACGAAGCCGGGATCGAGAAGCTCGGCGAGCACCGCGGCCCCGGCCGGCATCGCGGCGACGAGCAGGCCGGTGA
Organism: uncultured Solirubrobacterales bacterium; assembly: GCA_963759295.1. Taxonomy (GTDB): domain Bacteria; phylum Actinomycetota; class Thermoleophilia; order Solirubrobacterales; family 70-9; genus WHSW01. The sequence continues at coordinate 27,845 of CAVWYT010000004.1, read as the reverse complement.
AGCGGGCCTGCGCGGTGGCCGAGCGAGCGTCCGCCTCGGTCCGATCGCGGTCCGAGGCGGCTGCCGCGAAGCGCCGCATCAGGGCAGCGAGGTCACCCCCGGCGAGCTGCTGGGAGAGCAGCGCGGCCGCGAACGCGTCGACCCGAGGCGAGTCCACCCGCTTGCGCAGCGCCTCGAGCGCCTCGCGAGCCGGGGCGCCGAGCGAGAGCTCGGCGCGGACCCGCTCCATCTCGCGCGCCGGCGGACCCTCGAGCGAGCTCGGCGCCGCCGCGAGCGCCGCGCGCGCCGAGCGTCCGGCGGCGAGCGCATCGGCGACCGCGAGCGCGACGCCCGCCAGGCCGCGCTCGACCGCCCGCCGATAGGCGGTGCGCCTGCCGGCGACGGCCCACGCCGCCGCCGACGGCCCCGCCGCGGCGAGCACGGGAGCGGGGCCCGGACCGACCACCAGCAGACCGCCGGCGAGCATCGCCACGGTGCCGAGGATCGCGAGCCTTCGCCGCTCGGCGTCGGTCGGCGCGTATCCCTCGCGGCCCGCGCGACGCAGCGGCTCGATCGCGTCGGCGAGCCAGCGGCCGGCGGCCGGGGTCGCGATAACCGCCTCGCGCGCGGCGACGGTGGCCAGCCCGCCCGCGGCCGCTGCGAGCGCCACGCCGAGGGTCGCCGGCGAGCTCACTCGCGCCTCCAGAGCTCGCGCACCCCGACCCCGCCGGCCGCGCGGGTGACCTCGGCGAGCTCGACGACCAGGCGCGATCCGTCGGCGCGCCTGGCGATCTGGCAGACGAGGTCGAGCCCGCGCCTCAGCTGCTCGCGGATCGCCTCGTGGGGCAGCCCGACTCCGGCCATCAGCGCCAGCGTCTCGATCCGACGCAGGGCATCTGCGGGCGAGTTCGCGTGGACGGTCGACAACGCTCCCTCGTGACCGGTGTTGAGCGCCGTCAGCAGGTCGAGCGCCTCCGGCCCGCGAACCTCCCCGATGACGATTCGGTCCGGGCGCATTCGCAGCGCGTTTCGCAGCAGGTCGCGGATCGCGACCGCGCCGGTTCCCTCGACCGACGGCGGCCGGCTCTCGAGCCGCACGACATGGGGTTGGCGCAGACGCAGCTCGGCCGCGTCCTCGATCGTCACCACCCGCTCCGCCGGGTCGATCCAGGCCGACAGCGCGTTGAGCAGCGTCGTCTTCCCCGAGCCGGTTCCGCCGCAGACGAGGATGCTGCGGCGCTCGCGCACGGCGCGATCGAGCAATTCGCGAAGCTCGGGCGTCAACGTCCCCGAGGCGACGAGGGCGTCCGGCCCGGGACGCCGGGCAGCGAACCGGCGCACCGAGAGCGCGGGCCCGTCCACCGCCAGCGGCGGGATGACGACGTTCACCCGTGAGCCGTCGGCAAGCCGCGCGTCGGCCATCGGGCTGAGCTCGTCCACCCGGCGCCCTACCGGCGCCAGGATGCGCTCGATCGTGTCGCGCAGCGCCTGCTCCGATTCGAAGCGCACCTCGGTTCGCTGGATCCGCCCGCAACGCTCGACGTAGACGGCCTCGTGGCCGTTGACCATCACCTCCTCGACCTCGGGATCGGCGAGCAGCTCCTCGAGCGGGCCGAGGCCGACCGTGTCGCGCAGGATCAGGTCGGCGATCTGCTCGCGGCGCGCCGGCGAGAGCAGCGACGCCGCCTCGTCGACGAGCCCGCGCACCGCGCGCTCGACGTCGCCGCCCGCAGCGCCCGCGGCCGCCTCCGCGCGCCGGCGCTCGACCAGCCGCAAACGAAGCTCGGCGGCGACGACGCGCGCATGATCATCGGCTGTTGCCATCCACCACGGACGAGCCTCGAGCGCCGCGTGTCTCTCCCCCGCGCCGACGGTCGGGGTGATTAGATCGTCGCGATGACGGTGATCGAGATCGTCGAGGGAGACGTGACCAAGCTCGAGCTCGACGCGATCGCGAACGCGGCCAACACCGAGCTGCGCCACGGCGGCGGGGTCGCGGGCGCGATCGTGCGAGCCGGCGGCGACACGATTCAGGCGGAGAGCGACGCGGTCGCGCCGATCGGGCTCGGGGAGGCGGTGGCGACCGGCGGTGGGGCGCTGCCGTGCAGGTGGGTGATCCACGCGGCGACGATGCGACTCGGAGGACCGACCTCGGCCGAGGCGATCCGTGCGGCGACGGCGAGCACGCTCCGGGTCGCCGAGGAGCTCGGCGCCCGCTCGCTGGCCCTGGTCGCGTTCGGGACCGGGGTCGGCGGTTTCCCGATCGCCGACGCGGCCGCGATCGAGGTCGAGGCGGTGAAGCGACACCTCGCCAAACCCGGCTCAGGTCTCGAACGGGTCGTCTTCTGCGTCTTCGGCGACCAGGCGCGGCGCGCGTTCGAGGCCGAGGTCAATCGCTCGGGCTGACGGCGCCCGGCTCTGCGGGCCGCTCGAGGACGGCGGCCAGGTCGCCTCCCGCGAGCGCGTCGAAGACGAACCCCGCGCGCGCCCGCCGGCGGAGCTCGAGCTCGGCGCGGACCACCTCGGTTCCGCCGAGCTCGAGCCGCTCGACGTCCGCGGATGCCAGCGCGGCGTCCTCCGACAGCGAGTGGGCGAGCGAATCGGCGAGCCGATCGGCAGCCTCCGGGTCGCCGCCGAGCAGGCAGATGAGCTCCGAGCCCTCCCCCTCCGAGGCGTCGGCGCGCACGCCCGCGGCGATCAGGTCGGTGCCGAGCTCGGTCGAGTGCAGGAGCTTCGCCGGCACGAGGCGCGCGGCGACAACTTCGCCCAGGCAGCTCGCCGCGGCGATGTAGGCGGGCTGCTCGAGCAGGCGGCCGCCGCGGCCGAGCAGCGCGTCGCGCGCCCTGTCGGAGATCGCGAGCACGACCCGGTCGCGCGCGAAGGCGTCGCGGGCGCCGAGCCCGTTGACCCCGAGCTCCAGCAGCGGCGCCGGCACCACGGCGTAGCCGCCGACATCGACCAGGCGGGCTTCGTCGGCGAAGGAGGCGCGGCCTCCCGCATCGAGCAGCGCCCGGACCAACCCCGCGCCCCCGATTCCGTCGAGCCGCAGGCCGTAGGCGTAGGAGCCACCGACCGAGACCAGCTCCCCTGCGCGGCGCGGGGCGAAGCCGTAGCGACGCCGCAGCGCCGGCGCCGCCACGACGATCGTCGTCGCGTTCGGACCCAGCGCCCGCTCGAGCCGCTCGCGGTCGGGAGCCGGGAGCGCGGACAGCTCGCTCTCGGCGACCCACCCGACCCCGAGCGACGCCCCCACCCCGCCGCCCCCAACGCTTGCCAGCGCGCCGGCGAACGCGCCCTCGGGCTCCGGGGCCGGCTCGGAATCCTCCGCGCCGCCGCAGGCGCCCAGCGCCCCGAGCGCGATCAGAACCAGCATGGCGCTCGCCGCTTTTCGCATCGGCGCCAGGGTATGCGCGCCTGGCACTCGGTGCTCGCCGGGTGCGCACGGGCTCAACGCGCGATCAGCCGCAGATCGCGGGCGAAGCTCTGCGCATGGATCAGCGCCAGCGCCTCCTCCCGCGTCAGCGCCAGGGTGGCCAGCCACTGGTCGTCGGAGGGTCCGCCGAGGACGCTGTCGGCGCCCGCCGGGCCCGCGGGACGGAGGTCGAGGAGGGCAACCGCCTCGGCGGCGACGTAGGTCCGACCCGGGCCGCCGCCGGGACCCGCTTCGGTGGTGACGACGACGTCGACGAGCGTTCGCGAGCCGCCCGTTGAGCCGGCCAGCGGCTCGCCCCCGTGGACCGCGATCTCGACCGGGCGACGGTCGCCGCCCAGCCGTGGCTCCGGCCGCCGATCGGACGCTCGCGCCGCCCGCAGCTCGGAGGCGAGCAGGTAGCCGCCGGCGGCGATCGGGACCGCGGGCGCGCGACCGACCGCCTGTGCGGGAGCACCGAGGGCACCGGGCGGCACGAAGCGCTCCGGTATCCGGCGCAACTCGAGCGCGCGGCCCGCCGCGCGGGCGCTGATCGCGCGCTGAGCGGGCAGCGGCGCGCTCGCGACGACGACCTCCTGGAGGGGACCGAGCTGCGAGGCCAGGTCGCTCCGCGCGCCGCCGGCCGCGGCCGCGGCGAGCCCGGCGCAGAGCGCGGCGGCGGCGGCGAAGCCGAGCGCGCGCGTCCTGCGGCTCACGCGCTTCGCCGACCGCGGTCCGCTCGCGCCAGCGGCAGCTCGATCATCGCGCTCGCCCCGGTCTCGTGGCGGCAGGCGGCGAAGCGCCCACCGTGCGCGGCCGCGATCTCGGCCACCATCCTCAGCCCGTGGCCCCGACGGGCATCGGAGCGCCGCCGCGGAGAGCGACGCCGGGGCGCGAGCGCCGACGGCCGCCGCGCCGCCGGCGCAGGCAGCGATTGGCCGCCGGCATCGGCGCCGTCGGCGACCAGCAGCCGCAGTGATCCGGCGCGCACCGCGCCCTCCAGGCGGACCGGCCCCGACCCGTGCTCGAGCGAGTTGGCGATCAGGTTGTCGAGCGCGCGAGCGATCGCGCCGGGATCGCAGCTCACCCGCGAGCTGTTCGCGTGCCAGCGGAGCTCGAGTCGCCTGCCCCGCAGCGCCGCCGGCTGGCGCCAGCGCCCGACCGCGCCCTCGACGAGCAGGCGCGGATCGACGAGCTCGCTGCGCGGCGCCCCGGGTTCGCCGTTGATCGCGCGATCGAGCTCCGAGAGCGCGGCGATCGCGAGCTCGAGTTGCTCTCGCCGACCCGGCGGCCCCCCGGCGAGCGCCAGCGCCTGAATCGGGCGGCGCAGCTCGTGCGTCGCCCGGTTGAGCAGCTCGCGCCGGCGGCCGGCGGCGATCCCGACCCGGATCCGGTCGGCCGCCAGCACCGTCGTGCAGATGAGCGCCAGCGGCCACGCGAAGGCGCCGGGATCAGAGAGCGCCTCGAACATCCTCGGCGGGCGCGTCGATCAGTCTGTAGCCAACCCCCCAGCAGTTGACCACGAAGCGGCCGTGCTGGGGGTCGAGCTTGCGCCGCAGGCGACTCGCGTGGGAGTCGAGGGTGCGGGTGCGGCCGAGCGAGCGATACCCCCAGACGTCGCGCAGCAGCTCCTCCTTGGTGAACACCCGAGCCGGGTCGCCGGCGAGCGTCCGCAGCAGACCGAACTCCTTGTTGGCGAGCCTCACCGCGCGGCCGCCGACCCGGACCTCGCGGCGGGCCGTGTCGACGAAGATCTCGCCGACCCTGAGCGGGCCCTCGCGGCGGCGCTCGGCGCCACGGCGCAGCACCGCGCGGATCCTGGCGACGACCTCGGGCACGCTGAACGGCTTCACCAGGTAGTCGTCGGCGCCGCAGCCGAGGCCGCGGACGCGGTCGGTCTCGGTGGCGCGCCCGCTGAGGATGATCACCGGCAGGTCCGGGTCGCAGACGCCGGTCGTCCCGTCGGAGGCGCGGATCTCGCGAAGCACCTCGAGCCCGGGGACGTCCGGCAGCTTGAGGTCCAGCAGCAGCAGGTCCGGGTGCTTGTAGTGACAGAGGCGCAGTGCGTCGGCGGCCGACGGCGCCGGCAGCGCCCGGAAGCGGTCGGCCTCGAGGTGGTCGCAGAGGAGATCGAGGGTCGGAACGTCGTCGTCGCAGACCACGACGGTCGCCTCCGGCGCCGGCGGGGCCAGCATCAGCGCCCGCCCCGATCCCTCGGGACCGGCAACTCGACTACCGCCGCGGCCCTCGGTTCGCGCAGGACCCGGTTCGGCGGCACCGAGCCGCAGACGGAGACCGGGTCGAGGTCGCGATCGAGGAAGACGACGTGGATGCGGAACCGCATCCCGAAGGTGTGCACCGAGCGGCAGCACGGGATCAGCAGGCCCTCCCCCGCCCGCCCGGGCCTCAGCAGCGCGAGGCCGAGCAGGCGTGAGAGGAGGGTGGCCGCCACCGGCACCCGCCGTGATGCGACATCCGCGTGGGGCAGCCGGCGGAAGCGGAGCGGGAGCTCGGTGGCGGTCACGGCGCCTACAAGCCCGAGGCCCCGGGGGCCGCCCCCCGGGGGATCGCCGCCGCGGCGGTGCGGGCGCCAGCTACAACTCACGGCGATGTCAACCGAGCTCGCCCTGCTGACCGTCCTCGCCGCGGTCACCGCGCTGCTGATCGTCGCCCAGTGGGCGCGGGTCCCGTACCCGATCCTGCTGGTGATCGGCGGCATCGGGTTGGCGGTCACACCCGGGATCCCGGAGGTGGAGCTCGACCCTGAGCTCGTGCTGCTGATCATCCTGCCGCCGCTGCTCTACGCGGCGGCGTTCTTCACGCCGCTGCGCGAGCTGCGCCGCAACCTCCGCCAGATCTCGCTGCTCGCGGTCGGGCTCGTGCTCGCGACCGCCGTGGCGGTGGCGATCGTTGCCCACGCCGCGCTCGACTTCGGTTGGGCCGAGGCGTTCGTGCTCGGCGCGATCGTCTCCCCCACCGACCCGGTCGCCGCAACCTCGATCGCCCGCCGGCTCAACGTCCCGGCGCGGTTCGTGAGCGTGATCGAGGGCGAGAGCCTGGTTAACGACGGCACCGCCCTGGTCGCCTACAAGTTCGCCGTCGCGGCGGTCGTCACGGGCGGCTTCAGCGCCGCGGAGGCGGCCGGCGACTTCGCCGTCAGCGTCGCCGGCGGGATCGCCGTCGGCATCGGTGTCGGCGCGGTGGTCGCCGCGCTGCGCCGGCGACTCGACAACCCCCCGGTCGAGGTCACGATCGCGCTGTTCTCGGCCTACTTCGCCTACCTGCCAGCCGAGGCGATCGGCGTCTCCGGCGTGCTCGCGGCGGTCACGGTCGGCATCTACATGGGGCGGCTGACGTCGCGGCTGACGACGCCGACGACCCGGATCCAAGGAAGCGCGGTCTGGGAGATCGTCGTCTTCTTGCTCAACTCGGCGCTGTTCGTGCTCGTCGGACTGCAGCTGTCGACCGTGATCGACGGGATCTCGGGGCTCGACCGCACCGATTTGGCGCTCAATGGAGTGCTGGTCGCGGCGACGGTGATCGTCGTCCGGGTCGCCTGGGTCCTCCCCGTCACCCATCTCGCGCGCCGGCTGCTGCTGCGCAGGCCCGGTCAGCCGTGGCGACTCTCGCTGCTCGTCTCCTGGACGGGGATGCGTGGCGCAGTCTCGCTCGCCGCGGCGCTCGCGCTGCCGCTCGAGACCGACGCCGGGGCGGCGTTTCCCGAGCGCAACCTGATCATCTTCCTCACCTTCTCGGTGATCCTCGCGACGCTGCTCCTCCAGGGGCTCACCCTGCCGCCGCTGATCAGGGCGCTGGGGATCGAGGAGGAGGACGACTCGCTCGAGCTCGAGGAGATCGAAGCCCGGCTGCGGGCGGCCGAGTCGGCGCTCGACCGGCTCGACGAGCTCGCCTCCGAGGACTGGGCGCTCGACGACACGGTCGAGCGCGTCCGCGGCGCCTACCTCTACCGGCAGCGCCGGTTCACGGCCCGGTCGGCCTCCGGCGACTTCGACGGCGGCGTCGGCGGTGACGGGGTCGACTACGAGACCCGGTCGCACGCTTATCAGCGGCTGGTGCGAGAGCTACTGGAGGTCCAGCGCCTGACGCTGATCGAGCTCCGCGACCGCGGCGCGATCAACGACGAGGTGCTCCGCCGGCTGGAGCGCGAGCTCGATCTCGAGGACGCGCGGCTCGAGATCTGAGCCCGCCAAACCGGCATCCTTCGACCTCGGGGGTGCAAACCCTTTTTCAATTGCATGGCTCCGGATGCGCCGGGGCCCGTGATCGGCAAAGATGCATCTCACCTGGAGGCCCCACCGGGCGAGGTCGGCGATCGGGGCGGAGAGCACGGAGAGCTGTGGAGAAGGCAACTCGCAGAGGCAACTACGAATCGGGATCCGATTACGTCCTCGAGTACGGCGAGCTGCGCTTCTCCTTCAACGAGCACGACTTCGCGCAGCGGGTCGAGCAGGCGGCGGTGAAGCTCGACTTCGTCGATGGCGGGCTCCAGGGCGACGAGACTCCACGACCTGCTCGAGCTGGCGGTCAACGGCGAGATCCGCGAGCCCTCCTCGCCGCTCGGCGAGCACATCAACGAGCACTGGACCGAGCTCGTCGGGCCCGCCAACCGCAGCCTCGTGCACTGGATCCGCCGGCTCGTCTTCCGCGGCGCCTGGCTCGACCAGCGGGTCAAGGAGGGCGAGCTCGACATCGTCTTCGACGGCGAGACCCACAGCTTCGGCTACGTGCAGCCCGATCGCGACGCCGAGCCGATCGAGCTCTCCCGCGAGCCCTCCTGGGCGACGCTCGCCTACCGGCGCTGAGCCGGCCGCCGCGCGCTCGCGCCTAGAGGCTGGCGAGCAGCTCGGCGTTGGAACGAGTCGACTCGATCCGGTCGCGGAGCAGCACCGCGGCCTCGCCGGCATCGAGCTCGGCGAGGGTCGTGCGCAGCTTCCGCGCCGCCTCGAGCTCGGCGGGGTCGCGGATCCGGTCCTCGTTGGAGACGCGACACTCGCTCGCCCGCAGCGCCGGCGTCACCCCGACGGCGGCGAGCTCGGGGTCGAGGACGACGATTGAGCTCTCGGTCGTGGCCACGGCGCGCTCGGCCTCGCCGTCGTCGCTGGCGTCGGCGAGCACGGTGGCGACCACGGTCAGCGACCCGCCGCCGGCGAGATTGCGGCCTGAGCCGAACAGGCGCTTGACCTCCGCGGCGTCGCCGGCCGCCGTCGCCAATCGCGACAGCGAGTCGCAGACCAGGACCGCGTCGACGCCGGCCTCGGCGAGCCGGCGGGCACGCTCGAGCGCGAGCTCGGCGGTGCGCACCTGCTCGACCGGAGCCAGGTCGGCGGTCGCGATCGCGAACTCGGCGACCGGCACCGCCTCGCGCCAGGCGGTCGCCTCCTCGGGAGCCTCGTCGACCAGCAGCACCACGACCCGGGCGGCGTCGTCGGACGGCGGCGGCGCGGGCGATCGAGCGCAGCAGCGTCGTGCGTCCCGAGCGGGCGGCCGCACGGACCAGCACCCGCTGGCCGAAGGCGAGCGGCGCGAGCAGGTCGACGGCGCGGACGAGGACGTCGTCGGCGACCGCGTCGAGCGGGATGCGGCGCTCGGGCAGCACTGGCGGAGATCGCCTCGAACTCCGGGCGCGCCTCGGTCGGCGGCTCCTCGCCGTTGACCCGGTCGACGTGGACCAGCGCGCGGTGGCGCTCGCCGCGACGCGGCTCGCGCGCCGGCCCGGAGACCTCGTCGCCGGAGCGCAGCTCGCAGCGGCGCACCTGGGCGGCCGAGATGTAGACGTCGTCCGTCGCCGGGCGCGAGCCCGGCGAGGCGCAGGAAGCCGTAGCGCTGGCGTGTCAGCTCGAGCACCCCCCGGACCTCCTCGGTCGGCCCCCGCTCGCCGCGCTCGTCCCCCTCCTCGGTCCCCCGGCGCCGAGCTCGACCGCCTCGGGCTCGGCGTCGTCGAGCACCGTGCCCTCGATCGCGAGCTCGTCGGTGTCGGCCTCATCTGGCTCGCGCTCGGGGGCGCGCCGCGGACGGCGACGGCCCCGTGACGGCGGCTCCTCCGAGAGCGCCTCGATCAGCTGCTCGCGGCGCAGCGTTCGGTATCGCCGGATCCCGGCCTTCGCCGCGCGCTCGTGCAGGTCGGCGAGGTGCAGCTCGTTGAGCTCTGCGGCCATCGGCCGCGCAGGCTAACGAAGCGGGGTCCCGGGCCTCGCTCGTAGCTCAGTCGCCGCCCGCGGGGTCGATCCCCTCGGCGCGCGGCGTCGTCGATCCAGCGCTCCGCCTCGGCGGCGATCCGGGCGTCGTCCCAGCCGAGCTCGCCGCCGAGCGTCTCGGCGACCGCGCGCACCGACTCGGCGGTCCGCAGCTGGGGCGCCGCCAGCAGCCCGAGCCGGGTGCGGCGCAGGAGCACGTCGGCCACCGTGCGCGCCTGCTCGAGGCGGGCGGCGACCGCGACCTCGGCGAGCAGGTCGGGCTGGCCGTCGACGATCGGGCGCGCGAGCTCGGGGCGCTCCCCGGCGAGCCGCAGCACGTTGCGGGCGGCGTGGCCGTAGCGGAACCCGAGCAGCTCGCGGTAGCCGGCCGGGAGGTCGTCCTCGGCCAGCCCCTCGGGCGGGTCCAGCTCGCGCTCGGCAGCCGCCATCCCGAGCGGGATGTCGTCGGTCCGGCACGGGGCCACCCGTCCCTCGCGCTCGACCAGGCGGTCGACGACCTGCTTCGCCATCCGCCGCCAGGTCGTGAGCTTGCCGCCGGTGATCGTCAGCATCCCCGAGGAGGTCTCATACAGCTCGGCCTTGCGCGAGATGTCGACCGACTTGCGGGGGTCGCCGGTCGAGATCAGCGGCCGGACGCCGGCGTAGGCGCCGGTCAGGTCGCCGGCTTCGAGGTCGGTGCCGAAGAACGAGTTCGCGGCCTCGAGCAGGTAGGCGATGTCGTCGCCGCGGGGCTCGACGTGGGCGATGTCGCCGTCATAGTCGTTGTCGGTGGTGCCGACCAGCGTCCGCCCGTACCAGGGCAGCGCGAAGATCGTCCGGCTCTCGCCCGCCGGGACGATGCAGGCGGCGCCGGTGACCGGCGAGCTTCTCCGTGGGCAGGGTGACGTGGGTGCCGCGGCTGGGCGCGATCCGCGGTACCTCGGCCTCGTCGTGGATCTCCTCCGGCCGGATCCGGTCGGCCCAGACCCCGGTCGCGTTGATCACGTTCTCGGCCTCGACCTCGAACCGCTCGCCGCTCGCGGCGTCCACGCAGGCGACTCCGGCAGCCTTCCCGTCGCTGTCGAGCAGGCCGACGACCTCGGCGCCGTTGACGCACACGGCGCCGAAGCGCTCCGCCTCGCCGAGGATCGTCAGCACGAGGCGCACGTCGTCGGTCTGGCAGTCGTAGAACAGGTAGGCCTGGCGCGGATCGACGCCCGCGAGCGCCGGGATCAAGCCGACGACCTCCTCGCCGGGGATCGTTCGATGGCGATTCGGCGCCCAGTAGTCGTCAGCGCCGGCGCGCTCGGCACGCTCGCGTCGCGACATCCCGACCCGGGTCGTCGCCATCACGTCGTACATGTTGAGCCCGATCCCGATCGCGCGGCTTCGCCTGCCCTCGCCCAGCGTCGGGACCAAGAACGGCGTCGGGTAGACGAGATGCGGGGCGAGCTGCACCATCAGCTGGCGCTCGAGCAACGCCTCGCGGACGAGGCCGAGATCGAAGTTCTGCAGGTAGCGAAGCCCGCCGTGGACCATCTTCGAGGAGCGGCTCGAGGTGCCGATCGCGTAGTCGTCGCGCTCGACGAGCGCGACCGAGTAGCCGCGCGAGGTGGCGTCGAGCGCCACCCCCGCCCCGGTGATCCCGCCCCCGATCACGACCACGTCGAAGCGCTCGCCGGTGATCGCCTCGAGCGCGTCTGCACGGGAGAGCATCGTCGTCAGTCGAGGTAGGTGACCACCGCGGCCGCCGGATCGCGCTCCGGCGGCGCCTTCTCCTGGACCGGATGGCCGAGATGCACGAGGGCGACGAAGCGCTCGTCCGGTGCCAGGCCAACCGCACCGCGCCCCTCGTCGGTTCGCAGCACGTCGGGCGTGCGCCAGTATCCGACCAGGCCGCGAGCGTGGGCGGCGAGCAGCAAGATGAACACGGCGCAGGCCGCCGCGTGCAGGTCCTCCTCGTCCTGGAGCGGATCGCCGGTGAGCGCGCAGGAGCAGACGACGAGGGTCGGCGCCCGGTCGAGCTTCGCCCCGGCCTCCGGCCCGGCGGCGAGCTTCAGCCGCTCGAGCGCCTGCGCTCCGATGACCCGAAACCGCCACGGATTGGTGAGGTGATGGTTGGGCGCCCAGCGGGCGAGGTCGAAGAGCTCGTCGAGGATCGCCCGCTCGACCGGCTCGGGCCGGTAGGCCTTGTGGGTGCGCCGGGTGCGGATCGCGGTCTCGACGTCCATCGGCGACACGCTACAAGCCAAGCCGTCCCTGGTCGCTCATCGCCTGTAGCGGGCGACCGCGCCGGCGAGCGCCGCGGCGAGCGCGGTGGCGCCGGCGATCGCCCACAGCGGCGGCCCGGGATCGTGCTCGGTGGCGGCCGACGCCGGCGCCGCCACGGTCACCGGTGATTCGGCCCCCGGCTCGACCTCGACCGGGCCCGCCGACGAAGCGCCGCCGGCCGCCTCCGGCGATCCCGGGGCGCCCGGATCGCCGGCGGCGGTCGCGGAGCCGGCCGCCCGCGAGCCACCGTCCGGGGCGGGGGCCGAGCCTGCGCTCTCCCCCGCCGCCGGCGCGCCGGCGCCCGACGAGGCCGCGGCGACGCCCGGCGACGATTGCCCGCCGCCGGCACCCGATCCCGAGCCGCTCGCCGCCGCCCGCTCGCGGCCGCCCACCGAACCCGAGCGACGCTGCCGGCGCGGCGCCGGCGCGAGCGGCAGCGGCTCGCGCTTCACCGCGAGCAGGGCCTGCGCGGTGACCCAGACCGGGGTCTGGTCTGAGGAGGCCGAGTACCGAAAGTGGCCGTCGCCGGCGCGCAGGCGGCCGAGGTAGTCGATCGCCTCTCGCACCGATCGGCCCCCGCCGCCAGCGGCGACCATCCCCTGCACCGCCCAGGCCGTCGACTGCGTGTTGACGACGCCGCTCGTGGCCAGGGCGAAGCCTCCGCCGCGCGTCTGCGAGCGGTGCAGGAAGCGGACCCCTCGGGCGCTGGTTCGTCCCCCCGAGCCGGCTGCGGCCAGCCCCTGGAGCGCGGCGCCGGTCGAGTCGGCCTCGCTCGGGGCCCCGGGTTGGACGCCCCAGCCGCCGTCGGCGGCCTGGGCGCGCCGCAGCCAGCGCCCCGAGCGCGCGAGCGAGCCGGGATCGGAGCCCGCGGCGCGCATCGCGAGCACGTAGAAGGCGGTCAGGTTGACCTGGCCGTCCACCGAGCCATCGCGCCCGCGGCGCGAGCGCAGCTCGGCCACCAGGTCCTGGCCGGCGAAGCGCCGAGGATCGAGGCCGGCGCCCGACAGGGCGAGAATCGTTCGCTCGAGGTCGCCGTGCGAGCGCAGCCGCCCGACCTGCGAGCGCAGGTAGGACACCGGGGTGTCGCCGCCGCGGCGCAGATCGAGCGGGTTGCGCCCGGTCGCCTCCAACCCGAGCATCACCCAGCCGGTCATCGCCGGGCTCGAGGGGTACTCCAGCGTGGCGCCGAAGCCGCCGTCGGAGTTCTGGGCGCCGGCGAGCCAGCCGCGCGCCTTCGCCACCGCCGACTTCGCGACCGGCCCCGCGTCCGAGTCGGCTGGGACGATCGCCGCTGCCGCGGCCAGCGCGAGCAATGCGAGCGGTGTTGCCGCGGCCGGTTTCCAGCTGAAGGCGAGCCGCGTCCGGTAGCGGGAGATCATCCGCACGAGCGCCGGCCCGGCCGCGAGCGCGATTGCGAAGTTGCCGGCCGCATGGACGACGTTGAATGGGATCCCGCGGGCCGACAGCGCCAGGTAGCGATCGAGCGACTGCTCGCCGCCGTAGCTGACCATCGTCGAGAGATCCAGCAGCGCCCCGTACGCGAAACCCGCAAGCCCACAGGCGGTCGCCAGGCCAACCCGGCCGAGGCGCCGTCGGGTGACGAGCGCCAGCCACGCCCCGCCAAGCCCGACGAGTCCCCAGCCGGCCATCTCCCACGCCGTCCACGGCCCCTGGCCGAGCCAGATATTCGAGATCGGCGCGGCGAGTGCGCCGACCGCGAACCCCGGCGCGGCGCCGAGCGCGTAGCCGGTGAGCAGGGCGATGTCCGTGGTCGCAACCAGGTTCGGGATCGGCGCCAGGGCGAGCCGCCCGGCCACCGCCAGCGCCGCCAGCGCCGCCACCAGCGCGACGACCCGGGCGCTCGGGCGCGAGCGCTCGTACCACGCGAAGCCGCCGACGAGCACGGCCGCGAGGCCGCCGAGCGTGATCAGCTGCCAGCTCACCTGCGGGCCACCTCCTCGACGTCGGACGCGATCGCCGCGCGAAGCTCGACCGCGCCGGCCTCCGCGGTGATCGCTCCATCTCCGCCGAGGATCCGCGCCACCTCCGTCGCGAAGTACCAGCCGCCGGAGAGGATCTCGTCCGCGGCGCCGTCGGCGATCAGCTCGCCGTCACCCAGCAAGACGACCCGGGCGGCGACCCGGGCCGCGAACTCGACGTCGTGGGTGGCGACGAGGATCGCCGAGCCCGCGCGCGCAAGCCCGGCGAGCCACCGCGCCAGCTCGCGCTTTCGAGCCGCGTCCATGCCCCGGGTCGGCTCGTCGAGACAGACGAGGCCGGGACGCTCCCGGTCCCGCCCGGCGGACACGAGCGCGAGCGCGAGCCGCTGGCGCTCGCCGCCGGAGAGGTCGCGCGGGTCGCTGTCGAGCGCCCAGTCGAGCCCGACCTCGGCGAGCGCCCGCCGCCCTGCCTCGCCGGGAAGCTCCTCCCCGACCCGCTCGCGCACGAGCATGTCGCTCGGGCTCTGTGGCAGCAGCGCGCAGCCCGACGGGGTCGAGATCGAGCCACGAACCGGTTCCACGAGACCGGCCGCGGCGCGCAACATCGTGCTCTTCCCGGCCCCGTTGCGACCCATCAGCGCCACCCGTTCCCCCGGTGCGACGGACAGCTCGAGCCCGCTCAGCGCCGCCCGGAGCTCGGCCCCCGAATCGAGCTCCACCCACAGGTCGCGCGCCGCGAGGGCCACCGCGCGGCGATCGCGGCGGCTGCCGCTCTGCGGGCGCCGTCCGGGCTCGACCGGCGGCGTCGACCTGGAGACCGGCGCGCCGGTCACGATCCCGCGGTCGCGGAGCGTCGCCCGCGCCTGCTTGGCGGAAACGGGCAGCGGCCGCATGTCGGCGAGCTCGAACAGCCGCGCCCCCGGCGGCGCGAGCTCGCGATCGGTCCCGACGGCCCACTCGCAGTAGAGGTCCGGCAACCCGTCGAAGGCGAGTGCGCCGTCGGCGACGGCGAGCACGCGGTCGGCGGCGGCGAGGCAGCGCTCGAGCCGGTGCTCGGCGAGCACGACCGCCATTCCCCACTCCTCGTTCAGGCGCCGCAGCAGGCCGATCAACTCGTCGCCGGCGACCGGGTCTAGCTGCGAGGTGGGCTCGTCGAGCAACACCAGCCGCGGCCGCAGCACGAGCGCGGCGGCGAGCGCGACCCGTTGCAGCTCGCCGCCGGAGAGCGCGTCGGTTGGTCGGTCGATCAGATGGGGGATCGCGAGCGCCAGCGAGACCTCCTCGAGCGCGCGCGCCCGGGCCGCCGCGGGCTCGCCGCGCAGCTCGAGCGGCAGCTCGAGCTCGCCGCGGACCGTCGCCGAGACCACCTGCGTCTCCGGGTCCTGGCCGACCAGGCCGACCGAGCCCCCGAGCTCGGCGGGTCCGTTCTCGCGCACGTCGAGCCCGCAGACCTCGAGCTCGCCGGACGCCTCGCCGCCGTGATAGTGCGGGACGAGCCCGCAGAGCGCCCGCAACAGGGTCGACTTGCCCGATCCCGAGCGACCGGCGAGAACGACGAACTCCCCCTCGACGAGCTCGAGGTCGATCCCGCGCAGCGCCGGCCGGGGCGCATCCGGATAGCGGTAGCCGAACCCGGCGAGCCGGGCGAGCGCGTCACCCATTGCGTCCCCGGGTGCCGAGAAAGGGCAGCGCGGTGATCAGCGGGAGCATCGCGCCGAGCGCGAGGGTCGCGGCGCCCGTCCCCAGCGAGATCGCCGGGTAGGCCTCGAACGCGCCGGCGCCCGCGGCTCGCGCCGCGAACCCGAGCGCCAGGATCGCGATCCCGGCGAGCGCGAACCGCCAGGAATGCCGCGACGCGCGTCGCGACCCGCCGCGAGCGCGGGCGCCGCGCGCGTAGCCGCGCAGCTCTAGTGCCGCCGCGACGTCGACGGCGCGGTCCAGCGACCCGGCGACCAGCCGCCTGATCAACGCCGCGCGCCCGACCGCGGCGGCGGCGGGGCCGCGCAGCGCGGCGGCCTCGCGCAGGCGGGCGTGATCGGCCGCGGCGAGCGGCACCAGCCGGGTGATCAGGGTCGCGGTCAGGGCCGACCGGCGAGCCAGCGGGCGCAGCAGGCGCAGCATCCGGTCGGGATCGACGCAAGCCGAGTGGACGGCGAAGGCGCCGAGGACGACGACGATCCGCAGCGCCAGTACGGCGCCCTCGGCGAGCGCCTCGGCGCTGACGTCGACGCGGCCGAGCAGCGGCAGCTCGCCGAGCCGGGCGAGGATCGTGTCGCCGCGCTGCGAGCTGAGCCCGTTGACCGCGACCACGAAGACCCCGAGGACGACCCCCCACCGAGCCGCAGCCGCGAGCGCGCGACCGGCGCCGGCGCCGAGGGCGGCGACGGTCACGGCCAGCCCCGCGCCGGCGAGCACGATCGGGTTCGAGTAAGCGAAGGCGATCACCGCGAGCGAGCCGAGATAGATCGAGGCCGAGGCGGCACTCGCCTCGGACAGCGCGCCGCGCCCGGCGGCGTAGGCCAGCGGCGAGCGCCCGATCACGGCGCGTCCACCTCCGGCACCGCGATTTCGCGGCCTCCGACCCCGATCACCGCGTAGCGATTGGCGAGGGACTCGCCGGCGAGCAGGGTCACGGCCTCAGCGACGCCGCTTCGATCGGTGCCGGTCACCACCCAGGTCGGCGGATCGGAGCCGGATCGCACCGCCGCCACCAGGCCGGCGCCGGCCGCGAATGACTCGACCGGCTCGGCACGTTCGTCGAGGGCCGTCAGCCGCCACCCATCACCGTCGCGCGCGAAGCGCGCGAACACACCGCTCGTCGCGGGCTCGGACTCGAGCAGCGCGGCGTCGCGATCGAAGCGGATTCGGGCCCAGGGCCCGACCATCAGCCGCAGCGCGGGGTCGACGGCGCGCCGCGCCTCACGAGGCCCCTCGACGCCGGCGTCGACGCCCTCCTCGGCGAGCCGCTCGGCGCTCTCCGAACAGACCTTTCGCGGGGCGAGGCACTCGATCCGCACCGGCATCCGGTCGGCGCCGGTCGAGACCTGAGCGAACGGCTCCGGCCACGAGCCGACGACCGCGGGGGCGCGCATCGCGTCGGTCCAGTCGCGATAGTCCCACCAGACCCGGTCGCCGCCCCGCACCGGCGCGTCGGCGGCGCCGCGAGGCGACTCGATCCCGTTGACGAAGAAGAACCAGTCACGAGAGCGCCCGGCGGTGATCGTCCCCGAGACGCCGTCGATCGACTGCACGAACCCGCCGCCGTAACGGCTGGTGATCTCGGCCTCGCGGTCCAGGAACCTGATCACGGTCTCCGATTCCGACGGGTCGCGCTCGCTCGCCTCGAGCACGACCTCGCCGCCGTAGTCGTGGGTCACGGTCAGGGTCGCCTCGCCGGAGCTCGACTCACCCGGGCCGAAGCCGCAGCCGGCGGTCGCGGCGGCCAGCGATAGCACCGCCCCGACCGCCGCACCGCGGCCACCGGTCATCGCCTTCGCACCCGCTCGCAATCACGCGCCAAACGGTCGCTGCCGTCGGCGCGGTCGAGGAGCACCGCGTCCTCGCCGGGTCCGCAGTCGAGGCGATCGGTCCCGCCGCGTCGCAGGTCGATCCTGTCGTCGCCGCCGCGGGAGCGAATCCAGTCGTCGCCGCGGCTGCCCTTGATCCGGTCGCCCTTCGGGCTGCCGACGAGCCGCTCGCCGCGCGCCGCGGGACACTCGGCGAGCTCGTCGGCGACGCAGACCGCGAGCGTCTCGGAGCGGATCTCGCTGCCGCGGACGGCGGTGAGCCTGAGCTTGCCCGCTCCGCCCGCCCCAACCTGCGCGATGCCGTCGGCGCCGGTGGGCGCGCTCGCCCCGGTCACGGTCGCGCCCTCGGCGGGTCGCGCCTCACACGTGGTCTCGAACGTCGTCTGGTCGGTGGTGCAGGAATGCTCGAGCACCCGGGCCTGGAAGCTGGTCCCGGCCTTCGCGCGCGCCGGCGCGATCAGCTCGAGCTCGGCGGGATTCGGGTTCGGATAGGCGTCGGGCGCGAGGTAGAACAGCACCTCGTCTTCGTCGCGGACGACGAGCTGGTCGGCGCCCACCGAGCTCTCGGCGTGGTTCGCCTTCAGATACCAGAACGTCTTTCCGGAACTGGCCTGCGCGCCGCCGATCCCGCAGATCCCGAGCCCGAACCCGAACTGATCCGTGAGCTGGAGCGGGCGCACGGCGCGGCTCGTGCGGGCGGCTGTCGCCAGCAGGCTGAGCGCCGTCGGCTCGTCATAGTGAAACGCGGCTCCCGAGCCGCCGGGGGGTCCGAAGCAGTCTGCTTCGGGCGTGGTCGGGACGGTGATCGAGTCGTCGACGATGTAGGTCGTGCCCGGGTCCAGGACGCGGTCGGGGGTCAGGACGCGAAGCTTCGCGCGGACGGTCGACGCGCCCGCATCGGCGGGCGCGAGCACCGGAAGCGCACACAGCGCGGCGAGCGCGGCGAGCGCGAACGGGGTCCTCCTGGTCATCGCACAGCCACCCTTTCCTCGAGGGACGTGATCGGCTGGCCGGGGACAGGTCTCCTGGCTTCCGGGCTCGGCGTCACGCCTTCCCGAGGCCGCTGGGGCGGCTTCAGTGGCCGACTCGCGTCATGCGACGCCGTCTTGCCCGGTCACAGTGGCGGGACCGCGCCGGCGTCTCACCGGACTTCCCTTGACCACCGGCCGTCTATGTCGCGGCAGTCTATCCCGCGTCCGGAGGCTCCGCTAGCTCGCGCGCTCCTCGACCTTGCGCCGCAGCTGCTCGACCACCTCGGGCATCGCCTGGCGCATCCGGGCGAGCTCCCAGTGCTCGATCCTGATCAGCCGCACCGGCGAGGTGGCGACGACGGTGGCCGAGCGAGCCTGCTTCTCGAGCAGGCCCTGCTCCCCGAACACGTCGCCCGGCCCGAGCTCCGCGAGCTGCTCGCCCTCACGCTCGACCTTCACCGTGCCGTCTTCGATGATGTAGAAGTCGTTCGAGTAGCCGCCCTCGCGGATGATCGTCTTGCCGTCGGCGACCGACTCGAGGGTTGCAAAGGTGGCCACCTTCGAGAGCGCGTCGTCGGGAACGTCGGCGAACAAGGGCGTGTTCTTAAGGGCGCTAACGTCCACGGACTCTCCTCGGCTCGGGTTGGCGTCGAGAACCTAACCGATCCGCTCAGGCCCCGACGACCGCCGCGGCCGCGTCGACGAACAGCCGCCGTGCGCGGCGCAGCTCGTCGCTCTCGCCGCGCTCGAGGCGCTCCAGCGCGAGCCCCTCGAGGCCGGCGAGCAGGAAGACGACCACGCCGTCGAGCTCCCGCGGGTCCGGACCCTCGGGCAGGCCGCGCAGCAGCTCACGCAGGATCGCGCGATAGCCCTCCTTCGTCTCCCGCATGATCTCCGCCGCCGGCGGCTCGACCACCGCCTGGGAGACGAGGTCGAAGTAGACGCGCTGCAGCCCCTCGTCGCGGTCCATCGCCCCCCAGAGCCCGTCGGCCAGCGCCTGAACGAGCTCGCCCGGGGTGCGCGGCTCTCCGAGACCGCCGAGCACGTGAGCGGTGATCGTCTCCGACACCCGCCGCGCGACCGCGGCAACCAATCCCTGCTTGGAGCCGAAGTGGTAGGAGATCAGCGCCTTGTTCTGACCCGAGGCGGAGGCGACCTTGGCCAGCGACAGCCCGGCGTAGCCGTCACGCTTCAGCACCTCATAGGCCGCCTCGATGATCCGCTCCGGCGCGTCGGATGCGGGACGGCCGCGGCCGCGCGCCGGGCGAGCGGCGACGGCCGCGCTCAAGCCGCGACCCCGGCCGCGCTCGGCTCCATCCCCATCGCCGCGAGCTTCTTCGAGAGCGAGCGCATCGCGTATTCGAACATCTCCGAGGAGTGGTATCCGAACGGCGTCTGGAAGTCGTAGCGATCCTCGACCCAGGGCGGCGAGAAGGCGAGCACCCCGACCGGCAGCGTCTCGGTGAGCGTCTCCTGGACGATCTGCTTGTTTCGCTCGTCGGCCTTGATCGCATCGGCGAGGAACTTGACCCCGAAGCCGACGTGGCGCGACTCGTCGCGGTTGACGTGCGTGAACCCGTCGCGGAAGCCCGGCAGCCGATCCATCTCCTTGAGGCTGCGGAGAATGAACCGGGCACCGGTGAGCGCCAGCGTTCCTTCGATCACGATCATGTACACGGTGATCCCGCGGACCAGCGCCTCGAAGTTGGAGGGATCGCGGCGAAGCTCGTCGGCGACGTCGTGGAGGATGCCGTCGAAGAGCTGCTTGAAGTCGTCGTTGACGTTCGCGCGCTGGATGTCGAGGTTCTCGGCGATCGTCGTCGCGTCGGCGCCGAGCACCTCGCGGTAGAAGCGGTCGAAGAACACGCAGTGGCGCGCTTCGTCGGCGATTTGCGATGCCAGGAAGATGCGCTGGTCGTCGGTGGGCGCGGCGATCGCGAACGGCAGCAGCTCCGTGGTCACCCGCTCCTCGCCGAGGAAGAACTCCGAGAGGCTGAACAACATGAATCGCCTCTGCTCGGAGCTGAAGATCGAGTCGTCGCTCCACTGCTCCGCGTCGCGTGAGAAGTCGAAGCTCTCGGAGTTCCAGCCCTGGTTCTCCCAGCGCGAGATCAGCTTCCGATACGAGGGCGCCGCCTCGACGATCCGGTCCAGGTTCGCCATCACCTTGTCGATGTCGCCGTCGAGCAGGACCTCGAGCGCGGGCTCCGTGGTCGCCATTCACATTCCTCCAGGTGGTCGCCGATTCGGGGCGGCAATTATTGACCAAACGGTCAGTTAATGTCAACCCCGCCTCTGCGAGCGGCGTCGGCGGGGTCGGCGGGCAGTTATCCGCACCCGGGGCCCGGGTAGTCGTTGTCCGGGTTGGAAAACCGAACGGAGGTCGGAAAAATGGCCAAGGACCACGGCTCGAGCGTCAAGAACGACAAGCAGTACGAGGGCCTGCGCAAGAAGGGGATGAGCAAGGAGCGCGCGGCGAAGATCGCCAACACCCCGAACGCATCGAAGAAGGGCGGCAAGAGGAGCGGAAGGAAGAGCGGGAGCAAGTCCTGATGTGGGGGTCCTGGTTCGGACTCACCTTGGGCGGCCTGCTGATCTTCCTGCTGCTGGTCGCGATCGCGTTCGGCACCTCGATATTGCTGTTCGCGGTGCTGATCGCCGCGGCGGTGATCGGCGGCCTTGCGGCGCTGCTCGTGCTCCGTCGCGCGGGGCCCGAGAAGCCCCCCGGCGCCGAGCGACGGCAGAACCCGCGTACGGGCGCAGCGCCCGCCTCCGGCGAGGGATCCACTCCCCCCTCGAGGGTCTGAGCCTATGGCCCGGGGCCGCGCCTGTGGTCGGCCCCGGGTCGCGCGGCCGGAGCTAAAGCGGGCGGACGTTCGCCGCGCGCGGGCCCTTGTCGCTGGGCTCTGAGTCGTAGCTCACCTTGGCGCCCTCGGCCAGGGTCCGATGACCCTCGGCGACGATCGCGCTCTGGTGGACGAATAGGTCCTTCGAGCCGTCATCGGGGGTGATGAAGCCGAAGCCCTTCTCGTCGTTGAACCACTTCACGGTTCCGTTGGACATGCGTTTCCTCCACGGGATTGGTGCGGGCGGCGCGCGGAGGATGCGGTGAGGCAACGACAGCGAGCGCTGGCACTGATTGCGCCGCGCGGATGTACGCGGCTGAACAGACGGTAGCAGCGGGGCGATTCGACGGTCGACCAGGGGCGGCGCCGGGCGGGCGGACCGTGGCCCGGGCCGCGGACCGGGGTCGATCACGGCTGGAAGACGACCTTGAACGCGTCCTCCTCCTTTCTCTGGAAGATCTCGTAGGCGCGCGGCGCCTCGCTCAGTGGCAGACGATGGGTGGTGAAGTCCTCGGTGCCGAGCGGATCGGCGTCGGCGGTCGACCAGCGGCAGCAGCTCGTCGATCCAGCGCTTGACGTGCGCCTGGCCCATGCGGATCTGGATCCCCTTGTCGAACAGCTGCATCATCGGCATCGGGTCGAGCGCGCCGCCGTAGACGCCGCTGATCGACACCGTCCCGCCGCGGCGGACGGCGTCGAAGCAGTCGTGCAGGGCGCTCAGCCGGTCCACCCCGGCCTTCTCGATCATCGGCCGGGCGACGGCGTCCGGCAGCAAGCCGGCCACCCGCTGGGCGAGCTCGCTGATCGGGGCGCCGTGCGCCTCCATGCCGACCGCGTCGATCACCGAGTCGGCGCCGCGTCCGGCGGTCAGCTCGCGGACCCGCTCGCCGATCGTCGTCCCGTCCAGGTCGCCGCCTCGGAGATGTCGATCGTCTCGATCCCGCGCTCGCGCGCGCAGCGCGCAGGCGCTCCGGGACGAGATCGATGCCGATCACCCGCCCGCCGCGGTGCAGCGGCGATCCGCGCCGACCATCTGCCCGATCGGCCCGAGGCCGAAGATCGCCACCGAGCCGCCGTCCGGGATCGCCGCGTACTCGACCGCTTGCCAGCCGTCGGCAGCACGTCGGAGAGGTAGAGGAACCGGTCGTCGGGCGGGCCGTCGGGTACCTTGATCGGCCCGAAGTGCGCCTGCGGCACGCGCAGGTACTCGGCCTGGCCGCCGGGCACCTGGCCGTAGAGCTTCGTGTAGCCGAACAGCGAGGCGCCCTTGCCCGTGCTCACGGTTCTGGGTCGTCTCGCACTGCGCGAACAGCTGCCGGTCGCACATCCAGCAGTGCCCGCAGGAGATGTTGAACGGGATCACGACCCGGTCGCCGGGCGCGATCTGCTCGACCTCGGTGCCGACCTCCTCGACGATCGCCCATCGGCTCGTGGCCGAGTATGTCACCGGGGTCGATGAACATGCCGAGCACCTCGTAGAGGTGAAGGTCCGATCCGCAGATACCCGGTGACGTGACGCGGATGATCGCGTCGGTGGATCGCTCGATCCTCGGGTCGGGGACCTCCTCGACTCTGACGTCCCGCCTGCCCTGCCAGGTGACCGCCTTCATCCGCTCGCTCCTTGTCGTTCGCTCATCGTTTTGTAGCGAGGCCGTACCCGCTCGGTTCGCGGCTACGCGAGCCAGCGATCGGCGAGCCAGGCGGCCAGGCCGTGGAGGCCGCGGCGCGCGGCGACCGCGCGCTGGCGCATCGCGCCGTTCTCGGTCGCGAGCCCGCGGGCGCGCTCGAGCTCTGCGGCGCAGCCGAGACGGCGGGCCTGCGGCTCGACGCACGGCGACCAGCGCCGCGAGCCGCTCGCCGGTCGGTCGTCGCTCTCCGGTCTCGAGGTCGGCGAGGCTGCCCTCGACGCCGCAGCGCGCGGCCGACCAGCGGTTCTCCTCGATTCGCCAGCTCGCCGCGCTCGGGAGCGACTCGCCGCGGTCGTAGCGCTCGCAGAGCTCGGCGACGAGGCACTGCGCCAAGGCCGCGATCGCCGCCGCGTCGTCGACGGTGCTCTGCGCATCGGGCACCCGGATCTCGAGCGTCCCGAAGCGCACGTTGGGCCGCAGCTCCCACCACCAGGCGGTGGGACCGGGCAGCGCCCCCGCGGCCTCGCCCCAGCGCAGCGCCTCGGCGTAGGCCGCCCAGCTGGCAAGCGGCGGCGGGACGCCTTGGCGCGGGAGCTGCTCGGCGAGCTTCGGGCGCGCCGACGCCAGTCCCGTGTCGACGCCGTCGTGAAACGGGGCGTTGGCGGCGAGCGCCGCTAGCTCGGGCAGGTAGGAGCGCAGCGCGTCGTAGACGGCGAGCGCCGGCGCGGCGCCCCCGGGGGCGACGTGGATTTGGAGCGCGCAGACGAGCTGGCGGCGGGCGATTCGGCCGAAGCGCTCGACGGTGTGCTCGTAGCGGGGGCCCGGGTTGAGCTCCCCCTCGGCGGCGGCGAACGGGTGGGTTCCGGCGGCCGCCGGGCGCGCGAGCCCGTCGAGCGCGGCCGCGAGCCGCTCGCGCCCGGCGCGAAGCTCCGCGGCGGCCTCGGCGACGGTGGTGACGGCGGCGGTGACGATCTCGAGCTGCGCCGCGGGCAGCTCGAGCTTGAAGCGGCTGTCGCCGTCGAGCCTCGCCAGGGCCACCGGCGCCACCGGCGCCAGGTCGAGGGTCTCGGGGTCGAGCAGCATCAGCTCCTCCTCGAGCCCGATCGTCAGCGGCTCGGTGCTCCTCGAAGGCCGCCCGCAGCGCCGCGGCGTCGGGCGGTGGCTCGCTCACGGTTCGGGCCGCCTCCGGCGGGGAAGGTGCAGGTGGATGCGACTGCTCACGGCGCCCGGCGTGTTCGCGCCACGCAGCGACAGCTGGCTGTTGGCCGAGCATGCCCGCCGCCGGGTCCGCGCCGGCGCCACGGTGCTCGATCCGTTCACCGGCAGCGGGGTGCTCGCGATCGCGGCCGCCGCCGGTGGCGCGGGCGAGGTGACCGCGATCGACATCAGCCGGCGGGCCGTCGCCTGCGCGTGGCTCAATGCCCGCCTCAACGGGGTCGCCGTGCAGGCCCGCCGGGGCGACATGTTCTCGCCGGTCGCCGGCCGGCGCTTCGATCTGATCGTCGCCAACCCCCCGTATCTACCCACGATCGACGAGCGCGACCCGAGCGGCGCGGCGCGCGCCTGGGACGCCGGGCGCGATGGGCGCGCGCTGCTCGACCGGCTCTGCGACCGGGCGGCCGAGCATCTCGAGCCGGGCGGCGAGTTGCTGCTCGTCCATTCCTCGTCTGCGATCCCGGCGCCACGACACCACGCTCGCGGACACCGGGCTGGAGGTCGAGGTGCTGGCCCGCGAGCACGGGCGGCTGGGGCGGCTGCTCGCGGAGCGAGCGTGGCGCTCGAGGCCCGAGGCCTGGTCTCGCCCGGAGATCGAACCGAGGAGATCATCGTCTCCGGCCCGTCGCCCGCGGCGTTCCACGGTCAGTCCGCGAGCATCGGGGTCGCCCGATAGGCGCTTCATCGACCCCCGAGTCCGGACCGGGGGCCGGTCGGGATTCCCTCGGTGGCCAGGCTCTTGTTCGCATATCCCGGCACCCCGGTGACCTCGGCGCCCAGCCAATCCGGCGGCTCGAACGACTCGCTGAGCCGCGCGGATCCGAACTCGAGCTCGGCGGTGATCAAGCCTTCCAGCGGCTCTCGGTAGACGTCGACCTCGATCTCGCCCGTCTCGGTGGGAACGTAGTGGCGCGCCTTGCGAACCCGCCGGCCCTCGGTGAGCGGCCAGAGCTCCCGAAAGCCCTCGAGGCCGATCTCGATCTCGACCTCGGTTCGGCGGCGCCCCTGGCCGCGCTTGACCGTCAGCAGGGCGTGGCGACCGAGGCGTCGCAGACGCACCTCGACCTGATCGGCTTCGATCGCCAAATATCCCTGCTCGATCTCATCCACTCGGCAGTCCGACAGCCAATCCGGAGCGCGCGGCACGAGGAATTTTCGCTCGATCTCGACAGCCAGGGCTCGAGCATAGGCGCCGATACGCCGGCTGCAAAGCCGGCTCCGGAGAGCGGGTGCGAGGCCCTGTTACCGCGGCGACTAGCGCAGAACGGCTAGCCATCGCGCGTCCCGTTGGTGCCTCTGCCCTTATGCCGACAGCCCGGCGGCTTCGAGGGCCTCGTCCCTAGTCCGAAACACCATGACGCCTTGCACCTTGCCGTCCGTAGCCAGAAACCTGCCAGAAGCGAAGCTGTGTCGTCCACGCCGCTCCCTGCCGCGTATGGTCACAAATCGATGGACAGAATGCGACCATCGTCGGTCTCGATCACCTTTCGACCTCGAGATGAAAATTCTCCCAGAGTCCGGACCGCTTCCGCGACAAGAACTCGCGCAGGCCCTGACGGCCGACGCATTGCGCCTCGAGGCCGGGAGCAATGACACCGGGATACAGCTCGACGTTCTGATGGACGTACTGAGGGCATCATCGACACGCCGCCATCCACCGCCTCCCGCACTCGATCTCGACGTTCTCCTGCGACATCGCCTACTCCGACAGCCCGGCGGCTTCGAGGGCCTCGGCTCGGTCTTGGAACATCCGAAGGCGAGTGATCTGCCCGTTCTCGACCGTGTAAACGAACGTGCTTCTTGCAATCACCTCGATCCCGTCGCGCCCGCGCATACGGGCGGTGTTCGAAGCCACCACGTAGGGACCCGTCTCCGTGAAGTCGCTCAGTTCACCTTCGACCACCTCGAACGTCGACCAGAACTCGTTCCAGACGCCTCCCGCTCGCGATGGCCGCGGTAGACGCCCTTGAACGGCCCTCGGGCACGCGACCAGTCAACTTCCCCATCGGAGCGCCACAGGGCCCGCGTCGTCGTCAGGTCGCGCCGGTTCCACGCTTCGATCGAGCGACGCACGATCTCGACGTTCTCCTGCGACATCGCCCGCTCAGTATCTCGCTCTGGCCGTGACCCAGCTAAGTAGGAGCTACGCGATGTCCAGAACGCGTCTACTCCCGCAGCCCGGCGGCTTCGTGCGCCTTGCTGCGTTCCGTGAAGGTCTCCAGGCGGCAAACCTTCCCTCCCCTGAATTCCAGCAACCAGGCGGCCTGCTGAATGTCGATTGCGGCGCCGCCGTGGCGGCCGTGCGCATGCCAGCCGCCCAAGACGAGGACCCGATCGTCGCCGAGGTCGAGGAATTCTTCCGGGCTCAGCTCCCAGACGGCCCAGTCGCGCTTCACGTCCCCGATCCACTGTCGCACTCCGTCATGGCCGTGGTGGCGGGTTCCCTCGATGAGCGTCGCGAGCGTGAGCCATTCCACCTCGGGGTCCAGCCATTCAAAGAGGTCGGGTTTTCCCTCCGCGATTGTCCGTTCAAATGCGTCAAACGCCCTGCGAGCAATCTCCACGTTCTCCTGCGACATCGCCCGCGCAGTATCTCGCTATGGCCGTGGCCTAGCTGAGTAGCGCCTCCGGACGAGCGCAACTCCTGACCTTGGGCGACCTTACCTCTGAGGACAAAGAAATGTGTTCCGTCCCACGAACGCTCGCCGCGCTCGGACTCTGCCTTGCCAGCATCGGGGCGGCAGCGCCGCTAGCTGAAGCCGCGCGTGTTGCCAGCGCGAAGATCGACCTCCATCCCATCACAACACGCTGGGGAACCTCGCGGAGTTCGGCATCTTGTCCGGCATCAGCAGCCCGGCGAGGAGAGCCGGGGCCTATGTGCGGTTTCCGCTGCGTCGGGGTCGTCTTGATCCGGATGCGAACTTCGTCGGTGTCTTGGACGGGCTCGAAGGTCGACCTACGCGAGCGACGGCGATGGCCGTACGGTGAGCTTCGCATCTCCCACGATCGTGATCCGCAAGAGGACGGCGAACGTGCTCATGACCGTGAACGGTTGGTCACGTCGCGTCGCAACCCTGGAGAGCCCTACTGGACGGGCACCGGTAGAGCGTTTCAGCTCAGGGGCTGGCGCGGTTCAACCGGGCCGGTGCAATGGCACTCGCCGAGACGTTCGGCCTTCCGTACCCTCACCGCGATACTCCGCTGGGCGTTCTAACGATCACGGCGAAGCTTCGGAGGTAGCCTCGGTCCGCCCGGCGTCCGTACCACTGGGCGCTCTGGCCACTTGCGAACAACTGAGTAGGAGCTACGGAACGAACAGTGGCGCCGCGCATTGCGCCGCGGCCAACCTCGGTCGCCGTCACCAGCACCTCTTCGCCTCCGCAGTCGACGACCGGCTCGATCTCGTACCGAGAGCCGCGAACCCTCGATGCACTCCTCCAGCCGCTGCCTGACCCCTTCCCCTAGAGATGACGATCGCCGCCACCGCCGGACGCGCCCCGCGGTCGCTAATGCGGCCCGAGGTCGCACTCGGACTCGATGCCACCGCAACTACTCGTACACAATCAGCTTCGGGGGAGGACGCAGGTCGAGCACCTCGTCAGGGCTCATCAGTCCGATGTCCTCTCGAAAAAAGAGCTTGAAGCCCGGGTAAATGGCGTCCCGCGGGAGGGCCTCAGCTCGTTGGATCCTCGTACCTTGTTCGCCGGGTCGCCGAAACCGTCGGAGTTGAGGACGATCGCCACCCCCGGCTCGGTCGCGAAGCCTCGAGCGCGCACTGATCATGTCTCGAGTGAACTGTGGACCACGAACAATTTTTCCGGCAGGCCATGGCGCTCGACGATCCGAGACAGGTGGGCCGCGACCT
>CAVWYT010000003.1:0-135621 GCA_963759295.1 uncultured Solirubrobacterales bacterium | reverse complement strand
GCTGGCCGCTGCCGAGCGCGAGCATGCGCCGCTTCATCGGTTCCGGCAGCGGCGGACGGATCAGGTAGCGGGCCAGGTCGAGGATGTTCTTCAGGTCGTAGGTGTCGCCCGACGCGCGAACCATGAAGGCGATCAGCTGCTCGATCTCCGCCTCGTTGAGGCCGACCGGACGGCAGATGCGCGTGTGCATGTCCGCGAACGCGCTCATCGGCACCATGCGCACGCCCTCCTCGACGTCCACGTCGCACAGCACCTTGCGCTTCCTGCCTCCGCGGGCGGGCCGAGGTGGTCGCCGATGTAGAGGGCGGCATGCGACCAGGTCGACTGCGTCAGGTACTTGATCGCGCTGGAGAAGCGGCTGGTGCCCTCCACCAGCAGCACGTCGCCCTTGCGCAGCGTGGCCGCGATCACCTCGCGCGGACTGTCGGCACGTGCGTCCGGCTCGGCCGCGGCTTGGCGAGGAATCGCGCCAGCCGCTTGCCGACGTTGTGCAGGATCCTCATTGCTCCCCCTGCTGCCCGGCTTCCCGCCTCAATTCTGCCACCAACGCGCCTGCAGGAAGCGCGATGGCTGTGGCGCAGCGCCTGGCGCACGCGCGCTTCCTCGCGACCATCGGGATACGGGCCAGGCGGCGGCGGACGCCTCGGCTGTCGCCGAGGCCGTCGGCACCAGGCCGGCCTCGCAGGAGAAATAGCCGTGGTTCACCAGCACCTCGAACTCGGCGGCGGTGAAGTGGTCGAGGTCGGTGCGCACCCGCGCCAGCACGTCGCGGCACAGCCCGAGGCTGTAACCGTCGGCGCCGGCATCGCGCTCTTCGCCCAGGTGCCAGTAGGCGCCGGTGAATTCGCCCGCCTCGGCCGGCATGGAACAGGCGCTTGCGCAGCGCCACCGCCTGGTTGCCGACCACGGCGGCGTAGCGCAGCAGGCGGCGGAAGCAATGTCCGGCCCGCCTCGAAGGCGAACGGCGCGCCGGCGTCGGAGACCAGGATCGCGCGCAACGCTTGATCGCCGGCTCCGTCGCCATGTTGTCGTAGACGCCGCCGTCGCTCAGCTCGATGCGGTCGAGCAGTTCGCTGCCGGACTGCTTGCCGCCGGTGAAGTCCCCGGCGCGCCACGGCAGGCGCACCGGCCCGAACAGCGGCGGGAAGCAGGACGAGGCCGCCACCGCGCGTCGCGAGCGCGATGGTGCCGGGCTCGCGCAGGTAGCCGGCCTGGAAATCGCCGCACGCGCCGCGCGGGAAAACTCCCAGTTGCAGCCGAAGGCTCAGGTCGGTGGCGCAGAACACGAAGCCCGGCGACTCCGGCAGCTCGGCCAGCGTCAGCTCGCCGAGGAAATGCGTCGTAGCCGCGCTCGAGCAGGTGCACGCGCGTCGAGGGCCACAGCCAGTTCCAGGGCAGCGGTCAGCGAGCACCGGAAGCTGCGCAGGTCGCGCGCCGCCACGGCGCGGAACGGCTCGACCACCTCGGCGCGGAAATCGCAGCGCCCGCACCACTCGTCGAAGTCCTCGCGCCGTCGTCGCGACCGCGCCAGGTAGCGGCTGCCAGCCAGGCCAGCGCGATGCTGCCGCCGGAAACGGCGCTGAACAGGTCGAGTCCGCGCAGCTGCTCGCGCTCGTGCAGGCGCAGCATCGCGCCGAGGTGGAAGATCGCGGCGCGGTAGCCGCCGCCGGACAGGCACAGCGCGCGGCCCTCGCGCGCCTGGTTCGCCATGCTTCGAGTCATTGTCACCGGGCGCGCGTCGTCCGAGCTGCGACTGCTCCCGTCGCCAGCGGACGCTTAGCGCTCTCTCGCGCAGCTCCCGCCTTGGCTCGGCGCGGAACTCGCCGAGTCTCGCGCAGCATGGTCTCGATGTTGACCTCGTTCTTGAGGTTGACCTTGAAGTCGGTCTCGGCGCGCGCGCGATCCTTCAGCGACTGCCGGTTCTGGCTCATCACGATCAGCGGGCCCTGCAGGGCGACGAGGATCGCCAGCGCGCAGGTTGAAGAACACGAACGGGATACGGGTCGAACGGGTCTTGCACCAGACGCCGGCGTTGATGCGCGCACCAGACGCACGGTCAGGCCGACAGGAACAGGATGAACGCCCAGCTGCCGTTGAGCTCGGCGACCTTGTCGGCGAGCCGGTCGCTCCAGGTGAGGTTCTTCTCGAACTCCTCGACGACGTTCTTGGCGGCGCGCGCCGAGAGCATGCGCGTTGGTCTCGCGCAGGCGCTCGGCCATCGTGCGCAGGATGGCCATCGCCGCGCGCGGGCGCCGCGCTCGAGGTAGGCCTGACAGCGTCGTCGCGCTTGAGCTCGAGCAGCACCGCGTCGGTGGTCGCGAGCGCGCTGGCGCTGCGCGGCTTGTCGTCGAACAGCGCGAGCTCGCCGAAGTACTCGCCGCGCGAGATGTCCTTGAGCGAGATCGCGCCGCGAGCTCTCGCCGGGCAGGTGGATGTTCACGTCGCCGCTTCGACGATGTACATCGCCGCGCCGGCTGTCGCCCTGGTGGAGGACCATCGTGCCGGCGGCGAAGCTCGCGCCGCTCCAGCGCGCGACCCAGCTCCTCGCAGGTCCTCGTCGGTAATCCCCTCGAACAGCGGGATCGAGCGCAGGCAGCGGCGTGGCGTCCAAGTCGGGGGCCTTGTCCGGCGCCGCCGCGGCGCCGCGATTCGACGTCGATGCCGGGGTCAGTGCTCGATGCCATCGGCGCCAGCTTGGTGTTCAGCACCCAGCCGACGTTGCCGTTCTCGTCCTCGACTTCCCACCACATGTCTTCCTTGCCGCCGAGCGGATACGAGCATCATGCCGCTTTCGATCTTGCGCACGGTGCCGGAGCTCTTCGAGGGCGAGCGCTTCAGTTCGAAGGCGGCGGTGGCGATGAAGCTCTGGCGCGGCGCCGCGCGACCACGTCGGCTCGCATGCCGCCCATCTGGGTCACCAGCTGGCGATAGGCATCGAGGAAGGCCGAGGCCGACGACCTTGCCCACGTCGGTGCTGGCGTAGGCGCCGCCACCGGCCGCGCCCCAGCCGCTGAAACCGCCGCCAGCGCCGCCCAGGCCGAAGGACATGTCGGACTTCTTGGCGAAGCCCTCGATGTTGTATTCCTCTTCCGAGGTGCGGGTGTTGACCAGCGAAAGCACGGTCTGCGCTTCGACCTTCTTGGTGTTGATGCCGCCGGCGACGCGCCGAGGCCGCCGAACTTGCTGCCGAGCAGGCCGCCGGCGATCGCGCCGACGGCGCTGCCGCCGGAGTTCTGGTTCTGGCCGGCGATGTCCGCCACCAGCAGCCAGTCCGCGGTCTTGATCTGGCCGCCGCCGACGTTCGATCCGCTCTGCAGGTTGCCGCCGCCGGCGAGCGCCTGCTCGCGCTGGATCGCGGCCATGCCGGCGCCGCGGTTGACCAGCTTGAAGCAGCCGGACTTCGACACGAAGGTCTTGAGCAGCGTCGAAGGCGCGCCAAGCTGGTATTCCTTCCAGCCCTGGCCGTCGCCATCGACCAGCGCGATGGTGCCCAGCACATGGCCGCACTGCGGGATGTCGGCGCTCTTGGTGGAGCCCTTTTGTTCTCGACCTTGGCCGAAGCGGCCACCGAAGTACCGAGCGCGAGGACCGCGGCGCAGGCTGACGAAAAGACGCGACGACTTTCATTTCTCAATCCCCCGATCGGTGGTCGCAGGCGCTGATTCCCCTGCGCTCCGCTGTGCACGGTAAACCATGCGTCAGGGCACCAGCAAGGATGACTTGCGCCACATGCCGCTGGGAGTAAATAAACACGTTCAGGTTCGTCGCAGGATCGTGCCATGAAACGGCGGATCGCGCTTGTCGTCGTCGCTCTCGGCGCGCTGGTCGCCGGCAGTCCTCTACACCCGCAGCCTGCGCTCTCCGGACACGCCGCCCGTCGCACCGGTGGCGGCGGCTGCGGCGGCGCCCGCCGCCGAGCTTGCCGGGCGCGACGCTGCTGGAGGGGCTCGGCAGCTACCACTTCGACATCACCACCCGCATGCCGGAAGTGCAGCGCTGGTTCGACCAGGGCCTGATGCTCACCTACGGCTTCAACCACGACGCCGCCGAGCGCTCGTTCCTGCAAGCGCGACCGAGCTCGATCCGGACTGCGCGATGTGCTGGTGGGGCGCGGCGCTGGTGCTCGGCCCGCACGTCAACGCGGCGATGGACCCGGCCAACAACGCCGAAGGCCTGGGAGCGCCTGCAGCGCGGCGAGCGCGCTGGCGCCGAAGGCGACGCCGCGCGAGCAGGCCTTCATCCAGGCGCTGGCGGCGCGCTACGCCGAGAATCCGCCGGAGGACCGCAGGCCGCTCGACGAGGCCTATGCGAAGGCGACCGGCGAGCTCGCCGCGCAGCTTCCCGGACGACCTCGACGCGCGCGACGTTCCACGCCGAGGCGATGATGGACCTGCAGCCCTGGGACTACTACGACGCGAAGCTGCAGCCGAAGGGCAACACGGCGGAGATCGTGTCGACGCTCGAATCGGTGATGAAGCGCAATCCCGACCACGCCGGCGCGCTGCACCTGTACGTGCACGCGGTCGAGGCGTCGGCCGATCCGCAGCGCGGCGTCGCCGCGGCGGACCGCCTGCGCACGCTGATCCCGGGCTCCGGCCACCTCGTGCACATGCCGGCGCACATCTATGCGCGCGTCGGCCGCTGGCACGACGCCGTGCTCGCCAACCAGATCGCGATCGCGGCCGACGACGCCTACCTCGCCATCTGCCGCGGCAAGTACCAGGGCGTGTATCCGCTCGGCTACGTGCCGCACAACCACCACTTCCTGTGGTTCGCCGCGACCATGGAAGGCGCGAGCGAGATCGCGCAGCGAGGCCGCCGAGCAGACCGCGAACGCACGCGTCGACCTGCCGGAGCTGATGCGCACGCCCGGCTTCGAGGGCTGCAGCACTACTGGATGACGCCGCTGGTTCGACGACGTGCGCTTCGGCCGCTGGGACGAGATCGCCGGCGATGCCGAATCCGGCGCCCGACCTGCCGTACGTCACGGCGATCTGGCACTACGCGCAGGCCATGGCGGCGCGTGCGGCAGGAGCCGCGCTCGACGACGCCGCGCCAGCACCTGGCCGAGCTGGCGAAGCTGGCCGGCCGACCCGGCTGCTGGACACGCTGCTCGATGTGGGACCGCTACCCGCTGGCCACACGCGGCGCGCATCGCCGAGCGCACGCTGCGGCGGAGATCGCGCCGCGCGCGGGCGACTTGCCCGGCCGCCATCGCGGCGCTGCAGCGAGGCGCGTGCAGATCGAGGACACGATTCCCTACGACGAGCCGCCCGGCTGGCACGCGCCGGTGCGGCAGACGCTGGGCGCCGTGCTGCTCGCCGCCAAGCTGCCGGCGGAGGCCGAGGCCGTCTACCGCGAGGAACTGCAGCGCAATCCGCGCAACGGCTGGTCGCTGTACGGGCTCGCGCAGGCGCTGCGCGCGCAGGGCCGCCGAAGCCGAGGCGACCGATGTCGACAACCAGTTCTACTCGGCCTGGCAGCACTCCGACACCAAGCTGACGGGCTCCCGCTTCTAGGCGGGCAATGGCACCAGAGGGCAATAGGAGGGCTGCGCCACCGTGCGTAGTCTGGCGGCCACTCTTTCGTCCAGCCCAGGGGAAATCCATGTCCAAGCCGATTTTCGCAGTTCACTCGGCCTGCTGCTCGCGTTGCCGGCAACGGCATCCGCTCCAGGCTCCTGGCCGCGCCGGCAGCCACCGGCGCGCAGACCGAACAGACGATGACGAAATTCCGCGACGAGCTGCAGGCGCTCGAGACGCAGGTCGTGTCCAAGGGAGTGACGCTGACGACCGAGGAAGCGACGGCCTTCTGGCCGGTGTTCAAGCGCTTCCAGGCCGAGCAGAGGAAGATCATCGACGGCCAGATCGCCGCGGTGCGCCAGTATGCCGACCACTACGCCGCGCTCTCCGACGCGGATTCGATTGCGTACGTCAACGCCCTGCTCTCCCGCGACCAGCAGATCCAGCGAGCTGCGGGTGAAGTACCTGGCCGAGTACTCGAAGGTGATCGGCAAGAACAAGGCGGCGCGCGTGATCCACATCAGCCGCAAGCTCGGCCTGGCCAGCCAGGCGAAGCTCGCCGAGGTGATCCCGGTCGTCCGCTGACCGGATCCATGTCCTGATGCGCAATTGCGCGCGGCGGTGGCTGGCGGCGGTTTGCCTGCTGCTGCCCGCGACACAGCCGGTCTTCGCCGCCGGCCCCGAACCCGGCCCGTTCACCGATCCCGAGGACGGCGCCTTCGACCTTTCCGACTGGCTGCTCGAGCGCAAGGGCTTCCTGCCGGTGCCGCTGCATCGATCAGCGAGCCGGCGATCGGCTACGGCGGCGGCGTGGCGTCGCTGTTTTTCCGCGGCACGCTCGGCCGACGGCATGGCGCGCGAGGGCGGCTGTCGCCGCCGGACATCTACGGCGTGCGTGCTGGCCGGTACCGACAACGGCACCCGCTTTGGCGGCGCCTTCGGCATGAAGACCTTCGCGCGAGGAACTGGCGCTGGCGCGGCGCCATCGGCCGTCCCGACATCAACATCGACTTCTACGGCGCCGGCGGCGACCTCGGCACCGGCGACGCAGCATCGCGTACAACCTCGAGGGCTGGGCTGACCAGCAGCTGCATGCGCCGACATCGGCGAGAGCGAGAACTTTTCGGCGTGCGCTGGATCTGGCTCGACCTGTCGTCGCGCGCTTCGACCGGCGAGGCGCTGCCGCCGCCGATCTGGCGACGCGGCGCAGTCGACCGAACTCCGGTCTGGGCCTGTTCTTCGAGCGCGACTCGCGCGACAACTTCTTCACCGCGTCGCGCGGCTGGAAGGGCTACGTCGAGGCGATGTCCTCTTCGGCGGACTTCGGCGGCGACCAGAACTTGAGTACCTCGGACGCATTGGCTACCTGCCGCTGGGAGAAATTTCATGCTCGGCGGCCGCGTCGACTTCCTGCGGCGCGCGGCGACGTGCCCTTCTATCAGCTGCCCTTTATCGAGATGCGCGGCACCCCCGGGGGATGTTCGCGGAGGTCGTCGGGAGCGGCCCGACCCCGGCTGCCAGGGCGCGCGGCGCAGGGTGGTCCGGCACGCGCAGCCCGATGGTTCGTGCGCCGCCGGTGAGCTCCTCGGGCAGGGCCACTCCGTGCGCTGGGGCACGACCACCGTGAGGCCGCCCGGCCAGCACGCGGTTGCGAGGGCCGTGGCCGCGGCCGTCATCCGGCCGATCTCCCCCGCCTGGGCGATGTCGGCGAGGAGCAGCATGATCGCCTTGTCCGGCGGCCGGCGCTTCGCCGCGAACAGCCGCCCGATCCCGCCCGGCACGTCGAGCGCGACCGCGATGCCGTACACCGTGTCGGTGGGAAGGGCCACGAGGCCGCCGTTGCGCAGCACCTCGACGGCCGCCGCGCGGCCCTCGTCGTCGTCGGCGGACGATCCGGTCCCCGGTCACCCGGCGGCCTCCGCGGCAGCGGCCTTGCTGCGTTCCCGGGCGTCCACCGCGTCCGACGGCTCGAGCGCCCGGCGCGCCTCGTCGGCCAGCCGGTCCGCCGCGCGCCGGGCAGCTGCCGGCTCGGGCAGGACGAGCGCCTCGATCATCGCGGCGACGCCCTCATCGGCGACCGGCGGGGCGACATATCGGGCCACGGATCGAACGGCCAGCGGCGCGGTCGGCATCGCCGTGCCGTGGCCCACCTCGGCGAGCATCTCGAGGTCGTTCCACTGGTCGCCGATCGCCATGGTCGCGGCGAGGGGCACGCCAAGCCGCCGGGACAGGTAGCGGATGGCGCGACCCTTGGAGACGCCGGGCGCGACGAACTCCAGGAAGCGCGGGTGACTGATGGTCACGTCCGCGCTGCCCGCGAAGCGTGCCCGGGCCGGCCGCGCGAGGTCCAGCGGAAGCGGCGGCTCGCCGACCGCCAGGATCTTCGTTACCGGGTGGGTCGTGGCCTCGACGATGTCCGGGACGAGCTCCGCGCGGGCACCCATGAACGCGGAGTAGTCGTCGGCCCGCGGATCGTCGGCGCGCAGGATGAACCGCTCGAGGTGGTTCACGTGCGGGTCGAGGCCGTGCTCGCGGGTCCACACCAGGACATCGCGCGCGACGGCCGCCGCCAGGGGCGTGTGCACGAGCAGCCGGCCGAGCCGCGTGGAGCCCGGCGGCGGGATCTCGCGGATGAGGCCGCCCTGGTAGCCCACGATCGGTGCGGTCAGCTCGAGCTCGCGGGCGAAACGCATCGCGCTCGACACCATCCGGCCGGTCACGAGCGACACGGCAACGCCCCGCGCGGACGCCGCACGCACGGCCCGCTTTGTGCGCGGGCCGATCACGAGCTCGTCGCCGACCAGCGTGCCGTCGATGTCCAGGGCGAGCATCCGGATCGGGAAGGCCGGCTGCACGCGCGGAGGGAGGTTCGACGGGAGGTCCATCAGCGCCCGCGTGGCCGGCCGGCGGCGCGATCCGCGCCACGCGTGGCAAGCCCGCGAGATCCGGCTCCACGCGGCAGCTCCAACCGGGCAGGACCTCGGCGACCGCCTCGCCGATCGCCCGCTCCTGGTCGGCGCCGATCTCGAGCAGCGCCTCGCCGTCCTCGGCCAGGGCGCCGTCACGCAGCCGCTCCAGGAGCTGGCGGATCACCGCCAGCCCGTCCGGCCCGCCGTCGAGCGCCATCCGCGGCTCGAACGAGGCGGCCACAGGCAGCGTCGGGACGACGTCGCTGCGCACGTACGGCAGGTTCGCGAGGATGAGGTCGAACGGCGTCTCGATATACGGCGGCAGGAGGTCCGCCTCCAGGAAGCGCACGCGATCCGCCGTGGCGTGGCCCACGGCGTTCTCCCGCGCGAGGTCCAGCGCCTCGGGCGAAAGCTCCGTGGCGAGGACCATGAACTCGTCGCGAACCCCGTGCTTGCGCAGGACGACGGTGAGTGCCACGGCCACCGCCCCGCTCCCCGTCCCGACGTCGGCGATCCGGATCGGCGGCGCACCGGTCGTCCCGTGGCGTCGACGTCAGCCGGCGGATGACCTCGGCCGCGGCGACCTCGACGAGCCGCTCGGTTTCCGGTCGCGGGATCAGCGCCCGCTCGTCGACGCCGAAGGCAAGCCCGTAGAACTCCTTGATCCCGCGGATGTAGGCCACCGGCTCGCCTGTGGCCCGCCGGTCGACGGCTGCCCCGAAGCGAGCCTCCTGGTCGGTGCTCAGCGTCGGCCTCGGGGTGAGCGAGGATCGCCGTCCGGTCGACGCCCAGGATGTGGCCGAGGAGCAGCTCGGCGTCCAGCCGCGGCGACGGCGACCCCGAGGCGAGCAACCGGTCCGTCCCGGCGCGCAGGACCTCCTCGACCGTCAAGGCGCGGGGCTTCGGGTCACAGCCGGATCGTGACGTTGACGTCGCCGACCTTGCGCAGGACCTCCGCGCTGGTCGTGCCGCGCCAGCTGTGGAACAGCAGGTCCACCGCGCCGTCGCCGACCTGCAGGTTGCGCAGCGTGACCTTGTTGACCCACGCCGGCAGGTGCGGGTGCCACAGCTCGAGCTCGTTGCGGTCGGCATGGGCCTGCAGGCCGAGCATCGTCTTGAGGAACAGGAACGGCGCGCCGGCAGCCCACGCCTGCGGCGAGCACGCCACCGGGTACGGCACGGGATCCGGGTTCTCCTCGCGTGCGAAGCCGCAGAACAGCTCGGGCAGCCGGAACGCCGGGAAGCGCTGGGCCGCCTCGAGGATGTCCCCCACCAGGCGGTTCGACTCCTCGTCGAACCCGTAGCGCTTCAGCCCGGCCGCGATCAGCGAGCTGTCGTGCGGCCACACCGTGCCGGTGTGGTAGCCGAGCGGGTTGTAGCCCGGCTGATCGACGGCGTACGTGCGCACGCCCCAGCCGGAGAACATCGACGGCGACATCAGCCGGGTCGCGACCTTTCGCGCCCGGGCCGGCGCGACGATCCCGCTCCACAGGCAGTGCCCGGCATTCGACCCGATCGCGTCCGCCGGCCGCTTGTCGCGGTCGAGGGCCATCGCGTAGTAGCCCTGGTCCTCGACCCAGAACGCGGCCTCGAAGCGTTCGCGCAGCTGCTCGGCGTCCTGCTCGAGGCGCTCCGCCAGCGCCTGGTCGCCGCGGACGCGGGCAAGACCGGCCATCCGGCGCTTGGCGTCGAACACGTAGCCCTGCACCTCGGCCAGCGCGATCGGGGGACGCACCTCGCGGCCCTGCCGGTCCCGGATCGCGTCGCTCGAGTCCTTCCAGCCCTGGTTGAGCAGACCGTGATCGGTGCGCCGCTCGTACTCGACGAAGCCGTCACCGTCCCGGTCGCCGTAGCGGTCGATCCAGTCGAGGGCGGCGAGCGCGTTCGGCCAGAGGCGGTCGACGAGCTCGCGGTCGCCGGTCCAGTCGTAGACCTCGCCGAGGAGGATGAGCCACAGCGGCGTTGCGTCGACGCTGCCGTAGTACGGGCTGTGCGGCAGCTCCTTTGTCGCCGCCATCTCGCCGACGCGCAGCTCGTGCAGGATCTTGCCCGGCTCCGCGTCCCGCCACTCGTCGAGCTCGGTCGACTGGCGCGCCGCCAGCACGGTCAGCGTCTCCACGCCGAGCTGCGGGCGGAACGGGACCGTCTGGAGCGACGTGATCAGCGAATCCCGCCCGAACAGCGTGCTGAACCACGGCACGCCGGCGGCGAGATAGCGCTCGCCCTCGCCCGGCGTCTCGTTGATCAGCAGCCGGAGGTCGGCCACGGAGCGCGACACCGTGAGGTTGAACAGCTCGTGGTCGGTGTCCACCTCGGCCGTGCTCCGCGACCAGGCGTTGTACGCGCCGCTTGGCTCGCCCTCGTCGATCCGGGGCGCATCCGGGAACAGCTCGGCCGGACTGTCGCCCGCGGTCGCGGCGTCGGTCACGGTCGCCCAGACGACCCAGCGCAGCTCGCGCCGCTGGCCGGGGGCGAGGGGCCAGGTCCAGCGGAGGCGCAACCAGGCCCCGGACTCCGATCCGTCCCGAGGCGCTTCGACCGGTTCGATCTTGTCCGCCGGACCGCTGAAGCGCAGGTACGTCGAGCGCCGGCGACCGTCGAGGCCGTCGTAGCGGAACGTTGCCCGCGCCGGAAGCACGGCCGCCGGGAGGAGCGTCCCGCGCTGGTCGCGCACCCGCCCGCGGACCTCGAAGATGTCGGCGCCGTCGATCCCGAGCTCGAGCTCCATCGTGACCGTCTCGGGGTGCTCGGCGTAGTTCTCCACCATGAGCCGCTCTTCGAGACCCTCGAGCGACAGCATCCGGTCGCGCGCGATCCCGATCTTCCGCCCGGAGAGATCGTCGAGCGGGTTCACCTTGGCCTCGATGTTGCGGTCGATCGTCGGGTTGGTGAGCTGGATCGTGGCCCGGAAGTTCCCGCCGGCCGTGCCCTGCAGCAGCACCGGCCGGGCGCCGTTGACGCGAAGCTGCGAGCAGGACAGGAGGCGCGTGTCCCGGTCGTACAGGCCAAGCCCGCGGGAGTCGACGTGGACGTCGCCGAAGGGGTCGGTCAGCAGGAACAGGTCGCCGTGCTTGATGACCTGGACCGAGCCGAGGTCGGTTGCCCGCGCGATCGGCACGGTGACCGGGTCGAACCAGCGGATCGCGGCCGGGTCGACGTCGTCCGCGGGTGCCTTGCGCGTGGCGCCGCGAGCCTCCTCGGCACGAGCCATCGGGTCAGCGATCCCCGTTCTGGCCGGTGACCGCGGCGAGCAGCTCCGCCTGCTCGGCCATGTTCAGGGCGTCGATCAGGTCGTCGATCACGAGGCTAAGTCGAAGCGGTCGGTCGCTGCCACACCAGACACAGTGAAGCCAAAAACGGTCCGCGGGCACCTCGCGCACTTCGGTCGTGTAGCCGCTCAAACGATGGCGAGCGGCGCAGCGAGGCCGGCGGGCGCGCCGCGCCCCTTCGGGACGGCTAGGATGAACAGGAACTCCGAGTGTCCTCCGCGGACAAGCTCAACGGTCTGGAATATTTTCAAGGATCGAAGTACCGGTCTCTGCAATTACATGCTGATGAACCACAAACGGCCGCTTGTCATTCTCAAACGGGATCACTTCGAGTGCCCAATTGTCGGCGCCCACGATCGAAGGTCGGCGGTTTCGTCAACCAGTGAGCTGCATCCCAGCCTATGCCAGGCTCACCGTCAGTGTAGGTGTGGTCATCTCGCATCCAGAGATCGGCCCAACCAGTATGTAACAGAACAGCGTCTCCCGGCTTGACCCCAATGCCTTGCCGCAGACAGGCCTCCTCGAGATGGTCCGGCGTCACCACAAACCCTTCCGGGAGTCTCGGCATGTTCATCAGATCAGCAATATCGAGACACACGCCACGACAGATCCACGGCCGAACGTGCTCGATTCCGAGCTTTGTCAGGCCTGTCGGTGTGTAGAAATCCTTGTAGTGGTGCCCGTTATAGAAGCGACCACGGATTCCGATATGCCCAAGCCCGTCAATGTGGCAGCCGATCTGGTACGGCTGCACGACCTGCTCCTCAAACCAATTGACGTCATTCTCGCCAGGAGCGACCGGGAGCGATTCAAGCATCCCGTGCGAGAGGATCAGCTGGTTAAACGTCCTGGGGGAAACGCAGGCATGCCCGCCTTAAGGATCTGGCCGAGCTCGATTACGTCGCCGGATTGAGGAAGCGACAGCGCGCCAAGTGCGCGCTTGGGCGTCAGCTCATTCCCGGCCCCAAGTTGGTCATCGGGCCCATAGCGCGAAGGCCACCACTGCGGGCTTGCACCCCCGCGTCCATCATAGGCCGGTGTTCCTGCATCACTCGCCATCGATACCTCCGTACTTTCTCGGTCGCCTGGCAGAAGTGCCAACGGGTTGATCGTTAGATGCATTGGAAGCCGACGCATCGAGGCCAGGCTCTGACTCTGGGTGGTGTAGCCGCGAGCTGCATGTTGTGAGTGCCAGGCACTCTTGGTCCCGCTGAACCGCCGTGGAGTGTGATGTGCGCCTTGACTTCGCTCCAGGGGGCCTCGACCACCCGGCAGCCGGCGTCGATCAGCGGTTCGAGAACATTCAAAAAGCACCTCAGACGTAGCGGAGCGCAGAATGGGAATGACCTTCGCCTCTCCGAGCACACGCGCTATCCTGGCAGACGGAACGTCGTCCTGCACGGCGGAATCGTACCATACCGATAAGGTTGAGCCATGCCAACCAAAGTCCGTCAAGACAAAAACGCCGTAGAGAAGGCGATTGCCGTCCTCGAAGCGCTGGGTGGAGGCCAGCCGCACAGGCTCGGAGAGATTGCGGATCGACTCACGCTTCCTAAATCAACCGTACACCGGATCCTGCACACTCTGATGGGCGCGGATTACGTCGTATCAGGCCCAGCGGGTCCTACGCAGTAGGACCGGGAGCCCTCGCGCTTGCAGGCCGTCTCCTTGACAGCGACGTCCGCCGAATCGCTGACCCGATCATGACGGAACTACAGACGGACACTCAGCATGCCGTTCATTTCGCCGTTCTCAGAGGTTCGACCGCGGTGTACGTCACAAAGATCGAGAGCCCGCGCGCATACCATATGGTGTCGCGGGTTGGTATGCCCGTCGATCTACACTGCACGGCGGTAGGTAAGGCCATTCTCGCCGCGCTACCGGAACCACAGGCGCGGCAGCTCCTGGGACCAGCGCCGCTCCAAGCTCGGACACACCGTACGCTTCCTTCCCTGTCGGCCGTACTGTCGGACCTCAAGCGCGTACATGAGCGCGGCTATTCGATCGACGACGAGGAAAATGAGCCAAACGTCAGATGCGTAGGTGCCCCGGTTCACAACGGCCTGGACACAGTCATCGGCGCACTCAGTGTGTCCGGGCTAACTCTCACATTGACACCCGAGGACATAGAGGTATTAGGCCCCCAAGTGCGCAACGCCGCCGACCGGGTCTCGGCTGCGCTCGGCGCCCCGACGTCTCGCGAGACCATGTCCGATCCAGAAGCAGATGGTGCGAGCCGGCGCAATCGATGAAACCTAGCCCCAACCCAGATCAGCAGGGACGACCTCGGAAAGGGAGCAGAGACCTAGCGAGTGAGCCCGGCGTTGCAGGTCGCCTGCGCGTGCGCTTCCATCGCTCCCCGCGGCTCGGCCGAACGTTTGAGCACCCAATGCTGCCCTGCCGGCGCTCGCCTTTGTCGCCGTGGTCTTCGTTATCCGGCTTGCGATCCTCGTTGTTTACTCATTCTGGCCTACCGTCGACGGGAACATCGTCCATGATTTCACGTTGTCGAACTATGTCCAGATCTTTGAGACAGACACGTATTGGCAGTCGCTACTACGGACGCTACTATTCGTTGGTACCGCCTCCGGGCTGACGGTCGTTCTGACTTTTCCGTTCGCCTGTACTTCGTCGCGACCAAGGTCAGGCCAAGCCGACGACTGGCCTGGATTCTGGTCGCTACAGCTCCATTCTGGACGAGCTATCTGATCCGCGTGTTCGCATGGCTCAACTTGCTCGGTGGCGAGGGGATTATTAACACTGGCCTCGAGTCGCTCGGGATTGTTGATGGGCCGATCGGGTTCCTGGAACTCAGGTCGCTCGGCGGAAGTCATCACGTTTGTGTACCTCCTCTTTCCGCTGACGTTCCTTACCAGCTACGTCGCGATTGAACGGATGGACCCCCGGACGCTTGAGGCGGCGACAGACTGGGCGCGCAACCATGGCGTTCGCTCACAAACGTCACGTTGCCTATCGCCCGTAGCGGGCTCATTGCGGGCTTCATTCTTGCCTTTATCACGATGCTGGGAGACTACATAACGCCTCAGCTGATCGGCGGCTCCGAAGGGGGAATTGATGTTCTCGGAACCCTATCGTGAATCAGTTCAACGAATCCCTGCAATGGGGCTTTGGATCCTCCCTGGCGATGTTGCTGCTCCTCGCGGTCTTCCTGCTCTTGGTTATATTACGTGTGCTGACTGGACGCGTTGAAGCGGCCGGTCAATACACGCGGGCGTTCACGCCTCGCAGAAGTCCGTTCTTGTTCACCTACGCGCTGGCCATGATGGCCTTCCTTTACGCGCCGATTGCGGTGATCGTAATCTTGGCGTTCAATGATTCGGCCACTGTCGGCCTGCCTTTGGTCGGGTTTACGACCCGTTGGTTTGCGAACGTATTCAACGATCCAGTCCTTCAAGACGCGTTGTGGACGAGCCTCCAGGTGGCCGGTGCGTCGGTCTTGATTAGCGTGGTCCTAGGTACGGTCGCCGCAGTCCAGTTGGCTCGTACCCGCGGTCCCTTGCGCAGCCTCTCCCTCGGGGCGATCGCGATACCGCTATTTCTGCCGCCGCTGGTCTTGGGCTGGCCATCATTATCGGGCTTAACGCGCTAGGGCTTGACCGCGGATTGTGGACGATCATCATCGCCCA
The DNA here is from genome assembly GCA_963759295.1 of uncultured Solirubrobacterales bacterium. Classification (GTDB taxonomy): domain Bacteria; phylum Actinomycetota; class Thermoleophilia; order Solirubrobacterales; family 70-9; genus WHSW01. The sequence goes on along the minus strand of CAVWYT010000003.1, from coordinate 120,274 downwards.
TTCAATCCTTACCCTGCCAATCGTGGCGATGCTAGTCATGGTCCGGCTCGAGGGTGTCGAGCGTGAACAGGAGCTGGCCGCGCTCGACCTCGGTGCCCGGCCCTTACAGGCGTTCATTCGCGTGGCGATCCCTCAGGCTCTCCCGGGCATGATTGCTGCGGCCATGATTGCCTTCGCGCTCTCGATGGATGAATTCATTATGACCTTCTTGGTCACGGGCTCGCAGACAACGCTCCCACTCTACATCTACGGCTCTCTGCGCTTCGGGGTGTCACCGCAGCTAAATGCCCTAGCCTCGCTGATGCTCGTGGCCTCGTTGGCTCTGATCCTCGTGGGAATGCTTGTCGCCTTCGGAAAGCAGCGGCGGCACGACCGTGCAGTGCCAATTCAGGCGACCACAGGGGCGAACAAATGACCGTTCCGACGTTTCGCTGTAATGACTTGCGCATGCGCTATGCAGGACAGGACGACTACGCGCTCGGAGATGCTATGGCTGGCGTGTCGTTGGAGGCCCAAGACGGCGAACTTCTCGCCCTGCTAGGGCCATCTGGTTGCGGGAAGACGACGACACTGCGCATCATAGGAGGCTTCATTGAACCGACTTCAGGCACTGTTGAGATCCGAGGCCGTGATGTGACTGAGAGCCCGCCGTACGCGCGCGACGCCAACACCGTCTTTCAGAGCTACGCACTGTTCCCCCATCTTGACGTCGCCGGAAATGTTGGATTCGGCCTCAAGATGGAGGGCGTGTCGCGTGGTGAGCGCCAGCGGCGCGTCGAGGAGGCGCTTCAGCTCGTAGGCCTAAATAAGATGGGAAAGCGCAAGGTCAGTGAGCTCTCGGGTGGGCAGCAACAGCGCGCAGCGCTCGCACGAGCAATCATCAAGCGCCCGGCGGTATTGCTTCTGGACGAACCCCTTGGAGCGCTGGATTTGAAACTACGCCGGCAAATGCAGAACGAACTCGTCCAACTCAAGGAGTCTACCGGCGTTACTTTTGTCCACGTGACGCATGACCAAGAAGAGGCATGCGCAATCGCCGATCGAATCGCAGTGATGAAGCAAGGCGGGATAGTCCAGGTGGCGTCGCCGAGGGAGCTCTATCGTTCACCACGTACCGCCTACGTGGCCTCGTTCATCGACGCTGGAACCCTTGTACGCGGCGAGGTTAAGCACCGCGGTAACACAGTCGAGATTAGCAATCCGGATCTCACGATAATGGGCGCCGCCACCGAGGCCCTGCCGGCCACGGGCAATGTGGCGGCCGTGATTCCACCGGGCGAGGTTCGGCTGAAGGCGGCCCACGGGCCGCCCGCCGCCGGTTCCTACCTCGGGGTGATCGATCGGTGCCTCTTTACCGGTCGAGACCTTGATGTCTACGTCAGGCTCGGCGCGGCGACCGAGGTTCACGCAGTGATGCCGCGTAGCGATTCTGCTGGGCTGCCGGGCGAGGAGGTTGCTCCCGGGCGAAGGGTAGAGGTATCGTGGTCACCCGAGAGTGTAGTGTTCGTCGACGACGAGTAATTGCTGACTTCCCCGAGTGCAGGCAGAAACGAGCGGTGAGCACTCACAAATCTCTACCGAGCCTCCAGTACGTTCACGGACGAGCGGCTCGATTACTGCTGCGTGCGGCCCGTGATTGATCCACGGCCGAGCCGTACGTCCCAACGTAGCGGTTATCAGCCAACCGCCTGGTCGTAAGCCTGCGTCCACGCCTCCGCATCATCTGGCGGCGCGAGGAACGTAAGCTTGGAGGCGAGATCCGGGTTGTCCGCTCCAATCGAAATGGCGATCTGCTTGCTATCACCGCCCGCCTTGAGAGCACGCTCGGTCGACGGTTTACTGCATTGAGCAAAGTAGTAGGTGTCCCACAGGTACGTTTGGGTCTGCGGATCGCTGCCAAAGAAATTCATAAACTCAAGCGCGTTGTCTCGGTTCTTGGCATCCTTTACTAGCTGTGGACCGTCGACCCAACCCAGCGAGCCCTCTTCCGGAATCACGGTTCGAGCAACGTCCCCTCCGCCGATGTTGTTCGCCTTTTCGGCGATGCCGAGACTCGAGGCAAAACCAATGTCGGCCTTACCCGACGCGATCGCCCTGGCCGTCACGGCATCGCTATTCGGACTAATCTGGAACGGCGCCAGCTCACTCAGATAGTTTGCCGCCTCCTCGAGCTGGGCACCATTCATTGAGTAGATCTCTTGTGGCGAAACGCCAAGTGCTAGCCCACTCATTGCGATGAAGTCCTCATGCGCTCCATGAAGAATGACCTTCCCGCTCGGGGCATCCCAAAGACTGTTCCATGAGTACGGTCGGGAAGGCTGGAACGGAACCGTTGTATTCCAGATCATTGAGCTTGCGCTCCACATGTTTGGGTAGAGAAGCACCTTGTCGCTCTCGACGACATAAGGAAAATCTGTGTTCTCTTTGAACACCGGCCAGAGGTCTCCAGACGCCTCGATCTCTGCCAGGTCAATCACTTCGACGAGATCCTGGTCTTGATAGGTGGGTGCCCACCCGGCGTTCGCAAAGACAACGTCGTACTGGGAGCCACCGCCCGCCCTGAGCTTTGTGAACATGCTTTGGTCGTCATCAGCAGGGACCGCCTTCATTGTCAGCCCGGTGACTTCCGTGAAGCGTTCCTGTACTTCGCGCGTCAGATAGACCGACCAGGCCATGACGACGACTTCATCACTCGAATCGCCTCCGCAGGCGGAGAGAAAGCCGCCCACACCGCCGACGGCAAGCGCCAACCCAGCCGAGCGACCAATGAAGGTGCGACGAGGAATCCGCTCATTGACCCACGAGGGCGCTCCCGACTCGCGTGATTCAAGAGCCTCGTTGGTGTCCTGCATCATCATCCCTCCTGGTACGCTCACACGGAACGCGGTTTTGCTGGACCGAAAGTAGGCTAACAGATATGGCTGCCCTCGCCCAATAGAATCGCGGCGTCGCGTGGGCGCCGCGGCTCCCACGAGTACCTGACCGGTCCGACCTTCGCCCGCCCACGCCGCGATCCTGGCCCTCAACCAGCGTGCACCGACCTGCAAGGCGTTGCCCCAGGCGTTGCCCTGCCGTTCCCTCTGGGCCGAGCGAGGGCAACTAGATGGCTTTCAAGATCGCCGTGTGGAGCGCGGCGAGCCCCGTCCATTTATTCGAGCAGGTGACGACGACGTGATCGTCCTCGGTGACGTTGTACTTGCGCAGGCACGTCTTGCCCTGCTTCGAGCTGCCATACACGACGATGTGCTTGTCACGGGTGAGGCTGTCAACGAAGACGCCGTCGACGCCGTCGCGAGGGACGTAGTTGAGCGGCAGCTCTCGCGAAATTCCGTAAACGTCACTGAGACGATGTTGATCAGCCACCGGCTCGCAGTCTACGAGCCGCCGAAGCCTGCGATTCCTCGACGAAGACGACGATGAGGGCGGCTAGACCAGGCGGGCAGGGCACGACCCTCCCTGGCGCCGACTCGCCGTGATCGGTCTTCGTGCCTTCCTGTACTCGTCCCTCGTGAGCCGTCCGCCTGACTGCAAGGGTCTCCCCGTCGAAGTCCTCGCGCCGAAGCGGCAGCACCTCGCCGAGTCGCAGCCCAGTATCGGAGAACGTCCGCACCATCGCCTCCCAACGTCCGGCCGGCGCTGCGAAGCGATGCATCTCCTCGAAGTTAAAGCTTCGGCCCGCGTCGATTCCGCCGCTCGCCGGTGAGTTCGGCAAGCGCTCCTTCCAAGCGCCGCTTCTCAGAATCGATTTCAGCGATTCGACCGGCCGGGATGCCCCTCCGACGCTCGTACTAGCGCCAGAGGGGCCCCCGTGATCGGAGAGAGGATCCGCTTCCGGCTCTGCGCCGGACCCGACGCCCGCGGCGATGTTCAACGCCCGTGCCGCGGACGTCGAGCCCGGAGCGGACTGACTGGATGTCGCACCGATCTTCGGCCGGGACCGGGCACAGCGCCGGTACCGGCCACCCCAGGGCACGACTCCAAGGCTCGTGCGGCTCACGCGACGACCGAACGCCAGCGAGGGTGCTGGGCAGGCGCCCGGGTACAGCCGGCACTCATCGTTGTACCCGCGCGCTCCCGCCAGCTGCAAGTCGCTCGACCTCGACAAGCGTGGCCATCGAAGTGTCACCGGGCGTAGTCATCGCGAGCGCCCCGTGCGCGACGCCGAGCTCGAGAGCTTGCTCGACGGGTAGATCGGCCAGCAATCCGTAGATCACTCCGGACGCAAACGAGTCCCCTCCGCCGACGCGATCGAGGATCTCCAACTCCGGGTACGGCCGTGCTGTGTGGACCTCGCCGTCGGCGTAGCAATTCCGCCCCAGCCGTTGACCGTGGCTGTTTTCACCTCGCGCAGGCTTGTCGCGACTGCTTTGACGTTCGGATAGTCCTCGACAACGCGGTGGAGGAGCGACGCATAAACGGACTCGTCGAGCGCGGAATAGGAATCGTCACCGCCATCGATCTCGTATCCAAGTGCGGCGTTGAGGTCCTCCTCATTGCCAAACATGACGTCCACTTGCCGGGCCAACCGGCGATTGACTTCGCGCGCTTGCTCGAGTCCGCCCCGTGCCTTCCACAACGAAGGCCGGTAGTTGAGGTCGTAGGACACGATGGCACCAGCGTTTCGGGCCGCCGCCATCGCCTCCTCGGCGGCCTCTGCTGTTGTCGGCGAAAGGCCAGCGAAGATACCCCCGCAGTGGAACCAGCGCGATCCCTCGCCCTGGAAGATCGTGTCCCAGTCGACCTCGCCTGGGCGAAGCTGTGATGAGGCGCTGTGTCCCCGGTCTGAACAGCCGATAGCGCCGCGCACGCCGAAACCGCGCTCGGTGAAGTTGAGGCCGTTCCGCACAGCTATCTCCCGATCCCGTCGGACGGGGCCCAACGGACATGGGAAGTGTCCACTCCACCCTGAAGAATCAGGTCTTCTATCAGTCGGCCCACCGGGTTATCAGAAGAACGCCGTAACGATCGTGGCCCGCTTGCCCGCCCGTCGGCAGCCGCGCGCCACGTTGTATTCACCGCCACCCTCGCCGACGTGGAAAAGTCCGCGCGGTGGAGATCCGTCCCTCTCCCGGATCCAGACGAAGCATTACCTCGCCGAGCGCGACAATGTCCCAGCGCCGCTCGTCGTCAACACGCAGATCAAGCAGATCAGCCATTCGCGCCTCTCTGACGAGCTGGACCGCTTCGGCTGCGAGACTCTCGACGTCGTCGAAGCGCCGCTCGGCCACGAGCGCCGTGGTGACCATCCAACTGCCCCCGCATGCCACCACATTCGGGAGGCTCAGGTAGTCGGTGATATTCAGGTTGATGCCGACCGCTCGGCACGAACGAGACCTCGCTGAAGGGCCTCGCCAGTGCGCTCAGGAAAGCCGGTCCGCCCATCGGCTCCGCCGGAAAGAACTTCAGCGTGTCGCCACCGGCGCGGACTGCCCGCTTCGACCTCGGTCAGCATGCACGCGCCCGGTAGCACGGTGATCCGTTGCGAGCGGCAATAGCTGATGACGTCCTCGAAGTCCCAGGCGACACAACGAACTGGGCGCCCGCTTCTAGCGCACGTTTCGTGGCGTCCTCGGTCCGCACCGTTCCGGCACCGACCAGAAGGTTCGGATACGCCCGGCGGAGTAAACGAATGCTCTCCAAGGCGGCGTCTGTTCGCAGCACGATCTCCACGGCATCCAGGCCGCCCCTCATCAGCGCCTCGACTAGCGGTCGCGCATGTTCGGCTGACGGCATCTCGACAACGGGCAGCACCCCCAACTGGGAGATTCGAGCCGTAGGCGTCAGCTGGTTTGAAGCTGCCGTGGTCAAGCTTTGCTCCGATCCTCAACGTGGGCTATGAGCTCGATCTCAATCATGATCCCGCCGAGCAACTCGGCCCCGATGGTCGTGCGGGCTGGCTTGTGATTTGGAAAGAAGCGTGCGTAGACGGCGTCGTATTGGGCGAACTGATCGAGGTCGGCGAGGTACACCCTGCAACTGACGACGTCGTCCAGGCTGGCACCCCCTGCCGCGAGCACCGCCTCGAGGTTGCGGAGCGTGCGTGCCGTCTGTTCCTCGATGGTCTCACCTATCTCGCCGTTGACGGGATCCACCGGCCCTTGCCCCGAGGCGAAGAGCAGCGAGTCGCCAGCTATCGCCTGGGAGAAGGCCCCGATCGGTCGCGGTGCGCTCGCGGTAGCGATCTCGCGAATCTTGCCCTCAGACATGCGAAAGACGTGCCGTGACGCCGCCATCGGCACAGAGGTCCGTGCCGGTGATGTATGAGGCTTGATCGGACGCCAGAAACAGAATCGCGTCGGCGATCTCGTCGGGCTTCCCAATCCTTCCAAGCGGCTGCAGCTCGAGCACGCGCGACACCGTGTCGTCGGGATCTTCGACTTCGGCGAGCCACGCCTGCCACATCGCTGTCTCGACGATGCCCGGGCACACTGCGTTGACGCGCACCCCGGCGGGCGCGAGGTCCAAGGCGGCACTGCGGGTCAGTCCGAGAACGCCGCTCTTTGCCGCCGCGTAGGCGGCGAAGTTCTCGATCGTTGCCGACGCGTGAAAGGAGGCCACGTTGACGACGCTTCCCGACACGGCCCGCAGGTGCGGTGCGGCGGCCCTAAGGAACAGGTATGCCGAGCGCAGATTCACCGCGAGGACGCGGTCCCACTCTTCGGGACTTGTGTCCTCGAAGCTCTTGGGCAGCGTTACGGCGGCATTGTTCACCACCACATCGAGCGATCCGAAACGCTCCACGGTGGCGGACACACACTCCTCTACATCCTGCTCGTTGCCGACGTCGCCGCGGATGAACGTAGCTGTGGCTCCGTTCGCGCTCAGCTCAGCAGCAACGTCGCCGCCACGCTCGTGGACGTCGATCAGGGCCACCCCGGCGCCCGCGGCGGCGAACCGCCGGGCCGTAGCCTCGCCGATTCCATGTGCCGCGCCCGTGACGAGCGCGGTCTTGTGCTCAAAGCGCACCTGGACTCCCTTCGTGGTTACCCGTCCCTACTGCTCCCGGAAGGCCGTCGTAGGCAGCGGCGCGGACCGGCGCCCCATCGGCACCGGGCAGACTCAGTGGCAGGCACGAAAGCAGCACGCGGGACTCGCGCAGCTCACGCAGGTTCGCCAGCGACTCAACGATGACGACCTCGGCCCCAAGGAGGGTCTCGTGCATCGGTCCGCCATGCTCGAGATGCAGAGACGGCATATCCACGCCCAGCAGCCAGACGCCGCGCTCGACCAGCCAGTCGGCAGTCTCGGGAGCGAGCGGGGGGAAATCGGCGAAGTACTGCTCGGCCCCGAAGTGAGTGTCCCAGTCGGTGCGGGTCGGAACTCGGGCACCCGGACTGATGACCTCGTCGTAGCGTTCGAGGTCCGCCGCGGTGATAGGCGCGCCCGGTTGCCGGGAACTCAGATCCAGGACCACTGCCTCCCCGAAGACACCGCTCGAGCGGGATGGTCTCAACGCCGGCTCCCTGCGCGACGAAATGGGAAGGGGCGTCGAGATGGGTCCCCGCATGGTTCCCCATAACCAGCAGGGACATCCGATAGCCAGCTTCTTCGAGCCGATGGCTCTGGGCGACGAATACCGGGGGGGTCCCAGGCGAAGATTCCCATGCCCGATGTCAGAGGTACGGATAGGTCGACGATGCGCACGTCATTCCCTCTCCTGTTGGTCTGTGGCGATGAGCCAGCGCATCTGGCTGCCCGAGGATGAATGCTACGTATCGGCGCCGCGACGTGGCTGCCGCCCGACAAGTGGAAGCTGAGTCCTCTCGCCCAGCTCCGGATGGTGCCGGCGTGGGGCGCGTGTGCTGCGTGGCGACCTTTCCGCGGATGATGAAGCTCGGCGCCTTTCCTTCCGGAGAGCTCGGCCTCGCCTCACCCTTGAGTCAAGGACGCCGGACGCCGCGGGTGGCATGGCGAACACCGCTTCGTGGTCACAGATCGCGAACATGTCCAGCAGCCGCCGGACCAGCTCGACATTCTCCTGCGACATCGCCCGCTGAGTATCGCGCTTCGCCCTGGCCTAGCTGAGCAGGCGCTACCGACTGATCAGAACGCGTCCTACTCCGACAGCCCGGCGGCTTCGAGGGCCTTAGCGGGATCCCCGCTGATCTCGATGCGCTCAATGCTTCCCTCGCGCACAAGCACGGTTGCCGCATAGCGCGTGTCCACCAGAACCCCGCCCTGGTCTTCCCCCGCCCTCGCGAGTGCAACACGGCAACGACGCACGTGGCGCTCGTCCTCAGCGCCTCGATGGAGGTGCCCGAATCCGACTTGGCGGGAATTTGCCGGTGCCGCCCAATCCGGCTCAAACGACTCGATCAGCGCCTCCCAGAATTCGAAGATCGCGCTTGGTCCGACGAGGGAACGCGGACCTGGGAACGAGGCCGTGTTTCGCCATTCGACTTCAGGGTGAAGGCAGGGCGTCGCAGCGTCATAGTCGCGTCGGCCGAGCGCCTCGAAAAAGCGCCGCGCTACCTCGACGTTCTCCTGCGACATCGCCTACCGAGCATCCGTCGATCGGCCCATGGGTCAACCCCAGGCGCGAGATTTGTGGATGGCGCCGGGTGGCTCCTGGCCCGCACCGAAACGACGGGAGAGGAGACGAGCAACTGAGGGCGATTCTGAGCGGTAGAGAACCGATCCTGCAGCTCCGACCCCGCAAGCATTGGGATCCGCTCACAAGCGCACAAGAAGGCGTTTAGGGGATATTAGATAGCGGCGGTGCACTCACTCGGGCTGGTGTGGCAATTAACTTCCCGATGTCCATTTGTGGACTGACTTACGAAGCTGGCTCGATGCCACAACATCGCGTTAGCCAGGGAATGCGGGCCGTGCCGCAGGTGATGCGACTCCGTCTGCGTGAGCCCGTGGCATCGCTCCTACACGTCGGCAAGCGGGAGCGAGGCGGAGACACCGGCGGATTGCTCCTCCTCATCCCGAGCTCCATCGACCGCATTGGGTCAGTCGGTCCCCCACGCGTAAAAGGCAGGGCTGCGCGTGTGCGTCAGCTTCGACAGCCCTGAGCCGTCGCGATGGACCGTCCACAGCTCCGCCCGGTCCGTGTGGCGGGAGAGCCGCTGGAAGAGGAGCTTCGTGCTGTCGGGGGACCACACCGGCGTCAGCCTCTCACTGGCTGCCTCCTCCGCCGCCCTCTGCTTGGCCTTCCTCTCACACTGCTTCCGGTGGCTGCTCTTCTTCTCACACTGTTTAAGAAGCTTCCTCTTCAGCTTCTTGAACGTCTTCCTATCCAGCCTGTCGATCTGGTGGAGGGTGATCTTCCTCACGTCCCTTCGGTCGGCACGCACGATCCAGAGCTCCGGGACGCTGCGTTGAATTCCGGTGAAGGCGATCCACTCGCCGTTCGGTGACCACTGGGCGGAAACGGCATCGAGGCCGGATGGCGTGATCCGGCGCAGGCCGGACCCATCGGCGTTGACGACGAAGAGCCCGGCCTTGTATCCCCGACCGGTGGATCGCTTCTGGAAAGCGGCGAAGGTGACTCGAGACCCATCGGGTGACCAGTCCGCCCCGACCCGATCGAAGAAACCGAGGTCGATGACCCAGAGCCCTGGAGGACTCAGCTGGACGGCCCCGCTGCCGTCGGGCTCCACCGAGAGAAGGGTGCCCCTGCCATTGGAGTTGAATCGCGCGAACAGCACGCGCGAGCCGTCGGGAGAGTAGCCGTACCCGTTGTCAAAGTGGCCGGGAGGGGTGGCGGTGACCCGCACAAGGTCGCCCGCATCCGAGGATCGCACCGTGTAAAGGCCGGCATCGGCAGGGTTCGCCATCCCCTCGCTGTGGCAAAGAAGACGGGCGCCTTCGGGGGACCAGGAGAGGCAGAAAAGGTCCAGCGGCAGGTTCGGATTTAGAAGCGTGAAGCCGGACCCGTCTGGGTTGGCGGTGGCGGGCTGAACGTCATCTCGGCTCCAGAGATTGCAGAGCACCTTGCTGCCGTCCGGCGACCAGTTATTGCAGGTGGTGTTCCCGGCGGGGCCGATCTGATGCTTGTTTGAGCTGTCCGGATCGATCGTGAAGCCGTAGTTGGGAAAGACTTGGCCGAAGGCGATCTTCCCGTTGGTGCCGGCGAAGGTCGCCGACGCCGGCGCCGCCCCGAGCCCGATGATCGCGACCGCAACCACGACCGCACGGAGGAAGAGATTCAGCCCCAGAAATCGAACCGAGCGCGGGCCGGCGAAAGTGCGGGTCTCGGCCACCGTGGCCTCCGTGTGTGGTCAGCCGCGCAGGAACCTGCGCGCGCTAAGTGAACCTACATCCGCGACCGGCAAACGCAAGCTTCGAGCCGCGCCCGGCCTCAGCCTCCTGCCCGAGATCCTCCGACTTCCGGGTGGGGGTCAAACTCGCGAGCCGAGGCGACTCCCGTAAACGAAGGACCGGTTGTTTATGCCCACGCCTGGGCGGTCGAGCTAGCGTCGGCCAGAGTGCCCTTCGCATGGGGAAACAAGACACGGTGGGGCTGTATCCGAGTGAGTTCCGCTCCTCGCGCGAAGCAGAAGTGCCGCGCTTCGCATGGAAAGCGGCACGTTCTCGCGCAGTCCAGCAATCCTCCAGTGACATGCAAGCGGCCTGAGCGAGCCTCCGGGGGCCAATCGCAAACGCACAAAGGAGGCCGCATGTCCACCGAATCCACCTATATGAGGGGACACACCATCACAAGCACGACCCGGGGTGCGCGAAGTGCTCAACGCCGCGTGATCGCACTCGCCCTCGGCGTCTGCGCACTGGCGATTCCGGCGAGCGCGAGCGCGAGCTCGGGTCTCGCGCCCGCAATTCAGCCCGCGAGCGCGGCTTACGAGGTCCCTCCCGCGAGCGCGGCTTCCCAGGTCCCTCCCCAGATCCCGCACGGCGCGGACTACTCGTCGGTCAGCGCTACTCCATCGCCGACGAGCGCCTCGGGCGGTGAATTCGACTGGGGCGACGCTTCAGTCGGCGCCGGAGCAGCGATGGCTCTCGTCGCCCTCAGCGGCACCGTGCTGTTCACAGTCCGTCGGCGCCCCGGCGTCTCGCCGTCGGCTTGGACAGGCTGACGGCAACGCCACTCGAGACGCACGGGGATGGGCGCGGAGGAACGAGTTCTCCTCCGCCCCGACCATGCTCGGGACCTGGCTTCCCGAGCGGGCTGCGGCGGAGGCCGATCGACTCCAGGTGGCGCAGGATACGGCGCCGGATTTGTCGACCGCTGCCGTGGGCCTGGGACTTCCGGTGCACTGTCCGCACCGAGCGAGCGGAGAAGCCCTGACTGCCGCGCAGCTCGTCATGGCTCTGACCAGCTCCACCCGCACGTTGGCTCCCTCGCCCGGCTCTGCTCGAAGAACGGAGATTGCAACGGGCGGGGCGCTCGGTAAAGCTCTCCGTGGAGGAGGAACAGCATCGATCGCATCGATAGGAACGTAGGGGCCGACCTCGCGGGCTACCGACTCGAGCAGTTGCTCGGGCGAGGAGGGATGGGCGAGGTCTTCTTGGTGCGGGACGTTCGCCTTGGTCGCCCAGTCGCGCTCAAGTTGCTCGCCGCCAGCGTCGCCGAGGACGAGAGATTCCGGGAGCGGCTGCTGCGCGAGTCACGGCTCGCCGCGAGCCTCGACCACCCGAACGTGATCCCGATCTACGAGGCGGGAGAGGAGGACGGTCGGCTCTTCATCGCCATGAGGTATGCCCCCGGCGGGGATCTGAAAGCCCTCCTGCGCCGCGAGGGAGCCCTGGATCCCGCACGGGCATTGGCCATGTTCGAGCAGATCGCGAACGCGCTCGACGCCGCCCACCGGCATGGTCTCGTCCATCGAGACGTGAAGCCGAGCAATGTCCTGCTCGATCGCGAGGGCGGCCGCGAGCACTGCTATCTGGCGGATTTCGGCCTCACCTCGAGCGCGTCCGAACGGGGCCCAGCGGACGGGCAGCTGATGGGGACCGTCGACTACGTCTCGCCGGAGCAGATCCGCGGCGATGAGGTCGCCGGCAGCGCAGATGTCTACGCGCTCGGCTGCATGCTGTTCGAGTGTCTTACGGGCGAGGTTCCCTTCCGCCGTCGCTCCGAGGTCGCCACCCTCTTCGCCCACCTCGAGGAGGATCCGCCGTCTGCGTCGACGCGCCACTCGCGGCTGCCGGCCGCGATCGACCCGGTCTTCGCACGAGCGTTGGCGAAGGAGCCGGACCAGCGTCAATCGAGCTGTGCGGAGCTCGTAGCCGACGCGAGCGCGGCGCTCGGACTCGATGCCGTGCGGCCGCGCCGACTGCGGCTCGCGGTCGCCACAGCCACCGTCGTGCTCCTCTTGGCGACGGCCGCGCTGGCCGCAATCCTGGCCGCCGGTGAGGGAACGGAGACGCCGCCGACCGGTTCGTTGATCAGGATCGATCCGGCGAGCGGCGAAACCACCGCCGATTACCGCGTGTCGACGCATCCAGGTGCGATCACGACGGGCGCCGGTCGAGTCTGGCTGGGTGACTACCGCGAGGGTGCGCTGTGGACATTGGAGCCGACCACGGGCGAGCTGAAGCGCGTCACCTCGATTGGCTCGCCGCGTGATCTCACGTCGCTCGGCGGCAAGATCTATGTCGTCTCAGACACCGCGGAAGTCTTCGCGACGGTCTTCACCGGCACGGTCGCCCGGTACGACGCGATCACCGGCGTGCGCGAGCGCAAGCTCGATCTGTACAGCTGCACCGTCGCCGGAGGAGAGGGTGTCCTCTGGTCGATGGGACTGTTCGGTGACAAGAGGCTGAGCACTGACCCCGGCGAGCTTCGGATCATCCGCAGCGTCACGCTCCCGTACCGGGAACCGGTCTCGGTTGAGACGACCCGCATCAACCAGCGCGACCTTGCCGTCGGCTACGGGTCGGTGTGGACGCTGGGCGACGGGATCGATCGACGGCTATGGCGGCTCGATCGCCGCAGCGGCCGCATCCTCGCCACGATCGAGCTCCCCTTCATTCCGCGAACGGTCGCGGCGGGCGAGGGAGGCGTCTGGGTCACGGCACCACTCGACGACCGGGTTCTACGAATCGATCCGGAGACCAACGCGATCACGGCGGTGATCACCACGGGCCGCGGTACCAGCGGCGTCGCCGCGGGAGCCGGTTCGGTGTGGTTGACCAACACCATCGACGGCACGGTGTCGCGCATCGACCCCGACAGCGCCCAGGTCGTCGACCAGATCGAGGTAGGAGGGCGGCCACGCGAGGTCACGGTTGGCGCGGGGGGCGTGTGGGTGACCGCCGATGACAGCTGATCGCTCTCGGGTCGCTCTTCTACTGGCCGTCGCTTCGCTCGCTCTGGGCGCAGCGGGCTGCTCGGGCGGCGAGCGGCCGATGCGGGTCGGACTGCTCACGGACTGTCGCGGGATCTTCTCCGGCTACGAGGACGAGATGCTCGCCGGCGCCGAGCTGCCGCTGCTCCGGCGCGGTGCCCGCCTCACGAACGGGCAGCCGTCCGGAGGCGTCTCCGATGCCCGCGCTGCCGGCCGCGACGTCGAGCTGATCAGGGGCTGTACCGAAGAGAGCGAGCACACGATCCTCGTCGAGGAGGCGCGTCGGCTCGTCGAGGTCGAGGGCGTCGACGCAGTCGTCGGCGCCATCGGCGAGTCGGACTCGCTCGTGTTCCGCGAGCTCGCGCGCAAGTACCCGGACGTGATCTTCATACCGGCCTGGTCGGGTGCCCAGGGGCTCACCCTGCGGCACCCCGCCGCCAACGTCTATCGCTTCGACACCGACGAAGCTCAGGACGTGGCGGGGCTTGGAAGTTATGCCTACCGCGAACTGGGGTGGCGCCGCGCCGCAGTCGTCGCCGATGCAACACCCGTCGGGTGGCACGAGGAAGCAGCGTTCGTCGCGGAGTTCTGCGCCCTCGGCGGGGACGTGACAGCGCGGTTCACGGCGCCGATCGACCTCGGCGACCCGAAGGTCGCCCACGCTCTCCAGGACGCCGACGGCGTTGCCGCGCTGATGTTCGGCGGGCTCTTCGTGCCCGCCGACTTTCTGCCCAAGCTAACCCGCTTGCTCGGCTCGGCTCAGACCCGGCTCGTCGCCGGGACATATGTGCTCGAGGACTCCAACACCATCGTGCCCATCGCCGGCCCACCCGCCGGGGTGGTCGGCGCGTCGTCCATCCCGCCGGCAAACGCAACCCCTGCGATGCGCGCTCACGGGAGGGAGTTCTCGAGGGCATTTCCCGGGCTGCCGCCCTCGGATGCGGAGACTCCACTCGTGCTGGCCTTCAACGACGCCATGGAGGGCTTGCTGCGCGGGCTCGAGGCCGCGGATGGCGACCTGTCGGACGGTCGTAGACGGCTTCGCGAGGAGCTCGCGGGAGTGAGATTCGACCTTCCCTCGGGCCCTGTGTACGTCGACCGGAACCGCCAGGCGGTCCGCAACACCTACCTGAAGCGAGTCGGTCGCGGGGGCGGCCGACAGGAGTTCCAGCTCGTAGGGATCGTCCCGGAGGTCGAGCAGACATTCGGGGGTCTCCTCTCGGATGCTCCCTCCCCGGGCCCCGGCAGCCAGCCGTGCCGAAAGGCGACGCCGCCTCCTTGGGTGCGCTAGCCGCTCGGCCCAACCGTCCAGGTGAAGCGAGTCTCGCTGGTCCGGGGCGCCAGCCCTCCAGGCCGCAAGCCCCGCCGGACCAGGAGCGTGGTCAGTCCGGGGGCCGTGGCCAGGGCGGTTCGGGCGCCGCCCAGCCCCTCCCGTCGCCAGCGCTCGGTGAGACCGACGATGACAAGACCTGCATCGCGGCCGGCGGCGACCAGCGCTGCCGGTGAGGGCTCGACTATCAGCGGGTCGGCCTCCACCCGAAGCGCTTTCTGCAGCACGAGTGAGGCGCTGGCGAGTAGGCGGCTCGCGTCGCGACCTCCCGGGCCGATGCTCGGTCCCGCGAGTTGGATCGGGCACTCGAGTGCTTGCGCGAACCACGCGCCGAGCTCGACCGCCGCCCAGTCGTGTTCGAAGCCGGAGAAGGGGACCAGCACGGACCCCTTCATTTCGGCGTGATTGCCGGCGACGACCGCTACATCGCACGGAGTGTCATCGAGTAGCGACAGCAATCTAGCGTCCTCGAGCAGCCCCTCCGGTGCGTCGGCGAGCAGGATGTCCACGTCCTGCTCGGTGGCAAGCCGCGCGAGGTCGGCCCCAGGGGCCACCGACGTGAAGGCGGCGACTCGGGCGACGACGTCCTGCTCCTGCAGTGCCGCGGTCGCTTCTCGCAGCCGCTTCGTCACCTCGAGCAGGTCTTCCGATCTCGAGACCGTCGAGGCCAGCACGAGCTCGCAATCCGGTCGGCGGGCGAGCGATCCACCCAGCGCGACCAGCGTCCCGACCGATCTCATCGCCAGCGCGGCGATCAGGACGGTCCTCGTCTGAGCAGGGGCCTCCGGGGCCACCGCCGCCCAGCCCGCACGGGGGAGCAGGTCGGGATCATGGGACAGGATGGCCCGCTCGAGCTCTCCCAGCTCCTCGCTCGGCTCGATGCCGAGCTCCTCGACCAGCGTCTCGCGAGCAGCGCGATACGCCTCCAGCGCCTCGGCCTGGCGCCCGGCTCGGTAGAGCGCCAGCATGCGCAGTCGCCACAGCCGTTCGCGCAGCGGATGCTCCGCAATCAGGGCGTCGAGCTCGGCCGCGACCTCGTCTTCGCGGCCGCAATCCAGGTCCGCCTCGAGGCGATGCTCGATGGCGGCGAGACGCAGCGCGTCCAGCCGGGCGGCGATCGGTGCGATCCCGGGCAGATCCGCCAGGTCCGACAGAGCGGGTCCCCGCCAGAGCGCGAGCGCCGCGGTCAGCTCCGCTGAGGACTTTTCAGCAGACCCTGTCGACCGCTCGGCCATGCCGGCCTCCGCCCGCTGCTCGAACCGGTGGAGATCTAGACCGCCAGTCGGACCGACGACCGCGTAGCCGCGCCCACGGGTGGCGATCACATCCTTGCCGAGCGCCTTGCGCAGCTGCGAGACGTAGCCCTGAAGCAGATTGCCCGCCGTCTCCGGCGGGGAGTCGTCCCAGACGTCATCGATCAGGCGATCGACCGGCACCGTCTGGTTCGCCTGGGCGAGCAGGATTGCGAGGACCGCTCGCTGCTGACGGCCTCCGAGCGACACCGGGGTGCCGTCCACGAGCGCCTGGAGGGGACCCAGAATCCCGAACTCGATGCCCACGTATCGAACCTACCAGCGCCGACCGGGACCTGACCTGCCTTGGCTGCGAGCCGTGAGACGGTCGGCCGCGACGCTGCCCGGTCCACGGAATTGATCCTCACCGCAATCGGCGTAGAAAGGCCGCCTCCGCGGGCTTCTTCCGAAATGGAGCTAGCCGGGCTCGAACCGGCGACCTCCTGATTGCGAAGCGGGACGCCTTCGCACTACCCAAAGTCGCGTTTGTGGCTCTATCAAGCGGAGTCCCGCCCGCGGAGCCGCGAATCAACGAGCGTCGGATAGCCGTGGATGTCTGCGGATGTCCGTCGATTTGGGCACTAGAACGGGTTCAGTGCCCAATGCTCGCCCGCAAAGCATCGGTTTGCATGGAATGCACAACGTTTCGCGAGATACTGCGCGGGCGATGTCCGCGGAGAAGCGCGACCTGCTCGATTCGCTGGTGCTGCGAGCGCCCGCCGCCGGAACGGCGTTCACGGCGGGCCTCGTCCGGCTCAAGCTCGGCTCGCCGCTCAGGAGACGGTTGATGCCCTACGCGGTCAAGCGGGGCTTTAGCGCGATGGCACGCAGCGACATTGACGTAAACGTGCTCCTCTACGAGCCCGGCACGGAGGTCTGGATGCATGGCATGGACAGCGTGGGCGTGGGGGGCTGCTTTCGCGGACGCGAGGGGGTCCGGGCGCTCTACCGCGAGATCGACGACGCCTTCGATCCCTGGGGGTGGACGATCGACCGGCTGGTCGACAGCGGCGATCGCCTCGCGGTGAGAGGCGACTTCGTCGGCTACGGGCGCGGCAGCGGCGTGAAGACCGAGCTCACATCCGGCGGAACGGTGATGGAGCTCTCCTCGCGGGGCAAGATCGCGCGCCAGGAGTGGTTCGTCGAGCAGAACGGCTGGAAGCAGGCCCTCGAAGCCGCCGGGCTGTCGGAGTAGCGCAGAAGTACTGCTTTGGACGAACAGCGACCATTTCGCTGTTCGCGCCATCGCGCGAGAAGCAGTATTCCTCGTTCCTAGGGCGACCGGAGCCCTCCGGCAGCGAGAGGCAGCACATTTCCCGACAGGATTCCGGGGCGCTCAACGGCAGGCACGGGCGCTAGGCGCTGCGGGAGCGCGTCAAGCGAGCCTTCGCTCCGCCGCGCCGTCCTTGATCGGTCGCATCTCGAGGAGCCGGAGCGGCCGGCGAAGGCCTCACGGGCAGATAGTGGTGCGATCTTCATCCACCTTTCATTTGCGACCGGTAGTCAAGGGTCGATGAACCGCGAAACCCAATTCGACGGAGATCGGAGGCACGACATGGGTGTGTTCAGGCGAAGCAGGACGGCGCTCGGCTTGCTGGGCGCGACGCTCGGGATGGCGGCCATCCCGACGACGGCCGCAGCGGCGAAGCTCCCGCAGGGAGACGAGTCTGTGCAGCTCGATCCCGCCGAGTTCACCACGCAGATCGACAATGCCTACTTCCCGCTCGTCCCGGGCGACCGCTACGTCTACCGCGAGACCGATGCCGAGGGGGCAAAGCAGCGCGTGGTCGTCTCCGTCTCGGACAAGACGAAGCTGATCGCGAACGGGATCACCGCACGCGTCGTCCACGACAGGGCGACCGAGCACGGGAAGCCGGTCGAGGACACGTTCGACTGGTACTCCCAGGACTCCGAGGGCAACGTCTGGTACCTGGGCGAGGACACGGTGGAGTGCGAGAACGGCCACATCGCTTCCAGAGAGGGTTCCTTCGAGTCAGGGGTGGATGGCGCCCAGCCTGGTGTGATCATGCCCGCCGATCCGAAGGAGGGCCTCGCCTACCGCCAAGAGTCCTTCCCCGGGCACGCGGAGGACCGGGCGGAGATCTTCAGCCTGGACGAGATGGCCGAGGTCCCGTTCGGCCACTTCCCGCACACGCTGATGATCAAGGAGACCAACCCGATCGAGCCGAAGGTCGAGGAGTTCAAGTTCTACGCACAGGGCATCGGCCCCGTCGAAGCGGTCGCGGTCTCGGGTGGAACCGACCGCGAAGAGCTGCTCCGGATTCGCCACGACCGGAGGGTCAAGGTGAGCGCCAAGCATCGCTGCAAGTAGCGGCGCTGGCCTCGCCGAGCTGAACGCGAGCCTCGGCGCGAGCTTCGCTAGCTTGCGCCGAGGCTTACCTTTCGCTTCGCCGGATCGCCTCTCCCGGCAGGCGACCGAGTCCCTACCTTGCCCGAGGAGTCCGTCGGTGAGGGACTCCGCGCTCGCGCTGCCATGCCCACGGAAGCTGCGGCGTGGGGAGGAAGGGAAGATGGATCGCTCCTAAGTGAGCAGGGCTTTCATGGTTATTTCATTCGCGTTCTGTAGAGAGTGGTGGGAAGATCAGCGTCGCCAGAGGAGACGGAAGATGCAGAAGCGCACCAAGCTCATGATCGCCGGCGCGTCGGCCCTGGCAGTTGCCGCCGGAGGCGCGGGTCTGGCGTTCGGGACCGGGGCAGACGACGGCGCGGGCAAGCCGATCGGCGGCGCGGCGCTCGACAAGGCGAGCGCTGCAGCGCTCGAGGCCTCCGGCGGCGGCCAGGTCACCGAGACCGAGGTTCGTGACGAGGAGGGCTACTACGAGGTCGAGGTTGCTCGCGACGACGGCAGCACGGTCGACGTCCATCTCGACCGCAACTTCAACGTCAGCGATCAGTCGGCCGACGATGACGGGTCGGGCATGGACGACGACAGTGACGGGTCAGGCACCGACGACGGGCCGTCGGACGACTGACGGCGTCGCGTGGCCCAAGCGGGTAGCGGCTCCGACCAGCAGGGCCAGGGGGCTTGAGGCGGCCGAGCCCGGCAGCTAAGGCAGCACATTCCCGCGCTGGGACCCCGGGGGGCGTGGAAAGGTGGCTACGGCGTTAGGCGCTGCCGGAGAGCGTCAAACGAGGCTTCGCTTACCCGCTGCGCTGTCGACCGCGCCGCCATCTTGATATGTCAGCGCTAAGCGAGGATGGCAGCATGAGCCGACTTCCTCTCGGGCCGGTCTACGCCTTCCCAGTCGCACCAGTGCAGGAAGGCTTCGACCCGGAGGTTGAGGGCCGGCTGATGGGAAACAAATGGGAAAAGCGACCTTCCCATTAGACGGCCTCTATCGGCCTCAATCGGACGTCGGCCCCGGGTTCACCGGGTGAACGCGAGCCTTAGTAAACGGCTTCGGTAAGCGGAATCTGGCTCTATCAGCGGAGGGGGAGGGATTCGAACCCTCGAGCCGCCTAATCGACGACTAACGGTTTTCGAGACCGCCGCATTCAACCACTCTGCCACCCCTCCAGATGGCGGCTGCCAAGGCTAGCGGGGGTCGGGACCGAGAGGCTCGAACCCGGGTTCAGACCCGGACGCCGGGGCCGGTGATCGCGTAGCGGAGGATCTCGACCACCTGCTCGGGGGTCTCGGCGGTCGCCATCGCCGCGCGATCGACCTCCTTGAGCGCGTGGGTGAGCTCCGGGCCGTGGAGGGTGACGAGCGGCTTGCCGAGCGCGGCCGCGTAGCCCGCCTCGAAGGCCGCGTTCCATTGCCGGTACTTGTCGCCGAACCGGACCACGACGACGTCGGCCCGTCGCAGCAGGGTCTGCGTGCGGACGGCGTTCACGCCGGCGCCCTTGTGGTCCTTCCAGACGCCCTCCGGCTCGGGGCCGAGGATGTCGATCCCGACGTCGTCGGAGGCGCCGTGATCGGTGACCGGCGCGAGCAGCTCGACCGACAGCCCCGCCTCACGCACGCCCTCGGCGATCCGCTCCCGCCAGTCGGAGTGGATCTCACCGGAGAGGTAAACGCTCCAGGTCCCGCCGGCGCTGCCGTTGTCGCCCACCACGCAATCGATCTTACGAAATCGGCAATGGCGGTTTGCGCCGCATCGCGAGTCGTTGATCCGTGATTTGATGCGATGCGCGAGGACAGGATCGTGAGCGCAAGCGACCACACCGAGTTCCCCCTGCCCGAGTCGGCGATCCCGACTCACTGGGTCAACCTGATCCCGGACCTCCCCGGCGAGCCGCTGCCGCCGCTTCACCCGGGCACCCAGCAACCGCTCGGGCCCGAGGACCTGGCGCCGATCTTCCCGATGGGCCTGATCGAGCAGGAGGTCTCGGCGGAGCCCGAGATCGAGATCCCGGACGAGGTGCGCGAGGTGTACAAGCTGTGGCGCCCGACGCCGCTGCTGCGCGCCCGCCGGCTCGAGCGCGCGCTCGACACCCCGGCTCACATCTACTACAAGTACGAGGGCGTCTCCCCCGCCGGCTCCCATAAGCCGAACACCGCCGTCGCCCAGGCGTTCTTCAACAAGCGCGAGGGCGTCCTGAAGATCTGCACCGAGACCGGGGCCGGCCAGTGGGGCTCGGCGATGGCGCTCGCCTGCCAGCTCTTCGGCCTCGAGTGCGAGGTGTTCATGGTCGGCGTCTCCTACGACCAGAAGCCCTACCGCCGGGCGATGATCGAGACCTGGGGCGGAACGGTTCACCGCAGCCCTTCGGAGCTCACGGAGGCCGGGCGCTCGCAGGCCGGGCACCCCTCGGGCAGCCTCGGGATCGCGATCTCGGAGGCGGTCGAGGTCGCCGCGCAGTCGGAGGACACGAACTACTCGCTCGGCTCGGTCCTCAACCACGTCTGCCTTCATCAGACGGTGATCGGCCAGGAGGCGATCGAGCAGCTCGAGCTCGCCGGGGAGTATCCGGACGTGGTCGTCGGCTGCGTCGGAGGGGGCTCGAACTTCGCCGGCCTCAGCTACCCGTTCATCCGCGCCAACCTGCGCCAGGGAAGGACGACCCGGTTCGTGGCCGCCGAGCCGGCCGCCTGCCCGACCCTGACCCGCGGCGTCTACCGCTACGACTTCGGCGACACGGCGGGGCTCACGCCGCTGATGCCGATGTTCACGCTCGGCCACGACTTCGTGCCGCCGCCCGTCCACGCCGGCGGGCTTCGCTACCACGGCGACGCGCCGAGCCTCTGCGCGTTGGTCGGGCAGGGCCTCGTGGAGGCGAAGGCGATCCACCAGACGGCGGCGTTCGACGCCGCGATCCGCTTCGCCCGCGCCGAGGGGATCATCCCCGGCCCCGAGCCCGCGCACGCGCTGCGCGCCGCCTTCGACGAGGCCGAGGCGGCGAAGCGCGCGGGCGAGGAGCGGGTGATCCTGATCGGCCTCTCCGGCCACGGGCACTTCGACATGTCCGCGTACAGCGCCTACCTGGCCGGCGAGCTCACCGACCTCGAGTTCAGCGAGGCCGACATGGACGCCGCGCTGGAGCGCCTGCCGGAGGCCCCGGTTCCTCAGCTCTCGTAGCTGATCGGCGAGCGCCCGGACCGTCGCCGCGGCGGTGCCGCCGGTGGCGATCAGGTCGTCCTGTGCTCGCAGGTATCGTCATGCCCGCCCCGGAGAGGTGACCGAGTGGCTTAAGGTGCGCGACTGGAAATCGCGTGGGCGGTGAAAGCTGCCTCGTGGGTTCGAATCCCACCCTCTCCGCTCATGGATGTGATCCTCGGTGCCGTCGACCCGGGAGAGATCGGCGTCGACGCCGGCTCCTCGTCTTCCTGGCGCTGTTTCTGATCGTCCGCGGAACGCCCGCGCTGCTGCTCTATCGCAAGGTCCTTGACGGCGGCCAGCGACTGGCGCTCGCCTTCTTCACCTCGACCCAGCTGCCGCTCGTGATCGCGATCACCACCGTTGCCCAGGACGAGGGCCACATGCGCAGCTCGACCGCGGCGGCGCTCATCGGCGCGGCGGTCCTCTCGACCCTGATCTATCCGATGGTCGGGCTTCGCATTCGCGCGGCGGCGGCGGCGGAGCCGGCCACCGGCTAGCGGCCTAGCCGCGCCGAGCGGCGAAGAAATCGCGCAGGAGGTCACCGGACTCGGTCGCGAGCAGGCCGGCCTCGACCACCGGGCGATGATTGAGGCGCGGCTCGCCGAGCACGTCGAGCACGCTCCCGGCGGCGCCCGCCTTGGGATCCGGCGCCGCGTAGACGACCCGCGGTACCCGTGCGAGCACGATCGCTCCGGCGCACATCGCGCACGGCTCGAGCGTCACGTAGAGGACTGAATCGGGAATCCGCCATCCGCCGAGCTCGGCCGCCGCGGCGCGCAGCGCCAGGATCTCCGCATGGGCGGTCGGGTCGTGGCGCAGCTCGCGCTCGTTGCCGGCGACCGCGATCGCCTCGCCCGCGCGCGCGATCACCGCGCCGATCGGCGCATCGTCGTGCTCGGGCGCGCGGCGCGCCTCGGCCAGCGCAACGCGCATCAGCTCCTCGTCTCGCGCCGTGAAACCGCTCTCGGCCACGGCCGAAGTATGTGCGCTGGCCGCGAGATCGAGCGGCGCCGGCCTGCTAGGTCGTCCGCGCGATGTAAACGCTGCAGGGAGCGTGATGGGAGATCTTGTTCGGCACGCTGCCGAGCAAGAACCGGCGCGCTCCGGTCATCCCCTTGTTGCCGACCAGGATCAGGTCGGCCTTCGTCTGCTCGGCGAGCTCGAGGATCACGTCGGCGGGATCGCCCTCGCGTGCGTGGGTCGTGACCTCGACGCCCGCGTCCCTCGCGGCCGCCGCGACGCCCTCGAGGATCACGTTCACGTCCTCGCGAGGCCCGACCGCGTAGGCGATGTCGCCCGGCACCTCCCCCGACTCCTCCCGCAGTCGCGACTGTGCCACCGGCTCGTAGGCGCTGACCACGTCCAGCTTCGCGCCCGTGGCCCGGGCGAGCTCGACCGCCTGGCGTACCGCCTCCCCGGCGGTCTCCGACCCGTCGCTGCCGACGATGATCCGCTCGAACAAGGCCAGCTCCCTTCCTTCGCGCTTGCGCCCGCATACTATCCGGCGCACCCGCGATGCCGACCACCTGGCGCTACTTGATGGCGGTTCTGATCGCCTGCCTGATCGCCTCGATGGTGATCGCGATCGTCAAGCTCACCTGAGCCGCGCGGCGGCGGCCGGCGGGGCGCGCGGCGACCGTGACGGCGCCCGGTTGGGGGCACCTAGACTAGGCGCCGCGATGGAGAGGATCGAGACGGTCACCGGCCCGATCGACGCCGGCGAGCTCGGGCGGACGCTGATCCACGAGCACCTGAGAGCTCGCGACGAGGCGGTCGCGGCGCAGTGGCCGGGCGCCGGCGCCTTCGGCGGCATCCCGGAGCGGGCGATCGCCGAGGGCGAGGACTACGACGCCGCCGTGGAGGCGGCGAGCGCCGCCGTCGAGCTCGGAGTCCGCTCGATCTGCGACCCGACCGCGATGTTCCTCGGCCGCGATGTCTCGTTCATGCGCCGGGTCTCTGACCAGACCGGGCTCCAGGTCGTCGCCTGCACCGGCATCTACACCTACGACCACCTGCCGAGCTTCTTCGCCACCCGCGACCCCGACCAGATCGCCGAGCTGTTCGTCGCCGATATCGAGCAGGGGATCCAGGGGACCGAGATCAAGGCGGCGTTCATCAAGTGCGCCGCCGACGAGCCCGGGGTGACCGAGAACGTCGAGAAGGTTCATCGCGCGGCCGCCCGCGCCAGCGTGCACACCGGCGCTCCGATCATGGCCCACTCGCGGCCGGCCAGCGACACCGCGCCGCGCCAGCTCGAGATCTTCACCGAGGAGGGGGTCGACCTCGAGCGGGTCCAGGTCGCCCACGTCGGCGACACCGGCGACGTCGACTACATCGAGCGGCTGCTCGCCCAGGGCGTCTACATCGGCATGGACCGCTACGGGCTCGAGCTCTACCTCCCCTACGAGAAGCGCAACGCCACGGTCCTCGCGCTGCTCGAGCGCGGCTACGCCGAGCGGATGTTCATCTCCGCGGACTCCTGCGCGACGCTCGACTGGTTCCCGGTGCCGATCGTCGAGCAGATGCTGGCCGCGGGGATGGCGAAGGACTGGGACATCCGGATCGTGCCGCAGCGGGTGATCCCCGACCTGCGCGCGGGCGGGATGACCGACGAGCAGCTCGAAACGATGCTGGTCGACAATCCGGTCGCCTGGCTCACCGGCGAGCGTCTCGCCGGCCGAAGCATTCCGTGACCGCCGGCCTCAGGCCGCGACGGCCTCCCAGGCCGCGCGGTAGACACGGTGCTTGCCGGCGAGGCCCTTGAGCTCGAGATCGCGCCCCTCGTCGAAGCCGCAGCCGCCCGCGTCGTCGCCGCTCGCCTGCTCCGCGCGCCGCTTGAGCTCCTCGGAGACGAGGATCTCGCCGCCCCGCGCCGCGGCAGCGATCCGCGCGGCGAGGATCACGCTGCGGCCGAAGAAGTCGCCGTCCTCTCGGATCGCCTCGCCGGCGTGCATGCCCATCCGCACCCGCACGCGCTCGCCCTCGACGGCCTCGGTCTCGGCGAGCTCGCGCTGGATCGCGGCGGCGCACTCGACGGCGCGGCGCGGATCGGGGAAGACGAGCATGAAGCCGTCACCCTGGTTCTTGACCTCGTAGCCGCCGTGGGCGCGGACGAGCCGGCGAAAGAGCGCGTTGTGGGCGCGCAGGACGCGGAGCCAGCGCTCGTCGCCGAGCCGCTCGGTGATCAGGGTCGAGTCCTCGATGTCGGAGAACAGGATCGTCATTTGCCCGTCCGGCGCGGCGAGCGCGGCGATGTCGGGGCGCTCGGAGGAGACCGCCTCGATCATGAAATCGATCGAGGTCGTGGTGTCGAGCGCGGTCAGGCCCTGGGCCGCGAGCCGCGCCTCGACCGCGTCGCGCACGAGGCGCTCCATTCCGAGCCGTTGCCCGGTGTCGAGCGCCGCCGCGAGCAGTTCGAGCGCGCGGGAGCGGTCGCCGTCTCGGTCGCGGTCGAGCAGCAGACGGGCGAGCTCGAACCGAGCCAGAGCGGTGAACGGCCGGTCCCCCATGCGCTCCGAGAGCGCGATCGCATCGGTGAAGTGCCGTTCGGCGTCGGCGGTCCGCCCGGCGGTGGCCGCCAACACGCCGAGCACGCGCGAGACCGGCCCGTAGCAAGCCGCTGCCCGACCGGCGACGACGGTCAGACCGTCGTAGGGAAGCAGGAGCTCGTGAAGCCGTTCGGCGCGCGGCGCGTCGCCGAGGAACGCGGCGGTCTCGGCGAGCAGCGTGAGCGAGATCGTCCACTGGGCGTCGAACGGCAGGCCGGTGAACTCCGCCGCCGCGAGCGGCTCGAACGCCGCCCGCGCCTCGCGCTCGTTGCCGAGCTCCGCCTGCGTGGCCGCGAGCGAGCAGCGCCAGGCGGGGATCGCCGGATAGCGCTCGGCGAGCTCGGCGAGGCGCCCGACCAGGTCGCTGAGCCCCGCTCGGTCGGCGGCCGACCCACGCTGGCGGCGAAGGAGCGCGTTCTGGGTCGCGTAGAACTGGGCCGACACGGGCTCCTCGGCGCGCTGCCCGGCGGTCAACGCGTCCTCCGCGAGCGCCTCGGCGTCGGCGAAGCGCCCGTCGATCAGGGCGCGCATCCCCTTCAGCAGCGGGATGTGCCACGCCCATTGCGGTTGGCGCAGCTCGTTCGCGATCCGCTCATAGGCGGCGAGGTCGGCGTCGACCCCGCGGATGTCGCCGAGCTCGAGCCGGTCGCGGAGCCGGTAGACGTGCGCCCGCAGCTCCAGCTCCGGGTCGTCGAGCCGCTTCGCGAGCTCGTGGAGCTCGTCGCCCTCGCGCAGCCGCCGGCGCACCTCGTGCGGACCGGCGGCGCCGGTGAACTGCCGCCGGACCAGCGCCAGCGCGAGCGACCAGGGATCGCCGATCCGTCTGGCCATCTCCAGCGCCTCGAGCCCGAGCTCGTCCGAACGGCCGACGGGATCGACCCAGTAAAGCTCCTGCGCGAGCCCGCTGAGCAGCTGTGCGCGCAGCGCGCCGTCGCCCTCCCCGACCGCCTCGAGGGCCTCGCCGAGCAGATCGATCAGCGGCTCGTCGACGACCCCGGCCTCCGCCAGCAAGCAGATCCCGAGCGCCGCGCGGGCCAGCTGCTCGGGGCGCTCGAGCTCGCGGGCCAGCGCCGCCGCCCGCTCCAACGTGGCCCGCGCATCGCGGGGACGGGCGGCGCATCGCTGCGCCTCGCCGAGGTCGAGGAGTAGCTCCAGACGCAACGGCGGGTTCGGCTCTCCCGCGAGCTCGAGCGCCTCGAGGGAGCGGGCGTAGAGCGCGGCGGCGTCCTCGTGGGCGAGGCGGCTGGTCGCCTGCGCGGCCGCGCGGCGGCCGTAGCGGACGGCGCGATCGGCCTCGCCGATCGCAGCGGCCTCGAGGAAGTGGTGGGCCAGCTCGGGCAGGTGGCGCTCGGAGTCTCCGTACATCGCCTCCAAGGCGACGCCGATCTCGCGGTGAGTGGCGGTGCGCCGCGTCGCCGGGATCTCCGCCTCGAGCGTCTCGCGCACGAGCGCGTGTGAGAACGCGTAGAGGCCCGGACGCCGTCGAGACTCCTCGACCAGCCGCGCGTCGACCGCCTCGTGCAGGGCCGCGCCGACCTCGTCCGCGGAGCGCCGCGAGACCCGCTCGAGCACCTCGATCCAGAACGATCGCCCGCAGACGGCGGCCAGCGCGAGGATCTCGTTCGCGGCATCCGAGAGCCGGTCGAGCCGCCTGCCGACGACCTCCCTCACACCCTGCGGGATCGGCGCCCCGCCGGCCGGGTCGGCCTCGGCGAGCCTGCCCTCGGCGGCCATCAGGCGCACGACCTCGCCGATGAAGAACGGGTTGCCGCCGGTCTGGTCGCGGATCCGCTCGGCGACGTCGGCCGGCGGCCGCTCGACCCCCGCCGTCATCTCGATGAACCCGGCGACGGCCTCGGCGTCGAGGCCGCGCAGCGCGATCCGCCGAGCGCCCTCTACCGCGGTCAGGTCGGCGAGCGTCTCGGCAAGCGGGTGGTGGCGGCCGAGCTCGACGTCGCGGTAGGTGCCGATCACGAGCAGGCCCGTGTCGGCGAGCTGACGAGCCAGGAAGCGCAGCAGCAGTAGCGACGGCTCGTCGGCCCAGTGCAGGTCGTCGAGCACGAGGACCAGCGGACGCGACTGCGAGGCCCCGGCTAGGAACCCGGAGACGGCATCGAAGAGCCGGAAGCGCGCCTGCTCGGGCGCCAGCCGCGGTGGGTCGCCGAGGTCGCCGAGGCGCTCCTCGAGCTCGGGCACGATCTGAGCGACGATCGGCGCGCGGCCGCCGAGCTGCCAGCGCAGGCCGACCGGGTCGGCGTCGGCCACGTAGGAGCGGATCGCCTCCGAGAACGGCCAGTACGGCGGCGCGCCCTCGCCCTCGTGGCCGCGGCCCCAGTGCACGCGCGCCCCGCGCACGCGGGCGTAGGTGGCGAGCTGCTCGGCGGTGCGGGTCTTGCCGATCCCCGGGTCGCCGGTGAGCAGCAGGAGCCGGCCCTGGCCGTGGAGCGCGTCGTCGAGCATCGTCCGCATCTCCTCGAGCTCGTGCTCGCGGCCGACGAAGACCCCGCCGGCAAGCGACGCGAGCGGGTTCTCGGCGGGGCCCGGCTCGGGGGCCTCGGCCGGCCCGGCGGCGATCGCCTCGAGCGCCCGGCGCACGGCGGTGGCGTTGACGGGCCTCTCCTCCGGCTCCTTCGCCAGCAGCTCGAGCACGAGCCGGTCGAGCGCCGCCGGAATCTCGCCCCGGTGGCGAGAGGGCGGGACGGGCTCGGCGCTCAGGTGCTGGCTGATGATCGCGACCGCGTCCTCGCCGGGAAACGGCGGCTCCCCGGTGAGCAGCTCGTACAGCATCGCCCCGAGCGAGTAGAGGTCGGCGCGCTCATCGGAGCTGCGCCCGAGCGCCTGCTCGGGCGGCAGGTAGGCGACCGTGCCGACGAGCATGCCCTCGACCGCCTCGCGTGAGCGGCGGTCCGTGGTCGCGAGGCCGAAGTCGCCGAGCCGGGCGGTGCCGTCGTCGCCGAGCCAGATGTTCGCGGGCTTCAGGTCCCGGTGCACGATCCCGAGCGGATGGGCGTGCTCGAGCGCCCGGCAGACGTCGATCGCGATCGCGATCGCGCGGTCGAGCTCGAGGCGCCGCTCGTCGCTATCGGCGAGCACCCCGGCGAGGTCGCCGCCGCCGACGTACTCGCTGACGATGTAGGGGATCCGGTCCTCCTCGCCGGAATCCAGGACCCGGACGATGTGCCGGTGCTCGCCGAGCTTCGCCATCGCCTGGGTCTCCCGGCGCGCGCGGGCAAGCACGGTCTCCTCGATCCCCTCGGTGTCGAAGACGGCGACCGCGACGTCGCGACCGCCGTCGCGTTCGTCGATCGCCCGGTAGACCCGCTTGCGCCCGCCGTGGCCGAGGAAGGCACGGACGCGATAGCGACCGGCGATCAGCTCGGGCGCGTCGTCGGGCGGCGCCGGCGGCGGGGATTCCGGCGCCTCCAGCGGCGCGCCGCAAGCGTCGCAGAACCGCGCGTCGGGCCGGTTCAGGTTGCCGCAGGACGAGCACCGCATCCTCCGCTGAGGATAGGCGCCCGCCCGGGTTGGCTAGAGTCGGTCGCGATGTCAGCAGCAACGCTTCACACGAACGCAGGGCCGATCACGTTCGAGTTCTTCGACGATGACGCCCCGAAGACGGTCGAGAACTTCCGCAAGCTCGCCGCCGACGGGTTCTACGACGGGCTCATCTTCCATCGCGTGATCAGCGACTTCATGATCCAGGGCGGGTGTCCGGAGGGCACCGGCACCGGCGGCCCCGGCTACACGTTCGAGGACGAGTTCAACGACAACAAGATCGTCCGCGGCGCGCTCGCGATGGCGAACGCCGGCCCCAACACCAACGGCTCGCAGTTCTTCATCGTCACCACCGAGGCGGCACCCTGGCTTGACGGAAAGCACACCGTCTTCGGCAGGGTCACCGACGGCATGGAGACCGTCGACGCGATCGAGTCGACGCCCACCGGCGCCGGCGACCGCCCGGTCGAGCCGCAGGTGATCGAGCGCGTCGAGCTCTCGGACTAGACCTCGTCGACGGCGAACGTGTCGCAGGCGCTCGGGTCACCGGACCGGTAGCCGGTGTCGAACCAGTCGCGGCGCTGATCGGAGGTGCCGTGGGTGAAGCTGTCGGGATTCACCGTCTGACCGGCCTGGCGCTGAAGCCGATCGTCGCCGACCGCCTCGGAGGCGGTGAACGCCTCGTCGAGATCGCCCGGCTCCAGGTCGCCCTCCGCGAACACCGTCGCCGCCCAGACGCCCGCGTAGCAATCCGCCTGGAGCTCGAGCCGGACCGAGAGCTCGTTGGCGCGATCGGGATCGTCGCGAATGAGCCGCTCGACCTCCCGGTTCGTGCCGCGCAGGTTCTGGACGTGGTGGCCGACCTCGTGCGCGATCACGTAGGCCCAGGCGAAGTCGCCCGGCGCCCGCAGCTCGCGCTTCATGTCGTCGAAGAAGCTGAGATCGAGGTAGACGCGGCGGTCGGCCGGGCAGTAGAACGGCCCCACCGCGGAGGTCGCGGAGCCGCATCCATTCGTGCGCACGGCGTTCGCGTAGAGGTACAGCTGCGCGCGCTGATACTGCTCGCCGTCGTCGCGGAAGGCTCCGGCCCAGGTGTCCTGGACGTCGCCGAACACGTAGACGGAGAAGTCCTTGAGGTCGCGCTGCGGATCCTCGCCGGGCGGAATCCCGACCGGGTCGGACGTGCCCGGCACCTGGGCCCCGCCGCCGAACGCCGGGCCGAGGTCGAAGCCGCCCTCTCCGCCTCCGGCGAACAGCTGGATCGCGACGATCACCAAGACGACGACGATCCCGGCGCCGCCACCGAGGCCGGCGACCCCACCCGGGAGTGGCAGACCGCCCAATCCCCCGCCGCCGGTCGAGCTCGGCGAGGAGCCGCGGGCATCGATCGTGTCCCGGCCGGCCCTGCCCCGGGAGCGCTTCCACTTCATCGCCGCGGGAGTCTAGGCTTGCGGCGATGCAGGAGAGCCGCGCAAACCCGGGCCAACCGCGCAGGCGGACGCCGTTCGAGCGCGTAGCCGAGCCGATCGTCGCCTCGCGACCGGGCGCCTGGTTCTTCGTCAACGTCGCCCCGAGCATCGACCGGCGGCTGATCTCGTGGAGCCGCGGGCGGCTCACGCTGGCGGGCTCACGGCGCGTCGGACTGTTGCGCGTCCGAGGGGCGAGGAGCGGGGCCCTGCGCGAGACACCGCTCGTCTACACCCGCGACGGCGACCGAGTGATCCTCGTCGCCTCGCGCGGCGGTGACGTCAAGCACCCGGCCTGGTACCGCAACCTGGTCGCCAACCCCGAGGTCGACTTCGCGATCAGGGGCGAGGAGCGGCCCTACCGGGCGCGAACGCTCGAGGGCGCCGAGCGCGACCGCGCCTGGTGGCTCGCCTGCGAGCGCTACAGCGGCTACCGGGCCTACCAGCGGCGCGCCGGCGATCGGACGATCCCCGTCGTCGCGCTCGAGCCGCGCGGCGCGGCCGGCGGCTGACGTCGGACACATGGGGCTGCGCGACCGCCTCAGCCGCCTGTGGACCGTGGCCGGCGGCGAGCTCCACCCCGACGGGCTCTCCGAGCTGAGGATCGGCGACGCGTCCTATGACGACTGGGACGTGGTCCGCGACTTCGAGGACCTCGAGACCGCGCGCGCATTTCGCCAGCTGCTCACCGAGCAGGGCCGCGAGGCGGTGCTGACGGCCGACTGGCCGCTCGACGAATGGGGGCGCGGCGAGATCGCGCTGCGCGTCCCGCCCGGCCACGGACACGAGGCCGAGGAGCTGCTCGACTCGGACTGAGCCTCACGGCGCCCGAGAGCGCCTCAGGTTGCAGCCGTCGCCGCGAGCTGTCCGCAGGCGGCGGCGATGTCGCGGCCGCGCGTCGAGCCGAATCGTCGCCGGAATCCCACGCTCGGAGAGCGCGGCCCTGAACGCGTCGATCGACTCGCGCGGCGAGCCGCGAAACTCGCCGCCGGTGGGGTTGTACGGGATCAGGTTGACCTTGAACGCCTCGCGCGGCCGCAGCAGGCCCGCCAGCGCGGCGGCCTGCTGGGGGCGGTCGTTGACACCGTCGAGCATCAGGTACTCGATGTAGACGCGGCGGCGGCGAGCCGCGCGCCAGGCGAGGCATGCCTCGAGGACCTCGGTGAGCGGATAGCGGTCGTTGACCGGCATCAGCTCGCTGCGCAGGGCGTCGTCGGGCGCGTGCAGCGACAGCGCCAGGCGCACCCGCGGCCCCTCGCGGGCGAGCCGCTCGACGCCGGGGATCCAGCCGACGGTGGACACGGTCGTGTGCGAGCTCGCGACCCCGAGCTGGGGCAGCCGCTCGCAGGCGGCGAGCACGGCGTCGACGTTCATCAGCGGCTCGCCCATGCCCATGAACACCGCCTGGTTGACGGCCTCGATCCGCCTGAAGTGAAGCGCCTGGTCGAGGATCTCCGAGCCGCTCAGGTTGCGGCCGAAGCGCATCGACCCGGTGGCGCAGAAGGTGCAGGTCAGCGGGCAGCCGGATTGGCTCGAGAGGCAGAGCGAGCGCCTGCCGTCGCGATACCGCATCAGCACCGCCTCGACCGGGCGCCCGTCGCCGGTCTCGAACAGCACCTTGTCGGTTCCATCGTCCGACCGCGCCGTGGCGCGAACGGTCAGCGAAGAGAGCGGCACCTCGGCCGCGAGCGCCTCGCGCAGCTCCCGCGGCAGGTTCGTCATCCTCTCGTAGGAATCGGCCCCACGGGCGGCCCAGGTCCACACCTGCCCGGCGCGGTAGGACGGCTCGCCCCGCTGCTGGAGCCAGGTCTGAAGCCGGATCAGGTCCACGCTCCGAGTGTGACAGGGCCCCCGATTGCGATCGCCGCCGGGCGAGGCGCGAGACTGGCGCTGCGATGCGCTGCTTCGTCACCCGCGAGCTCCCCGGCCCGGCGCTCGACCGCCTCCGCGCCGAGCACGAAGTCGACCTCTGGCCGGAGCGCCGGCCGCCGCCGCGCGAGGAGCTGCTCGCCCGCGCGGCCCGAGCCGAGGGTCTGCTGGCGATGCTCACCGACTCGATCGACGCCGAGTTGATCGGTGCCTGCGGCGAGCTTCGGGCGATCTCCAACTACGCCGTCGGCACCGACAACGTCGACGTCGCCGCCGCCAGCGCGAGGCGAATCCCGGTCGGCAACACCCCCGACGTGCTCACCGATTCGACCGCGGATCTCGCGGTCGCCCTGATGCTGGCGATCGCCCGCCGCCTCTCCGAGGGCGAGCGCATCGTCCGCGCCGGGGAGTGGGTGACCTGGGAGCCGACCTTCCTGCTCGGCCGCGACCTGCACGGCGCGACGGTCGGGATCGTCGGTCCGGGGCGAATCGGCGAGGCCGTCGAGCGGCGCCTCGAGGGCTTCGATTGCGAGGTGCTGTTCGCCGGGCGCGGCGATCGCGGCGCGCTCGAGCGGCTGCTCGGTGCCGCGGACTTCGTCAGCGTTCACACGCCGCTCACCGACGAGACCCGGGGGCTGATCGGAGAGCCGGAGCTGCGATCGATGCGCCCGAGCGCCTACCTCGTCAACACCGCGCGCGGCCCGATCGTCGACAGGGCGGCGCTCGAGCGCGCCCTGCGAGACGGCTGGATCGCCGGGGCGGCGCTCGACGTCACCGACCCCGAGCCGCTGCCCTTCGACGACCCGCTGCTCGAGGCGCCGAACCTGCTCGTCGTTCCCCACCTCGGCTCCGCGACCCATCGCACGAGGGAGGCGATGGCGGCGATCGCGGTCGACAACCTGCTCGCCGGTCTCGCCGGCAGCCCGATGCCCCACTGCGTCAACCCCCAGGTCTACGGCGGCCAGGGCGACGGGTAGACGGCTCGCGGATGACCGCGAGCGAGACGCCGAGAAGGCGCGGATCCTCCGTCAGCCGATCGCGGTCGCCGGTGAGGCGCCCATGCTCGAGCGCGCCTCGCCGAAGGTGACGAGCCGGCCGCTGGCGGTGTCGATCAGCTTCAACCGCGCGCAGCGCAGCTGCGTCGCGGAGCGTCAGCACCGGGACCTGGTGAAAGACGGGGTTCTCGTCGTGGGCCGCCTGGAGGTTGTAGTTCGGGATCTTCGAGCTCAGGTGATGCACGTGGTGGAGGCCGATGTTGCCGGTGAAGAACTGCAGCGGCTGCGGCAGCTTCAGGTATGAGCTGCCGCGCAACGCCGCATCGGAGTAGCTCCAGCGGTCGCCCGCCTCCCAGTAGACGTCCTCGAACTGATGCTGGACGTAGAACAGCCAGACCCCGGCGGCGGCGGCGAGGAAGGCGGCGGGCATCTCGATCAGCAGGAACTGCTTCCAGCCGAGCAGCAGGCAGACCGCCGTGATCGCCGCCGCGAGCGCGGCGTTGGTGAGCAGGACGCTGTTGCGCAGCCGGGCTCGCTTCGCCCACGAGGTGAGGCGCGGGGCGATCATCAGCGAGTAGATCGGGCCGAGGCCGAACATCACCAGCGGGGCGCGAAACAGGCGATACCCGAGCCGGCCGCGCCAGTCCTTGGCGTAGTACTCCTCGACCGTGAGCGTCGGCACGTCGCCGGTGCCGCGCCGGTCGAGGTCGCCGGCGCTGCCGTGGTGCACGGCGTGATCGTGGCGCCAGTTGGCGAACGGCTGCCAGACGAGGAGCGCGAACAGCCGGCCGAACCAGCGGTTCGCCCGCTTGGAGGCGTAGAAGGAGCCGTGTCCGCAGTCGTGGAAGAGGATGAACGTGCGCAGCAAAAAGCCGGCGGTCGGGATCGCCAAGGCAAGGATGACGAGCACCGACACCTGATCGTAGATCGCGTACATGAGCGCGCTCAGCGCCAAGTACGGCACCACGGAGGTGGCGATGTCGACGATGCTGCGTACGCGCCGCGGCCGCTCATACGCGGACAGATCGGTACCTCGTGCCATCTTGTGCTGCCCTTTCCGGGTCGTCGTTGCGAAACGGCCGAGTCAGGGAGGCCGAAGTCTCACTAACTGTACGGCAGTTGCCGGCACACGTGGGCGACGTCGTGCTCGACATACTCAGACTGCCCGACGAAGCGAACGCCTAAACGCCCGCCTGGCGCGGGCGGGCCCGCGAGCCTCAGTCGAACGTCATCGCTCAGCGGCCGATCGCGTCCACGAACGGCGCGACCGTCCTCAGGAATCGGTTCTTGCCCGGGGCGGCGGTGAGCGGGTCGAGATGGCTGTTCTGAGGGTCGGCGTCGACCAGCCGCGATTGGGCCGCGGTCGTGCGGGCCCTCTCGATGAGCCGCCTCGCGCCCCTGAGCACGTGGGCGCCGGCGAGGTCGGTCTGGATCGCATAGATCGGGACGTCGATCTCGGCGGTGTGCTCGAGACGCAGGCCGAGGAACCTGGCGAT
Organism: uncultured Solirubrobacterales bacterium; assembly: GCA_963759295.1. Taxonomy (GTDB): domain Bacteria; phylum Actinomycetota; class Thermoleophilia; order Solirubrobacterales; family 70-9; genus WHSW01. The sequence continues at coordinate 85,963 of CAVWYT010000003.1, read as the reverse complement.
TCGGTTCATCTTCATCGGGTCGGCGCCGTCGGTGTCGATCGTGAGCCGCTTCGGGAAGTACCACTCGGCCCCGTTCGAGGGCTCCTGTGCGAACAGGTCGACGAGCCGTGCGATCGGCGTGACGCCGCCGTCGACCCAGTCGCGCGGTTCGCCGGAGGCCGCCAGATGCCCGGCGTTCACGTGCAGCAAGCCGAGCGCCGACGGCGAGGTGTCGCGGTCGAAGGCGTGGCCGAACAGCGCCCGGGTGGTGACCGTCACCGGCGGCCTGAACTCCGCCGGCAGCAGCGGGTAGTCCTGAAGCGTCGTCGCCGCGGCCGTCGGGTCGAGCTTCGCGTACACGCCCGCGACCTCCGCGAAGAGCCCGGTGGTCTCCGGGATCCCGGTCTCGAGCAGATCCAGGAACGGATTCGAGGTCTCGAGCTCGGCGATCGCCCGCTTGGCCTCGGCGAGGCCAGCGATGCCGTCGAAGCTGCCGAGCAGCCCGCCGTCGATCAACACCAGCCCGTCGAGGTCCCTGTAGCCCGGCCTGCCGTTGAAGTCCCAGGCGGCGTAGGCGGCCGTCAGCGAAGCGCCGAGCGAGTGGCCGCCGAGGATCACCTCGCGCCCGCGCTTGCGCGCCGCGAGCACGACCCTGCGCGCATCGTCGATCGCGGTCTTCATCCCCCAATTGCGCGCGAACGGGGCCGTGGCCGGGTCGAGGAAGTCGAAGTGATCGCTCGGGACGCCGCCGTTCACCAGCCACCCGAGGTAGTAGTCGAACATCTGCTGCGGCGTCCGCTCTCCGGCGAGTGCCTGCTCGAACACCGTCGTGTCCTCGAGGGCCTGGCTGCGGCGATCGACCGCCCACACCTGAAGGTCGTCGACCCGCCTCAGCAGGTCCTTGCCGACGAGCGTGAAGTCACCCGCGCCGCCCTGCAAGCCCGGCATCAGGACGAGAACGCGATCCGCGTCCTCCGGGCCCATCTGGTGAACGAACACCTTGTCGTAGGCCGTCGGACCCGGCCCCGCTGAGCCGATCGTGACCACGCGATCGAGCGCCGCCGCGGGGCTCGCCGCAACGCCCGCCGCCAGCGCGACCGACGCGATCACGGCGCGCAGACGTCTCACCTGCGGCTGCTCGTTCGCTCCATGAATCCCGGGCAGGCTAGCGATCGGGTCGCGACTCGCCTTGCAGGGTCCTCGCGGGGACCGCACGATCGCCCGCCGGCGGTCACCCTTGATCGCCGGCGATGCGAGTCGGCGAGCGACACCCGATGCCCGCGCCCGGGCGCGCCCCGATCGTGATCCGCGCGATCGCGGTCGCCGGCGCGGTGCTCGCGGTCGCCGCCGCGGCGAGCGGCCAGGACCTGCGACTCGAAGCTCGAGCAAAAGCAGGCCCGGCTCGGCGACGTCCGCCATCGCGAGGGCGTGCTCTCGACCACGATCCAGCGCTACGGCGACCAGATCGACGAGCTGATCGGCGAGATCGGCGTGCTGCGCAACCGAGAGGCGATCGTCGAGCAGAAGCTGGAGCGCAAGCGAGCAGAGCTGCGCGCCGCCCGCCGCCGGCTGGAGGCGCTCCGCCACCACCTGCACCGCTCGCTGAACGTGCTTCGCAACCGGCTCGTCGACATCTATCGCTCGGCGGCGAGCCCGACGTGCTCACCGTGATCCTGGACTCGGACGGGTTCGACGACCTGATCTCGCGCTATCACTACCTGACCCGGATCGAGGAGCAGGACTCCTCGGTCGTCGACCGGGTGCGGTCGCTGCGCAACGAGATGATCACGACCGTCGAGCGGGTGACGGCGGCTCGCGACGAGATCGCCGCCCGCAAGGCCGAGCTCGAGCGCACCCGGGCCGAGCTCGAGGGGCGCCAGAGCGAGCTCGACGCGGTCCGCGACCGCCGTCGCCAGGCGCTCTCCAACGCGCGCCAGACCGAGCACGAGCTGGAGGGCGACCTGTCCAGGATCCAGGACCGGATTCAGGCGCAGGTCGCCGCCGCCCAGGAGAGCTCGACCGTGCCGGCCACGCCCGCCGGCCCGTTTCGCGGCGAGAGCTCGGAGGGCTTCATCTGGCCGGTCAACGGCCCGGTGGTCTCGCCGTTCGGTCCGCGAACGATCAACGGCGGCTATGAGAATCACCCGGGAATCGACATCTCGGTGCCGAGCGGGACGCCGATCCACGCCTCCGCCAACGGGGTCGTCCTCTTCACCCAGTCGGAGGCGGAGAGCGGCGGCTACGGCAACTACACGTGCATCGACCACGGCGGCGGGGTCTCCACCTGCTACGCGCATCAGTCGAGCTTCTCCGTATCCCAGGGAGAGCAGGTCTCCCAGGGCCAGGTGATCGGGATCAGCGACTGCACCGGCTACTGCTTCGGGCCGCACCTGCACTTCGAGGTTCGTATCAACGGCGCGGTCACGGACCCGATGGCCTACCTGCCCTGATCATCGCCCGTGGCGGCCGGCTCGGCTAGGGTGGCGCCATGGCGATCGAGGGCTCAGCCAGCGCCGAGATAGCGGCGCCGATCGAGGAGGTGTTCGCGGTGGCGGCCGATGTCGAGGGGTCGCCGCGCTGGCAGCCTGAGATCAAGCGCGCCGAGTGCCTCGAGCGAGACGGCGACGGTCGCCAGGTCCTCGTCCACACCGAGACCGACGCCAAGGTCCGGACGCTCAGCTCGACCCTGCGCTTCGGCTACGACGACCCGACCGGGATCAGCTGGGAGCAGATGGACGGGGACCTGAAGGCGGTGCGCGGAAGCTGGGAGCTCGAGGATCTCGGCGAGGGCCGCACCCGGGCCACCTACTGGATGGAGGTCGACCTCGGGCGGATGCTGGGGATGGTGATCCGGGGGCCGCTGGTCGGCGTGCTTCGCGGGCAGCTGATCGAGAGCATGCCCGGAAAGCTGAAGGGGTTCATCGAGGACTAGAGCGCCACGGCGTTCCCGGCCGCGACGCCCCGTGACCTAGGAAGCCTTGTCGATCACCGCGCGCATCTCGTCGCGCGAGAAGGCCCGCATCGTCTTCGTGCGGACGTTTCCGGCCGAGCCGAGCTTCAGCAGGGCGGCGGTGACCGACTCGTCGTCAGGAGCGTCGATCACGCTGACGATGTCGTGCTCTCCGAGAGTCCAATAGATGTCCACGAACCGAACACCGAGCCCTTCGAATTGCTGCTGGGCGGCTTCGTAGCGATCAACACTGTCCTCGAATCCCGCTATGCCCTGGTCCGTCCAGTTGATGAGGGTCACGTATCTCGGCATCGCACCGTCTCCCCTGGTGGTGATTGGCTTTGGGGTGAGCCTAGATCAGCCCACCGACCGTGTCCAGGGTCGGGCTCGGTCGCTCACGCGGTCGACGAGGACGGGCTCGCCGCGAGCGGCCGCTCGCCGTTGCCGGAGGCGCCGGCGCTCGCGCCGTGCACGCCGAGGGCGTGAAAGCCGCCGTCGACGTGAACGATCTCGCCGCTGATCGCGCGCGCCCAGTCCGAGAGCAAGAAGCAGGCCGCCCGAGCGACCGGCTCGGGGTCGCCGGGGTCCCAGCCGAGCGGCGCCCCCTCCGCCCAGGCTCCACGCGAGCTGGCCGAATCCGGGGATCCCGCCGGCGGCCGCCGTCTCGATCGGGCCCGCCGAGATCAGGTTGACGCGCACGCCGCGTGGCCCGAGATCGCGGGCGAGGTAGCGCGCGGTCGACTCCAGCGCCGCCTTCGCGACCCCCATCCAGTCGTAGGCGGGCCAGGCGACCGAGGCGTCGAAGTCGAGCCCGACCACCCCGGCGCCACCGTCGCGCTCGAGCAGCGGCGCGAGGTGGCGAGCGAGCGCCTGCAGCGAGTAGGCGCTGGTCTGGAACGCCTGCGCCGCGCTCTCGAAGCCGGTGCTCAAGAACGAGCCGCCGAGCGCGTCCTCGGGCGCGTAGGCGATCGCGTGCAGGAGACCGTCGAGCGTGCCCCAGCGCGAATCGAGCTCGGTCGCCACCGCGGCGAGGTCGGCCTCGCTGTTGACGTCGAGCTCGAGCACCTCCGGCGGCTTCGGGAGCCGCTTCGCGGCGCGCTCGGTGAGCCGCCGCGAGCGGCCGAACCCGGTCAGCACCACCTCGGCGCCGGCGAGCTGCGCCTCGCGGGCGACGGCGAAGGCGATGCTGTGGCGGGTGATCACGCCGGTGATCAGCAGGCGCTTGCCGGCGAGGATCGGCTCGGCGGTCATCAGATCAACACCCGCCCCTCGGCCAGCGGCGAGAGCTCGCCCTCGCCGGCTGGCCCGTGCGCGGGAGCGGCAACGCTCGCGGCGCCCCAGATCGGCTCGTCGCCGGCCGGGCCACCGTCGGCGGCTGTCGCGGTCGCCGGCTCGGGCTCGCGCCGCCACAGCGCCTCGAGCGCCGCGCGGGCGAGGAGCCGGTCGTCGGCGTCTCGCACCCGCAGCGCCAGCTCGACCAGACCGTGACCGTCGTCGAGCGGCCGGAGATCCGCGATCTCGGCCTCGACGGAGATCGTCGTCCCGATCGGCACCGGCCGCTTGAAGACCACGTTGCGAATCCCGCGCAGGGCGACGACGCGCGCCGGGTCGATCGGCAGCAGCCCGAGCGCGTAGGAGAGCACCATCATCCCGTGCGCGATGCGCTCGCCGAATGGGCTCTCCGCAGCCCACTGCGCGTCCGCGTGCTGGGGATGCCAGTCCCCGGTCAAGGCCGAGAACGAGATCAGGTCCGCCTCGGCGATCGTCCGGCCCCTGGTGCGCACCCTGGAGCCCGCCGCGAGGCGGTCGAAGTCAAGCGAGAACGGGGTCTCGGTCATTGCTCCTCCTCGATTTCGAGCAGGCGCGCGAACGCGCGCGCAGCCTGCCGATGGCCGGCCGCCGACGGGTGGAGCCCGTCGGCGATGAAGTTCTCCGCCTCGCCGAGGCCCGGGTGGCCCGCGACCTCCAGGTACGGGACGCCGTGGGCGTCGGCCACGGCCCGCGTCGCGGCGTTGAAGCGCACGATCGCGCGCTCGACGCGCCGCCGGGTGCGCGGCCCGAGGTCCAGGAAGTCCCAGCGCTCGGGCGCAGTGGCCGTCGCCAGGCGGACCGCCGGAAGCGCGGAGCGCAGCCTCCTGAAGATCCCCGCCAGCCGGCGCGCGTAGGCGTGCGCGTCGGGGCGAACCGAGAACAGGACGTCGTTGGCGCCGCAGACCACGGTGACCAGATCGGGCTCGAGCTGGAGCGCCGGGCCGAGCTGGTCGAGAACCGCGGCGCTCGTCGCCCCCTCGACCGCGAGGTTGCGATACAAAAAGCCGTCCCGGCGCGCGGCGAGCCGGGCGGCGAGCCGATCGGCCCAGCACTCGCCGGGGCCGGTGCCGGTGCCGGCGGTGAAGCTGTCGCCGAGCGCGGCGTAGGAGCCGATCACCGGCGGTCGCCGATCGGGGGACGGCTGTGGCGAGAGGACACGAGCGATCTCGGCGAACGGGTCGAGCTCGGTCATCGCAGGTCCAAGCTCGCCAGCGCCCAGGCGAGTCGGTCGTGGGTTTCGGCCGGCTCGATCACCTCGTCGACGAAGCCGTTGGCGGCGGCGGCGCGAGCGGTGAGATGCTCGTCGGCGTAGGCGGCGCTGAGCTCCTCCAGCAGCCGCCCATCGCCCTGCCCCTCGGCCAGCCGGCGACGATGGACGACGCCGACCGCCTGGCCGGCGGCCATGATCCCGATCTCGGCGCCGGGCCATGCGAACACCATGTCGGCGCCAAGGTCCTTGGAGTTCATCGTGATCACGGCGCCGCCGTAGGCCTTGCGCAGGATGACCGTGACCCTGGGGACGGCGGCGCCGGCGAAGGCGCGCAGCAGCGACGCCCCGTGGCGGATCACCCCGGCCTCCTCCTGGCGCCGGCCCGGCATGAACCCGGGCGTGTCGACGAGCACGATCAGAGGCAGGCCGAAGCGATCGCAGGCGGCCACGAACAGCGCTCCCTTCTCTGCCGCCTCGGCGTCGATCACCCCGCCCAGATGGCGCGGCTGGTTGGCGATCACGCCGACCGGCCTGCCGTCGACCCGGGCCATCGCGGTGACCATGTTGCGAGCCCAGGACGGCGAGAGCTCGAACGACTCGCCGCCGTCGACGACGGCACCGATCACGTCGCGGACGTCGTAGACGCGCCGCGGCTCGCTCGGCACCGGGACCGCGGGATCGGCGCTCGGGGGCGCCGGGTAGGCGCGCGGGGCGCTTTCGCCGAGCGCGCTCGGCAGGTGGGCGAGCAGCAGCCGAGCGGCGCGCGCCGCCTCGGCGTCCGATTCGACGGCGACCTGGCAGACCCCGTTTCGCCGGTGCACGCCCGGGCCGCCGAGGTCCTCCATCGAGACGTCCTCACCGAGCGCCTCGCGCACGACGCGCGGCCCGGTGAGGAACATCCGCGCGCGCTCGGTCATGACGACGAAGTCGGTGAGCGCCGGCGCGTAGGCGCCGCCGCCCGCCGAGACCCCGGTGACGACCGTGACCTGCGGCACCCGCCCGGAGAGCGCGACGCTCTCGCGAAAGATGCGGCCGTAGCCGGCGAGAGCGGCGTGCCCCTCCTGGAGCCTGGCGCCGCCGGATTCGACGAATCCGACCACCGGCGCGCCCGCCTGCGCCGCGAGCCGCATCGTCCTGACGATCGTCTCGGCATGCGCCTCACCGAGCGAGCCGCCCATGAAGCTCGGGTCCTCCGAGTAGCAGAACACCGGCCGGCCGCCGACCTGGCCGGCGCCCGCGACGACGCCGTCTCCCGGCAACGCCCGGTCGCCGGAACGCGACGACATCACCTCGGTCCGGAATCCCCGGAAGCTGCCGGGATCGCAGAGCGTCTCGAGCCGCTCGCGCGGCGTGATCCGCTCGGCCTCGGCCGGCTGCCGTTGTGCGACGGCGACGCTCACGCCTCAGCCTCCAGACAGAGGACGACGTTGTGGCCACCGAACCCGAACGAGTTCGAGAGCCCGATCGGCGGATGGCCGTTGCGCTCGATCGTCCGTGCGCCGCCGGGGACGTAGTCGAGGTCGAGACCCTCGTCGGGCTGCTCGTAGTTGAGCGTTGGCGGCGCGAGCGCCTCGCGCAGCGCCAGCGTCGTCGCCACCGCCTCCACCGCCCCGGCGGCGCCGAGCAGGTGCCCGATCGAGGATTTCAGCGACGAGACCGGGATCGAGCCGGCGCGCTCGCCGAACACGCGCTTCAGCGCCTCGGTCTCGGAGCGGTCGTTGAGCGGGGTCGAGGTCCCGTGCGCGTTCACGTAGGCGACCTCGCCAGGCTCGATCTCCGCATCGCGAAGCGCCGCCTCCATCGCGCGCGCCGCGCCGTCGCCCTCGGGGTCGGGCGCGGTCAAGTGATGGGCGTCCGCCGTCGCGCCGTAGCCGGTCAGCCGGCCGAGGACCGGCGCCTCGCGCTCCGCGGCGGACCCGGCGTCCTCGAGCACCAGGATCCCGGCGCCCTCGGCGATCACGAACCCGTCCCGGCGGCGGTCGAAGGGGCGCGAGACGCCCTCCTTCGAGGTCGCGCCCATCTTCTCGAAGGCGGCGACCGCGAGCGGCGTCACGCCCGCCTCGGTCCCGCCGACGACGCAGGCGCGCACGTCGCCGCGCTCGACCATCCGCATCCCGGCGCCGACCGCCTGCGCGCCCGCCGCGCAGGCCGAAACCGTTCCATAGCACTCGCCCTTGAGCCCGTGGCGCATCGCGACGGCGCCGGCGGCGGCGTTGGGCATCATCTGCGGCACGCACAGCGGCGACATCGCGGCGCTGCCCTGCTCGTCGAGGACCGTGTGCTGCTCCTCGATCGTCGCGATCCCGCCGATCCCGGTGCCGATCACGCATCCGACCTCGGTCGCCTCATACGGGCCGCCGTCTTCCCAACCGGCCCGAGCGAGCGCCTCCTGCGCCGCGACGAGCGCGAACTGCGTGAACCGGTCCGCTCGCCGTGCCTCGCGGCGGCTGAGGTGGTCGGTGGGCTCGAAGTCGAGGCAGCGACCGAGCCCGTCGACGATCCCGGACTCGCCGGCGCTCCAGCGCTCGAACAGGGTCGGGGCGCCGACCCCGAGCGGGGAGACGGCGCCGATCCCGGTGATTACGACCTCGCGGCTCACCGTCTCTGGATCGCGCTTCGCCGCGCGCGACCCCTCCGTAGCTCGTGGCTCGGCGCTCACGACGTCCTCGCGTCGATCAGCTCGACCACGTCGCCGATCGTCTGGATCTTGTCGAGGTCCGAGTCGGCGACCTCGACCCCGTATTCGTCCTCGACGATCTGCGCCAGCTCGACGAGGTCGAGCGAGTCGACGTCGAGGTCCTCGAAGCGCGCGCCGAGGGTGAGGTTCTCGCGCTCCTCACCGAACTCGACCAGTGCGTCGGTCACCCGCTGTTCGATCTGCTCCTTGCTCTGTGTCTGCGGCACGTGTCCTTCCTTTCGCTCGTGGTTTCGATCAGGCGGTCAGGCCGCCGTCGACGGTCAGCGTCGTCCCGGTCACGTAGGAGGCGGCCGGCGAGGCCAAAAAGCCGACGCAGGCGGCGACCTCCTCCGGCGTCCCCCGCCGTCGGGCGGGGATCGCGTCGGCGAGCCCGGTCGCGATCTCGGTCGTCAGCTCGGTCTCGATCAGCCCCGGCGCAACCGCGTTCACGGTCACGCCGCGCCGTGCGACCTCGACCGCGACCGTGCTCGTGAACCCGATCAGCCCGGCCTTCGCCGCCGCGTAGTTGGCCTGTCCGGCGTTGGCGCGCCGGCCGACCACCGAGGCGACGTTGACGACCCGGCCGTAGCGAGCCCGCATCATCGTGCCGAGCGCCTGGCGCGTGAGCCGGAACGCCGCGGTCAGGTTGGTGTCGATCACCCGCTGCCAGTCCTCGTCGCTGAGCCGCATCGAGAGGTTGTCGGCGGTGACCCCGGCGTTGTTCACAAGCACCAGGACGCGGCCGAGCTCGCTCTCGGCGGCGGCGAGCAGCTGCTCCGCGGAGTCGGGATCGCTGACGTCGGCGCGGATCGGCCGCGCGACGCCACCGCCGCCCTCGATCTCGGTCGCGACCCGCTCGGCGCCGTCGCGGTCGGCGCGGAAGTTGACCGCTACGGGCATCCCGGCGCCGGCGAGCTCGCGGGCCACGGCCGCGCCGATCCCACGCGACGCGCCGGTGACCAGGGCACAGCCGTCGAGGCGAGGCTCGATGGACGGCGCCGGGGCCGGGGCCTCGACGCGCTCGATGGTCTCGGGAGCGCTCACGGCCCGGCCCCCCAGTCGACGATCCCCGCCCCCCAGGTGAGCCCGGCTCCGAACGCTCCCACGAGCACCTTCGAGCCGGCGCGCAGGCGTCCGTCGTCTTGGGCCTGCTCGAGGGCGATCGGCAGGGTCGCGGCCGAGGTGTTGCCGTGCAGGGCGAGCGAGTCGACGACGCGCTCGCGGCGCAGGCCGAGCCGCTCGCCGACCGCGGCGAGGATGCGGCTGTTGGCCTGGTGGTAGACGAACAGGTCGATCGCGTCGAGGTCGACGCCCGCCTCGGCGGCGACCTCCAGGGTCACCTCGCTGAGGCGTGCAACCGCGGCGCGGAAGGTGGCGCGACCGTCCATCCACAGCTTCCCGTCGTGGGGGGCGGCGACGTGTGCGGCGCCCGAGCCGTCGGCGTGCAGGCGGATCGGCCCGATCGCGCCCTCGCCGCCGGCGACGACCAGCGCCGCCCCGGCGCCGTCCCCGAACAGCCCGGCGGTGCGGCGGTCGTCGAGGTCGAGGATCCGGCTCATCAGGTCGGCCCCGATCACCAGCGCGCTCTCGGCGCGGCGCGACTCGACGGCCGCCGCGGCGAGCTCGAGCGCGGAGAGAAAGCCGGTGCAGGCGGCGCCGACGTCGATCGCCCCGGCCCGGGCCGCGCCGATTCGCTCGCCGACGAGCGGCGCGGCGTTCGGCAGCCGGTCGTCGGCGGTCGTTGTCGCGACCAGCAGCAGGTCGAGACCGCCCGCCGCCAGCGCCGCCGATTCGAGCGCCCGCGCCCCGGCCTCGGCGGCCACTCCGACGAGCGTCGCGCCGGCGTCGGCATGGCGCCGCTCGCTGATCCCGGTCCGCGTGGTGATCCAGTCGGCGTCGACGCCGAGCCGCGCCGCGATCTCCTCGTTCGGGACGACGCGCGGCGGCAGCGCGGTCCCCACCGAGGCGATCCCGGCGTGGATGCCGACGGGGTCGCGCGAGAGGGCCCGCGGCGCGGGGCCCGCGACGGCGGCGGGCATCGCGCTAGACATGGGCGAGCTCCGTCGTGCTCGCGGTCTCGATCTCGACCTCGTCGAGGGTTCGGCGAGCGAGCCCGGCGAGTACCTTGCCGGGGCCGACGTCGAGGAAACGGCGCGCGCCGTCGGCGCGCAGCCGATGCAGGACCGCGACCCAGCGCACCGGGCTGACCAGCGCCGCGGCGAGCGCGTCGCTGGGATCGGGGCCGAACGGGGTCGCGGTCACCGACGAGATCACCGTCTGCGGGGTGTCGCGGAACGCGATCCCGGCGAGGAAGTCGCGGAACGGCTCGACCGCGGGCTCCATGTCGGCGGAGTGAAAGGCCCCCGAGACCGAGAGCCGCTTGACGCGCAGCCCGAGCTCCCGTGCCTCGCCACGGGCGACCTCGAGCGCGGCCTCGCGGCCGGTGAGCACGAACTGGCCGGGCGAGTTCTCGTTCGCGAGCGCCAGCCCGGCGCGCGAGGCGAGCCCGACCGCCTCGTCGCGATTGCCGCCGACCGCGAGCATGCCGCCCGCCGGCGCCCCGGCGGCGGCCTCGTCCATGAGCCGGCCGCGCATGGCGGCGATCCTGAGCCCGTCGAGGTCGTCGATCGCGCCCGCCGCGGCGAGCGCCGGGACCTCGCCGAGCGAGTGACCGGCGAACAGCTCGGCGCCCGGGCGACCGAGCGAGTCGAAGGAGGCGAGCGAGGCGCAGTAGATCGCCGGCTGGTCGTATCGAGTGCCGTCGCCGATCCGCGCCAGCGGGTCCTCGCCGACCAGCTCGGTCGCCAGCGCGACCAGATCGGGGCGCCGCTCGCGCACCGCCTCGGCGGCGATCGAGTCGCCGACGCCCTGCCCGGGGAAGAGGATCGCGAGCTGGTGGTGTCCGTCGCGGGTCATCGCGACACACCTACCGCGCTCGACCGCCGCGGTTAACCGGACCGGCCGGCCAACCCCCCGTACGGGGGGTGGACGATCGAAGTACCGGGGGGTCGCCGGCGGTGGGCGTCAGCGGGTGAGCCCGAGGCGCTCGGCTCGCCGCGCCGCCTCGGCGCGGTTCTTGACCCCGAGCTTGCGATAGAGGGAGCTCGCGTGCTCCTTGACCGTGTGCGGCGAGAGGAACAGCTGCTCGGCGATCTCGCGGTTGGTCGCCCCGGAGGCGATCAGCGTCAGGACCTCGCGCTCGCGCTCGGACAGCGACGTCGCCGGCGCCTCCTCCTGGCGGCCGAAGACGGTCATCCCCCTGCCGACCATCCGCACCGCCATCGCCACCTCGTCGGCGCTCCAGTCCTTCGACACGAATCCCGAGGCGCCGGCCGTCTTCGCCGCCTGCGGCGAGATCCAGCCGACGCCGGAGATCAGCAGCACCCGGGTGGCCGGGGAGGCGGCTCGGATCGCCTCGCAGAGCTCCGCCCCCGAGCGCTCGCGGAGGAACAGGTCGACCAGCGCGACGTCGGGCTTGTCGCGAGCCGCTGCGGCAAGCCCCTGCTCGGGATCCGAGGCGACGACGCAGCGCTCCACCCAGCGCTGGCGGCCGAGCAGGACCTTGAAGCCCCACTGCACGACCGCGTGATCGTCGACGATCAGGACTCGCAGCGGGCGCTCACTCACCGGACGCTCCGACCACGCTGGCGACGTCGCCGGCGGGCAGCACGAGGCGCACCCGCCATTCCTCGCCCTCCGGCCCGAACTCGAGCATCCCGCCCCGCTGAAGCGACTCGTAGGAGGCGAGCCTGAGGCCGAGCCCGGAGCCCCCGGCCCGCGGCGCGCCGATGCCGTCGTTTCTGACCTCGAGCGCGAAGGCGCCGGCGACCCTTCCGATCGAGACCCGGACCTCGCTCGGCGCGGCGTGCTTCTCGGCGTTGCGCAGCGCCTCGCCGAGCACCGAGACGGCGAGCGGTTCGAGCCCCTCGGGGACGACCGCCCCCTCCTCCCAGCGAACCGAGAGCGGCAGCGACTTGTACTGGCGGCCGAGCCTTCGAAGCTCGTCGTGAAGCGTCGCCCGCGCCGGCTCGGACGTCGGCTCGAGCGAGCGATCGAGCGCCGCCCGCAGCTCGGCGAGCGCCTCCTCGACCTCGGCGGCCGAGCGCTCGGCGTCCTCGGCGCTCAGCTCGCGACCCGAGCCGAGCACCATCGAGACCCCGAACAGCCGCTGCATGACGCTCTCGTGCACCTCGCGGGCGAGCTCGATTCGCTCGAGCAGCAGCGCGTCGCGCTCGTGCTGCGCGGCCGCCTGGCGGACGGTGGTCGCGAGGGCGGCGGTGCGGCCGAGCGCGTACAGGGTCCAGCGCTCGCGGTCGTCGAGCTCGAGCGGCTTTCCGTTTCGCTCCGCGAAGATCACCCCGAGCCAGCGCCCGGCGGCCGCCACGGGCGTGCACGAGATGCCGACGATGCTCGGCACGGCCGCGTAGCGGTCCGGGACGTTGCCGGGGAGCGAGTCGATCACGACCACGGTGTCCTCGGCGAAGGCGCGCTGGGCGATCGGCGTCTCCTCGATGCTGCCGTAGACGTGGTTGAGGATCTCGGGCTCGACCCCGTGGCTGCCCGCCGGGACGACCAGCCGGCGACCGGGGTCGTAGAGCATCAGGACGGCGCGTTCGAGCGAGGTCAGCCTGCAGACCGCCTCGCAGATCCGGTCGTGAAACGGATCGGAGTCACTCGCCGAGTCCCCGAGCTCGAACATCAGCCGCACGACGACGTCGAGGGCCTCGCCCGAGAGCGCCTGTGGCTGGCCGCTCACGAGCCCTGGATCGCGCTTCGCATCGAGTCGGTGCCCTCTCTCGGTTTCTCCGCGCTCACGGCTCCGCTACCCCCTCAGGCTCCCCGAGGTTACGCGCTCCGCCCATCAGCCGCCGATCGACTGATACGTCTCGGGGTCGATCGGCCCGGCCGACGATCAGACTCACGGTGGTGTCGATGCTCGACTGGACTCTGCTCGCGCTCGCGACGCTGGCCGTGGTCTGGGTGCTCGGCGTGCTGGCGCTGGTCGCCCTCGGCCGCCACGCCGAGGCGAGGGCGCTGGCGGGGTTCATCCCGGACTGCGTCGTCCTGCTGCGCCGGCTGCTCGGCGACCCGCGGGTGTCGCGAGCCCGGAAGCTGATCCTCGTGGCGCTGGTCGCCTACCTGCTGATGCCGTTCGACCTCGTGCCCGACTTCGTCCCGGTCGCCGGTCAGCTCGACGACGTGATCGTCGCCGCGCTCGCCCTGCGTCTGGCGCTGCGCGCCGGCGGACCGGAGCTCCTGCGCGAGCACTGGCCCGGGCCGTCGCGGTCGCTGGCGGTCGTGATCCGGGTCGCCTACGGACGCGTCGCGCATTGAGCCCGGCGAAGGCGAGCGGAGGTCAGTGCGCGCCGCGGGTCAGGCTCCACATCTCGAGATAGGCCTCGGCGGAGCGAAACAGCGAGCGCATCGCCGCCCTGCCTCCCGGCCCGCGCTCCATGTCGGCGAGCAGGTCGGCGAACAGGCCGTAGTGGGCGACCCCGGCGGCGTCGTAGTCGAAGGCCCGCTCGCCGGTGCGCTGGCGATCGAAGCTCACCTTGCCGTCGTGGGAGCGAAACGGGTAGGCGAGCGGGTTCGTGTCGGCATCGGCGGGCGGCCCGGGCAGGGTCGAGAACCCACCGGTGTCGGTGCCGAGCCCGACGCCGAAGTAGTGCCCGCGGCTGCGGTAGCGGGCCAGGCCGCGGATCCTGGCTGCCAGCTCCGGCGCCGGCCGCGGCGTCGCCGAGGCGAGCCCGCCGATCGCGTACAGCCGCCGCAGCTCCTCCGCCGTCCACGAGCCGCCGGTGCCGTTGTGGCTCGAGACCAGCGGGTAGTCGTGCTTCTCGGCGATCGAGAGGACGCGATCGCGGGCCCGCTCGCTGAGATGGTCGACCTCGATCAGCATGTGCGCGTCGATCAGCCGGCGGATCAGGTACCGACCGAGCTTCGTCAGGCCCTTGGCGTTGCACTGCCTGCCGGGCGGATAGGACGGCATCCCCTCGTCGGCGAGCGCGCTGGTCGCCGGGAAGTACGAGGAGAGGACACCGAGCTCGAACGGGCTCAGCGAGGTCATCTCCTCGCCCTGATCGGGATCCGGGCAGGCAGCGGTCCGGAACCAGTGTCCGGTCTGGTAGCGGTTGAAGACGTTGATGAAGGTGCCCTTGGCGCCGCCCTCGAGCGCGGCGCCGGCGAACCCGTTGTCGACCCAGTGGGCTACGAACATGCCGCGAACGCCCCAACGGCGGAACCTGCGAATGCCGCGGTCGACGTCGGTTTTCGCGCACTGGGGCTCGCCGTGTAGCTCGCTGCAGCCGAAGGGATTCGACGACTCGACCCCGATCACGACGGCCAGCTTTCCGCTCTCGATCGCGCGCCGCGCCTGTCCGGGGCCGTAGACGAGCTCAAACCACCCCCGTCCGGGACCACCGCTCTGCGCGTCGACGTAGCGCTCGAGCGCGCGCAGGCGCTGGACCTCGAGCTTGATCGTCTTCGTCTCGTCGCAGGAGTGCGAGCGCAGCGGCTCGATCTCGCAGATCGGCTGGTCCTCGACCGTCTGCGCGACGACGAGGCGCTCACCGGCCTCCCACATCCGCTGCAGCCACACGTAGTAGGTCTGCTGATGGGTGTTGGTGTCGTGGACCGGCCAGCCGGCGAAGCTCGGCCAGCCGTGGGTGTCGTGGGTGCCGAACGGCAGTCCCGTGCGCAGCAGGTTCCCGGTCACGTCGGCGCTGCCGTCGGGGCCGTGGTCGACCTCGTCTCCGCCGAGCGCCCGGGTGATCCCGAAGCGGTCGAACGCCTCGCCGTGCAGCACCCGCCCGCCGGCGCGCAGGTCCGCGGTGATGTGCAGGTGCGTGTCCGCAAAGCCGAACACGGTCCCGTCGCCGTTGGTGCCCCGGAACGTCTTGCCGGCGGCGCCGACCTCGGCCTCCGGAAACGCGGCGCAGCCCGCCGAGCCAACGAGGCGAAACGAGGTGACCCGCTCGGGGCCGGCGGTGGTCACCGCGAGCGTCCCGTTGACGGGGATCGCGGTCAGCGCGCGGCCGATCAGCGTCGAGCTGAGCGCAAGGGTCCCACCGCGCTCGCGGTGCGGCGCCCATTCCCCGGCCGGGCCGGGCTCCGCCGCGCGCCGAGCGCGTGCGTAGCCGTCGGGATCGGTCGGGCCGACGCTGAGCGACCGCCCCTCGCGGTCGTACAGCAGGTAGGTCCCGAGCCCCGTCGGCTCGAGGAAGAAGGGCATCGCGCCCGCCCGGCCCGAGGTGGCGCCGTAGCCGTCGGAGGTTGCGGTGACGAAGCGTCCGTTGTCCTTGGCCTCGAGCACGAAGCAGTCGTTCGCGAGCTCGTAGACGGCGCGATCGCGCGCGCTCGCCTCGGTGGCGAGCGCGACGATCCCCAGCGCCACGAGGGCGAGCAGCGCGCCTGGGTGCCTCACGAGACCACTCTGAGCATCCTGCTTTCCGGTGGCCAGCGTACCCATGATCTCGATGCATCGGCCGCGGGCCGCGGGCCGCGGGTACGGGCAGCCGAACCCCGTTATGCCGACCAGCCGCACCGGCTGCGGCGCGCGCGCGTGAGATGATCGTCAAGAGCGCGCCGATCAATTCTTCGTCCCGGCGCGGTCTTAGGGGTAATGGGCACGAATTCGACTTCCGGCCTCGCGATCGAGGCCTCCGGCCTGGTCAAGGACTTCGGCGCGACGCGAGCCGTCGACGGCGTCGACCTCGCGGTGCGCCGTGGCTCGGTCTACGGCGTGCTCGGGCCCAATGGCGCCGGCAAGACCACGACGATCCGGATGCTCGCCACGCTGCTGCGCCCGGACGCCGGGGAGGCGCGCGTGCTCGGCCATGACATCGTCACCGAGGCGGACGCGGTGCGCGGAGTGGTCAGCCTCACGGGTCAGCTCGCCTCGGTCGATGAGGACCTGACCGGGCGGGAGAACCTGATCCTGATCGGGCTGCTGCTGGGGCTGAAGCGGACCCAGGCGAAGGCCCGTGCCGCCGAGCTGCTGGAGGCGTTCGGGATCGCCGACGCCGCCGGCCGGCTGGTGAAGAACTACTCCGGCGGCATGCGGCGGCGGCTCGACATCGCCGCGAGCATCGTCGTCACGCCGGAGGTGATGTTCCTCGACGAGCCGACGACCGGCCTCGATCCGCGCTCGCGAAACCAGGTCTGGGACATCATTCGCGCGCTCACCGGCGAGGGGACGACGATCCTGCTCTGCACCCAGTACCTCGACGAGGCCGACCAGCTGGCGGAGGGCATCGCGGTGATCGATCACGGCAAGGTGATCGCCGAGGGAACGCCCGGACAGCTGAAGGCCTCCGTCGGCTCGGGCGCCCTGCGGGTGCGCCTGCTCGATCCCGAGCAGCGCCCTGAGGCCGAGCGCCTGATGGCGACCGCCTTCGATTCGGTGCATCTCGAGCCAGATCCAGCCGCGCTCTCCGCGCCCTGCGCCAATCCCGAGCGCGCGGTCCAGGTCGTGGGCGAGCTCACCCGGTCGGGCATCGGCATCGCCGACTTCGCGGTCGGCCAGCCAAGCCTGGACGAGGTTTTCCTGGCCCTGACCGGACATCCCGCCGAGCAAGGGACTCCCGAGGAGGAGACACCGGTCGAGGAGGAGCACGCGCTATGAGCACCAGCCCGACGACGCGGGCACGCGCGCTCTCCGACGCCGAGGCCGAGGGCCTTCGCAAGGCGCTCTCCTCCACGCCCCGTCCGCCGCGGGCGAGCGCGGTCTCGGCGGCCCTGGCGTTCGGCTGGCGCGGGATGCTCAAGGTCAAGCACGTCCCGGAGCAGCTGCTCGACGTGACGATCACGCCGGTGATGTTCGTGCTCATGTTCACCTACCTGTTCGGCGGCGCGATCGCAGGCTCGACCGGTGCATACCTCGACTACATCCTCCCCGGGATCCTGGTGATGTCGGTGCTGTTCACCACCGTGTACTCGGGGGTCGCGCTCAACACCGACCTCACCCGGGGTGTGGTCGACCGCTTCCGCTCGCTGCCGATCTGGCGCCCGGCGCCGCTCGTCGGCGCCCTGCTCGGCGACAGCGTCCGCTACGTGCTCGCCGGGACGGTGATCATCGTCCTCGGCCTGATCCTCGGCTATCGGCCCGGCGCGGGCGTCGCCGGCGTGGTCGCGGCGCTGGCGCTGGTCGTGGTGTTCGCGTTCGGCCTCTCTTGGATCTTCACCACCATGGGCTTGCTGCTGCGCTCGCCGAACGCGGTCATGAACGCCGGCTTCATGAGCATCTTCCCGCTCACCTTCCTCAGCAACGTCTTCGTCGACCCCGACACCCTGCCGGCCGGGCTCGAGGCGTTCGTCAACGTCAACCCGATCTCCATCCTCGCCGACGCCTCGCGCGGGCTCATGGAGGGCTCGGCCGACGCCACCGACATCGTCATCGTGCTCGCCGTGGCCGCCGCACTGACGGCGGTGTTCGCGCCGCTGACCACGCGCCTGTACCGCAGTCGCGGCTAGGCGGCGGCCGAGGCGCGTCCGAGGTCCGCCCGGCCGGCGGCCGGGGCGCCCACGCTGCGATCGGATGCTTAGGATCTTCGCCGATGCCTTCGATCGACGTCTCCGCACATGGCTGAGCTGGTTCTCGGTCCCGTCCTTCGCTACGTCTCCGAAACGGAGGCCGTCGTCTGGGTGGAGACCGACGGCGCCAGCGAGGTCGAGGTCCTCGACCACCGCGCGCGCACGTTCGCCGTCGAAGGCCACCACTACGCATTGGTCTGCATCGACGGGCTCGAACCGGGGCGGACCTACGAGTACGGGGTCTCGCTCGACGGCGAACCCCGCTGGCCCGAGCAAGGCTCCGACTTTCCCCCCAGCATCATCCGCACCGTTGACCCGGACGCCCGGATCGACCTGATCTTCGGCTCCTGCCGCGCCGCCCTCCCGCATCACCCTCCCTACACGCTGCCCAAGGACGAGGACGAACGCGGCCGCGGGCTCGACGCGCTTCACACGCTGGCGCTCTCGATGCTGGACTCCGAGCCCGACCGCTGGCCCGAGCTCGTGCTTTTGCTCGGCGATCAGGTGTATGCGGACGAGGTCTCGCCGCGCGCGCTCGAGTTCATCCGCTCGAGACGGGATACGGTCCGACCTCCGGGGGAGGAGGTGGCCGACTTCGAGGAGTACACGCGCCTCTACTTGGAGTCGTGGGCCGACCCCGTGATCCGGTGGCTGTTCTCGACCGTCTCGATCGCGATGGTGATCGACGACCACGATATGCACGACGACTGGAACATCTCCCGCTCATGGGTCGAGGACATGCGCCGGCTGCCGTGGTGGCAGGAGCGCGTGACCAGCGGGCTGATGACGTACTGGATCTACCAGTTCATCGGCAACCTGTCGCCTCAGGAGCTGGAACGAAACGACCTCTATCGGAGGGTTCGCCGGTCCGACGACGCCGGTCCGATGCTGCGCGAGTTCGCCGCCAAGGACGACCGTGAGCGAGAGGGCAAGCGGTGGAGCTACTACCGCGATCTCGGCTCCACGCGGCTGATCGTGATGGACGTACGCACGGGGCGCGTGCTGGAGGAGGATCGACGCTCGATCTTCGACGACAACGAGTGGGAGTGGATCCGGGACAAGGCGCGAGGCGACTTCGATCACCTGCTGATCGCGACCTCGGATCCCTACCTGCTGGCGCCCGGCCTGCATTACCTGGAGGCCTGGAACGAGGCCGTCTGCAACGGCCGCTGGGGAACGGCGGCGGCGAATCGCGGCGAGCGGTTGCGGCGCGCGCTCGACTGCGATCACTGGCCCGCCTTTCAGCGGTCGTTCATGCAGCTCACGGCGCTGCTCGAGGAGATCGGCTCCGGCGGGCGCGGCCGACCGCCGGCGTCGATCGGCATCCTCTCCGGTGACGTTCACCACGCCTACCTCGCCGAGGTGGCGTTCCGCCGAGATGCGAACGTGAGCAGCGCCGTCTACCAGGCGGTCTGCTCTCCCTTCCGCAAGGCGCTGGACGCCCACGAGCGCCGCGCGGTGCGGATCGCGCTCTCGCGGCCGGCCCGAGCCCTCGTCCGCGCCCTCGCCCGCGCCGCGGGGGTCGCGGATCCCGACATCCGGTGGCGCTTCGCCGGCGGCCCGTACTTCGACAACCAGATCGCGACCCTGAGCCTCGAGGGACGAGAGGCGAGCCTGACGATCTCCAAGACCGTCCGCAATCCCGAGGACGAGGGAGCGCGGCTCGAGACCGCGTTCGAGCGCAGAATCGCCTGAGCGGACCCCTGACGCTCCCTATTCGCGAAACTCAACTCCGCAAGCGTCTCTGCCAGATCGACGGCAGAAGCCGAGGAGGAAGTAGGGTCAGCAGCGATCGCCCGACCTCGTCCCAGCTGCTGTCGCTGTCTCCGGTTGCGGCCTTCTTCACGAGAGTCGAGAGGCGACCGCGCTCTTGGCTGCTCAGATTCCACGGACGGCCTCGGCCCTGGCGGACGATGCGGGCGAAGTCCTCACGCTCCCTTGGGCTGAGCGTCTCGTCTACACGATCGCGCGCGTTCTGCCACAGCGACCGTCCGATTTCCCAGAGCAGGGCCCAGGGGACAGCCCGCCCGCGGGTCCAAAGGGTCCCGATCGAAGACATCGTCTGCTTCCTCCTCAGCGTCGGCGCCGAATCATGCACCCACCGGCTACCCGCCGGCCGGGCCCGAAACCGATCCAGGCGGCTCGCGCGGCATTACGCGAAGATGCTGACCAAGCAACCGACACGGAGGGGTGCGCAACCGTGGAGGCGACTCCCAGTTTGAGCCAGGCCGGAAATCCGGCGCGTCTCGAGGACGAGTACGGCGTCCGCAACTACGACCCGCTTCCGGTGGTCATCGGCCATGGCGAGGGCTCATGGGTCGAGGCGATCGACGGACGACGCTATTTCGACGCTGTGGCCGCCTACTCGGCGCTCAACTTCGGTCACCGCAACCCGCGCCTGCTCGCGGCCGCGCATGATCAGCTCGATCGGCTCACCCTCACGAGCCGCGCTTACCACAACGACCGCCTCGGGGAGCTCTGTCGCCGCCTGGCCGAGGTGTGCTCAAAGCAACGAGTCCTGCCGATGAACACCGGTGCCGAGGCCGTCGAAACCGCGATCAAGGCGGCACGCAAGTGGGGTTATGAGGTCAAGGGGGTCGCGCCGGGCAGAGCGAAGATCGTCGTCTGCCGGGGGAACTTTCACGGACGCACGACGACGATCATCTCCTTCTCCGACGACCCGGCGGCACGTTCGAGCTTCGGGCCGTACACGCCCGGGTTCGAAACCGTCCCGTTCGGCGACCTGGCGGCACTGGAGGCCGCCCTGGACGACGAAACGGTGGCGTTCCTCGTCGAGCCGATCCAGGGCGAGGCCGGCGTCATCCTGCCGCCCGCCGGCTATCTCCGCGGAGCTCGAGCGCTCTGCTCGCAGGCGAACGTGCTCATGATCGCCGACGAGATCCAGTCGGGGCTGGGTCGCACGGGGCGGATGTTCGCGTGCGATCACGAGGGGGTCAGCCCCGACCTGTTGCTCCTCGGCAAGGCGCTCGGCGGCGGGATCGTCCCGATCTCCGCGGTCGTCGGCTCCGACGATGTCCTTGGCCTGTTCAGGCCCGGCCAGCACGGCAGCACCTTCGGCGGCAACCCGCTCGCGTGCGCCGTCGCGCTCGAGGCGCTCGATCTGCTGGTCGACGGGTCGCTGGAGCGAAACGCGACCGACCTCGGCTCGCGATTCCTTCGCTCCGTGCAAGCGGCGTCGCACCCTTCGGTCGCTGAGATCCGCCAGCGCGGGCTCTGGATCGGAGTCGACATCCACGCCGGCTCTGCGACCGCGAGGAGCGCGTGCAAGCGGCTGCTGGCGGCCGGTGTCCTTGCCAAGGAGGCGCAGGAGCCCGCGATTCGCTTCGCCCCCCCATTGACGACGACCGCCGACGAGCTGGATTGGCTGCTCGAGCGGGTCAATCTCGTGCTCGCGGAGCTTTGAGCACGTCGGTGGGTCGGGCCCTGGCTCAGCGATCGCGGCGCGGGTCGAGCTCCTCGACGATGCCGGTCACCTCGGGCGCCTTCTCGAGGATCGCCCAGCCCTCGGATCGCTCGATCACCGTCTCCACATCCGCCAGCTCGTGACCCGGGACGACCACGAAGCGACGCGAGTCCGACCGGACCCGCTCGTAGTCGGCCTTGCGCAGACGCACCTTCTCGCGGCATTCGAGGTTCGCGCACTCGCAGAAGTACCGCTCGACCGCGTCGCCTGCGTGGCGCTCCTCCCAGTCGGTCGTGCGCTCGTTTGCGACGCGAAACATCGCCTCGTTCCGGGCCACCCGCTCCTCGCGCTCCGTCGCCACGCCGCCATCTTACGGCGCGCGGCCGCCGGCGACCGCGCGCCGGGGCCGCCTCTCGCTAGCGAGGGGAATTGGCCCGTTCGCCCTGCCGCCGTCGTCGAGCCCGCGCGCGATCGTCGACCCGATCACGGTCGAGGTCGAGGGCGCGCTCGCGGTCGCCGTTGTCGCGTGCACGCGACTCGTCGATGTAGCCCGCCTCGTCGACGCGGCGGTGATAGCGCTCCCCGGACTTGCCGCCGGCGATCGCGGCGAGCAGCGTGCCGACGAGCACCAGGACCAGGACGATCACGCCGCCGGCGGTCAGGTCACCCTCGTCGACCGGGATCCGGGGCAGGTCGATCGAGCCGAGCAGGTTGTACTCGGAGCCGGCGATCGCCCCGAGCAGAGCGAGCACGATCGTGATCACGATGCTCCACACCCAGACGGCGATTCCCTGGCGCGCGCCGTCGAAGCGCGACATCCGTCCGGCGACGTAGCCGCCGGCGAAGTACGCGATCAGCGCGATCACGATCAAGCAGATTCCACCGACGATCCCGATCGTGTCGGCGCTCGAGACCGCCTCGCCGACCGTGTCCAACTCCGAGAAGGCGATCGCGGCGCCGGCCGCGCTCACGAACGCCGTCAGCAGGGCGCCGATGCCGACCGCAACCAGCCAGCCGAAGAACGCGGCTCCCCAGTTGATCCCCCCGTAAGCGTCCCGCTGGCGCGCAACCTGGTACGTGGACATTCCTCTCTCCTTCCGCCTTGCTGGGTCCCTGCGCAGGAGGGCTACCCGGCCAGCGGGGCGCAAATCAGCTATGGCGGGCAGGTCTGCGTCAATGGAATCGCTCGAGTCCGTCCCCGCGGCGCTCTACCGTGGCCTCGCTGACCGAGGACCACGATCAGGAGGTGTGGATGTCCCGCGAGCGAACCAACGTCGAGGACTTTCGGGCAGGCCGCTTCTGCCGGATCGTCGTTGAGATCGCGCTCCAGGATGAGGGGAGCAGCCCGTACTACCTCGCCCAGGCCTCGTTCGAGCGCGACGATCTGATCGCGTCGGCGAGTGCCGACTCGCCCGCGGGAGCGTTCGCCGGCGCGGCCGCGGCCGCGGGGGAGCTGCTCGCGCGCGAGCACAGCGCCGCCCGCATCTATCACGACGAGCTCCAGGAGCGGCTCGGGATCGGCTATTACGAGGACGAGTCGGAGGCCGCATAGCCCCCGCGTCCGGGGTCAGCCGATGAATTTCACCGCGCTGCCATAGCCGGTGCCCAGCGCGTCCTGCAGGGTCATGTGCAGGAACCCGAGCGCCTCCAGCTCTCGGGCACGCCTCAGCGGCCCCGCATCGATCGCGTTCAGGCCGCTTCCGGTGACCAGCTCGGCCACCGTTCGCTTGGCCTGCTCGTCGTCGGCGGCGATCAGCACGTCGAGCGGCGTATCGTCGACTCGGCCGTCGACCAGGGTCCCCGCGAAGGTCGTGTTGAACGCCTTCACCAGCTTCGCTCCGTCGGGAGCCTTCTTCTCGAGCTCCTCGGCAGCCGAACTGCCGGCGGGAGTGACCAGCCCATCGAACGTCTCGGCGTTGACGGGGTTGGTGATGTCGATCACCACCTTGCCCTCGAGCTGGTCTCCGTACCGGTCGACGGCCGACTGCGCAGCGTCGTAATAGACCGCGAGCACGACGACATCTCCACGCAGCTGCTCCCCTGCGGCGCCCCCCTCGGCGGTGGCTGCGCCGGCAGCGCTCGTCCGGAGCTCCTCGGCGAGCTGCTTCGCCTGCTCGGGGTCGTTGTCGAGCACCAGTACGTCGTTGCCGCCGGCGACCAGCCGCGTGCCGATGCCGCGACCCATGTTGCCGGCTCCGAAGTGCCTGACCCTGAACCCGGGAGCGCCAGGACTGAGCCCAAGCAGGGTGGTTTTGCGAGACGATTCGCAGGTGGCGACGCAGGAGCAGCACCTCCGGGCCGGCGGGGTCACCACGCGGCTCACGGCGACCTCAACCCGAGGCGCGTAGCCGTCGGGACGGCGTGAGGTGGCCGACGTCTTCATCTCCTACTCGCGCCGCGACCTGGAGTTCGTCGAGCGGCTGCGCGAAGCGCTCGAGGAGAGGCGCAAGGACGTATGGGTCGACCGCGAGGACATCGGCCCGGCGGTCGAGTGGCGCCGTGAGATCGAGCTCGGGATCGAGGGCTCCGACGTCTTCGCCTTCGTCCTCACCCCCGACGCCCTCGCCTCCGAGCAGTGTCGCCGCGAGTGCGAGCACGCGCTCGCAAAGAACAAGCGGATCGTTCCGCTCCTTCGCCGCGAGTCCGATGACCTCCCCGTCCCGCAAGCGCTCGCCAGCCGCAACTACATCTTCTTCCGCACCGACGGGGAGTTCTCGACCGGCCTCGCCTCTCTCCTGGCGGCGATCGACGACCTGCCCGAGTGGACGCGCGAGCACACCCGGCTGCTCGAGCAGGCGGAGGAATGGGACCACCACGGTCGAGACGAGCAGCTTCCTCATCCGCGGCAGCGACCTGCATGAGGCCGAGCGCTGGTTCTCCGAGCAGGCCGCGCACAAGGAGCCGCAGCCGACACCGCTGCAGACCGAGTACCTGCTCGCCAGCCGAAGAGCGGTGTCGCGGCGCCAACGGATCACCATCGCAGCGGTGTTCGCCGCGCTCGTCGTCGCCATCGTCCTCGCGATCGTCGCCCTGCTTCAGCGCAACGAGGCCCAGGATCAGCGAAACGAGGCCGAGCGACAGGCGGCGATAGCGCAGTCGCGGGAGCTGGCCTCCGCGGCGGACTCGCAGCTCCGGGCCGACCCCGAATTCGAGCGTCCTGCTTGCCGAGCGCGCCGCCTCGATGCGCCCGACGGAGGAGGCCGAGCGTGCGCTGCGCCGGGCCCTCGCCCTCTCGCACGTCGATGTCGTCCTCCGAGGGCACACGGACTGGGTCACGCACGCTGCCTTCAGCCCCGACGGTGAGCGGGTCGTCACCGCGAGCCGCGACGGACGCGCCGCGCTCTGGGACGCGTCGCAGCGGCGCCAACCTCGCGTGGCTGGAGGGGCATCGGGCCGGGTTGCGTGGGCCACGTTCAGCGACCGATGGCAAGCTCGTCGCCACGGCGAGCCGCGACGGCACCGCCACGAATCTGGGACGCGGCCACGGGGGAGGCGCGAGCGCGGCTCAGCGGCCATCGACCACGGTGACCAGGGTCGCCTTCAGCCCGCGCGGGGGCCGGGTGGTGACCACCGAGCCGAGACGCGACCGCCCGCATTTGGAACGTCCGCACAGGCGATACCGCGCCGTCCTCCAGGGGCCACGCAAGTGGGTGACCGACGCCGAGTACACGGCCGACGGCGAGACGATCGTGACCGCGAGCGACGACGGCACGGTCAGGCTCTGGGAGGCCGCCTCCGGGCGCACCGAAGGCGACCCTGCGTCCGAGGTCCGGGGCGATTTGGAGCTTGCCGTGAGCCCGGCGAGTCCGTGGATCTTCTCGGCGCGGGCTCACGGTGGCAGGAACGCCGCGGTGCTCTGGGACTCGCGCACGGGCCGCAAGCTCCGCCGGCTGCCGCTGAACGGCGGGGTCGCAACGGCCGCCGCCTTCTCGGCCGACGGCACGCGGCTCGCGACCGGCGAGATCGACGGCACGGTGCGCGTCTGGAAGGTCGCGTCCGGTGAGCGGCTCGCGGTGCTCAAGGGGCACACGGGGGCGATCGCCGACCTCTCGTTCAGCGAGGACGGAGCCCGGCTCGCGACCGCGAGCGGCGACGGCACCGCGAAGCTCTGGAACGTGGCCGACGGACAGGTGACCGAGGAGCTGCGCGGCCATGGAGGTGGGTGACGACGGCGTCCTTCGCCCCCGACGGGCGGACGATCGTGACCGCGAGCCAGGACGGCACGGCGCGAATCTGGGACGCGACCGCCGGGCGAGAGTCGCATGCAGCTCGACGCACGACAGCCCCTCTCGACCGCATCGTTCGCCGGTCGCGATTCAGTGCTCACCGGGGGCGAGTTCGACACACGACTCTGGGACCTCGCGGCCCACTCGCCCGAGGTCGTGCTGCCGAACGTGCGCAGCTCCGTCAACGATGCCGACATCAGCCCGGACGGGAGCCTGATCGTCACGGCGGGCCAGGATGGCGTCGCACGCATCTGGACCAGGGCCGGCGAGCTCTCGAGAAGCCTCTCCGGGCATCAGGCAAAGCTCAACTCGGCCGCCTTCAGCCCCGACGGTGCAGACCGTCGTCACCTCGAGCGACGACGGCACTGCCCGCCTCTGGGAGGTCGCGACCGGCCGGTTGGAGACGACGCTCGAGGGGCACGGCGCCAACGTCGCCAGCGCCGCATTCAGTCCGGACGGGCGCTTCACAGCTTGCGCTCTGTCGGGGGCCCTCTTCCGAGCCTCCGCGCGGCAGCCGCACCGTCGGCGGGAGGGCTAACGCCGGCTGAGCGCCGCGAGTTTCTCGCCGAGTGACGCGGGCTGCAGTATCAGCCGCTCGGCCCTTGGGGGCGTTCATCGCTCGTGCTCGAGGAGCCATGCGAGGAGATCTTTGAGCTCAGACGGCGCCGCGTCCTCGGCCACGGTCAACCGGTGCTCTCGGCCTCCGGCCTCAACGCTCAGGTCGTACTGGAACCGATCGGCCCCGGCACCGCGAAGCGGCGAGCGACGAGCAAGATCGTCCAGGTCGACCCGCTCGACCAGGCGCTCGATCTCCTCGACCTGCGGCGCCTCCAGCTCGCTGGTGTCGATGGACCGGCTCAGGCTGTGCCCGGCAATCCCCCCGCTCCGTGTCATCGCGAGCCGCACCGGCTTACGGCTTCGGGGCGGGCACGCCGACCTTCTCCCAGCCGCCGTAGACGGCCTTGGCCTCGGCGCTCACCGGCCCGTGGAGCTGCTGGGCGACGCGGACCGTGATCTCCGCGAAGCGCTGGAAGCTCGAACGCGTCCCGAGCGCGGGGTCGCGAAGCGCCTCGTACCAGATCCGCCCGGCGGTCGCCCAGGCTCGCCCACCGAGCGTCGTCGCGGCGGTGTAGAAGGCGTGGTTCGGGATCCCCGAGTTGAGGTGGACACCGCCGTTGTCCTGGCGCGTCTCGATGTACTTCCTCATGTGGTCGGGTTGGGGGTCCTTGCCGACCAGCTGGTCGTCGTAGGCCGTGCCGGGCGCCTTCATCGAGCGCAGGGCGTCGCCCTGGATGCTCGGGGTCCAGACCTCCTTGCCGATCAACCAATCCGCCTCGGCCGCAGTCTGGTCTCGCTTGTACTGCTCGACCAGCGACCCGAAGACGTCTGACATCGACTCGTTGAGAGCGCCGGGTTGGCCGAAATACTCGAGCCCTGCCTCATCCTCGGTCACTCCGTGGCCGAGCTCGTGGCCAATTACGTCCAGCGAGCGGGTCATGCGGCGGAGGATCTGGCCGTCGCCGTCGCCGAAGACCATCCGGCGGCCGTCCCAGAAGGCGTTCGCGTACTGCTTGCCGAAATGGACCACGCCCCGCAGCGGCATCCCGGCATCGTCGATCGAGTTGCGATCGAAGGCCTTGCTGAAGAAGGTGAAGGTGTCCCCGAGGCCCCGATACGCCTCGTCGACGGCCTTGTCGCCGGTGTTCTTCTCCCCCTCGCGGCGAACCACCTTGGCGTTGACGTCCTCGGTGCCGGCGGCGTCACGGATGCTGCGATTGGCCTTGGCGGCGGCCCGTGCGGCCAGGGCATCGGCTCCCTCGCGCGGGCCGGCGCCGCGAACCTTGGCGTTCTCGACGCGCGCAAAGCGAATCGAGTGATCCCGGCCCAATGCGGCGACGGCCCAGGACCGCTGTTCCTGATCGCCATTGACGGCGATGCTCTCCAGGACGCTCGGCGGAAGGAAGCAGTGCAGCGGGTTCCGGCAACTCTTCATAGGGGCCTCCTCAGGCTCGATCATCCGGCCGTCCCCCTCACGATTCGCTTCATGAACGACCGTATCCCCTGACGGTCGGCGAGGTCAAGCGCGAGAGGACGCCGGCGGGCGTAGGATCGCCCTGTGCGGACCTTCGGCACCAAGGCTGACGCAGCCATCGGTTCCGACCCCGGACCGATCACCGACGTCATCGAGCGGATGCGGGCGATCGAGGCCGGGCTCCCGGCAGCCGACGGCGTCGCCCGATTCAACGATCTCTATCTGGCCGTGACCCTGGAGGTCGCCGCCGAAGCCGACCGGGACGGCTTCGAGGACCCCCTGTTCCTGTCCCGGCTCGACGTCGTGTTCGCGGACCTGTACTTCGCCGGCGTCGACGCCAGCGCAGGCAGCCGCAGCGTCCCTCATGCGTGGGCGCCGCTGTTCGAGGCTCGCTCGCAACCGAGGATCGCGCCGATCCAGTTCGCGCTCGCCGGAATGAACGCCCACATCAACTACGACCTCTGTGTGGCTCTCGTCGAGAACTGCGATCAGCTGGGGCTCACGCTCGAGCGCGATTCACCGCAGCACCGCGATTACCTGAGGGTCAACGGGATCCTGGCCTCAGTCGAGGATCAGGTGAAACAGCGCTTCGCATCCGGGCTGATCGGCTGCGCCGACGAAGCCCTCGGGCGCCTCGACGACGTCCTCGCGATCTGGAGCGTCGCCCGCGCCCGCGACGCCGCCTGGGCTCACGGCGAGGTCCTGTGGACGGTCCGCAAGTGGGACGAGCTCCGCGACAGCTACCTCGAAACGCTCGCGCGGATGGTCGGGCTCGGCGGGCGGGGGCTCCTGCTGCCGATCCTCTGATGAAAGAGCGGGGCCGCGCCAGCCAGATCGAGGAGAGCGAGCAGCGATGAGCGAGAGGGCGAGCAGCGAGCATTTCAGTACCGAGACCGAGGGACTCGACGAGGCCACGAGCCCAGGCGTGATCAGGCTCCGCGATGGCGAGACCTGCGAGATCACGATCAAGCCCGTGCGAAAGCGCCTCGGCGATGCCGAGGTCCGGATGCTCGGTTACAACGGCTCGATTCCCGGACCGACGCTGCACGTCGACCAGGGACAGCGAGGTCACGGTCCAGGCGACCAACCTCGGCGACGTCGACGCGACCCTGCACTGGCATGGACTGCGCCTCGAAAACCGCTTCGACGGCGTCCCCGAGGAGACGCAGGCGCCGATGCCTCACGGCGCCAGGTTCATCTATCGCCTGCGGTTCCCCGATCCCGGCTTCTACTGGTACCACCCCCACATCCGCGAGGACTTCGCCCAGGAGATGGGCCTCTACGCGGGGATCATCGTCGAGCCATCCGACCCCGGTTACTTCCCGCCCGTCGATCGCCAGCTGGCGATCACCCTCGACGACGTGCTCATCGAGGACGGTCAGATGGCCCCGTTTCACCGCTCCGGGCCGACGTTCACGGCCATGGGCCGCTTCGGCAACGTGATGCTGATCAACGGCGAGACCGACTACCACGCTGAGGCCAGGGTCGGGGAGGTGGTTCGACTGCACTTGGTCAACACGGCCAACACCCGGATCTTCAACTTCGGGCTCAGTGGCGCCCGGATGAAGCTGGTGGGCGGCGACAGCGGCCGGGTCGAGCGCGAGGAGTTCATCGACGAGATCCTGCTCTCGCCCTCCGAGCGGGCGATCGTCGATGTCCTCTTCGCCCAGCCGGGCGAGGTCACGCTCGAAAACCGAACCCCCGACCACACCTACGATCTCGGCCGCTTCACCGTCTCCGGCGACGCAACCACCGAGGCCGCGACAGCGTTCAATGACCTGCGGGTCGATCCCGAGCTCTCGGCCGAGCGCGAGCGCATCGAGGCCGACCTCGAGCGCGAGCCCGACAAGACCCTGGCCTTCGTCTCGCAGATGCCGATTCTCTACGGCGGCGAGACCGAGCAGGCGTCCTCATATGTCTGCCCGATGCATCCCGAGGTCACCGATTCCGAGGCGTCGAGCTGCCCCAAGTGCGGGATGAAGCTGGTTCCTGACAGATCAGCCCCGACCGTCCTACGTCTGCCCGATGCACCCGGACGTCACGGCTTCCGACCAGGCCACCTGCCCGAAATGCGGGATGAAGCTGGTCCCGGCCGACGCCATCGCCGGCGGCGATCCGCATCCCGAGCACGAGCCCCACGAGAGTGGCGGGCACGAGGCACATGATCACGCCGACGGGCTGGAGTGGGAGGACCTGATGCCGGACATCAACCGCCAGACCAACACGAGCAACATGATCTGGCAGCTGATCGATCGCGAGACCGGGGCCGAGAACGCGTCCATCACTTGGGCTTTCCGCGTTGGTGACCGGATCAAGATCCGTCTCGCCAACGAGATGGATCAGGAGCACCCGATGCATCACCCGTTCCACATCCACGGCGCGGGCCGGTTCCTGGTCTTGAGCCGCGACGGTGAGCCCGAGACCAACTTCGTCTGGAAAGACACCGTCCTTCTACGGGCCGGCCAGACGATCGACATCCTGCTCGACGTGACGAATCCGGGTCTGTGGATGGCCCACTGCCATATCGCCGAGCACACCGAGAGCGGGATGATGTTCAGCTTCGACGTCGCGCCGGCCGCGGATCCGAGCTAGATCAGTGCAGATCGCCATTCCAATCTATGACGGAGTGACCGCGCTCGACGCGATCGGCCCCTATGAGCCACTCAGTCGTCTGCCAGGAGCCGACATTCGCTTCGTCGGTGTCGAGCCCGGACCGAAGCAGTGCGACACCAAGGCTCTGGCTCTCGTCGCCGGCCATTCGGTGGACGAAGTCCCGAGTCCCGATGTGGTCGTCGTCCCCGGAGGTGAAGGCAGTCGGAGGGAGTCGGGTGAGGCGCTGCTCGAGTGGATTCGCTCGGTACACGAGACGAGTCGATGGACGACCTCGGTCTGCACCGGTTCCCTGCTTCTCGGCAAGGCCGGCGTCCTCGGAGGCCTCAAGGCGACGTCGCACTGGATCTACCTCGACATGCTTCGTGAGTACGGCGCCGAGCCGACCCTCGAACGCGTCGTCGAGCAAGGCAAGGTCATCACCGCGGCCGGAGTCTCGTCTGGTATCGACATGGCCCTGCGCTTGATCCAGCTCGAGCTTGGCGACGAGGTGGCGCAGGCGATCCAACTCTCAATCGAATACGACCCGCAGCCGCCGCTCGACGCAGGCTCACCCGAGAAAGCACCCGAGCAGATCGTCTCTCTGGTCCGCGGAATCGAGCTCGGGCCGAAGGAGTAGGTTCGGGTGTGCGAGCTGCCGCCGCGCCTGGCGACGATGCTCTTATTCGAGGGCGACCAGATCTCGAAACTTCGAACCTACGTGGACGTGGACGAAGCCCTCGAAGACGCCGGGCTGCGGGAGTAGGCGATGTCGGAGGAGAACGCCGATATCGCCTGGCGCTACTTGGAGAGCACCAAAGAAGGGACGCGGGGAGCCGAGGCCATCGAAGCCCTGGTCGACGAGTTTTGGGAGCCCGACGGCGACTACTACCCGATTCGCGGGTTCCCGGAGGCGAGGCCATGCCACGGACGCGAGGAGATCGTGCGTTTCCTCACCGAGTTGTTTCCGGCTTGGGA
Source organism: uncultured Solirubrobacterales bacterium (assembly GCA_963759295.1). Lineage (GTDB taxonomy): Bacteria > Actinomycetota > Thermoleophilia > Solirubrobacterales > 70-9 > WHSW01. The sequence continues at coordinate 55,056 of CAVWYT010000003.1, read as the reverse complement.
GGACTATGCATACGTGATCAAGGACGCGACGCCGATCGGCGATGATCGCGTCCTTGTGCATGGAGAGATACAGGCAGAGGGACGCGCGAGTGGCGTGGCGCTGGGAGGCGATGCCTACCACTGCTTCTGGCTACGGCATGGACGATTCATCCGGGCGGAGGATCACTTGACGCTGAAGGGTGCGCTTCGCGCTCTCGGACTCGACGGCGAGACCCTCGAAACCGCCGGGCGGTCCGAGTAGGCGATGTCGGAGGAGAACGTCGAGGCAATCCGGGCTGTCTATGAAGGATTCGGTAACGGCGACTTCCGCGCCAGCCTCGACGTATTCGATCCACACGTCCTGTTCGTACAGAATCCGGGATTGCCGGAGTCCGGAACGTATCTCGGTCTCAAGCGCCTCGCGGAGTACACGCGCGGGTTCCTCGAGCCCTGGACCCACATCACAATCGAGGCAGAGGAGATCACGGACGCGGGCGACACTGTTGTCGCCGCCGTGTATCAGCGCGGAGTCGGAATCGAAAGCGGCGCTCGGACCGAGTTCCGCTACTTCCAGGTCTGGTCCTTCCGGGGCGGCAAGGTGATCCGCTTCGAGAACTTCCGGGAGCGATCGGAAGCACTTGACGCCGCCGGGCTCTCGGAGTAGGCGATGTCGCAGGAGAACGTGGAGATCGTGCGGAGACTCAACGAGGCCTTCGGCGCGAGAGATATCGAGACGTTCGTGGCCGGGCATCACCCGAATGCCGAGGCCGTCAACCTGCGCTCGCAGATCATGGGTCCCTACCGGGGACACGACGGCCTTCGCCGGATGGTTGCGGAAACGTTCGAGACGGCACCGGACTTCGAGATCCGAATCGACGAGATACGGGACTGCGGTAACCGCGTGTTGGTTCTGGGCCGCCAGCGCGGGACTGTGCGAGGCGCTCCCTTCGATCAGCTGCTTGCCGAGCTGTATGAGATCGAAGCCGGAAAGGTGGTGCGGAGCCAAGACTTCGCGACTGTCGAGGCCGCCCTCGAAGCCGCCGGGCTGTCGGAGTAGATGATGTCGCAGGAGAACGTCGAGGTTGTCCGGCGAGTGTTCGCCGCCTTTATCGAAGGCGATTATCCGCCCTGGGCCCGAGCGTTACTGGCGGACGCTCACAGGCGCCGGTAGTTCGGATCGCCCTCCGGGAAGCAGCCCTTGTGAAACGCGTACTTCCTGCCTGGCCCCTCATCCCCCGGTGCCTCGAAGCGGGGCATTGAGCGGATCTCCTCCGCCTCGACTACGTCCGCCGCATCGGGCTCGATCGGTTCGCCGCAGGTGGGACAGATCGTCTGCGGTCTATCGCTCATCGTCGGCATCCGGTGCTCCTCCGTGGTCGCGGGGGACTCCCACGAGACGCGTTCTGGGCGATCAGGTCAGGAGGATGATCAGCAGGATGATGACGATGATGGCCAGTACTCCGCCGCCGATGTACATAGCGTCACCTAGTCCTTAGTCGAGAGCTTCGCCGCGCCTGGATCTGGGAGATCCGCTTCAACTGCCACGGCAATCCCGTCAGCGTCGTGCGGGGCAGGTTCGTGATCGGCGTGAGGGCAGTGCTCGGCATCCGGTCTCCTCCGTGTCGCGGGGACTCTCACGAAACGTTCCCGCACAGGGGCAGACGAAACCTCGGCGGCTCAAAGCGCCGGCGGCGGCGGCCGGTGCGGCCTCGCTTCCCCTCCCCGCGCGGAGCGACAGCCGCAGGCCAGGGACTGTCGCCATCCACTGCCTGGGCGGCGCCCGGGCGCCTGCGCAGGGCGCCCGGGCAGAACCCTCTAAGAGGACTCCATCTCCTCCATGTTCTTCGTGACTACGTCCATGCTCGTCGACGGTCCTGCGAAGCACCAAGCAGGGGCACCGTCGACGCGCCGGAGCATCCGGACTGAGAGCGCTTCGCTGAAGTCCGGGCCCCGCCACGTCCCGCACAGGCCCTTGCTTCCGGAGATCGCGCAAGCGGGAGCTCGCGCACGTGGGCCCATGTGAGCAGCCGGCGGCGCGCGTCTACCGACCGGGCAGCTCGGCCTGGACCTGGTCGCGGCGGTCACGGAGCATCGGGAACTCGGTCCTGGCGTGCTCGTCCATCGCCGCGGCAAACCTCGGTGACGAGGAAGAGCCTGAGGAGCGGATCCAAGATCCGCCCCGGGCCTGTGAAGCCCGCCCTGGATCGTGTGCGTAATTGCCACACCGCCGCGGTAATCGGCGAGCTCGAGATAGAGGGACCGAGCAGCTTGAACACCTTCTTGAGCTGGCCGACTACCAGTCTCTCGGGGCGAACGGCCTCGAGGACGATCGCGGTCATCCTCAGTCGTGCGCGTGCCGACGTACTGCGTCCATGTAAATCAGGTCACCCGTGTGGGCCCCGCGTGCCACTCGAGTCGGATGCAGCTGAAGGCTCGGGTGCGTCGGGCCACCACTGCTGGTCAGGCTCCGGTCGTTGGGACTAGTCGAGAAACATCGAGAGATCTCCACGCTGGTGATCTCGTCCACCCGGAGCTTCGTCTGCAGTCTCAACACGGCGCACCCCAACTCTGTCGATGGCTCGAGGTCGCCAGGCATTGCGAGCGCAGTTCGCGGCATCAGCGCCCGCTTCCCTGGCTCGGCGCGGACTCCGACGGCGGCGACGTTCGCCTCTACGCTGCATTCGCGTAAGGACGGCCAGTGCCGGCGAGGCCCCGCCACTCGGATCGCTGGACCGCAGAAGGACCGCGTCCAGCGCCGGATCGTGCTCCGCGAAGGTCAGACTTCCAGCTGCTGCAGCCGTTCGATCGCGGCACCGACATGGGTCAGGAACCGCTCCATCGCGGCCTTGACAGATGGCTCGGCCGCTTGATCGGGCAGACCGCGGAGCAGGTTCAGACGGCTCTGCGCGACCCAAGCGGAGAGGTCCTGCTCTCGCAGCCAGCGCTGCTCGACCTGCCAGGTTCGACGGCTCATGCCGGGCCAATCGTCGATGCTGCTCGGGTAGGGATTGGGCGGGCAGAGCCGGTTCTTCTCGACATTGTCGTCCCGGTGTGCCTCGACGAATGCGATCAGCGCCGCATTGAACGTCGGCGAGTTCTGCCGGACCTGCTGCAGGATGATGCGGCCGTCCTGGAAGATTGGAGTCGCGGGGGCATTGCGCAGACCGTGCGCGGTGCAGTCCACGTTCAGGGTGTCGGGGCCCACGTCAATCTCGCCCCGCTCCAGCACGATGCGATCCGACTCGATCCGGCGCACGTAGCCGAGCCTGATCACGTCCTCGATCTGCCGCACGGCGTCGAGCTCCGCGGGACCGAGCATCGTGAGGCGGTACATCGTCGCGCGTGCCGACGGGTCGATGCGAATCAGGCGTCCCGATTCCTGCAGACGATCGAACAGATCGTCGATGTCCACCGCCTCCGCAGCCGCCTCGGCATCGAGCGCGATGCCGGCCATGATCTCGCCAACCAAAGCCAACGGCTGAAAGTGGCGCCGGTGGTTGAACCAGGCATCCCGGGGGCGGACCCAGCGGATCCGATCCGGCGCCACGTCGTTTGCCAGCAGCCAGGTGCATGCGTCGACCGCCGTCTTGCCCGACCCGAGGACGGTGTATCGCGCCGCGGGCCGGGCAACCGCGGGCAGGTCGTTGACGGGCAGAAGGCGGACGCCTGCCGCGATGTCGAAAGACGGCGTGTGGGTGGCCGGGATCGAGGCCTCGAGATAGCGGGCGTCGACGAGCTTGCGACGCACACAGACGTCATGGACCGCTCCCGTGCGCAAGTCACGGACGCGTTCTCCATCCTCGCCACTCCCCAGATGCTCATGCTCGGTCAGCATGCGCACGCGCCCGGTCCGCGTCAGGCGCGCGGCCACCTCGGCGAAGTATTCGCGGACCTCGGCGCCCGTCGCCCGCTCGTAGAAGCCGGCGTTCTCGCCACCTTGGTCGATCCGATCCTCACCGAGCACCAGGGAGTTGACGCCGTAGTAGGCCGACGGCGTATGAAGGCGAACGAAGGGATACGCGTCCAGCCAGTGGCCCCCCGGATCGCGCCTGCGATCGATCAGAGTCAGCTCGACGTCGGACCTCTCGTCGACAAGCGCATCGGCGAAAGCAAGACCGCTCGCCCCCGATCCTATGACCAGATAGTCGGTGGCGACCACGTCATCTCCTTCCTTCGGCGCGGCGGGCTCGGCCCTGCTCACGGGGCCGTCACCCTAGCCGTGTTCGGGCCGGTGCAGACGCCTCGCGGCGAGCAAACCCTGGCGGCCCTGGCACTGGCGGCCTGGGCGGCTGAGCGAGATACTGAGCCAGCGATGTCGCAGGAGAACGTCGGAGTTGTTCAAGCTGCCGCCGATGCGTTTGCTCGCGACGGGGTTGACGGGTGGCTCGAATACTTCACGGACGATGTCGACTACCAGGCGGTTGAAGGTGCAATCGATGACCCTGGCCCGATTCATGGCAAGGACGCACTGCGCGCTTACATGGAGGACTGGGTCGAGAAGTTCGATGATGTGAGAGTCGAGCCGGTTGAGGTCATCGATGCGGGAGATGACACGGTTATCGTGGTCATGCGCGCCAGCGGACGTCCGAAGGGGACCAGCGCCGAGGCGGAGCTGACGCTGAGCTTCGCCGGCGTCAACACGATTCGCGACGGGAAGATCGCACGGGCCCGCGAGTACTGGACGCGAGAAGAGGCCCTCGAAGCCGCCGGGCTGTCGGAGTAGCTGCGCGGTCACGCCGCGACCTCGATCACCGGCAGAGCGAGTCCCTCCCGTTTATCTGTGAATGGGTGACAGCTACGCCTCGCGCTTCGAGCTCATCTCCTCAAGACGCCGAGCCGAGCGCACGAGCCATGCCTTGATCGCGTCGACCTGATCCGGGTCAAGCTCCTCCTCGATCGCCGCCTCGAGCCTGCGGACCGCGGGCGTAGCGGCTTTGAGTCGTCGCTCGCCTTCGTCGGTCAGATCGACCTGACGGATGCGGCCATGCACCGGGTGGGGATGCCGCTCGATCAGGCCCTCGCGGTCGAGCGTCGCAAGGACGCCGTTCATGGCCTGGGGCGTGGTGTTGCAGGCCCGCGCCAAGTCGGCGCCTGACATGCCGGGATCCCTCGCCAGAACGCTGAGCGCCGCGTACTGGGCGCCCGTCAATCCATGACTGCGCAGAGCAGACTCCATCGCGCCGCTAAACGAGTTCCAGGCCTGGCGCAGGAGATAGCCGCTTCGGCCCTCGATCCCGCGGTAGCGCTCTCCGATCTGTGGTGAGTCCATGGAGGAATAGTATCAAGCCCTTGACATGATATAAGGGCCTTGATATATTGCCATGGTCTTGATAACTAACTCCGCCACGCAAGGAGACGCGATGACTACTCAAGCAATCACACCACGCATGAGCCGGGCGCAGATGGACGCGCTCGTGGACGGCCACTACCGGGCCGAGGAAGCCGGTGACCTCGAGGCGATCGTCGAGGGCTTCACGCCCGAGGCCGAGCACGACGTCGCCGGACGTCCCGGCGATGCGCTTCACGGCGGTGAGCAGATCGCCGAGTTTTACCGCGCGCTGCTGGCGGAGCTTCGCATCGACCGCTTCGAGCCGGTGCGACGCTGGTACGGAGACGATCACGTCGTCGACGAGGCGATCCTGCACGCGACCGCGAACGGGCAACCCTTCGGTCTGGAGGGCCGCGGTCGCCCGGTGCGGACGCGGTTCCTTCACATCTTCGACTTCGCCGACGAGCTGATCAGCCGCGAGAGCGCCTGGATCGACTTGGCCGCGATCCAACAGCAGCTCGCGGATTAGCACCGCATCGGTGGGCGTCGCCTAGGAGCTGCTCGCCGAGGAGCTACGCGAGGAGAGCCTCTCCCGGTACTCGTAGCCGCGCAGCGGCCAGTCCGCCGGCGCGGCGGAGCGGCCGCGCGCGGTGCGGTCGAGCAGTTGCCAGGTGCCGGTGAGCCCGTCGGTGCCGCGGTCGTAGGTGGAGTAGGTGTGGTAGACGATCCCGTCCTCGAGCGCGAACGCACTCAGCCCGTGAAGCTCGGTCTCGCGGACGTTGATCCCCTCCCGACCGGAGCCGAAGTTGAACCCGGCGCCCGTGCGCCGCTCCTGCTCGGTGAAGACGGAAAAGTCGAGGTTGAAGTCGGTGCCGAAGCAGGAGACCCAGGGAAAGGTCCAGCCCATCCGCTGCTTGTAGGGCAGGAGCTTCTCCAGTGGCGCCCGCGAGACGGCGACGAAGCTGACCCCGCGGTAGTTCAGATGCGGGACGGCGCCGGCCCAGTTGTCGGCGGTGAACGAGCAGCCCTCGCACGCGAGCTCGTCGTCCGGGCCGAACATGAGGTGGAAGACGAGCAGCTGCGAGCGCCCATCGAAGAGCTCGGCGAGGCCCCGACGCCCTGCCTCGGTCTCGAACGTGTACGGCTCCTCGACCGGCACCCAGGGCAGCGCCCGGCGCTCGCGGGCGAGCTCATCGCTTCGCCGCGTGAGTTCCTTCTCGCGCTCGAGCAGCGCCACCCGCGCCGCCAGCCAGTCCGCCCGCGTTCCTACCTTCTCCTCGGCCTCGCTCATCGGTGTGCCTCCGTTTGCGATCGCTGTCGTTGGTTGTGACAGACGCGGGGCCCGGAAGTCATCGGTGGTTCGCACAGGCCGCTTTGCCCTCACGAGCAAAGAGCCACACTGACCGTCGTTCGCGCAATGCGACAATGCGCGTCAGGAAATCGAGGAGGGGCACGATGAGCCTTGCCTATCGGATTCTCTACGCGATCGGCTTCACCCCCTGGGAACAGATGGCCCACCCTCAGATTGCGGGCCAGTACGCCGATCTCTTTGCCCGCGAGGAGGAAGGACGTGATCCGCCCTATGGACGGGCACTCGATCTCGGCTGTGGGAGCGGGATCTGGGCGGTTGCGCTCGCCGAGCGTGGCTGGCAGGTCACGGGCGTGGACTTCGTCCCGAAGGCCCTCCGCAGGGCCCGCGAGCGGGCGAAGCAGGCAGACGTCGAGGTCGAGTTCCTCGAAGGAGACGTGACGAAGCTCGACGCCGCCGGCGTCGGCACGGGGTTCCAGCTCCTCCTCGACTTCCTCACCTTTCACGACGAGCTGTCGGACGAGCAGCGAACCGAAGAGGGCCGCGAGGCTACCGCGGCTGCCGCCCCAGGCGCCACGCTGCTGCTGTTGAGCTGGAAGCCGGCACGCCGGGCACTGCTTCCGCGTGGTGCGAGCCGCGAGGACATCCAAGCTGCCTTCCCTGAGTGGAGCCTGATAGACGATGAAGCGGTGGAGCTCCCGTCCGGCGCGCCCGAATATGTGAAGCGGGGCGAGCCGCGGTTCTACCGGTTGCGCCGCGAATGACCGGCTCGGCTCGCTATCACTACTCGCGATGAGCCACCACACAGGCGCGCTCGCATTGGCCGGGGCGCAGGTCGCGGCCGTGCGCGACGATCCGGCGGCGCGTCTTGCATTGATGGCGCGGGTGTTCCGCGGGCCGACGGGCCGCGCACCGCGACACCTGCCGTTCCGAAGGGCGGCGTTGTCGTTCATGCGCTGGCAGGCGCGCCGTGGTGTGCTCAATCCGCTCGACGCGTCGCCGCCCGGCAGCGTGTGGTGGCGGGCGGTCAACGAGCGATTGCTGCGTGACGGATGTGAAACGGTCGCGCTCCTCGGTGGGCTGGCCGGCGAGCCGTCATCACAGGCCGTGCGGCTCTGGCTGGAGTTCGGCGCGAGACCGACGCGGCACAACTGGTACCGAGCGCACAACGCGAGCATCGTGGACGGATACCTGGAACACCGGAACCTGGCCGAAGTGGAGGGCGCACCGGAGCGCTTCTTCATGAACGTCGCGCTGGCGCGCGTGCTGTACGCGCACGCACTCGCCGCGGCGCCGCGCCTGGCGCTCGGACGGTTAGCACCGCTCGGCCGCCTGCTCGGCGACCCCCGGCTCGGGATGGCCGGCGTCTTTCTCTCACTCCGCCGCGTGCTGCCAGACCGTTATCCGCTCGCGCTCGACGTGGAGCGCTATATCGCCGAGGAGCAGCGTCTGGGTCGGATGCTCGACTACGCGGTGATCGTTCCGCGACTGCCACGCCTGTACGAGTGGTCAGCCGAGGAGCTCGCCGAACCACGACTCCTCGAGCTGGTGCGCGACGGCAACCCGACGTACGCCTGGCCCTTCGAGCAGCGACACGTGTGGCGCACGCCGAAGATGCCGTTTGCGGGCCGGGTGCTCGAAAGCGTCACAAGGGCTCGCTGAGGGTCGCCAACCCGAGCCGGTGATCATCCGCCACGGAGGCCGAGGAACGTCTCGCTCATCTGCGCCGCGAGCTCGGCGCCTCCGATAACGATGCGTGGTTGCGAGCGCGCCCGGAAAGATTCGATGGGATGAGCGCCCGGTGGGGCGGGCGACGTCAGCCTGCGGCTCCGTCTTCGCTCCGCAACACTTCGTACGTGGAAGGCGCGGCCCAACTCACCGACACCGCGCCGCGCACGTTCTTCGGGGTGCCGAGCGTGGGCGAGCTCGACGCGCTCCACGCGCAGGTGGCGTTCCTCGGCGTCCCCTACGACGCTGGCACGCCGGAGCCGGGGATCCCAACCGGCCAGCGGGCCGGCCCTGCCGCTGCGCGTGAGGCGACCCAGGCGCAGTTCTACTATCCGCGGTTCGGCGACGACGGGGCCGACCCGGGCGCCGAGGGCTGGTACGACGTCGAGGCCGATCGCGACTACCTGGTGGGCGTGACGATGGCCGACGTCGGCGACGTCGCGATCCAGGGCTCGGACACGGAGGCGAATTACGAGCGCATCACGGCCGCCGCGCGGGGGATCGCCGAGCGCGGCGCGCTGATGGTCGCGATCGGCGGCGACCACTCGATCAGCTACCCGCTCGGCCGAGGGATGGAGCCGTTTGGTGAGTTCGATGTCGTCCATATCGACGCGCACACCGATTTCCTCGACGAGCTGGATGGCGCGCGTCTCACCGGCGCGAGCCAACTTCGGCGGCTGGCGGAACTGCCGTTCGTAGGCACCGTCACGGCGCTTGGGGTTCGAAACGTGGACCGCGCCGAGGTGGACGGGATGCGGGAACTGGGTGGCCGGTGGGCGACCGCCCTCGACGTGCTCGAGCGCGGGCCCGACGATGTCGTGCGTGAGACCGTCCCGGAGACGGAGGCCCTGTACGTCTCGATCGACCTCGACGTGCTCGACTCCTCGGTCGCGCCCGGGCACTCGCTGCCCGAGCCGGGCGGGCTCAGCTACCGTCAGCTGCGCGCGATCCTGGTCGAGGTGGCGCGACGCGGGCGCGTGATCGGCTGCGACGTCGTCGAGTTGAACCCGGCGCGCGACCCGTCCGGAGCGACGTCGCGGGTGGCCACCTGGATCGTCACCCACTTCCTGAGCGAGATCTTCGAGCAGCCGCGCTGAGCGCGCGATCCTCAGCCTTGCGGTGGCCCTCAGCTCACCGCTTTCTTCACGAGCGCGCCGATCTTCTTCTCTTCGGCGGCGGTCAGCCTCTTCAGCGCGAAGGAGGTCGGCCACATGGCGCCTTTGTCGAGGTTTGCCTTGTCGCTGAAGCCGAACGTCGCGTACCTCGATTTGAACTTCTGTGCGCTTTGGAAGAAGCAGACGACATTGCCGTCCTTGGCATACGCGGGCATCCCGTACCAGGTTCTCGGCGAGAGGGCTGGCGCGCTGGCCTTGACGATGGCGTGGAGCCGCTCGGCCATCGCGCGATCCGGTTCCGGCATCTCGGCGATCTTGGTGAGCACATCGCTTTCCCCGTCCCCCTTGCCCGCGCGCGGGCCGCGGCGCGCGGCCGCCTTCAGCTCTCGGGCGCGCTCCCTCATCGCGGCTCGTTCCTCGTCCGTGAATCCCTGGGACGTCTTGGCGGTGGTTCTCTTGGCGGACTGCCGCGTGGCCTTCTTTGCAGGTTTCCTCTCAGCCATTGCGACGACCTCCGTGCGCCGAACGAGTTCCAGCTGCTTGACCTCCGGGGATGGTAACGGCCGAACCGTCGCGAGAACCGAGCTCGCGAGCGAGCCCGAAGGGGTCGTCGCATCCCCGCGATGAACCGGGTCGCTTGCCGTCCCGCTCGGCGTCGTCCCTGTCGCTGTGGCCGGCTGCCTCGACTATGGTGCGGCGCGCTGGGCTGTGGGATCGTCGCCTTCTCGCGGCTCCAGATTCGGATGAAGGCCGGCCGTGAGACCTTGTGACTCGGCAACGCGCTGCAGCAGCGAGATGAGCTGCGAGCGCTCCGACGCGTCGAGGGCAGACAGCAGCTCGACATCGCGCTCGTCGGCCATGCGCTCGAGGTCCTCGAGCAGGCCGCTCCCGGCGGGCGTCAGGTAGAGCGTGTACGCGCGCCGGTCGACGGGGTCGCGGCGCCGCTCGGCGAGCCCGCGTTGCTCGAGGTCGTCGACGAGCGCGACCACAGCGCTGCGGTGGATCCCCAGCGCGTCGCTGAGCGCCTGCTGGGACTGGCCCTCGGAGGCGGCGAGGTGGCTCAGCATCCCGAAGTGCCGGGGGTGGAGGTCGAGTCCGGAGAGGCGTTCGGCGAATTTCCGATGCGCGTGGGTGCCTAGCTGGGCCAACAGGAAGCCGACGCGCCGGCTCAGGCCCCGCGCCGGGGACGCCTGTGCGCTGAGCGATTCTCGGGGCACCCGGCCGATAATACCGCGTCGGGAGAACTGTTCTTGCTATAAACAGTTCTGCATGCGACATACCTAAAGAGGAGGAAGGGAAATGACCACGGTCAGCGTTCGCTACATCACCGACGACGTCGACGCCGCGGTTGCCTTCTACGTCGAGCGGCTCGGGTTCAGCGTGGAAATGCAGCCTGGGCCCGGTTTCGCAGTGCTCTCGCGAGGCGACCTGCGGCTGCTGCTCAACCGGCCCGGCGCGGGCGGTGCCGGACAGCCAACGCCCGATGGCCGCCTTCCCGCACCAGGGGGCTGGAATCGCATCCAGATCGAGGTGTCGGACCTCGAGCGCGAGGTCGAGGCGCTGCGAGAGGCCGGGGCCAGTTTTCGTAACGACATCGTCGCTGGGCGGGGCGGCAGCCAGATCCTGCTCGAGGACCCCGCTGGCAACCCGGTCGAGCTCTTCCAGCCCGCCGGCGCCTGAGCATTGGGTTTCGCACCCGGACTCTGAAAGGAGCTCAAACGATGCCATCCGTGCCGAACCTCACCACCAACGTCCTGCTGCGCAGCGAGGAGACCGGCGGCCAAATCTCCGTGACCGAGATCGTGGTCCCGCCGCACAGCGCCGGCCCCCCGCTGCACACGCACGACTTCGACGAGGCCTTCTACATGCTCGAGGGCGAGCTGATCTTCCAGGTCGAGGCCGCCCTCGTCACCAAGGGCGCGGGCGAGCTCTCCTTCGCCGCGCGCAACGTGCCCCACACGCTGGCCAACCACAGCGACGCGCCCGCGCGCTACGTGCTCGTCTGCACGCCCGCGGGCTTCGAGCGCCACTGGGCGCGCATGGCCGCCGAGGCGGCCGGGGTCGAGCCGCCGCAGTGGGCGCTGCAGCCGATTCCCGAGGTCACGGTCGTCGGCCCGCAGATCGCGTCGCAGGCGTGAGGCCGAGTTGGTCGCCGCGCAGTTCGAGACGGTCGCCGCGGTGCCGAGGATGTGATGCCTGTCGGCGGGCGGCATGATGCCGGCCGGAGTGTGGCGATGAACGAGCATGCGGTGGTGATCGCCGGCGGAGGTCCGACGGGGCTGATGCTGGCGGGTGAGTTGGCGTTGGCGGGGGTCGACGTTGCCATTGTCGAGCGGCGCGCCAGCCAGGACCTCCCCGGCTCGCGCGCAGGCGGTCTGCACTCACGCACCATCGAGGTCCTCGATCAGCGTGGGATCGCCGATCGGTTCCTCTCGCAGGGCCAGGTGGCTCAAGTCGGGCAGTTCGCCGGGGTCCCCTTGGACATCAGCGACTTTCCCACCCGGCACAACTACGGGCTCGGGCTGTGGCAGAACCACATCGAGCGCATCCTGGCCGGCTGGGTCGGCGAGCTGACGGTGCCGATCCATCGCGGACGTGAGGTGACGGGCTTCGCGCAGGACGACACCGGCGTCGACGTCGAGCTGTCCGACGGCCACTCGCTGCGGGCGGAATACCTCGTCGGGTGCGACGGAGGACGCAGTCTGGTCCGTAAAGCAGCCGGCATCGAGTTCCCCGGCTGGGATCCGACAACCAGCAGCCTGATCGCCGAGGTCGAGATGGCCGAGGAGCCGGAACTGGGCGTTCGCCACGACGCTCGCGGCACCCATGGCCTCGGTCGGGTGGATTACGAGGTCCGCGACGGCGAGGTGGTCTACTCGGATCGGGGCCCGGTACGGGTCATGGTGACCGAACCGGACGTCGAAACCACGAGCGAGCCCACCCTGCGCGATCTCAGCGAGGCGCTCATCGCCGTATACGGGACCGATTACGGGATCCACAGTCCCGCCTGGATCTCCAGGTTCACCGACATGACCCGGCAGGCCGCGGCCTACCGCGACGGACGGGTCCTGCTGGCCGGCGACGCCGCACACGTGCATGCCCCGGACGGTGGACAGGGCCTCCAGACCGGTGTGCAGGATGCGGTGAACCTGGGATGGAAGCTGGCCCAGGTGGTCGACCGGACATCCCCGGAAGGCCTCCTGGATACCTACCACGCCGAGCGCCACCCGGTCGCTGCCCGCGTGCTGCGCAACACGATGGCGCACGTCGCGCTTCGCCGCCCGGACGAACGCACGAAGGCCCTGCGCGACACCATTGCCGAGCTCCTGAGGATGGACGAGCCCCGCAGACGATTCGCCGCGATGATGTCCGGTCTGGACATTCATTACGACCTCGGCGACGGACACCCGCTGCTCGGACGCCGCATGCCCGATCTCGACCTGGTCACCGCCGACGGCCCGCTGCGGGTCTTCACCCTGCTGCACGATGCCCGGCCGGCGCTGGTCAATCTCGGTGAGCCGGGCGGCGTCGACATCACTCGATGGGCGGATCGGGTTCAGTTGGTCGACGCGGAATACGCCGGTACGTGGGAGCTTCCGGCGCTCGGGGCGGTCACCGCTCCCACCGCCGTGTTGATTCGGCCCGACGGATATGTGGCCTGGGTGGGAGACCGAACCCAGCTGGGGCTCGCTGACGCGCTGACCACCTGGTTCGGACCGCCTGATGCCGCGTAGCGCGAAGGGGCACTCGCGGCTGACCCGAATTCTGCCGCGGCACGACGTCAATTCCCCCAACAGCATCTTCCCAAGCGGACACCGATTTGGAGCCCGGCCGCTTGCCCTGGCTGCGGCCATTGCCGCGCTAGCGCTGTTTGCCCTTCGGATCCGGCCCCGGATGCTGAACTGGGGCGCCACCCGAGACGAGACCACCAGCGCCTATTCCGGTGACGAGATCGTCCCCGGTCCCAACGGCGGGGCGACCATGGCAACGACCCTCCCGGCGCCACCCGAGCGGGTCTGGCCTTGGCTGGTGCAGATGGGAGGCGGCCGCGGAGGCTGGTACAGCTGGGACTGGGTCGACAACAACCGCGAACCGAGCGCGAACCGCATCGTGCCCGAATGGCAGGACTTGAAAGAGGGACAGAACCTGAAGGGCCCGACGAACTGGTGGAACGTGGTGGTTGTGGACCCGAACCGAAGCCTGGTGCTGCGGTCGAGCTACGGATTGACCGGTCGTTCCTTTGATCCGGGGACGGGTCCCGTGCCTTGGGCGTACGTAGATGGGATCTGGGGCTTCCATCTGCGGCCGGCTCCCGGCGGCCGAACCCGTCTGGTGATCCGTACGCGAAGTCGGAGCCGTCCTCGACTGGTCATGCGGCCGCTCGGCCTAGCGGTGTTTGAACTGGTGCATTTCCTCATGCAGACCCGCCAGTTCCACAACCTGCGGGCGCGGGTCGGCGCGAGGTGTGACGAGGCCATGATTGGGAGAGCCGAGGCCACCGCATGAGCCGATCGCACAAACGGGACGCCGCCGCATCCAGGACCGGACGCCTGATCGCCTCAACGAGGTGGGCGCCGAGGGCTGGGAGGCGGCCGGTCTAACGCTCACGCGCCACGACGTAGGGATACTCCCGGCGTGATCGGTCGGCCTTCATCGCTCGGGGCGCCGGAGGCCGACGCCGGAAATGGGCTGCGGCGCGCGATCACCCCGAAGCTCCTGCTCCTGTTCATCGTCGGGGATATCCTCGGCGGCGGGATTTACGTCCTGGTCGGCGACGTTGGCGCTAAGACGGGCGGTGCGATCTGGGCCGCGTTCACCCTGGCACTGCTCATGGCCGCGCTCACCGCTGGGTCGTACGCCGAGCTGGTCGCGAAGTACCCGCATGCCGGCGGCGCGGGACTCTACGTCCACCGGGCCTTCGGGAATCCGTTCCTCTCGTTCATCGTGGCGTTCGCCGTTGTGGCCTCGGGAATCACGTCGGCGAGCGCGCTCAGCCGAGGCTTCGGCGGCGACTACCTCAGCCAGTTCGTCGACATCAGGGTTACCACCACCGCGCTGATTCTGCTCGGCCTGATCGCCCTGATCAACTTCCGCGGCATCTCTGAGTCGGTGAAGGTCAACGTCGGCTTCACGCTGGTCGAAATCGGCGGGCTGCTTCTGATCATTGTGATCGCGGCCGTCGCTGTCGGTCAGGGGGATGCGGACGTAGGCAGGGCATTCGAGTTCAAACAGGGCTCGAACATCTTCGCGGCAACCCTCGCGGGGGCGGCGCTCGCTTTCTATGCGTTGATCGGCTTCGAGGACTCCGTCAATGTCGCCGAAGAGGCCCAGGATCCGGTTCGCACCTATCCACGCGTCCTCTTCGGCGGTCTCCTCGTCGCTGGGATTCTCTATCTACTGGTCACGATCGGAGCTTCCGCGGTCGTCCCGACCGGCGATCTGGCGGACTCGAGCGGGCCCCTGCTCGAGGTCGTCGAACAGGGGCCGCTCGGCATCGACACCAAAGTGTTCTCCGCGATCGGACTCCTGGCGCTCGCGAACGGCGCGCTGATCAACATGATCATGGCGTCGCGGCTGCTCTACGGGATGGCCGAAGAGGGTGTGGTCCCGAGCTTCCTGGGCAGGATTCACGACGGTCGCCGCACCCCGTGGGTCGCGATTGCATTCACGTCCGCGATCGCGGTGGTGCTGGTGATCACCGCCGAGCTCGAGAAACTCGCCGAAACCACGGTTGCGCTGCTCGTGATCGTCTTCGCGATCGTCAACGCAACCGTGCTTTACCTGCGCCGCGTCCCGGTCGATCACGATCATTTTCGGGTGCCGTCCGCGATCCCGGTCGTCGGCATCGGCGTTTCGATCGCGCTGCTGACTCAGATCGAGGGCGAGGTGTTCGGGCGTGCCGGCATCCTGATTGGCGTGGGCGTCGCACTCTGGGTGGTGAATGTCCTAGTCGTTCGCCGTGAGCGGGCATAGGGCGGTGCGTCGCTCCGCGCTCACCGACCAGATCGACAACCATTGCCCCGGTGACGGACCCAGGGCCCGAGCTCGAGCAACTGCGCGCACAGCACACCACCAGTGCGGTGCGGCGCCGGCTCGGCGTCGCCTCACACAGCTATCTGCGCGATTTCGTCTACGGGGCAATCGACGGGATAGTCACCACCTTCGCGGTGGTCGCCGGCGTCGCCGGGGCGGGCCTCGAGGACCGCGTGGTGATCATCCTCGGCGCAGCCAATCTCGTGGCGGACGGATTCTCGATGGCTATGAGCAACCTTCTCGGGTCCAGGGCCGAGGCTCAGCAGCGCGCGCGAGCGCGCCTGGAGGAACAGCGACACATCGAGCTCGTACCCGAGGGCGAACGCGAGGAGATCAGGCAGATCTACGCTGCGAAGGGCCTGGCGGGCGAGACGCTCGAGGCCGTCGTCGAGGCGATCACCGCCGACCGCGAGCTCTGGCTCAAGACGATGGTCACCGAGGAGCTCGGTTACGCGCCGAGCGAGCGCTCGCCCGTGCGCGCGGCGGCGACCACCTTCGCCGCGTTCGTCGCGCTGGGCACGCTACCGCTGCTGGTGTTCGCCTTCCAAGTCGCCTCGGATGTGGACATCAGCGCGCCGTTCGCGTGGAGCGCCCTCCTCGCCGGGATCGCGTTCTTCGCGGTCGGCACCTTCAAGTCGCGTTTCGTCGATCAGGCCTGGTGGAACGCGGGATTGGAGACGCTCGCGCTGGGCGGGATCGCGGCTGTGCTGGCGTATGCCATCGGCATCGCGCTGCAAAACGTGTGAGGACGGCTCGCGCAACCAGAAGCGATGGTTGCTGTGGGCCCGGCTGCTCCTAGGAAAGGAGGCGTCTCCCAAGGATTAGACCGAGCGTATACCGCCCTGTCGGAGCCTCCGCGTCGACCAACCGGCACCGAGCCTCATCTCATCCGAGGCCAGGTTCGAGGCCACGACTCAGAGGAGGCCCACGATGAGGGCACACACACACCACCACCACCACCACCAACTCCCGGCCGAGGCGAAAGGCGCGGCACGTCGTCCTCGCCCTCGCCGTCTGTGCCCTGGCGATCCCGGCGACCGCGAACGCGCAGCCGAGGGTTGACCCCGGCTACTCGTCCGTGAACGCGATCAGCGGCGACTCGAGCGAGTCGAGCCAGGTCCCGTCAGCGGCTCGGACTACTCGTCCGTCAACTCGATCGCCCCGCCCGCGAGCTCACCGAGTGGCTCGGGCGGATCGGCCGACGTCGACGCCGGCTACTCGTCGCTGAACGCGATCAGCGGCTCGCCGGCTGAGGCGCCGACGTTCGTCTCGAGCTCGCCCACCGGCTCGGGCGACGGGTTCGACTGGCCCAGCGCCCTGGTCGGCGCGGGGGCGGCGCTCGCGCTCGCCGCGTTCGGCGGCGCCGCGCTGCTCACCGTGCGCCGGCGCAGCACGGTCACGCCGTCACCCTCGACGAGCTGAGGGCAATCGGCCCTCGGCACCGGGTGATGGGCACGGAGGAAGAGCGATGAGCTCCCTCCGTGCCCATCACCGAGAGTTTGACCCCACGATGGTCCCTGTGTACGGTCGCAACGGACACCGCAGATGGCTGTAGAAATCCGCGTGCTCGGCCGGGTCGATGCGCTCGTCGACGGCCGAGCGCTACCACTCAGAGGAAGCAAGCAGCGGGCGGTGCTCGCGATGCTCGCGCTGCGCGTCAACCGGACGGTGAGCGCGGATGAGCTGATCGACGGCCTTTGGGGGGAGGATCCCCCGGCGAGCGCCGCCAAGAACCTCCAGCTCTATGTCTGGCAGCTGCGCAAGGCGCTCGACGCCGGCGGCGCGGGGGCGAGCATCGTCACCCACGGCCGCGGCTACGAGCTTCGGCTCCCGGAGAACGCGGTCGACGCGACGCGGTTCGAGCGCCTGGTCGAGGAGGCCGCGCGCGAGCCGCCGAGCGCCGCGGGGGCAAACGGCGCGGCCGGCGCCGCGCTCGAACTCTGGCGCGGAGCGCCGCTCGCCGACGTCGCCTCCGAGCCGTTCGCCGCCCCCGAGATCGGCAGGCTCGAGGAGCTTCACCTGCGGGCGATCGAGCTCGCGATCGACGCCGAGCTTGCCGCCGGACGCCACGACGAGGTGATCGCCCAGCTCGAGGAGCTGATCGCCGAGGAGCCGCTGCGCGAGCGCCTCCACGCCCAGCGAATGCTCGCCCTCTATCGCGCCGGGCGCCAGTCCGAGGCGCTCGACGCCTACCGCGGGCGCGCGAGACGCTGATCGAGCAGATCGGGGTCGAGCCCGGGCCGGAGCTGCAACGCCTGCAGGCGGCGGTGCTGGCCCAGGACCCGAGCCTCGACGCGCCGCCGCCGATCGTGGAGCTGCCCGTCCAGCTCGAGGGCGGCTCGCCGCTGCTCGCCGGGCGCGAGCGCGAGCTGCACTGGCTGCGCCGGCGCTGGGAGGAGGCGAGCGAGGGCGGGTCGTCTGCGCGCTCGTCTGCGGGCCCTCCGGGATCGGCAAGACGCGGCTCGTGGCCGAGCTCGCGGCCGAGGTCCAGGGCGCCGGAGCGTCGGTCCTGTACGCGGGCGGCGGCGAGGTCTCCGAGGCCGCCCTGGCGACCGTCGCCGAGGCCGGTCAGGGTCATCGGCCGAAGCTGCTGGTGCTCGACTACGCCGACGACGCACCACCGGCGGTCCTCGAGGCCGCGGCCGGGCTCGCCCGCGAGCCCGAGGAACGGGCGCTCTTGATCTGCGTCCTTCATCACGACGAGCAGGGCCCGCCCGCCTTCGCCGGCCTGCTCGAGGACGGCGCCGCCCAGCGCCTGCGGCTCGATCCGCTGGGCGAGGATGCGACGGCGCGAGATCGCCGCGCTCTACGCCCCCGCCGAGGGCGTCGCCATGCCCCTGCGGACGCTGCTCGCCGAGAGCGAGGGGGTGCCGCTTCGCATCCACCGAGCAGCCGGCGAGTGGGCCCGGGCCGAGGCGGCCGAGCGCCTCGCCGCGACTGCGGGTCACGCCGCCGACGATCGCACCGGACTCCGCGCGGCACAGGCCGCGATCGCGGGCGGCGTCGTCGATCTGCAGGCCGCCAGCGAGCGCACCCGCCTTTACGCGGTCGAGGAGCCGCCCGACCCGTCGGAGCCCGAGATCTGCCCGTTCCGCGGCCTGGCGCCCTTCGATGCCGCCCACGCCGAGTACTTCTTCGGCCGCGAGCGCCTGGTCGCCGAGCTCGTCGCCCGCCTCGTCGGCTCGACCCTGCTCGCGGTCGTCGGCCCCTCGGGAAGCGGCAAGTCCTCGGCGGTGCGCGCCGGCCTCTTGCCGGCGCTCGCCGACGGGGTCGTCCCCGGCTCGGAGGGCTGGCGGCGGGCGGTGATGCGCCCGGGCGAGCGCCCGCTCGCCGAGCTCTCCCGGACCCTCGCCCGGGCGGTGCCCGAGGCGGGGCCCGAGGAGGCCGCGCCGTGGATCGCCGACGCGCTCGAGCGGCTGCCGGCCGGCGAGCGGCTGGTGCTCTGCCGTCGACCAGTTCGAGGAGGCCTTCGTCGCCTGTCGCGACGAGGCCGAGCGGGAGGCGTTCTTCGACGCGCTGGTCGAGGGCGCCGCCGACCCCGACGAGCGCCTGGTCGTCGTGCTCGCGATCCGCGCCGACTTCTACGGGCGCTGCGCCGAGCACGCCGAGCTCTCGACGCTGGTCAGCGCCAACCAGGTCCTGGTCGGGCCGATGCGCCGCGACGAGCTGCGCCGGGCGATCGAGCTGCCCGCCCGGCGGGCGGGCCTGCGGGTCGAGCCGCGGCTGGTCTCGGCGCTGGTCGGCGACGTCGCCGGCGAGCCCGGCGGCCTGCCGCTGCTCTCCGCCGCCCTGCTCGAGCTCTGGCAGCGGCGCGAGGGGCGGACGCTCAGCTATGCGCGCCTACGAGCGCACGCGGCGGCGTCGAGGGCGCGGTCGCGCGGCTCGCCGAGGACGCCTACCAGCGCCTGGACGAGACCGAGCGGCGCCGGGCGCGGCCGATGCTGCTGCGCCTCGCCGGCGCCGACGAGGAGAGGCGGAGGCGTTCGTCCGCCGCCGCGTCCCGCTCGACGAGCTCGAGCTCGAGCGCGACCCCGACGCCGCCCGGGCGCTCGCCGTGCTCACCGAGGCGCGCCTGCTGACCGTCGACGAGGAGCGCGGTCGAGGTCGCCCACGAGGCGCTGCTCAGCGAGTGGCCGCGCCTGCGCGGCTGGCTCGAGGCGGACGCCGAGGGCCGCCGCCTTCACCAGCACCTGATCGACGCCGCCCGCGAGTGGCGCGACTCCGAGCGCGACCCCGCCGAGCTCTACCGCGGCGCCCGGCTCGCCGCGGCGCTCGACTGGGCCGCAGAGCACGACCCCGAGCTGAACGAGCTCGAGCGCGAGTTCCTCGACGAGAGCCGGGCCGCGAGCGAGCGCGAGGCCGAGCGCCAGCGCCGCGCCAACCGCCGCCTGCGGACGCTGCTCGCCGGGGTCGGCGTCATGCTCGCCGCCGCCGTCGTCGCGGGGGTGATCGCGATCTCCGAGCGAGGTAGCGCACGCAGCGCCGCCACCGCGGAGGCCGCGCAACGCCTCGGCGCCCAGGCCGTCAACGAGGACATCCTCGACCGCGCCGTGCGGCTGGCCGGCGCAGGCGTCGCGCTCGACGACTCGATGGCCACCCGCAGCAACCTCCTGACCGTGCTGCTGCGCACCCCACCGGCGCTGCTCGGCGTTCTGAGCGGCACCGGGGATCAGGTGATCTACGCAGTGGCGGCCAGCCCCGACGGACGCCTGCTGGCGCTCGGCGACTCCGCCGGCACGGTCACGATCTTCGACGCATCAACCCGCCGGCGGCTCGGCGAGTACCAGTTCGGCGACAGGCGCTTCGGCGGGCTCGTGCAGACGCTCACCTTCTCCCCCGACGGCAGCACGCTCGCCGTCACCGGCCAGGAAAACACGGACGAGCCTCCCCCAACGCTCTTGCACCTCATCGACCCCCGAACCCAGGAGCGCAGGGCGCGCGTCGTGTTGCCCTCGTTCTCCGATCCGCCTGTCTTCAACTTCGCCAGCGTCGCTTTTCCGCCCACGGGCCATGACCTGGTCGTGATTCAGACCCCCGACCACGGACCGAGCGTGCTGCAGACGGTGAACGTGAGGACGGGCGAGATCGAGGGGCGGCCGCGGCGAGTCGATCACGCCAGCTTCTTCGGGCTGTTCCCGGCGGCCGACGGTCGGCGGGTCTTCGTCACAAGCGCCCACAACGACGAGACGTGGGAGGTCGATTCGCGGACGCTGCGCGTGGTGCGGCGCCATCCATTCGGTGACGAGGTCGGGGCCCTCAGCCCCGATGGGAGCGTCTTCGCGCTCGGCTCGCCCGATGGCACGGTCCGCCTCGTCGACCGCCGCTCGGGCGCGACTCGGCGGCTCATGGGCCGCCACCAGGGAGGCGTCCTCAGGCTCGCGTTCTCCCCCGACGGGCGGAAGCTCGTGAGCACCGGCGGCGAGAACGGCGGCGTGATCGTCTGGGACGTCGCCCGGGGCGAGATCAGTGAGGAGCTGTCCGGCCACCGCGGCGAGGTCTGGGGACTCGCGGTCTCCCCGGACGGGCGCACGCTCTACAGCGGGGCGTACGATGGACAGGCGATCCTCTGGGACCTGTCGGGCGATCGACGGCTCCTCCGGTACTTCCCGGTCGACCCACCCTTCGGCCTCCCCGACACCCCGCGAGGGCTCGCGCTCAGCCCGGATGGCGAAACGCTCGCCCTCACGCACAGCGACGGGGCGGTCGACCTGATCGATACCCGAACGCTCCGCCGCCGCGCCAGCGCTGCAGGCGCTGACCGGGTTCGCCGCCGCGGTCGCCTTCAGCCCCGACGGGCGCCTGCTCGCCGTCGCGGGCGAGGACGGTCAGCGTCACGCTCTGGGACGCCCGCACGCTCGCTCCGGCGGGCGAGCTGCGCGGGCTGCGGGCCGACTCCCAGGCGCTCGCCTTCTCCCCCGACGGGAAGCTGCTCGCCGCGGCCGATGAACGCGCGGGCGAGCGGCCCCGGCTGCGGGTCTGGAACGTGCGCCGGCGCGCGCTCACCGCCTTCCGCAGCCAGACGTTGTCGGCCTCGCTCGCCTTCAGCCCCGACGGCAACCTGATCGCCGCCGCGGCGCTCGACCGCGGCACCGAGATCCGCGATGCGCGCAGCGCCCAGCTCGTCAAGCGGCTGCCGACCCCGGAGCTCTCGCGCTCGGTGGCGTTCTCCCCCGACGGAAGCCTGCTCGCGGTGGGGCAGTACGACGGGACCGGGCGGCTCTACTCGACCGAGAGCTGGGAGCCGGTCGGCCGCCCGCTCCAGGGCCACACGCAACGGATCACCTACGTGGACTTCTCAGCGGACGGCCGCACGCTGGCGACCGCGAGCGCCGACGGGACGGTCGGGCTCTGGGACGTCGGGACCCAGCAGCCAATCGGTTCGCCCCTGACCGTCAAGCCCAATACCTTCGCCTCCGCGGCCCTGAGCCCCGACGGCTCGCGCCTGTTCGCGGTCTCCACCCGCGGTCCCGGCATCAGCTTCGACACTGCTCCGGAGGCCTGGAAACGCCATGCCTGCACGGTCACGGGCGGCGGCCTCACCCCGGAGCAGTGGGAGGAGATCGTCCCCGAGCAGGACTACATCTCGGTCTGCCCCTCGGGCTGACGACCGCGACGAATGACATCGCGCGCGTAAGCCGCGAGTAGTCAGGCCGTACCGAGCGCATGCCACCGTTTCGCGGTTGAGCTACCGGCGGTGCCGGAACAGGACAGATCAGGCTCGGACGCCGATGCTGTCAGCGACCAGGCTGGCGGCGCGGCCTGCTTAGCGCTCTACCGGCACGCCCGGGTCATGCCGAGTGCTGCGCCGCCTGCGGGTTTCAGCCGCCCCGTGCGGCGGCGATCAGGCGGTTGGGCGGGACGATCGCCTTATCGAACTCGAACGTGTCCGCGGCCTTCAGCACGCTGATCGGTGCCGGGGTCGGGTCGCCGGTGCGCGTGATCGCGAAGCTGCCGATGATGCCGTCGGTGACATCCGTCTGGAACAAGGCCTCGATCGTGCCCGCCCGGTCCTGCCCGGCCCCGATCGCCTCGAGCAGGACCGCGGCGGCCTGACCCGCGTACGGGGCAAAGACCTCGACCGGCTGGTCCCCGACCTCCTCCTCGAGCTGCTGGACGAGTTCCGCACCCGGACCGGTGAGGGTCTCGGGCGTCTTCCCCGGCAGCCCCACGAACATGCCGGCCGAGTCGGGGCCCGCCTGATCGATCGTCGACTGCTGCGCGAAGCCGTCGGGGGCGAGCAGCTTCACCCGCCCGTCGTTCGGACCCAGCACCGCGACCTTGTCCTTGATCAGCTGGGCGCCGTTCTCCTCGAGGATCGCGCCGAGGAAGACGGCGTCCGCCCCGGACGCCTTCACCTTCTGCATCAGGTCGGTGTAGCTGTTCGCCTCCAGGTCGTAGTGCTCGACGCCCGCGATCTCGATGCCGAGCGCCCTCGCGGCCCCCTCGAACGTCCGGCCCTGGCCCTCGCTGGTCGGGTCGTCCGGGGCGATCAGGATGAAGGCGCTCCTCACCCCCTCGTCCTCGGCGAAGCTGGCGAGCCCGGCGCCCTGGCTCGCGTCGTTGGGAACGACCCGGGCGTAGTTGCGGGTCCCGGACGGGTAGTAGACGTCGGGCTCGTCCGGCGTCGCAGGTGCTCGCCGTCTCCGTCAGGCAGACGAGCGTGTTGCCCGGCGAGACCATCGCGACGCCGCCGCCGGGGGCCTCGTTCAGGATCGGGATGATCTCCGCCGCGCAGCCGGAGTTGTAGGTGCCGATCACGCCGATCACGTCGGAGTTCTCGGCGTAGGCGGTGGCGTTGTTGCGGCAGACCCCCTCGTCCCACTCCCCGGTCTCCTCGATCGAGTCGTCGCAGGCCTGGAAGGCGACGTTCGTGGAGCCCGCCTTCCAGCCGTTGTCGTCGAGCTCCAGGCGGATCGCGTCGTTCATCTGCGCGGAGCGCTCAGCGGAGTCTCCCTGGAGCGGGAGGTCGGAGACGATCAGGGCCGAGGGATCGCCCTCGCCCTGGTACTCGACGTCGGAGCAGTTCGCGTCGACCGCCTCGACCGCGCTCACCTCGCCGCCATCGTCGTCATCGCCGCAGGCGGCGAGGCCGAGGGCGAGGATGGCGCATGCGAGCAGCGCCACAAAGGCGACTGGCGGGTGCGGCACCTCGCGGACGATAAAGGAGGAGGCCGCTGCCGATGGGTCGCCGAATTCGCTCTGGAAGCCTTCCGCCACCGTCCCAATCCCCCTCGTGGACGCTCGCGCCCAAGTCACGTGGAGAGCGGCATCAGACTTGCTGCTGGTTTCGCGCACAAACTGCCTTCACTGCCACACGGCAGCCGCGGACTTGCCCGGCTCGGACGCTGCGCTTAACCGCCCGGGCACCCCGTACGTAAGAGAGGCCCGGGTTGCCCGGGCCTCTCCTTTGCAGATACTGGGACCGCCTAACTGAAACTCAGAACCCGGTCGACGGTTCCCTTTGCGCTCGATTGGACATCGTTCGCTGCGCCCTCGACGCTGCCTTGAGCGTGCTTAGCCTGACGCTCGACTGTGCGGCGCGTACGCCCGAGCGCCTTGGCACCCCGTCGCTCGAATCGATTCAGCTCCCGGCGAGTGAGCCGGGTGTCGCTGTAGGTGCGAACCGTGTTCGTCACTCGGTCGCGCGCCTCGAGCGCGGCGCCGACGGGGATCAGAACGGCGCGCTCGGCTTGGTGGGCGACGGCCCCAAGGCGGGTCGTCTCTGCCTCGGCGCGACGCGCGGTCGCGCGTGCGGCCTGCTTGGCGGTCGTCCGGGCGGCGCGCCCGGTGCCCTGCGCGGAATCCCTCGTCCGGCGAGCGGAGGCCTTGGCGGTCCCACCGCGCTGCTTGGCGGAGTTTCGCTTACGCGTCGCAGCGGCCTTCTTGGCGGCTGCCTGGCGCTGGGTCTTTGTCTGTGCGGCCATGGGTCTATATCCCTTCGTTGCTGTCGTTATCAAGAGCCGGCCGAGGACCCCAAGAGAGGCCCCCGGCCGGTCTGCGTGCGGCCGGTGCGCGGGCTGATCCGCCTGCGCCCCGGTTTGCGGTCTTAGTGACGACTCCCGTTGCTGTCGTCGTGCGTCTCGGTGTAGGGGTCGCTCGATCCGGACTTCGCCAGCCCTCGGCTGATGAAGTAGGCGCCGGCGACGATCGCGACGTAGAGCCATGCCTGGCGGGCGATGAACTCATCGGTCCCGCTGGTATCGCCACCCTTGATTGCGGCGGCGCTGACGAGAATCGCCACGACGACGCCGACCATCGCCCAAAACTCGGTGGTCTTGAACGCCTGCTTGGTCTCGGTCGTCAGGCGTCGGATGCCGCCGCTGTGGCGAACCGGGTCGGTCCTAACTGAACCTGAATCGCTGCGATTCGGCGCAACGGTCGTTCCTGCTTCCATGAATACGTTCTCCTGTCTTGCGGGTCTCGTCTGGGCCGTGCGAGGTGATCGGATCACCTTCGCCCCTTTGCTCCCAGCCGGAGGGCAGGTTGCGTCACGTATAGGCGAAGCAATGGCTGCCTGTATCGATCAAGTACCCGCCCGCGTGCCGCCCAAACAGATGTTCGGGGGCGGGGGCCGTCACGCAAAGACGCCACCGCCTGCAACTAGACACAAGAAGCTGTAGAAACGCCGGAGAGTCCAGGACGGGAGCGGCAGCGATGGAGCCCTACTTCGATCTCGGCACCTACACACGCGGGACGTCGACAACCTCGACGAGCGCCCAGACGTGGTTCGACCGCGGACTGGTGTGGTCCTACGCGTTCCACCACGAGGAGGCGATCCGGTGCTTCGAGCGCGCGGTCGAGCACGACCCCGGCTTCGCCCTGGCCCACTGGGGTATCGCCTACGCGAGCGGGCCGAACTACAACAAGCAGTGGGAGGCGTTCGACCCGGTCGACCTCGCGGCGTCACTCGAGAAGGCGTGCGACGAGGTCGCGGCGGCGCGCGCGTGCGCGGACCGCGCCACGCCGGTCGAGCGGGCGCTCGTCGAGGCGCTCGGGAGCCGCTACCAGGCCAACGACCCGTCGGCCGACCTCGTCGCGTGGAACGCCGACTACGCCGAGGCGATGCGTGACGTGTATCGCGCGCATCCCGACGAGCTCGACGTCGCGGCGCTGTTCGCCGACGCGCTGATGAACCTCACGCCGTGGGCGCTGTGGGATCGCTACACGGGCCTGCCGCCCGAGGGTGCGGCGACGCTCGAGGCCAAGGAGGTGCTCGAGCGCGCGCTCGAGCGGCCCGCAGGCCGCACGCACCCCGGACTCGTGCACCTCTACGTGCACCTGATGGAGATGTCGCCGTCCCCCGAGGTGGCGCTGCCGGTCGCCGACGAGCTGCGCTCGCTCGTCCCCGACGCCGGCCACCTCGTGCACATGCCCACGCACATCGACGTGCTGTGCGGCGACTACAAGAGCACGCTCGAGTCGAACCTGCGCGCGATCGAGGTCGACGAGAAGTACGTCGCGCGCGAGGGCCGGGTGGGGTTTTATTCGCTCTACCACGCACATGACCGCCACTTCGCGATCTACGGGGCGATGTTCCTCGGCCGGTCGCAGGTCGCGCTGGGCGTCGCCGCCGACCTCGAAGCCTCGCTGCCCGAGG
This sequence comes from uncultured Solirubrobacterales bacterium, assembly GCA_963759295.1. Taxonomy (GTDB): domain Bacteria; phylum Actinomycetota; class Thermoleophilia; order Solirubrobacterales; family 70-9; genus WHSW01. The sequence goes on along the minus strand of CAVWYT010000003.1, from coordinate 29,026 downwards.
AGCTGCTGCGGATCGAGCAGCCGCCGATGGCCGACTACCTCGAGGCGTTCGTCCCCATGCGCCTGCACGTGCTGATTCGCTTCGGGATGTGGGAGGACATTCTCGCCCTGCCGCTGCCCGGCGACCCCGGGCTCTACTGCACCACGACGGCGATGACGCATTACGCGCAGGGCGTCGCGTGCTCGGCGACCGGGCGAATCGAGGAAGCCGAGGCGGCGCGCGACGCGTTCCTCGCCGCCGTGCCGCGCGTCCCCGACTCGCGCTACCTGTTCAACAACACGTGCCAGGACATCCTCGCCGTCGCCGGCGCGATGCTCGACGGCGAGCTCGAGTACCGTCGCGGCCAGTTCGACGTGGCGTTCGAGCACCTGCGACGCGCGATCGCTCTCGATGACGCGCTGCCGTACGACGAGCCATGGGGCTGGATGCAGCCCACGCGCCACGCCTACGGCGCGTTGCTGCTCGAGCAGGGTCGGGTCGAGGAGGCCGCGACCGTCTACGCCGAAGACCTGGGCTACGACCCGTCGATCCCGCGCTCGTCCTGGCACCCCGGGAACGTGTGGAGCCTGCACGGCTACCACGAGTGCCTGGTTCGGCTGGGGAAGCCGGAGCCGGCGCGGATCGTCAAGCAGCAGCTCGACGTCGCCCTCGCTCGCGCCGACGTCCCAATCGAGTCGTCGTGCTTCTGCCGCATGACGCACCACGCGGCGGCTGCCTAGACACTGGTCCCGTGACGGGTTAGGGTCGGCCGCACGTCCGCTCGCCTCGCCTTTTCGGAGGGGGTTCGTTTGACTCGGTGATCCGAGCGCGGCGTCCAAGCCACCGCTAACAACGGCTCGGAGGAGAGCACGTATGTCCCCCACCACGCAGGGTCCGGTAAGGCTCGGCCTTGCCGCACGGGCTGCGCACTGGAGCGCCGAGCATCGCAAGCTCGCGATCTGGGGCTGGATCGCCTTCGTCGTCGTCGCCGTGTTCGTCGGCAACGCGGTCGGTCAGAACGAGATCCACGGCGCCGACGCGTTCACCGGCGAGTCCGGCGATGCCGAGCAGGTGCTCTACGACGCCGGGATGAGGCCCAACGACGAGCTCGTCATCATCCAGAGCGACTCGCTGACGATCGAGGATCCGGAGTTCCGGGCCACGATCGAGCAGGCTGTCGAGGGGCTGTCCGGCGCCCAGTACGTGGAGAACGTCAAGTCGCCGCTGGACGGAGCGGGATCGGTGTCCGAGGACGGTCGCACGGTCGCTGGTCGACTTCGACATCACCGGGGACGATCTCGAGGCCCGCGATCGGCTTGAGCCGGCCCAGGACGCCGTCGCCGCGGTCGCGGCTGAGCACCCCGACCTGCTGGTGGAGGAGTTCGGCAACGTCAGCGCCAACAAGGAGCTCAACGAGACGTTCACCAGCGACCTGGCGCAAGCGGAGCTGATCTCGCTTCCGCTGACGCTGTTGATCCTGGTGATCGCCTTCGGCTCGCTGGTGGCGGCCGGGGTGCCGTTGCTGCTGGCGATCTCCTGTGTGATGGCGGCGATGGCGCTGGTCGCGCTCCCGAGTCAGCTCTCCCCGGTCGACAGCAACATCTCGTCGGTGATCCTGCTGATCGGGCTCGCGGTCGGCGTCGACTACTCGCTGTTCTACATCCGCCGCGAGCGCGAGGAACGCGCCGCCGGGCGCGCGCCCCGCGAGGCGCTTGACGTCGCCGCGGGGACCTCGGGTCGCGCCGTGCTGATCTCCGGGCTGACCGTGATCGTCGCGATGGCGGGCATGTTCCTCAGCGGCGACAAGACCTTCTTCTCGTTCGCCGAGGGGACGATCCTCGTGGTCGCGCTCGCGATGTTCGCCTCGCTGACGGTGCTGCCGGCCCTGCTCGCCTGGCTCGGAGACCGGATCAACAAAGGGCGAATTCCGTTCCTCGCCCGGCGGAAATCGGTCGGGGAGTCACGATTCTGGTCGCCGATCATCGAGCGGGTGATGCGCAGGCCGTGGCTCGCGATCGCGATCGCCGGCGGTGCTCTGGTGCTGCTCGCGATTCCGGCGCTGGGCTTGAAGATGGTGGTCTCCAGCACCGACGACCTGCCGCAGGACCTGGGCGTGATCAAGACCTACAACGTGGTTCGGGATGCCTTCCCGGCCGAGGGCGTGACCGCCGACGTGGTCATCCAGGCAGACGACGTTCGCAGCGGCCAGACAGCGACGGGCATCGACCTGTTGGTGCGCCGCGCGGAGGCCTCGGACCAGGTGCTCCCGGGGACGAAGATCACCTACAACGACGACGACACCGTGGCCTTGGTCACGATCCCGACCGTCGGCAGCGGGAGTGATGCGACCTCGGCGGACGCGCTCGACGAGGTCCGTAACGAGATCATCCCGGAGTCGATCGGCAGGATCGATGGCGTGACCGTCAACGTCAGCGGCCCGGCGGCCCAGTCGCAGGACTTCCGCGACCAGCTCGTCGACCGCTTGCCGCTGGTCTTCGCTTTCGTCTTCGCGCTCGCCTTCCTACTGATGCTGGTCACCTTCCGCTCGATCGTGATCCCGATCAAGGCGATCGTTCTCAACCTGCTCTCGATCGGAGCGGCGTACGGGGTCCTCGTGTTGATCTTCCAGGACGGCCGCTTGGAGAGCGTGTTCGACTTCAACTCCAATGGCGGGGTGACCTCGTGGCTACCACTGTTCCTGTTCGTGATCCTGTTCGGCCTCTCGATGGACTATCACGTGTTCATCCTCTCCCGGGTGCGCGAGCTCTGGCGGTCCGGGCTGACCACCGACGAGGCGGTCAGGCGCGGGATCTCGACCACCGCCGGAACCGTGACCAGCGCGGCGGCCGTGATGGTGTTCGTGTTCGCGGTCTTCGTCACCCTGACGTTCCTTGACTTCAAGGAGATGGGCGTCGGTCTCGCGGTCGCGGTGCTGATCGACGCGACGATCGTCCGCGGGGTCCTGTTGCCCGCGTCGATGAAGGTGCTCGGCGACTGGAACTGGTACCTGCCGAAGTGGCTGGAGTGGATGCCGCACGTGCACGAGCCCGAGTTCGCGCCGCCGCCGTCGAAGCCGCCGGAGCCCGAGCCGGCGGCGGATGAGCGCGACACCGGCGACGAGCCCGGCGCCCAGCCGGCGCCGGCCTGAGGAGTGAACGGGCCGCCCTCTCCCAGCCTCTCTTCAGCGCAGAGCTACTTGCGCTTGCACTTCTGACTCAGCGACTCGGTTTCGCTCGAGCCGTCGTCGTAGGTGACCTTGCGCAGGAACTCGAACGTCTTCGCCTTGCAGCGACCCTTGAGTGCGCCACTGCCCTTGGTGATGTTCGAGTTGAACGAGGTGATCATCCCGGTGTCGCCCGCGACATCCGGCGCGTCGTTGACGTTGAGCGCCTGGCCGTACTTGCCGCCGGCGTTCGACTTCACGATCTGCCCTGAGACGGTCGGCGTGGCGCCCTCGAGCGAGGGGCTGTAGGTGTGCAGCCGGATCTGGTTCTTGCCCGGGCCGTTGAAAGTGCTGACCGTGATGTCGGTGAACTGCACCCCGCCCGGGAGGGCGATCGAGCCCTTGCCGGCGCCGAGGAGCGAGTCCTTCGGGCAGGCGGCCCTGGCCGCGGTGGTGGTCTGAAACTCGATCGCAGCGCCGCACGTGTCCGCCGCGCCGGTGTCGAACTTGAGGTTCTTGCCGAACGAGATGTATTCCTTCTCCGGGTTGATCCCCGGCACCGGCCCGGTGGTCCGCACGCCGAAGAACATGTTGACCGGCTTGTACTTCTTCTTGTCGAGCTTGCTCGGCTTGACCTTGCCGTCGACGCCGGGGGTGTTCTGGCTCGCGCCGTCGGCGTATGCGATCGCCGAGCTGCCGAGCGCCAACACGAGCCCGAGGCTGATGATCCGTCGTAGCTTCATCCGCATTCCTTTCATCCCGTCGCGCCGCCGACCGCGGCGGCCGCTAAGGCTCTCTTTGCTCTCCCGCGTCTTCTAAGGATCGCACGAGACGTAGATCAACCCGCTCTCGCGGGTTGGAATCGCTCTCTGGGCGTCCCAATCGGGTGACCGACGCTTCCGACCTCGCGGGCCGATGAGTAACGTGGCGCCCTGATGGGCGAGGTACAGATCGAGCCGGGCGGCGATCGTGTTGTGATCGCCACGATCGTCAACCCGCCGCACGGCCTGATGGACGACGGGGTGGTCGACGGGCTCGAAAGCCTGGTCGAGCGCGCGGAGTCCGATCCCGAGCTCACCGGCGTCGTCCTTACCGGCGCCCACCCGGAGCGCTTCGTCGCCCACTACGACGTTGCGGAACTGCTTGCCGCGGCGCGGGCCTCGCCCAGCGTCGGCGCGGGCGCCGCCCGCGTGTCACTGACGGCGGTCGGCGCGCTGCGACGCGTCCCGGGAGCGTCGGCGGCGCTCGCGCGCACCCCTGCCGCCGGACTCGACGCCGCCGAGCGCTTCGGCGAAGTCCTGCTGCGCTTTAACCGAGCCGGCGCGGTCATGGTCGCGGCAATCAACGGCTCGGCGTTGGGCGGAGGCTGCGAGCTCGCCCTCGCCTGCGACGTGCGGCTGATGGCGCGGGGACCGTTCTCGATCGGCCAGCCCGAGATCCTGTTCGCCTTCTCACCCGGAGGCGGCGGCACGCAGCGGCTCGCGCGGCTGCTCGGATCGGGCCGCGCCCTGCGACTCTGCCTCGACGGGGGACCGCTCGACCCCGTCACCGCCGAAGACATCGGGCTGATCGACGAGGTCGTCGCGCCCGACGAGTTGCTCGAGCGCGCATTGGCGGTCGCGACCCGGTTCTCGCGGCGGCCCAAGAGTGGGATCGCCGGCGTCAAGCGCTCGGTCTACCTCGGCGCGTCGCAGTCGCTGCCCGCCGGCCTGCGCACCGAGCGCGCCGAGTTTCTTGCCGCGATCGTCAGCGACGACGCGGAGCGCGCGATGGCCGCCTACGTCGAGAAACTCGAGCGGACGGGCGAGCTGCCTGCATACGACGCCGAGGCGCTGAAGCGGGCGCTCGACGAGGGCCGCTTCGCCTGAGCGCGCCGGCGGCAGCACACGGCGACCCTGAGCGCTCGCTACCTAAAAAAAGTCGGCGGTCCCTCTAGGACCGGCTCGTCCGGCCCGTGGTGTTTCTCCGAATCGAACAGCATCGAGTAGCCGCAGACCTCGCAGAACACCCTGACCATCAAGAGCACATTCGCCTCGGGATCTCCCTCGACTTGGTCTTCCATCGCGGACTTGAGGCCGCCAACGCGCAAGAGGACCGGCCGGTGATCGACATGCCAGCTGTCCTCGGCATCGCATATCGGGCAACTGGTCAGCCCGAGTTCAGTCAGCCGTCGCATAACGTCGCGCAGGGTCTCCTCGCGGAACCGCATCGAGTCAGCCTAGTCCTCAGATCGACCTTGATGGCAGCGGACGCCGCGTGAATGGATCAAATGCGGGTACGTCCCACGCATGGGCTTCGTCGCAATCGTCATCGGTGCCGTGGGCGCGGTCCTGATCACGACCGCGATCGTTGTCTCCGGCGTGATGTGGCGCGAGATGAGCAGGGCTCTCATTCACAAGACCTGCCCCGACTGTCGTACCCGAGTTCTGGACGACGTGCGCCTCTGCGGCTTCTGCCGATACCGCTTCGAGCCAGCGGCGGTGGGTGGCAGCGCAGGCAAGGGATCGCGGCTCAGAATCGCCGACGCCGCAGCACCTCCTCGACGCTGACCCACTCCGCCTCGTCGCCCTCCGATCCGTCGGGGATCTGCGAGACGCGCCTTCGGTCGTTGGCACCCTCCCCCTCGCCGCGAGATACTGCGTCGGCGATGTCGCAGGAGACGGGTGTGGCCCCAAGAGATGCCTTGACGCGATGCTTTCAGACGAGATAGGGTCACGCACCGAAGGGATTTGCCAAGAAAGGGAGGGCGCACATGAAGGGACTCCGCCGTCTTCACCGAGTTATCGGGCTTGGCCTGATCACCGCTGCGCTTGTTCTGCTGTGGGCGGTACCGGGCACCGCGGGCGCCGCCATCGAGCTGGGGCGGGCCTCGACGGCTAATCCCGTCCAGTGCGGCAACACCTACAACCAGGTCCAGCGCGCCGCCGTCACGGCGACCTACCAGGTGCCGCCCCCGGGCGGCGTGATCACCAGTTGGTCACACAGGGGTTACAGCCCGGCCCCCGCGGGAAGCGGGCGGCTTCAGGTCTGGGACAGCACGGGCGGAAACAATTTCGTACTCATCGGCCGGAGCGAGGTCGAGGATTTCAGCGCGGGCCTCGTGACGTCGTTCCTGACCCGAATCCCGGTCGACCCGGGCGACCTGCTCGGGTTGCGGAGTGCTCGAGCCGACCACGGGCTGCGGCCTGTTCAGTGTCGCCGGCGACGTCATTGGGCTCGAAGCCACCACCACCGATCCCGAGCCGGGCGACGAGAGGATCCTGCCTCCGGTTGCTTCGCGTCTCCTCAACGTCGCCGCCCTCCTCGAGCCCGACGCCGACGCCGACGGCTTCGGCGATGAGAGCCAGGACGCATGCCTCGGGGAGGCGGGCCCGGAAGACGGATGCTTGGCCCCGCCGGCCAACCCCCCGCAGCCCCAGCCTCCGCCGCCCGAGGCCCCGCCGCCCGGGCCCCCGTCCGAGCCGGGGTCTTTTGCGCCCCTGACCCTCGACCTGGCGGCAAAGAAGCAGGAGCTGAGAAAGAAGATCAAGTTCTTCGCCACCGCGAGCGCCGACTCCACCCTGGTCGCGACCGGCAAGGCGATCAAGAAGACGACGAAGCAGCTCGCAGCGAACGAGAAGACGAAGATCAAGGCGAAGCTGAAGCCGAGCGAAGCGCGAGCGGCTTGAGAACAGGCTCGAGAACAAGGGCAAGGCGACGACCAAGATCAAGGCCACGGCAACAGACCAAAGCGGCGCCGAGGACACCGACAAGGTCAAGGTGAAGCTGAAGGACTGAGACCCCGGACCGGGGTCGGTTGACGGCGCCGACCCCGGTCTCGGTGGGCCCTAATCGAGCAACGGTGCCGCCCGCTCGGCGGCCGAGCTCGAGCCCTGCCCGAGAGCGGCACCGTGCCGCGTGGCGACGCCAGCTGGAACAGAACGGGGTCGATCCGGTAGATAGGAGCCCCCGCGCTGGAGGTAGTCCAGGGTGCAGCGGGGGCTCAAACTCATAGTCTGGCGCAGTTGGTACTCACCACGAAACAAAGAGAGGCCGGGCGCTCGGCCCGGCCTCTCGGTTGAACTTGCTCTCGAGCGACTGAGCGGAACTAGCCGCCGATCGCGGTGCCCACGAAGTGGCAGGTGTTGTTCAGGGTGCCCGGCGTCTCGTCGAGGTAATACTCGAACTGCGCCACCCCGCTGCCGTCATTGGCGCCCACGGTCACCAAGCCCTGGTCGTTGGCCTCGATGAGGTTGAGCTCCTCGCCGTTGGCGCTTCCGGCGGCGATCCCCTCGGGCGCGTCTGAGTCGTCATCGGAGTGATCGTTCTCGACGTAGACGCTGGCCTCGTTAACCGTGAGGACTGCGCCGCGGCAGTCGCCATTGTCATCGGCGCGCCCGGTGATGGCGAAGCCGTTTGCGTCGACTGTCTTCTCTTCACTGGGGCCCAGAATGAGGTTGAACCCCTGTCCGGGTCCTGCCGGTCCTGCCGGTCCTGCCGGTCCTGGGGGGCCCGGCAGGCCGTCGGTCGTGGCGAGCGCCTCGTTGGCGACGTCGAGTGCCGTGTTGGCCTGCGTCAGGGCCTTGTCTGACTTCTTCAGGGCCTTCTTCGACTTCTTCAGGGCCTTCTTCGACTTCTTCAGCGCTTCCTTGGCGATGCTCTGGGCAGATTTGAGCATCGCCTCGCTACCCGGGGCCGCGGTGCCGAGCGCGGGCACAGTCAGCGAGAGGGCCAGCATCAGCCCAAGGGCCAGAATTAGGTAACGCGACTTCCTGCGCATTTGAGGAGACCTCCGTCTCTGAAACTTCGAGGACGCAACAACCTTTCGTGATCGCTCTCGTAATCCCTTGGCGCGTCACGGATCATGTCCCCCTAGAGCACGATCGGGGGCAAGAGGCGTAGGCGGCGCCCTTGGTTCGCGGTGGGCAGGGTTGCGCGACGTCAGCCTCGAGGGATTGTGCCTTCGCTGCGGCCGGCCGGCCCGCTATTGCTCTGTCGAGTGCCAGGGCGCTATGCACGGCCGCCGGATTGCGGCGTAGTCCGCTCAAGTAACGCCGGCGCCCGCGGAGGTCGAGCCATTCGGGCTCGCTGGCGACGAGCTGGCAGGCGATGGCTCGGATTGCTAGGCGGCACGGGAAAGCGTGCGATCGACCCGTCCTCGCGCCGCAGCCCGACGAGGAACCCGTCTTGGACCACGAACCGCGGTGGATCGAGGAGCTTTGCCGGCGCCTCCTCGTGACCGAGCAGTTGTCGCGGCCGGTCTTGAAGCGGCGCTCGTAGAGCTCATTCGTCAGCCTCGGCGTTCGGTGGTCCGCAGGTGGGCCCCGCATAGAGAGCTTCTACGCCGTAGGCGACGCTGGTCGCGAGATCGAGCGCGACGAGCCCAATCGACCCGGAGGCCTCGGCGATCCGGCGCAGCTCCTGGTCGTAGGAGACCGTGACGCCGGCGTCGAGGACGTGTCCGCGCGTCTCGATGTCGGCCCCGAGCGCGACGAAGTCGTCGGCTGACTTGCCGCGGCGGCGAGCAGGGCCTCCTCGCGAGGATCGAGCTCGACGTTCTCGGGGAGGTCGTCGCGGATCAGCTTCTCCAGCGCCTCGCCTGCGGATCGCCCGCTCATGCCGTCCCCGATTGGTGCAGCGATTCGCATGTGGGTACGGTGAGGATGTGGCGGAAGCTCAGACCAACATCGTGCTCACCGCGGGCAAACGGATTGAGTCGCCGGAAGCGGCAGACGCGATCATGTCGCAACTCAGCGGTGCCTCCAGGGGGGACATCTCGTTCATCCATGTCTCCGACACGCAGGGGCGAAAGCACTGGGTCAACGTCCACGAGATCGTTCAGATCCACGAGGAGCAGGAGCCGACGGCTCCCGAGGAGCAGGAGTCGTCCGCGTAACTGCTTGGTCGTCATCCGGCTAGCCCAAGCATTCCGTTTTTTCCACAGCGACTCAATCGACGGTCCCACGGTTTGAGGTTGGAGAGTCTCGACCCTCGTTTACCCCTGGTGACGCTCCCGCGTCGGACTCGACCACCGTGCCCGCGGTCATGTTCCGCTCACGGTCGCGTGCACGGCAGGTGTGCTTCAGCCCACGACCTCATCATCGCTGCCAGCAGGTCAGCACTCAAAGCTCGCGATCCTGATCGGCTGCTTTACAACTTCTCTGCCCACGCGACGATCAGCAGCGCGAGGATCGCGACGCCGAAGTAGATGAGGCTGAGGGCTTCGTCCGAGACCGCGAGGAGCAACTGCACGACGGTCGATCATGTCACCGTCACATCCCGAAGGTCGCGATCCTGATCGGCTTCGCGGCCTTCTCCTGTAGCGCCAACTCTGTTGCCTGAGCAACTACTTCGCTGTAGGTCAGGCTCTGGCCCTTGAACTGGTAGCGGCGCTCGCTCTTCCAGCTGAGGACCTTGGTGCCTGGATGGTCGGCGTGCTCGTCGCGCTGATCTCGAGCAGGTCGATCTCGTAGATCTCGCGACCCCGTCCGCCTGCACGCGGTCGGCTCTCACTCAGTTAGCCGATGCTGAATGAGGCGGTGTTGTTCTTGATCAGTCTCCAGACCTGCTCGCCCTCGGCAGTTGCCTGGTCCAAATGACCCGACACGGAGCCCTTGCTCGGTTGCCTTCATGCTGCGTGGGTCGATCTCGCCGATCGCTCGGTCGAGTGCTCAAAGAGCACGGCATCCACCTGCCGCTCGACCGCCAAGCCGAGATCGTCCGGTCGAATCCCGTGGGCAGGATCACGTCCCGCTCTCGGTCTTCGATTCATCGGCTCACCACCGCCTCGAAGACGCCGAGTTCCTCATCGACCTCGGGGAAGTCGAGATCGAGCCGTCCGAGCGAATCGCAAACGGGAAAGCGGAACTCAGCCATCGCGTCTCCCTGAAGCCGGCGCCTCGGCGGGTGAGGCGAACGAGGGTACCCCCACCGGGCGCCTTTTCGCCGTGGAGATAGTCGGCGAAGAATGAGATCGGTCTTCGAGCGTGAGGCGGATCAGCGAGTGAGACGGAGCGGCGGTCGCGGTCAGCGAGCTGCTTGATCTCCCGCGCCAGCTCAGGCGAGACCGACGACTGGATCACTGTCCCTGAGTTCTCTGAGTTGTCCACTGCCATCACCTTTCCCGTCGACGTCAGCTGCGGGTGCACTGGTGATGGCTGTGGCTCTCGCTTTCGCAGCTATGACGAGAACCTGTGAGGTCGAGTCTCGCAAAGACGAGGCGGAATCGGCGCCCATTTCGTGCCCGCTCGGTGGGTTCGCCACGAGCCCAAGAACGACGAAACCCCCGCGTTAGCAGGGGCTTCGAGAGGCGGGCCCGACAGGATTCGAACCTGTGACCTTCGGTTTCGTAGACCGACGCTCTATCCGGCTGAGCTACGGGCCCGGGTGCTTATTCAGCTGCTGATCCGGATCTCCGGATCTCATTCCTCGGCCGCCGAGGCCGGTGGCCCTTCTCTGGCCCTTCCGCGCCCCACGAGCGAGGCGAGCTAAGTCTAAAGGGCCGGCGACGGGCGCCCGCTGGCCGTGGTCGTCCCCAAGCATGAATCGTCGAGATCGCCCGGGGCCGCGGCCGGGCCGATCAGCGCATGCGCCTCGAGTCGACCATCAGCGGCTCGCGTTCTGCAGCGCGGTGAAGATCGGGGTCGGCGAGAGGTCGTCGGTCAAGACGTTGAAATGGCCGGTCAGCTCCCACTTCGCCGTCGCCTTATGGTCGGTCAGCAGGCGGTAGAAGATCACCGTCGCGGCGCCCTCTCGTCGCAGCGCCTTGAACGCCTTCGCCGAGGCTTTTGCCTGGTTGGGGAAGTACGCGCCGTGAAAGCCGAGCTCGATGACGTAGACCTTCGCCTTGCCCCCGGCCTTCTTCGCCTTGCGGTACTTGGCGAGCACGTCGTCGACCGCCTTCTTGCTGCGGTAGGTGAAGATGTTGACCCCGACCCCCACGCTGTTCGGCAGCGCTTTGTAAATCTGGGCCTGATAGCGATTGGCTCCGGGCACCGTCGGCGAGACGCCGGGACCGATTATGCGAACGCCCGGAAGGGCTTGCTGAGCCGTCTGCACGATCGCGACGATTTGCTCGACCGACAGAATTCCGCCGATGTTCTCGAGGTTCGGCTCATTCCATGCCTGCACCGCCCACAGGTCCGGGTAGCGAGCGCGTGCCTCGCGAAGGAACGACCCGTACTCGACCAGGTCGGGAGCCTCGAGCCCGCCGATCGTCAGCAGCACCCGCTGGCCGCTGGCGCGGGCCGCGTTGACGGCCAGGTCCGTGTCGGCCCAGCCACTCGGGCCGGTCGCTCGAATCGCGGTCCAGCTCACCGGGATGCGCGAGACCTTCGACGTGCCTGCGACCGCAGGAGCCGCCTCGGCGATCGCCGTTGGGCTGTCGGTGAACCCGAGCCGGGTCGTGCCCTTCTTCGCCAGTGCTTGGGAGGGGAGGGCGATCAGCGCCACGAGCGCCGCGAGGCCGAGCGTGATGCGCAGCCTTCTCGGGCTTGGATCAGATGAGCGGGTCAAGAAACGGTCTCCTTCGTCGGGGTACGGGTTTGACGGCGGGCTGGCGCTCAACAGAGCCCCCCACCGAGAAAGTGCACCGGCTCGGACCCACAACAGGTGGACCCCCGCTCCCAAGGCCCCCTGTTCGGAGCGCCCGGGATTCGGCTTTACCGGTTATCGAGTCCGCGAGGGTACACGATCGCCCCGACCACAACCGCCGGTTGTTCGCGCCGACCGAGTTGGGCGGCGAGCGAAGCGCGGCGCCGCGTATAAGGTGCCCAGGCTTTCAACGGAGAGGTCGCGAGATGAAGATCGGGGTGATCGGGGCGGGTCGGATCGGTGGCAACGCGGCGCGGCTGCTCGCCGCGGCCGGCCACGAGGTTCTGCTCTCGTTCAGCCGCGACCCCGGCCGGCTGCGCGAGCAGGCGGACGCGATCGGAGAGCGGGCACGGGCCGGCACCGTTCGCGAGGCCGCGGAGTTCGGCGAGGTGGTCCTGCTCTCCGTCCCCTGGAGGAGGATCCCGGACGCGCTTCGCGAGGCGGGCTCGCTGGAGGGCAAGATCGTGATCGACACCACGAATCAGTTCGGAGCCGACGGCCTCGAGCGACTCCCGGACGGGCAGACCGCCGCCCAGCTGAACCAGCAGCGGATGCCGGGCGCCCGCCTGGTCAAGTCGTTCAACACCCTGACCTCCGGCTTTCAGGCCTCGGAGGCCGGCCGCGAGCCGGAGGAGCGGCGGGTGGTGCTGTTTCTCTGCGGCGACGACGACGCGGCGAAGGCGACGGTCGGCGACCTGATCCGCGACGCGGGCTTCGCGCCGGTCGACATCGGCGGCCTCGCCGACGCCGCGCCGATGGAGGCGCCCCGCCGGCAGGGGTCCGTCTACGGAGAGGAGTACCGGCCCGCGGATGCGCGCGAGGTGGTCGAGGCGCTGCGCGCCGATCGCCCGATCCCGCCGCCGCCCGACTACTCGACGTGATCGCCTGAGCCGGCCCGGCGCCGGGCCGGGATACGATCGGCGCGTGCACGCCGACGCCGCCGCCAACGCCGCGCTGATCGAGCGCCTCTACACCTCCTTTCAGCGCCGCGACGGCGAGGCGATGGCCGCCTGCTACGCGGCGGACGCGCAGTTCAGCGACCCGGTGTTCACCGACCTCCGGGGCGAGGAGGTCGGGGCGATGTGGCGGATGCTCTGCGAGCGCGGCGAGGACCTCGAGCTGGGCTTCTCGGAGGTCGAGGCCGACGGCGAGCGCGGCTCGGCGAGCTGGGAGGCCGACTACACGTTGACGAGCACCGGGCGCAGGGTCCACAACGAGATCTCGGCGGCCTTTCGGTTCACCGACGGGCTGATCGCCGAGCACCGCGACAGCTTCGACCTCTGGCGCTGGAGTCGCCAGGCCCTCGGGCCGGTCGGCCTCGTGCTCGGCTGGTCGCCGCCGCTGCGGTCGCGAATCCGCGCTCAGGCGAGGCGGGGCCTGGACGAGTTCATGGCCGCGGGATCGGCCCAGCCGGACCGGTGAACGACCGGCTCTCGGCCTCCGACATGTCCTCGCTGCTCGCCGAGCGAGGGCCGATCCACGTTCACGTCGGGGCGACGATCGTCGTCAAGGGCAAGCCGCCGGACTTCGAACGGCTGCTCGACCACGTCGAGGCGCGGCTCGCGCTCGTGCCCCGGTTTCGCCAGCGGCTCCGTCGCGCCCCGCTCGACCTCGACAACCCGATCTGGGCCGACGACCCGCGCTTCGATTTGCGCTGGCACGTGCGCCGGGTGGCGCTGCCGAGGCCCGGGGGGATGGCGGAGCTGCGCGAGCTGGTCGGCGCGGTGATGTCCGAGCCGCTCGACTTCACGCGCCCGCTGTGGCGGCTCTACCTGGTCGAGGGCCTGGAGCGCCGCCGCCACGCGCTGGTGAGCAAGACCCATCACGCGCTCGTCGACGGGGTGGCGGCGATCGACGTCGGCACCGTGATCCTCGACCCGAGCCCCGACGGGAGCGAGCTCGAGCTGCCCGCCGGGCCCTGGGAGCCCGACGAGCCCAGCCCCGAGATGCTGTTCGTGCGCGCCGCCTCGGAGCGGATTCGCGGTCCGCTGCTCGCCGCCGGGCGCGCGGCGCGCGGCGCGCTTCAGATGCCGCGCTCGACCGCCGGGCGGGTGGTGCGAACCTCGCAGTCGTTCGCGAAGCTCGCCGCCAGCGGCCCGACCGCCCCCCGCACCTTGCTCAACGAGGAGATCGGGCGCGACCGCCGGGTCGCCTTCGCGCGCACCGAGCTCGAGGCGCTGAAGGCGGCGCGCGGCTCGAGCGGCGCGACCGTCAACGACGTCATCCTCTCGGTCGCCACCGCGGCCCTGCGGCGGCTGTTCGAGCGCCGTGGCGAGCCGCTGCCCGAGCGGCTCGTCGCCCTGGTACCGATGAGCATCCGCCGTGGCGATGAGGAGCTCGAGCTCGGCAACCGGCTCGCGACGCTGCTGGTCGCGCTGCCGATCCGCGAGCGCGACCCGCGCGGCCGCCTGCAAGCGATCCACGCGGAGACCGCGCGGCTCAAGCGCTCCGAGCAGGCGACGGCGGCGTCGTTGATCATCGAGGCGACCGGGTGGACGCCGCCGACGATCAACCGCGTGCTCGCCGGCGCGATGTCGCGCCAGCTCGTCTTCAACCTCGTCGTCTCCAACGTCCCCGGCCCGCAGGCGCCGTTCTATCTGCTCGGCCGCAGGCTCGAGGCGATCTACCCGTTCGTGCCGCTCTCGCCCCAGAACCACGCGCTCTCGATCGGCGTGCTCAGCTACGACGGCGGCGTCTTCTTCGGGATCGCCGGCGACCGCGACGCATTCGCCGACATCGACGCCTTCGTCGCCGACCTCGAGGCGGCGCTCGAGGAGCAGTACGGGTAGCGCGGCCCTCGTCGTGGCCTCGCGGTCGAGCGTGCAGCGGAGAGGGCGGGATTCGAACCCGCGAGAGAGCTTGCGCCCCCTACTCGCTTAGCAGGCGAGTGCCTTCAGCCACTCGGCCACCTCTCCGGGGGTCATAATCGGCTTGTTCATGCGAAAACGCCCTGTCGGGCGCATCGCCTGGAGAGCCGATCGAGCACTATTGTGGCATCCGTTGGGTCAATCGTTGGGAGTCAGCACTCCCGTCCAGCGGTGAGTGTGCAGCTCCTCGCCCACGGCCCGGAACGCCGGCCATCGCGAGCCGGGGCTACTCGCTCGCTAACTCCTCGAGCTGCAGGGCGACCTCCCGTGCCTCGTCGAGCTGGCGCGCGGGTCCGGCGGTGACCGTCGCCACCTGGATCAGGTTCCCGGTTCGCATCGCGAAGATCCCCGACGGGAACCGGCGATCGAACGCGCCGCGCACGCCCCAGGAATCCTCCCCAAGCCCCTCGGCGGGTATCTCGTCAGCAGGCGCGTACGAGTCGAGGTGGGATCGAAAACAGGAGTACCAGGATGCCCGCCGAGCGCTGCTCGAGGAGCGCGGGCTCGAGCCGGGCGCCGCCCTGCGCGAGCTCGAGGCGGGAATCCTCCGCGAGGATCCCAAACTCGGCAGCCCTTCAGGATTCGGCGCGCCGTTGCCCCGCGGACGCAGAGCCGGCCTGCTGATCGCGATCGGCGGCGTGGCGTTGCTGGCGGCGGCAGCGCTCGCCGCGGTCGTCGCGCTCAGCGATGGCGACGACCCTTCCGGCGCCGCGGCGCTCCCCGGCGCCACCTGCTCGCCGGTCGCGTCCGCTCCCGGCGCGACGCCGAGCTGCTCGTGGCGGCCGACCTCCCACTCAG
Source organism: uncultured Solirubrobacterales bacterium (assembly GCA_963759295.1). Classification (GTDB taxonomy): domain Bacteria; phylum Actinomycetota; class Thermoleophilia; order Solirubrobacterales; family 70-9; genus WHSW01. The sequence continues at coordinate 13,648 of CAVWYT010000003.1, read as the reverse complement.
CGGCATCGACCGTCCTCTGGCACCGAGATGGACGCCGCGATCCGCCACGTACTGAGCGAGCGTGATTTCCGCGCCGGCGACTACAGCGTCGGCTATCAGGTCTGCAACCAGGCGACCCAGGCGGCGTGGCCGATCAACGACGCTGTGAGCAAAACGCGACCAACTACGCCCTCAACCCTAGCGTGATCGCCGTGATCGGGACGTTCAGCTCGGCCTGCGCTCTCTTCGAGATTCCGATCACCAACCGCGCCGGCCTGCCGATGGTAAGCCCGAGCACCACATCGGTGGGCCTCACCAACGCGGCCCCGGCGCCGAGCCTGGCGAGCCTTACCGCTCTACCCAACCGGCGAGCGAACCTTCGCCCTCATCGTCGCCGACTACAGCGTGCAGGCGGCCGCCAATGTACTGCTCGCCTACCGCTCGCGATCCGCGCCTGTTCCTGCTCGACGGAGTTTCCGAGTCGCTGTCCTCGGAGGCTCTCGTCAACGGTGTGAGTCATGCGGCCGAACGCCTCCGTGTTCGCGTCGTCGGGAGGGCCACATGGGACCCGCGGCGCGCCGCTTCCCAGCCCTTGTAGAACGCGTGCGTTAGACGCACCCCGACGGAGTGTTCCTCGCGGGCGCTGATCGAAACGAAGGCACCTGATCCTTGAGCTGCGCGCCGCGCTTCCACGAGCTCGGTTGCTAGCGCCCGACGCTTCTCGCGACCGACGCGCTCGTCGACGTTGCCGCTCCGCCGCCGAGTGGATGACCGTGACGATCGCCTGCACACCGCCTGAGGCCTCTGCACGCAGGGGCGGAGGTTCGTGGCGAGCTTCTCCGAGGATCTCTGCGTGACGCCGGAGACTTACTCCGTCTACGCGCGCAGCGGCCGAGCTGGCGCTCGACGCGATCGCGCGCTCACAACGCGCGCCTCGTCGTGCGCGAGCTCTTCCAAACGCGTGTCCAACATCGTCGGACTTCTCCATCACCGCCTCACACACCGCTCTGCGATCAGCGCTACCGCATTAGCACCCAGAGCTGCTCACGTGCTCACGCCCGCGAGCTCTGCCCGGTTCTGCCGCAGCCCGGTACGGGCCGTTTGCCTTCAGCCACTCGGCCACCTCTCCGGGGGTCGGCAAATACTAGGCACGGATCACCAGATACGCTCGCCGCGCATTGGACCCCGAAACGCTGAAGGCGCGCTACGACGCGATCCTCGCCACGGCGACGCCGCCGTTCGCGTTCGTCGACCTCGACGCGCTGGGCCGCAACGCGGCGGCGCTGCTCGCGCAGGGCGGCGGCCTGCCGATCCGGGTGGCGTCGAAGTCGGTGCGCTCGACCGCGCTGCTGCGGCGGATACTCGACCTCGATCCGGGGTTTCGAGGGGTGCTCGCGTTCACCCTGCCCGAGGCGCTGCACCTCTCCGAGCGCGGGTTCGAGAACATCGTCGTCGGCTATCCGACCGTCGACCGGGGCGCGATCTCGCGGGCGGCGCGGATCGAGGCCGAGTCGCCCGCGGGGGCGCCGGTGCTGATGGTCGACGATCGCCCGCATCTCGACTTGATCGAGGGCGCGATCGGCGCCGGGGCGGCGAGCGTGCGCGTCTGCCTCGACATCGACGCCGGGTGGTGGCCGCTCGGTGGCCGCCTGGCGCGGATCGGGCCGAAGCGCTCCCCGGTCCACGATGCCGAGCGCGCGCGCCGGATGGCGCGCGAGATCGAGGACCGGCCGGGAACCCGGCTCGCGGGGCTGATGGCCTACGAGGGGCAGATCGCCGGGGTCGGCGACCGCGTGCCGGGGCGCCCGCTGCGCAGCGCCGCGATCCGGGCGATGCAGCGCGGCTCGCTGCGCGACCTGCGCCGCCGGTTGCCGGGGATCGTCGCCGCGGTGCGCGAGACGGTGGCCGAGACCGGCGCCGGCCTCGAGTTCGTCAACGGGGGCGGCACCGGGAGCCTCGCCCGCACCGCGGCGCTCGGCGTCGTCGACGAGCTCACCGCGGGCTCCGGCTTCTACGCCCCGGCCCTGTTCGACACCTACCGCTCGCTGGCGCTCGAGCCGGCGGCGTTCTTCTGCCTGCCGGTCGTCCGCCGCCCGGTGGGCGGGATCGCGACGCTGCTCGGCGGCGGCTACGTCGCCTCCGGTGCCGCGGGCCGCGACCGGCTCCCCGAGCCCCACCTGCCCGGCGGGCTGCGGCTCGATCGCAGCGAGGGCGCGGGCGAGGTGCAGACGCCGGTCACCGGGGCGGCCGCCTACTCGCTGCGGATCGGCGATCGCGTCTACCTGCGCCACGCGAAGGCGGGCGAGCTCTGCGAGCGCTTCGATCGCCTCTACTTGATCGAGGGCGAGGCGATCGTCGACGAGGTGGCGACCTACCGCGGCGAGGGCCGGACGTTCCTGTGAGCAGCGGTGAGCGCTGAGCTCGACTCGAAACGCTGCCCCGCCGAGGCGGTGCTCGAGCGGATCGAGCCGGGCGCCGACCTGATCGTCGGGCTCGGCAACGGCGAGCCGGCGACGGTGATCGACGCGATCGAGGCCGGCGCCGAGCGCCTGCGCGAGGTGCGCCTGCACCAGATGCTGCCGCTGCGCGACCGCGCATACATCGACGGGCGGGTGCCGAACCTGCGCCACGTCTCCTGGTTCCTCTCGCCGCACGACCGCGAGGCGTTCGGGCGCGGCGACTGCGACCTGGTCCCGAACAACTTCAGCGAGGTGCCGGCGCTGATGCGGCGGGCGACGAAGCGCTCGCTGGTCGTCGCCGCCGCCGCGCCGCCGGACCGCCACGGCTACTTCTCGCTCGGGCCGCACGCCGAGTACGTCGCCGCGATGATCGGCGAGGTCCCGTTCTTCATCGAGGCGAACGCGCGCATGCCGCGGACGTTCGGCGAGAACCAGGTCCACGTCAGCCAGGTCGTCGGCTGGTGTGAGGCGGACTACCCGCTGATCGAGGTGCCGCCGCGCCCCGCGACCGCGACCGACCGCCGGATCGCCGAGCGCGTGGTCGAGCGGATCCCGGACGGGGCGACGATCCAGGCGGGGATCGGCTCGGTGCCCGACCAGGTCCTCGAGCTGCTCGGCGACCACCGCGAGCTCGGCGTCCACACCGAGCTGATGGGCGACGGGCTCGTCGACCTGATCGAGGCCGGCGCGGTCACCGGGACGCGCAAGGCGACGCACCGCAACCGGGTGATCACCACCACCGTGCTCGGCTCGGGGCGCCTGCTCGGGTTCGTCGCCGAAAACGCCGGCGTCGAGCTGTGGCCCGTCGATCACACCAACGACCCGCGCAACATCGCCCGCGAGCCGCTGATGACCTCGATCAACGCGACGCTCGAGGTCGACTTCCTCGGCCAGTGCGCCTCCGAGTCGCTGGGCAGCGAGTACTGGTCCTCCTCGGGCGGGCAGGCCGACTACGTGCGCGGCGCCCTGTATGCCGAGCGGGGCCAGTCGTTCATCGTCCTGCACTCCACCCCGCACGACGAGTCGTGCTCTCGAATCGTCCCCGCGCTCCACCCCGGGGCGGCGGTGACCGCGTACAAGAACATCGTCGACAAGGTGGTCACCGAGCACGGGGTCGCCGAGCTCCACGGGAGCTCGATCCGCGAGCGGACCGCGCGGCTGATCGCGATCGCGCACCCGAAGTTCCGCGACGAGCTGACCGCGAGGGCGCGCGAGATCGGCTACCTGTAGGCGCGGCGCTCAGGCGGCGACCGGGCCGAGCACGCGGTCGACGTAGCTGTTGGCGAACGTCCCCGCCGGATCGAGCCGCGCGCGCAGCGCCCGCCACGCGAACTCGCCGTCCGCGCTCGACCGCGCGACGGACGACGCCGGCGAGCTCCTCGCGGGTGCCCGGATGCTCGATCGACGCCGGGGTGCAGCGCTGATCGCAGGCCCAGTTCATCCATGTCGCCATGCGGCCCAGGCTCGACCAGGCCGGACGGGCCTCGGCCGCGGATGGCGTCACACTGAGGGGCGCGCGAACGCGCCCCGGAGGGGTGGCAGAGCGGTTGAATGCGGCAGCCTTGAAAGCTGTTGACCGGGTCCTCCCGGTCCGTGGGTTCGAATCCCACCCCCTCCGCTTCTATCAGCGACAAACCGCGTCAACAATGGCTTCCGGCGTTTTGTGGCGGGCTGGCTGCAGGGCCAGCCAATGCCGCGGACAGCCGCTGTAGGGGGCTGGCAAAGGGGCACCGCTGGGGCGCACTCTGGGGCGCAGCGGGCGCCGTCTCGCATTAGTGCCGCTCAGTCCGGCGGACAGGACTTGACAGTCATGGCGGAGCCGAGTGTCATTGCGCGGTGCTCCAGGCGCGCTACCTCGACCCGACCGCGAGGACGTTCGATCATTCAGTCGTCGGGTGGCTCCTAAGCGAGCTACCCGGCGCGGTCGCGCTGAGGGTCGCCAGCGGGTATGTCAGCGCAGACGTACTGGATTGGACGGAGAAGCCCATCCAAGACCTGCGAAACGCCGGAGGGACAACGGCGAAATCTTCGGGTCGAACGGGGGCGCTACGACCGAGGCTGATGTCGAGCGGCTCTTCTTGGTGTTCGGCGAGTCGCTTTACATCGAGTACGCGGAGGGCGGGATCTTTCATCCGAAGGTCTACGTTGTCGAACATCAGGACCGCCCTAGTGCTTGGGCTCGACCTGCGCGTTCATGCCGACCCGGAAGTCCTCGATCTTGAGGCTGTCGACCCCAACGACCCTGTAGCTGAAGGCCGGGGCGAACGTTAGCTCGAAGGTGCGGCGGTTGTTGGGAGCGAACTCGGTGATCACCGGGAGGCCGCCCCAGGAGATCAGCCAGTAGCCGTTGGAATAGCGAGCCGAGCCGCAACAGAAAGAGTTCGAAGTCGCCCGTGGGTCGGTTTGCGAGTCGATCAGGGCGGCGGAGGGCCCGTTGATGCGATAGCGGACCGCCCTGGGACCACGACCAAGTCCGGCGCCGTTGTCGTGGATCGTTATCTCTCCGCGCCCGAGCGAGCGGATGTCGTGCTGGCCGCCGAGCGGGTTAGACCCATACGGATCGTTATGGACCGTCAGGGAGTCCTGCGTCCGCGTTCCTCCCAGCTTCCACTCGACCTCGCCGGTTTCACCATCGATGCGGTAGACGGCATCGGTGTTGCGCAAGGAGATCAGGAAGTCGCCGTTGGCAAGGGGCTCCACGGCATTGATGTGAACGATGTCATAGGGCTCGGTGAGCTCGCCCACCAGCGCCCCGTCTCAGCCAGACCGACGTGGCCGGCGGTAGACCATTCCCAGAGAAGCTGCCCGTTAGGGCGCGATCTTTTGCACCACTCCGTCATACACGGTGGAGTTCGCGTCACCGTTGTAGGCGCTGGTGTCAACACCCCTAGCGAGGGCGATAGGAGAGGATCAGGTAGTTCCCGTCCGGGGTTGGCTGGAGATCATGGCCGTCGGTGATCGTTCCGACCGTCTCTCAAGGAACGGACAAGGGTTCCGTCGGCCCGGTGAAATTCATAGGCCGTGTTCGGGCTGACTCCGAAGAAGCCGCCGTAGAGGCTCGACCAGACGATTTGTCTGCCCGAGCACCTTGGCGTCGACCGGCGGGGCGCCAGGGTCATCCTCGAACCACCAAACCGGCACCCCCCACTCATCCAGGACGGCCACGTACAGGCTGGCACCGCCCGGGGTCATGATGTAGAAGTCGTGGCGCGGCTCTTGTCGTCGCGTGAACTTGAAGCCGGGAAAGTCGGCCGGCAGGCAGCGGATCGAGTAAGTAACCGCCGATCCCCCGTGCCTTCTTTGTCACCTTGATGGCCTGGCCCTCGCGGAGCCGGACCCTGCGCTTGCGCGAGCCCGCGAACCAGCGGCCGCCGCCGATCCGCGCCTTGGCGGCCCCGGTTGTCCTGACCGCCACCCTGGTCGCGCTGGTGCAGGGCACCGTGTAGTCATGGACCCTGGCGCGGAAGCTCGGCTCGAGTCCGGATGCCCGCAGCTTGATCTTCGCCTCGGCCGCACCAGTCGCCGCTGCGAGCAGGACGACCGCGCACACGACCGCGAGCTTCCCGCGCCGGGCACGCAGGCGTCGGCACCGATTCGCCCCGGCTGCCTCGAGGTTCGCCCGAGTGCTCGGGTCCGGCGGCTTTCGCATCGGCCGCTCGGGCACGGGGGCACACTATCGGGGCTCGTATGAGATTGCCGGGCGTGGCCGGTCTGAGACCTCAGTTTCGCCAGGCCTTGGCGACTGCGGGAGCTGTGGGCGAGTCATCATCATCCCCTACCACGTCGCAGTTACGGCGGCGCGCCGTGGCCCGTTCATGAGAACAGGCGGCCCGGGGAAGCCGCCCGCGCTCAGACACGTTGTGAGACCGGGGTCCTCCCGGTCCGCGGGTTCGAATCCCACCCCCTCCGCTTCTCTACAAGCGCAGCCTGCGCTGGCAGCAACCTCTGGAATGGCCGATGGGTGATCGCGGCGCTGCTCGTGATCCCCTTGCTGGTGGTCGAAAAGCCGGACGCGCCGCAGCCCTGGGATACGGTCGGGTATCCTCACTTCGTCAATCCTCGGAGGATTCGGCGCCACTCCAAGGGTACGTCGAAGGCGCCGGTGGACGCATTTGACGCGGCCCGGTCCAGCGGATAGGGTCGGCGGGCAGGGATTCGATTTGGTCCGCGTGACAAGGAGGGTGGGTGATCGGCTCAATGACTCGCGGCGAAGGGCCCAGGCAAGGGCTCTGGGCTATGAGCAGGATCGGCAAGGCCGGCTTGGCCGCAGCGTTCGTGCTGGCGATGTCGGCGCTGCCGCAAAGCGCGGAGCGCGGTCCTCTCCGGTACGAACGGACGCATCGTGTTCGCCAGCGGGCGCGGCGCGCCGAACGACACCACTGCAAAGCTCTACCTGCGGCCGACGATCGGCAGCATCGGCGCCGGATCCGCCACCCCGATCCCCGGGGCGACCGGCGCGGGACAGCATCGGCACCCGACCTGGTCCCCGGACCGAACCATGATCGCCTACGCCCAGGGGGACAACGCGACGGCCAACTACGACATCTACACGCTCGACCTGACCGACCCCCAGGCGACGCCGCAGAACATCACCAAGTCGGATGCGGTCACCGACGATCGCCCCGCCTGGTCTCCAGACGGCAAACGAATCGCGTTCGAGAGTGAGAACGCCGACGGAAGCAACCAGCTGAATATCAAGATTTACAATGTCCGAGACGGCGACACGACCGATCTTACGTCGACCAACGGGGGCACATACGAGCACAAGCCCGCGTGGACGCCCGGATTCGGACACCCTCTACTACGTGACCGGCAATCCAACCGGCACGAACATGGACATCGTCAGGGCACCCGCAGCTGGGGGGCGCCGTCGAACGTCCTGGCAGACCCGACCGCGAACGAGTTCCAGCCCTCGATCTCGCCCGACGGAACGAGGATGTGCTTCACCCGGGGACCCGGCGGCCTCAACGCGACCGCCCGCGTCAGGGTCGCCTTGGCGAATGGGGGCGGGCAGATGGAGCTGCCGGGCAACGCCGGGGTGCCGGGTTACAACTGCACCTGGTCGCCCAACGGTACGAAGATCGCCTACGTGCAGGGAACGTTCTCGACAGGGGATCTTGTGATGGAGAACAGCGACCTGAGCGGCGGTTTGCTCACCTTGGAGACGACCGTGGGCCGCTTCGACGGCAACCCCGACTGGGCGCCCGATGGATCACCGCAGTGCGAGGACAGGACGATCTTCGCCACCGTAAACACCCCGATCTCGATTCCGCTCGCGTGCGAGGACACCGGTCCGGCATACGAGCAAACCGAGGTCCGGGCATTCGTCGGAACGGAGCCCTCGAACGGGACCGTCTCCCCGGCCTCGTCGATCCCCCGGTGTTGCTCCCCGGGAGCGTCACCTACACACCGAAGGCAGGCTTCACCGGCACGGATTCATTCAAGGTGAGGAGCTTCGATCTGGTCGCGTTCGGCGACCGAGACGGCACCGTGACCGTCAACGTTCAGCCGGCCGGTCAAAAGCCGGACGACGGTCCACCGCCCAACGACTTCACCTTCGGCAAGGTGAAGAAGAACAAGAAGAAGGGCACGGCGAAGCTGACGGTCAACGTCCCCTTCCCTGGGGTGGGCGCTCTCGAGCTGGCGAAATCGAAAAAGCTGAAGGGCGATGAAACGCGGTCCGCTGCCGAGGGCAGCGTGAAGCTGAAGGTGAGGCCAAAGGGGAAGACCAAGGACAAGCTCGCCGAGACTGGCAAGGCGAAGGTCACGGCCGAAGTCACCTACACGCCCGACGGCGGCGACCCGAACACGAAGACCAAGCGCATCAAGCTGAAGCGCAAGTGAACCGCGGCCACGTGACGCAACCCACCCGCCCCTGACGTCGGCGCGGCTCTCGGGAAGGGCTGCAGCCGGGCGAGCGGCTGCGGACGTCCACGGCGCCACGACCGCCGACAGCGCGGTGACGATCGTCGAGATCGCTCGCATCCGCGCTTGACGAGTAGGCGCAGGGCTCGGGTGGCAGCAGGCAGGCGGCGGGGCTCAGGTCCCCGGATGGACCTCGCCGCCAACAGCGAGTTTGGTCGGAGACGATCTACCGGCGTCCTCGTCCAGCCGAGGCTGTCTGTTCAGCGCTCCTGGCGCGCTCAGTCCACGACCTTGAACCTGTCCTTCGCCGGCGTCGGGTCGACGTTCCCGGCCAGGTCGGTGGCGCGGACCTGGAACTTGTGCCTGCCGTCGTCGAGGCGCTTGACCGTCTTCGGCGAAGGGCATGGCTTCCACCGATTCTTGTCGAGCTTGCACTCGAAGGTCGAACCCTCCTCGTCGGAGCGGAACTTGAACTTGAGTTTGGTCTTCTCGGTCGCCTTCGGAGCGCCCTTGGTGATTGCCGTCATCGGCGGGGTTATGTCGGCCGGCGGAGTGATGGCCGGCGGGGTGGTGTCAACCGTGAAGGAACGCTCCGCCGGGGTCGGGTCCGTGTTGCCCATTGCGTCGATGCCGCGAACGGAGAAGGTGTGGAAGCCGTCGGCTAGCGCAGCCGTCGTGTTCGGCGAAGTACAGGCAGCGTAGGCGCCGCCATCGAACTTGCACTTGAAGCTCAAGGCGGTCCCGGTCGAGGTGAAGCCAAACGTTGGCGTCGCATCGCTGGTGATGCCTGCGGGACCCGAGGTGATCATCGTATTCGGCGGTGTGGTGTCCAAGGTGCACTCGCAGACGGTCAGGTAGAGGTTGCGGGCGGCGTTCCCGAAGTAGGGCCCGAACATGATCCCCGGATACGATGGGTGTCCGAAGCTGTTGACCGAGTTCACGTACTGATCGTCGATCACCCAGCCACCGCCGCTCGAGCCTCCGGCCATATCGCAGCCGATCCCCATCGGCGGTGGTCCGCCCGGGGTCGGATCGGGGTAAGCCATCACCCAGTTGGACTGGCAGCTGTAGAGCAGCTCTCCGCCGGCGGGAGGAGCGGCCGGGTATCCCCAGGACGTGTAGTGCTGGTACCTGCTCTGGTTGAAGGCGATTCCGCGAGCGCCCACTTCGGCCTCGATCTTTTCCCCGGAGCCGTTCGTTCCCAGGACAGCGGCCCCCAAATCGAAGCTCACGTCCTCGTCCTGAGTCCAGCTCTCGGGCGACCGCAGGTCAGTGGCGGCGAACTCGCCGAACGGGGCCTTGCCGTCGTGATAGGCGGGAACGAACTCCCACTTCGAGGCCCAGCCCAATTCGGGATCGTTGACGCAGTGGCCGGCGGTGAAGACGACGTTCTCGGCCTCGGTCGTGACCGCTGTCGCCGAGCAGACGTAATCGTCCGAACCGAGGGTGAGGAACACCTTGCCGTGTGTCCTGGCCGGGAAGGCTGTGGTATCGAAGGTCTGCGTGGCCTGAGAAAACCTGCCGCTGTCCAAACCTGAGCCGGCGCCAACTTCCCGGCGCCTCAAGGTCGCCGACGACGCGTTGCCGCTGGGGTCGGCGGGAACGTGGACCGGCTGCCCAGCCGGCGGCAGTGCGCTCGGGTTTGGTGTCTGCATGTCACCCGCCGCTTCTGCCGTCGGACGATCGAGACGCAGTGGCTTTGCCGCTTGCATCCGCCGCGCCGTCCAGTACTCGCGCACGTCCTGAGCGGTGACCCCCCCACTCCGAGCATGACGAACGACCAGGCCCTCGCCCGCCATGCCCTGTGCGGCGCCCGCGCCGTCGGCTGCCGCCGAAGCGCCGAACGGCGCTCCGATCGTAAGAAGCGCCACAGGCGACGCTGCTAGTGCTCGGAGCGCCGGGCGAGACGTCCTGAGCGAATGGATGAACCTTGAAAGCAGGGGGGTCCTTCCTAAGGCGAGAAGCGCGAAGCCGAGCTCTCGTCGCGCCATGCACGCACGCGATGTGATTCTTAGCGGTCATCATGTCATCGCGTCTTGGCGATCGCATCCATGGGCGGGGCGACGCCATCGCACAATGACGAGCGGCGGGTATTCCCACGGCTGAATACAAGCCTTTGCCGCAGTTTCGCCGCCTGCGTCGGCGGGTAGACCCGGCATCAATCCCTAGCGAAAGGACTGCTCGTGGGCATCATCGGTTGGATCCTTCTCGGCCTGATCGCCGGCGCGATCGCGAAGCTCATCTTGCCGGGCGATGACCCGGGCGGGTTCATCGTCACGACGCTGATCGGTATCGCCGGAGCGCTGCTCGGCGGGTTCATCGCCAGCGCGCTCGACATCGGCGACCTCGACGAGTTCTTCGACATCGGAACCTGGCTGATCGCGATCGGCGGCTCGCTGCTGCTGCTGCTGCTCTACCGCGCCTTCACCGGGGGCACAACGGCCCGCGGCGATCTAGGCAGAACGCGGCGCACGAAAGCGCCCGGGCAGCCGCTCGGGCGCGGCCGGATGCTGGCGGTGCGAGCTCGGGAGTGTGGAGCGTTCGAACGACCCGGGCTCGCCCCGGCGCCGCAACCCGCCGCCCGCGCCGCGTCACCGCCGCGGCTACGGTGTTGAGCGGTGCAGATGAGGATTCGAGGCCAGGTCCGGTTTGCCCTGCTCGCGAGCCTGCTGGCGCTCGCGGTGGCGCCGGCGGCGGCGAGCGCGGCGGCCTACGCGCCCCCGCACGACCGCGCCTTCCACGGGGTCTCCGACACCGGCCGGATCGCCGACTTCGACGACTTCGCCGACGAGGTCGGCGCCCATCCGGCGCTGCTTCAGGACTTCTTTCACTGGCGGGTGCCGCTGACCACCGGCGCCCTCTATCGCTGGGGAGCGACCGACACCCGCGGCGTGCTCAGCCTCTCGACCGCGACCGGGGCCGGCGAGGAGATGATCACCCCGCGCCAGATCGCGACCGGCAAGGACGACCGCTACATGCTGCGCCTCGCCGCGACGATCGAGGAGACCGGCCAGACGGTCTACATCCGGCTGATGGCGGAGATGAACGGTCACTGGAACGCCTACTCGGCGTACAACGCCGACGGCACGGCTCGTCACCACGGGCACTCGGCGCGCTGGTACCGGCTCGCCTGGCGGCGGTTCACGCTCATCCTCCGCGGCGGCTCGCGCGCCCGGATCAACGAGCGGCTCGTCCGCATGGGCCTGCCGCGGATCCTGCGCGCCAAGTCGCAGCACGACCCCGTCTACGAGGGCGGGGCGGACGGCATCCCGCTGCCCGTTGCGGCGCAGATGCCCGAGCCGCGGGTGGCGATGATGTGGGTGCCGCAGAGCTTCGGATCGCCGAACATCAACGGCAACCAGCCCGCCGACTACTGGCCCGGCCGGCGCTACGTCGACTGGGTCGGACTCGACATCTACTCGAAGTTCGCCGGCGCCTTCGACGACGCCGTCGCCTTCTTCAACCGCTATGACAAGTGGCCGTTCGTGATCGGCGAGTACGGCCCCTGGGACAACGACTACGGCGGCACGTTCAGCGGCGGCCTGCTGCGATGGGCCGAGAGCCACGAGCGGGTGAAGGCGCTCATCTACTACCGCGGCGTCGACCCCGACAACGCCTTCAACCTCAAGTACTACCCGGGCGCCGAGCGGGCGCTGCGACACCACCTCGCCAAGAACCACTGGCTCGAGTACGCGCCCGGCGTCAAGCAGCTCACCGACCCGCCGGCGCCGGAGACGACCGCGCGCCCCGAGCCGCGCACCGCACCACCGCAGCGCTAGCGGCGGCCGCCTCGCCGTCCGCCGGTCGTCGAGGTGGTTGCAGCCCGGGTTGCCGTCCCCGCTGTCGGGTTTGGCCGCCCGCGGACGCTGGCTTAAGTTTGAGCCGCGATGAGCGCCCAGGCTGCGATCGACGTCGAGGGCCTGCGGGTCGTCCGCGGCCACAACGTGGTGATCCCGGACCTCTCGGTCCAGATCGCACCCGGCACCGTCACCGGCCTGCTCGGCCCCAGCGGCACCGGCAAGACGACGCTGATCCGAGCGATCGTCGGCGTCCAGATCGTCGCCGGCGGCCGGGTCACGGTCCTCGGCCGCCCGGCGGGCTCGGCCGAGCTGCGCGAACGGGTCGGGTACGTCACCCAGGCTCCCTCGGTGTACGCCGACCTCAGCGTGCGCGAGAACCTGCGCTACTTCGCGCGCGTCGGCGGCGCGGACGCCTCCCGCGTCGAGGAGACGATCGCGGACGTGCACCTCGAGGAGCTCGCCGACCGGGTCGTGCGCGACTCCTCCGGCGGGCAGCGCGCCCGGGTCTCGCTGGCGACCGCGCTGCTCTCCCGGCCCGAGCTCCTGGTCCTCGACGAGCCCACCGTGGGGCTCGACCCCGTGCTCCGAGTGGAGCTCTGGGAGCTGTTCGCGCGCCTCGCCGAGTCCGGGACCACGCTGCTCGTCTCCTCGCACGTGATGGACGAGGCGATCCATTGCGACCGGCTGCTGTTGATGCGCGACGGCGGGATCCTCGCCGCGGCATCCCCCGCCGAGCTCTTGGAGCGCACCGGCGCCGAGGACCTCGAGTCCGCGTTTCTCGCCCTGATCAGGGGGGGCGCGTGAGCGCGACGGCCACCGCGGCCACCGCCGTTCGGGTCCTCACCCAGCTTCGCCGCGACCCGCGCACGCTCGCGCTTTTGATCGTGGTGCCCTGCGTGCTGGTCGCGCTGCTCAAGTGGGTCTTCGACGGCCAGCCGCAGACGTTCGATCGCATCGGCGGGCCGCTGGTCGGCCTCTTCCCGCTGATCACGATGTTCCTGGTGACCTCGATCACGATGCTGCGTGAGCGCACCACCGGGACCCTCGAGCGGCTGATGACGATGCCGCTCGCGAAGCTCGACCTGCTGCTCGGCTACGGCCTTGCCTTCGCCGTCGTCGCCGCGGTGCAGGGAACGGTCGTCTCCGCGGTCGCCTTCGCCCTGCTCGACCTCGACGTCGCCGGCTCGGTGTTCCCGGTCTTCCTGCTCGCGATCGCCAACGCCCTGCTGGGCATGGCCCTGGGGCTGTTCGCCAGCGCCTTCGCGACGACCGAGTTTCAGGCGGTCCAGTTCATGCCCGCGTTCATCTTCCCGCAGCTCCTGCTCTGCGGCCTGTTCGTCGCTCGCGACCAGATGGCCCCTGCGCTCGAGGCGATCTCGTGGGCGCTGCCGATGACCTACGCATACGACGCGCTCGAGCGCGTCAGCGTCGACGGGTGCTCGGCGCGGGCGGGGCCGTCGACGTCGCGGTCACGATCGGGGCGACGCTGCTCTCGCTCGCGCTCGGGGCCCTGACCCTGCGACGCCGAACCGCCTGACGGCGCCG
>CAVWYT010000002.1:0-27749 GCA_963759295.1 uncultured Solirubrobacterales bacterium | reverse complement strand
CCTAGCTCCAAGTGGTTCAGTATGAGGAGTCATCCGGCTTCGAACCGACGATCAATGAGGAGGAGAGGGCGATGACGCTCACGACATCGCACGCCGTCGGATCGGTCGACGAGCCGCTGCTCGAGGAGACGATCGCCGCCAACCTGGGGCGCGCGGTGGCCACCTACGCGGACCGGACGGCACTGGTCTCCCGCCACCAGGGCGATCCGCTACACCTATGCCGAGCTCGACGCCGCCATCGACGAGGTCGCGCGGGGTCTGCTCGCGCTGGGGCTCGAGCGCGGCGAGCGCCTCGGAATCTGGAGCCCGAACTGCGCCGAGTGGGTATTGGTCCAGTACGCGACGGCCAAGATCGGCGTCATCCTCGTCACCGTCAACCCCGCCTTCCGGACCTCCGAGCTCGAGTACGTGCTGAGCCAGTCCGGATGCCGGACGCTGGTCGCGGCGCCATCGTTCAAGACCTCCGACTACGTCGCGATGGTGGACGAGGTCGGCGCCCTCGATCCCCAATCTCGAGCGGACGATCTTCTTCGGCACGGAGGCGTGGGACGAGCTCCTGGCGGGCGCCGCCGGAGTGGATGAGGCGAGGCTGCGGGGAATCTCGGAATCGCTCGAGTGCACCGACCCGATCAACATCCAGTACACGAGCGGCACGACCGGCGCCCCGAAGGGCGCGACGCTCTCGCATCGCAACATCCTCAACAACGGCTACTTCGTCGCACGCGGCTGCCGCTACACCGAGGCGGACAGGGTCTGCATCCCGGTGCCCTTCTATCACTGCTTCGGCATGGTGATGGGCAACCTCGGTTGCACCACCCACGGCGCCTGCATGGTCCTCCCGGGTCCGGGCTTCGAGCCTGGCGCGGTGCTCGAGACGGTGGAGGCCGAGCGCTGCACCAGCCTCTATGGCGTTCCGACGATGTTCATCGCCGAGCTCCAGCACCCCGACTTCTCGAACCGGGATCTGAGCTCGCTGCGGACCGGGATCATGGCCGGATCGCCGTGCCCGGTCGAGGTCATGCGCCAGGTGATCGACCGCATGGGCATGGACGAGGTGACGATCTGTTACGGGATGACCGAGACCTCACCGGTGTCGACGCAGACCGCCCCCGACGACGAGCTCGAGCGCCGGGTCTCCACCGTCGGACGCGTGCACCCCCACGTCGAGGTCAAAGTCGTCGATGACGACGGCGAGACCGTCGCCTGCGGTGAGCCGGGGGAGCTCTGCACACGCGGCTACTCGGTGATGCTCGGCTACTGGGAGGACCCCGAGCGGACCGCGGAGGCGATCGACGCCGACGGGTGGATGCACACCGGCGACCTCGCGACGATCGACGAGGACGGCTACGCGAGGATCGTCGGCCGGATCAAGGACATCGTGATCCGGGGCGGGGAGAACATCTACCCGCGCGAGGTCGAGGAGTTCCTCTACGGCCACCCGGCGGTCGCCGACGTGCAGGTCATCGGCGTCCCCGACGAGCGCCACGGCGAAGAGCTGATGGCCTGCGTCGTCCGCAAGCAGGGCGCCGAGCTCGACGCCGAGGGGCTCCGCGACTTCTGCCGCGGCAAAATCGCCCACTACAAGATTCCGCGCTACGTGGAGTTCGTCGACGCGTTCCCGATGACGGTCACCGGCAAGGTCCAGAAGTTCAAGATGCGCGAAGAGGCGATCACCGCGCTCGGCCTGGAGGGCGCCGCCAAGGCGACCGCCTAGCCCGCCGCGGCGATCTCGTCCCCCCTGCTCGAGCGCGCCCAGCCGGCGACCTCGACGCTCATCGAGGCGATCCGTCCCCCCGCAGGACGAGCGTCTCGGCCGTGCCCGAGAGGATCACATGCCCGGAGGCGTCGACCAGCTTGAGGCCGAAGTCGGCCTGTCCGCTGTCGGGGTGGGGGCCGGGCTTCAGCCGCACCACTCGAACCTCAAGATGGACGTCGACGTCCGGGCGCAGGGGCCGAAGCAGCCGCACGTGATCGAACCCGCGGCCTGCCGCGAAGGCGATCCCCAAGGTCGTCGTGAAGAGCCGCGCCGCCACCGCGAACGTCTGCGCGCCACTGGCGACGAGCCCGCCGAACCGTGACCGGGCGGCGGCCTCCGGGTCGAGGTGAAACGGCTGCGGATCCCACTCGCGCGCGAAAGCGATCATCCGCTCCGCCGACAGCCGCGTCGGTCCCCGACGCCAGTGCTGTCCCACGGTCAGGTCCTCGAAGTACACGACCTCGCCGGAGGAGAGGGCGTGAGGGCGCGGACCACGCTCGCCGCCCGGAGCCATGCCAGGCAAGGCTAGCCCGATTGGTCCGTGGGCCGTGTGGGCTCGCCGATCCGCTGCCGAAACCGCTTGACCGAGCCACATGGCACTGGGTAGAACGGCCCGCGGTTCAGGGCGCGGGTCGAGCTCGGCGAGCTCGTCGCCGCGCCACTCGAACTCAGCAACTCCTCGGTCGGCGCCCGAGTAGAGTGAATCGCCCTGACCAAGGAGGTGGATTTTGGCCGAGAACGCTCCCATCGCCAAGGTGTCGACGGTGTTCGTCCCGGTCTCGGATCAGAACCAGGCGCTGAAGTTCTACACCGAGAAGCTCGGCTTCGAGATACGGACCGATGCCGCCTATGAGGAGAATCAGCGCTGGCTCGAGGTGGCGCCGCCGGGCGCGGAAACGACGATCGCCCTCGTTCCTCCGCGCGAGGGGCATCAGGATCCCGAGGGGATCGATACCAACGTCGGCTTCGGAACCGATGATGTCGCAGCCGCCCACGCCGACCTCGCTGAGAAGGGCGTCGATACCGATGACATCATCAGCCCCGGCGACCCGGTCCCGTCGATGTTCTTCTTCCGCGATCAGGACGGAAACAAGTTCGTGATCGCAGAGGAGAGCGACTGAATCAAGGGACCCGCTGCTCGGGCTCGGCGCTCGTCCCGCTGGCTACAGGCACGACAGGCTCGTCTGTGCGGTGGATGACGAGAGGCAATCCCCGGGGGGCGCTCCCACCTCTCCAGATGAGACCCAGGAGAGACGAAGACGAAGTCCACCAGCCCATCGCCGAAAGTGGCGTACGCAATTCGCAGGTCGCCACTGCGCGCGTAGCGAACGTCAACGTCCATGGCCCAAGTACGAGGCTAGTGCAGCCCGACTCTCCAAGGGGCTTTCGCTGTTCGCGCGATGCGGCAGCGGATGCCGAATGCCAAGCCCGGCTACCGCTAAGGCGCGGCGCAGTTGGAATCTCCTCTCGGACACGGGATCGAAGCGATCCCGGAAGAATGTGGGAGTGGCTCGTCTGGCCATCCTCGACGCCCCAATTGACTGCTCGGGGGCAGGACGCGGCGAGGAACGCGCGCCCGCCGCGCTCCGCGCGGCGGGACTGGTCGAGCGCCTGCGCGCGCGCGATGCCGGAGAGGCCGATGCGCGCGTACGCGACCCGCGACGCGACCCCGATACCGGCGTGGTCGGCGCGCTCGAGGTGCGCCGGGCCTCGATCGCAATCGCCACCCGCCTGCGCGAGGTCTTAGACGCTCGCGAGCGTCCATTCGTCCTTGGCGGCGACTGCACGCTGCTGCTCGGCGTCTTTCAGGCGCTGGGGCACGGCTGCGGCCTGTGGTTCGTCGACGGGCACGCGGATTTCTTCGACGGGGAGAGCTCGCCAACCGGCGAGGCGGCGGACATGGACCTCGCGATCCTCACCGGCCACGGCCCGCCCGGGCTGCTCGAACGAGAGCGATCGCTGCTCGAGCCGGCCGCCGTCGTGCTGCTCGGCCATCGCCCCGACGAGATTCACCCCGACGCCGCGCGCGAGAACGCCCGGCTCGACCCGGCTATCCACGCCCTCAAGGCGCCGGAGGTGCGCGAGCGCGGTCCCGCCCGGGTGGGCAGCGAGGCCGCCGTCCGCCTCGCGACGCGTCCAGCGTGGCTCCATCTCGACCTCGACGTGCTCGACGCAGGCGTGCTGCCCGCGGTCAGCTATCCGCAATCGCTCGGGCTCGATTGGGAGGAGCTGATCGCGCTCGTCGGTCCGCTCGTCGCCGCGCCCAACCTCCTCGGAGTCTCGGTTGCTGACTTCAATCCGGACCACGACGCCGATGGCACACATGCCGCCCGCGTTGTCGAAGCGCTCGAATCGCTCTGCGGGAGCTGAGGTCCCAGAAGTACCGCACCACCGTCAGTGCTGGCTCGAGCGGCTGCTCATTGTCGCGCGAAGGAGGAGTGCACGTACGCGATCGGCTCGTCCGAAGCGGGCGGTTTCGCTAGCACTCGTTCGGAGCGGCATACTGAGCGAGGCCGATTTGCGAGCCGAAGGAGCGAGATGAAGTCGCTTCACGTCCGTGTGAGGACGACCTCTACCACGAGGAACGGTGACCCGATGGCGAAGGCAGCATCTTGCGGGGCGCGGATAGCTCGGTCGCGGACGAGCTCCGCAGGCTCGGTGTGAAGGGTGTCCTCGTGCAGATGGCCGAGCGCGGCCAGCTCCTCGCCCTGAAGTGCGAGATGCCGCAGTGCTACCACCACAAGGGGCGCGGCGCGTTCGATCCGGTCACGACGCCGCGCACCAAGTGGGCGCCCTCGCCCGACCACTACCCGACCCTTAAGTCGGCCGGCGGGCACCTCGTCCCCGAGAACGTTCGACTGGCCCACATCTGGTGCAACAACCGGGACTACGGATGGCGGACGCAGATCCGGACGCTGCTCGCGAAAGGCAAGTCCCTCGCCGAGATCGCCGAGACCCTGAACAGCAAGGTGTCCCCCCGGCCCACGGTACGAACCGATGGACGGCCGCCATGGTGCGCAAGGCCTACGTGTCCTAGGCCGGCCGACCAAGCACTCCGAGAGGCTGGCGTGCGTCCGCGGGATAGCTGACGGGTGAACAGGCACCGCGAAACCGATCGATTCGTCGCAATCCAGAATCTCGCTTCTCGCGCTATGCGAGAGCGACGACGGCACAGCAGGGCACGGCTACCGCGGCGCGTCCGCTGTGCGATCGAGCTCGGGGAACGCCCACGTTCGGGCCACAGCGGGTAGAGCAGGTCGTAAACCTCCCGCCGGACGTCCACCGCCTCGTAGGCGGTGGGAATCGTCCGCGCGAGTTCGGTCTCGCGAAACGCGACGAGCGCCTCCTGGCTCTCGAAGAAGTAGATGCCGCAGACGTCGCCCGTGGCGTCATCACGCCCGTAGATCTTCTGCACTAGACCAGGCACCTCACGAAAGCGGGGCCGGCGCTCGATCAGGCGATCCTCGAACTCGTCCGCGTCGAGGTCGGATTTGATACGCACCATGACCCACTCGCCGCCGGGGCAGCGAGCTCAGCGGCTGACAGCGTCGGTCGACGTCGCCGCGATCCTCTTCTGGAGTTCGCGCGCCGCATCAAGCCCTCGGCCAGTCCCAGACCGGCTTCCGCTGCCCCGGGCGCTGTCGGGGTCGTCAGCGCTACGGCGGCACGAGCCCAGTGCGCGCGATCCGCCCATAGAGCCGCGCGCTTGGCCGCTCGTGGCGCTTCAGCGTGCGGGGGTCGAACCCGTAGAGCCCGAAGTGCGCGGCGAAACCCTCCGCCCACTCGTAGTTGTCGAGCAGCGACCAGTGGAAGTAGCCGCGGACATCGACGCCGGCTGCGATCGCGTCGTGCAGCGCTCGGAGATAGCCGCGCAGATAAGAGGGGCGCTGGTCGTCTTCCTTGTCGTCGATCCCGTTCTCGCTGACGTAGATCGGCTTGCCGTAGCTGGCCGCTTCCTCGACGACGTTGCGCATCCCGGCGGGATCGATCTCCCATCCGAAGTCCGTGCAGACCGTCGGGCAGGGCGGGCCCTGCGGGTTTCCATGGCCGCGGTAGGTGACGTGGGGGAGGAAGTCGAATAGCGGCACCGTGGAAGACGCGGGTCCCCCGAGCGCTTCGGCGCGAGCGGGCGAGTAGTGGTCGATGCCGACGAAGTCGGCCTTGTCGCGCAGCCCCGCACGCACCTCACCCGGGTCTTCGACTCCATCGGCGTTTGTGTCGTACCAGCCGCGGATGGCCATCTCGAGGAAGGTGCGATTGAGGAGCTGGTCTGCGTGGCTTGCCGCGGTCGCGTCCTCGAGGCTGGCCGGGTCGTTCGGGCGCCAGTCAATCATGTGGTTGACGAAACCCACCCGGGCGCGGCGGTCGTAAGCGTGAATCGCGTCGAAGGCCGCGGCGTTGGCGAGGCCCTGGTTCTCGACCGCACGCAGCGCGGCCGGGTAGGAAAGCACGGCCGGCGCCTTGACGCCGCTAACCCCCGGAATCGAGACGAAGCCCTGCGAGGCGGTGATCAGCGGCTCGTTGAGCGTCGCCCACAGCGTGACATCGTCGCCGAACTTCCAGGCGGCGTAGGCGGCGTACTTGCGGAACTCATCGACGGTGGCCGCGTCGAGCCAGCCCGCTCTGCGCAGTCCCTCCGGCACGGGGTCGTCCGCGCCGCGGCCGGCGAACGCGCTGCGCACCGCGAGCGGGTCATGCACCCAGATCGGCAGCGTGAAGTGGTTCAGCGTCAGGATCACGTGCAGGCCACGGGCGCGCGCGCCATGCAGGATTCTCCGATACCGCCGGACGGCCGACTTGTCGGCCAGGTCATCCAGCCTCCGGAGCTCAGCGGCCGAGACGCGTTCTCCCGTTTTCACCCTCGCGGTGGACCGCGGGAAGATTCGGCTCCACTCGATGCCCAAGCGGATCGCGTTGTTGTTCAGCCGGTTATGCGCGCGGTCGAGGTCGTCCCGCCAGGTGTGCAAGAAGCCCGGGCCGCGCTCGATGCGGTCGCCGCTCACGATCCCGTCCCGGATGAGCCCCGGGTCATGGGTGAACGCGAACCAGTCGCTTCGCCGGTCGGCATTCGAGGGCGATCCGCCCGCCTCCACCTGAAAGCCCGCGGTTGCCGTGCCCCACAGGAAGTCGCGCGGAAAGCGCTTGGCGCCGTCGCCGGCGGTGGCGGGTGCTGTGAGCGCGCAGGCGGCGGCGGCCGCCGCCAGCGGCAGGGCGAACCGCCACCGCCTCAGCGGCCCGCCAACTGGCCGTCCCTGTGTTCCGCGTGGAAGAAGCGCGGCCCCGTGGCCCCGTCTTGACATGGGCAGAGCCTAGGTGCTTCTTTCGAGGTAGACCAACGTGGCCTCGCGAAGTCGTGGTTCGTCAGTTGCGTCGTCAATGGGGGGTCCTCGTTTGAAAGTTGGCTTCAAGCGGCGGCTTAGGCGTCTGCTGAATGGTCCGACCATAGCTCCGGGAAGTCATCCTCCACTCGGCCCCGCAAAGCGCCTACGATCGCGGCGCCCATGCCATCCACGCCATTCGACCTCACAGCTCACCACGCGCTCGTCACGGGGTGCGGGAGCGCGCAGGGAATCGGCTTCGCGAGCGCTCGGATGCTCGCCCGGCTCGGCGCGCGGATCTCGATCACCTCGACGACGGACCGGATCCACGAGCGTGCGGAGGAGCTGGGCGGCGAGGCGTTCTCGTTCGTCGCCGACCTCACCGATCGAGCGCAAGCCGCCGCTCTGGTCGCCGGCGCGCGAGAGGCGCACGGCCCGATCGACATCGTCGTCAACGCGGCGGGAATGGTTCAGACCGGGGTCGCCGCGGCCGAGGCGCCGTTCGCCGAGCTCTCGCCGGCCGACCTCGACCGCCAGCTCGAGATCACGCTGAAGACCGCGTTCAACGCGACCCAGGCCGTGCTGCCGGAGATGGTCGAGCGCGGGCACGGGCGGATCGTGATGGTCTCCTCGGTCACCGGGCCGCTGGTGACGGCGCCCGGATCGACGGCATACGCGACCGCCAAGGGCGCGATGGACGCGCTGATGCGGACGATCGCGATCGAGAACGGCCGCGCCGGCGTGACCGCGAACTCGGTCGCGCCGGGCTGGATCGAGACCGCATCCTCGGCGCCGGACGAGCTCGTGGCAGGCCGCCACACGCCGATCGGGCGACCGGGCGCGCCCGACGAGGTCGCCGCGGTGGTCGCATTTCTGTGCTCGGACGAGGCGGGCTACCTGACCGGCCAGTCCATCGTTGTGGACGGCGGCAACGTCATCCAGGAGCCGCACGGGATCGATCCCTACGGCGACGCGTAGGATCGACGCGTGACCTCCGTCCTCGAGGCGACGCCGCCCAGCTTCAGCGCGGAGGAGATCGCGCGCATCGGCGCCGAGCTGTTCGGTCTCGACGGCACGGTCACGGATCTGGGGAGCGAGCGCGACCAGACGTTCCTCTCGGAGGGCTCGGCGGGGTCGGGCGTCCTGAAGATCTCGAACCTCGGCGAGAAGGCGACGACGCTCGACTTCGAGGCCGAGGCGATCCTGCACATCCTGCGGGTGGACCCCGAGCTGCCGGTCGCGCGTCTCCGCGTGGTCTCGGAGGCCGCGGGCGCCGCGGCGTACCGCACGACGGTGGAGGGCCCGGACGGGACGTATTTCGTCCGGTTGTTCGAGCGGCTGCACGGGCGCGGCGACGCTGTCGCTCGAGATCTCCCGGCTGCGGCCGTGCGCGCCTACGGCGAGACCCACGCGCGACTGAACCTCGCGCTGCGCGGCTTCTTCCATCCCGCGGCGGGTCGCGAGCTGCTCTGGGACCTGGCGCACGTGGCGAGCCTCAGGCCGCACGCCGACGCGATCGAGGACGCCGACCGGCGTCGCCTCGTCGAGGCCGTGCTCGACCGCTACGAGGAGCGGGTCGCGCCGCGTTGGCCGCGGCTCCGCGCCCAGGTCGTTCACGGCGATCTGAACCTCGACAACGTTCTGCTCGACGAGAGCGGGCTGATCTCGGGGATCGTCGACTTCGGCGACGCCGTCCATACGGCGCAGGTCGCCGACTTCGCGGTCGCCCTCGCCTCGCTCATTCGCGGTCGCTCGGCCGACGAGGTCTTCCGCGTCGCGCGGATCGCGATCGACGGCTACGCGTCGCGGCTCCCGCTCGAGCCGGAGGAGCTCGAGCTCCTCGGCGATCTCGTGGCGGCGCGGCTCGCGCAGATCGTGGTGATCAGCGCGTGGCGGGTCGCGCGCTATCCCGAGAACGCGAATTACATCCAGGCGTGGGACGCCGATTCGTGGCGGTTGCTCGAGCTGATCGGCGACATCGGCGGCGATCGCTTCTCGCGGGAGCTCGGGGCACCAGCGCCGCTCGCCGCCAAGGAGGCGCTGGCGAGACGACGCTCCGATGTCCTCGGCTCGGCGCTCACCGGCCTCACCTACGACGACCCCGTGCACGTCGTGCGCGGGGAGGGGGCCTGGTTCACCGACGCCGACGGGCGCCGGGTCCTCGACGCCTACAACAACGTGCCGGTCGTCGGTCATTGCCACCCGCGCGTCACCGAGGCGGTCGTGCGCCAGACCCGCAGCCTCAACACCAACGCGCGCTACCTGTACGAGCCGCTCGTCGAGCTCGCCGAGCGACTGCTCGCGACCATGCCGCCCGAGGCTCGCCTCGACAGCGCCATGCTCGTGAACTCCGGCAGCGAGGCGAACGACATCGCGTGGCGGATCGCCGCCGGCGCCACGGGGCGAAGCGGCGCGATCGTCACGCGGCACGCCTACCACGGCGTGACGGCGGCGATGGCGGACCTCTCGCCGGAGGAATGGCCCGGGGGCTTCGACCCCGCCCACGTCGAGCGCATCCCCAATGACGCCGGAAGCGCCGAGGTAGCCGCGGCCGCGGCGCGGCTCGAGGAGCGCGGGCACCCCCTCGCCGCGACCCTCGTCGACCCGGGATTCACCAGCGACGGCATCCACCCGCCGACGCCCGCGCGCCTTGCGGAGATCGCCGCCGCGACGCGCGAGGCGGGCGGCCTGTTCGTCGCCGACGAGGTGCAGGTCGGATATGGCCGCAGTGGCGAGCACCTGTGGTCGTTCGCCCACCTCGGCGTCGCGCCCGACTTCGTCACGCTCGGCAAGCCGATGGGAAACGGCTATCCCGTCGCCGCGGCGCTCACGCGCCGCGAGCTCGTGGAGTCGTCCGCCTTCGCGGGGCGCATGTTCAGCACGTTCGGCGGCAACCCCGTGGCGGCGCAGGCGGCGCTTGCGACCCTCGATGCGATCGACGACGAGCGGATCATCCCGCACACGAAGCGCGTCGCGGAGCTGCTTCGCCGGCGTCTGGAGGATCTGCGCCGCGACCATCCCGCGATCCTCGACGTGCGCGGGCTGGGGCTCTTGATCGGGGTCCAGCTTGACGGCCCGGAGCGGACGAACGCCGTGATGAACGCGATGCGCGACGCGGGCGTACTGGTCGGCGGGACGGGCCCGCGAAACGACGTCCTGAAGATCCGCCCACCGCTCGTCTTCGGGACCGACGAGGCAGAGATCTTGATCGCGGCGCTCGACGCGGCGCTCGCCGGGACGTAACCCGGGTTCCGACGGCTGGATTCGAAGCGTTAGGGCGCGGATGGGCCGCGGGCGTCGGAACGCATCCGACCCCCCGCTATGACACATCCGGCTGCGGTACACGGGCTCACCGTCCGCTCGTAGACCCGCGACCTCAATGACGCCGGCGTCGACGAGCTCGTCCAACACCTCGCGCGCGACGGCTCCTCCGAGCTGCCAGATCGGGAGGGCCGTCAGCGGCGACCGCCCCGCTGTTGGTGACGAGTGCGTGAAACGATCGCGGAGAAGCAACTGAATGGAGTTTCCAATGCCCGCCTTCATCGCGTTCTCAGGTAACCGGGGCGACCACATCCAGGTTGAGGGGGACCTCACGGCGGCTGTGGCTGCAATGAGTCCCGCAGCTCGAGTCTCAGGGATGGCCCGACTAACCCAGATTGCCGGGGAGGGACACAAGCTGCGGCCGACCACCGTCTACGTCAACCCCGAGCGGATTGCCTACTTTCGCGAGGCCGAGCAGAGCTCGTATCGCACGGAAGGGGTCTAGCCAGGCTCGGGCCGGGCATTCTCGACGTGCTGGCGACCTTTCGGCCACCGACTTGCCGTCGAGCTTCCAGGCAGACCGCGGCGATTCCTCGAGATGTTCTCGTTTGGGGCTCTTGGGGTTCATCCCGGGCCAGGTAGCGCGACGAGGCAACGCACTCTGAGACGCACAGGATCGACTGCGGGCCAGTCTTTGCCGAGCGGGCTACGCCGCGAGCGGAGCAGCTCGCGCCCGGGCCAGGGCGCGGGTCGCGCCGCTCGCGCACTAGAGCGGCTACATTTGCTCCCGAGATGGAGGGTGGGGAGCATTCTTCAAGAGAACTGACGGTCTCCGTCAAGGTGCCGTGCCAAGAGTGCGGCGGTCTGGGCTACATCCAGAGGGTAAAAGCGGGCCACGTCGTTGGTGACAAGACGAAGAAGTGCCGCACCTGCGGCGGTAGAGGTCTCATCCCGGATGACATGCCTGTCTCTCAGTTGCGAGAACTACTGAAATGACTCTCGCTGGCCGGTTCGCTAGACCCTCCCTCCTAGGACCAGCAACACCACGACGCTGACGCGAGGGCCGCTTTCAACCCTTTGGTCATCAGCTCGCCTCCTCCGTCATCGCCACCAGCCCTGACCCGAGATCCTCGATCAGCCCCTCGACGGACTGTAGGTGCGCCTGCAACGCGAACAGCGCGCCCTGATGCTCGGCCTCTGTGAAGGCGAATTCGAGCGATAGCGTTTTCTGGATCTCCGTCAGCTCGTTACGCACCTGAGCCACGACGGCGAGCAACTCTTCGGGGGTAGCCATGTGCGGCACCGTTTTCTAGAAATACTTTTCATGAATCATGATACACTGCTTGCACAGGCCGATATCGCCGCTACTGAACTCTTCGTGCGGCCGTCTTGGACCAGCAAGAGCCTCGGCGAGCCTCCCGGCCCGTTTCCAGCGGTGGAGACAGCCAAGACCAATGACTCGACAGAGGTGACTAATGAACATCGTTGCGCAGCATCGGATCACCGATCCGGAGAAGTTCTTCTCGATGAACGCCGAGGAGGTTGCGGGAGGAGGGCCGCCGGGTGTCCAGGGGCGGCAGTTCTTCCCGTCTCAGGACGGGTCGGTAGCCGTCTGCCTGTGGGAAGCGGACTCGATCGACACGCTCCGCGATTACCTCGATCCGGCTACCGCCGGCGTGAGTGAGAACACGTATTTCGAGGTCAACGAGGAGCGCGCTATGGGCCTTCCGGAGGCTGCTGCGGCACGCGCGTAGTAGGGCTTCCGAGCGGCACTCGAAGCGCCCCCAAATTGGGGGCGCTTCTCCTTGCCGCTCTAGTCGACCCGCCGACGCCCGGACGGGCTCTGCGTGTCGCAACCGAGAACGTGGTCTTGCTCGGCGCGAAAAGCAAGCGTCTGATCCAGGCGGATCGACGCCTTCGCCCGAGCTCCTAGAGGCCATCCATGCCGTGTCGGCCGCCCGGAATACGAGCCGGGCGCTACACCCCGGTCCCTCCCTCCTGAGATCTTCCCTGACCAGCAGCAATTAGTTTGCGCGGCGGGCCGGGTCTCAATGCCAAACGAGGGAAGGAGGAGCCGCCATGAGAAAAGTCGTTTCACACACGATTCTCACGTTGGACGGTGTCGCCGTCTTCGACGCGGTCGCCGACACGATCGTCGAGTTGCGCGACACGGAAGAAGTGCTGGGTGAATTCAACGGCAAGCTGCCTGCCGAGGACGCGATGCTCCTCGGGCGTGTTACTTACCAGGAGTGGGCTGACTATTGGCCGACGTCCACAACCGAGCCGTTCGCCAGCCACATCAACGGGGTGCCCAAGTACGTGATCTCGCGATCGCTCGAGGCGGCGCCATGGGGAACGTCCGATAGCGCAAGCCTCATCAGCGGCGACGTTGCCGAGGCGGTCACCGAGTTGAAGCAGCAACCCGGCAAGAACATCGGCGTGCACGGGAGTCCCACGCTCGTCGAAGCGCTTCTGCACGCGGATCTGCTCGATGAGATGCGCCTGGAGATCTACCCGGTCGTGGCGGGCACGGGTGCGCGCCTGCTCAAGGATGGAAATGCTGCAAAGCGGCTTGAGCTCGCCGACTCGAAGACAACAGCCAACGGCGTCGCGATGCTGACGTACCAGCGCGTTCAGTAGCCGCCCGAGCCCTTCCCTGCCCGTTGCGAACCCAGGCTGCTGAAGAAACCGACCGCCCCCCGCCGGCGGGTCTAGCCTTGTCGCCCGGGGTTGACGACGCCGATGATGTGACCTTCGGGGTCGGTGAAATGCCCGAGCACCATCTCGGTTCCCTCGACCGTGTCCGGGCCCCTCAGCCGCTTACCTCCGAGGCTCTCGGCCTTCTGAAGTGCTTCCTCGACGTCATCGACAGCAACGTAGAAGGTGACGTGGCCGGGCACCTCCTCCGAAGCGCCGATCCCCCCGCCGATTCCCATCCCGTCGGGAGCGGTGTTGCCCTCGCGGGGCACGACCGCGTAATCCATCGTCCCCGGCGCCTCCTGGAACTCCCAGCCGAACATCTGCGAGTAGTAGCTGCGGAGCTTCGGCCCGTCCTTCCCGATCACCTCGAAGTGCACTACCGGCTGTCCCATGGTCTCCCTTCCGCGCCGGACTCCCAGCGCCTCGGTTGCTCTCAGTAACTTAGACGCGGATTTGGCTTGAAACTCATCGGCGCGATTCGCTTCGCCCAGCGCGCGGGCAGGAGAGTCGGCTAGTCAGGATTTCAAGGGTCGGACACCGATGCCGCCGTCGTTGGCCCCCCAGAGGCATTAGCCCCGGCCTCGGTGGCTCTGACAGGGGCCGGGATCAGAGCGGCCCCTGCGATCACCAGGCAGAACGCGAGCATGCGCCCGATGATCTCCAGCTCCCCCGCGCCGACCGGGTCACGGAAGATAAGGATGCCGCCGACGATCCCGGTCAGGTTGGCCGCAACCGAGGTGAGGGCGATGACCTCGACGCCTGGTCCCAGCTGCAGTCCACGCGCCGAGGCATAGAAGGCGCCCACCGAGGCGATCAGCGCCGCCACCGTCCACGGGCTGATCAGCTCGAGCACCCCGCTGGCAACATCGTCGGCCAAGAACTTGATCGCGATGTCGGAGACGCCGAAGAGCGCGCCGGCGACGACGCCGAGGAGCAGGCCCTCCGCCGCCGGCGAGATGCGGCGGTGGGTCGAGATCGCGGCGATCGCGGCGCTGACGAGAAGGACGCCGCACTCGATCGCGATCAACGCAGCCGGGGCGTAGCCCGGCGGATCGCCCTCGTCCGGCCCCGAGGTCAGCCCGATGATCGCTAGCCCGGCCGCCGTGACGATCACGCCGGCCCACTGGCGGCGCCCGAGCCGGAAGCCGAAGAAGCGCTCGGCGAAGACGGCGAGGAACACAAGCCCGCCCGAGAGGACGGCCTGCACGATCGAGAGTGGCGCGAGGGCGAGCGCGCCGACGTGAAGCACCCAGGCGCCGACCGCCACCCCCCAGCCAACCGCGAACCACCTCGAGCGGAAGAGGTCGGCGGCGCTTCGCAGCGGGTGTCGGACCCGCACGGGCGGCGCGAGGACCGCGCCGCGGTGCTTGAGCAGAAAGGCGACGCTCGTCGCGACGGCGCAGACTAGAGCGAGGGCGAGTCCGAGGATCATGTCGAAGACCGTCCCACGGAGGTATGAAGGGCCGGATCCGACAGCCTCCTGCTCGTCTGCCGAGACGATCCGAACGACATCCTGAACCAGGCGACTAGCAGAGCGAAGGCCAGGACTCGAATACCGTTCACGAAGCTACACCCTCGCATTTCCCGGGCCGGAGACGAGCGCGTACGCCATGCGGACCGAGCCTATGCTGAGGCGGCGCGGGGCAGACCATGCACTTCGGATCGCACCTCAGGGGTCGCCGGACGCGGATGATCGGGCTACGGACTAGGTCCCCGCTGGGGCGCGCGGTGCGTGCGGTCGCGGTGCGTGCGGTCGTGGGGGCGGCCAGAAGGCGTGTCGGAATCGCCGCTCAGCGCGGGGCGCTCCTCGGGAGAGCGATGGCTCCAGGGTGAATACCTCGGTGGCGACGTCGGTGTCTCGGTCGTGGCTGCTGGCGAACGAGGCGACGCGCTGGCGCGTCAGCCTCACGACCGCAGCGACGGCCTCCCGCTTGTAGGCCGCCGCGGTGAGCTTGCCGACTCCGCGGACGGTGTCCCGGGTCTGCGGGGTGACCATGCTCTTGTCGTAGTCCGCGACGGCGTCAACGAGCACGCAGGTGACGACGTTGCCGCGGACGTCGGTTCGGGCGCTGGCCGGCGGCTTGCCCGCGTAGCGCGTCCACAGCGAGACGAGCGCCCTCGTGAGCTCGGCCGGCAATCCGTTGGGCAGTCGCGCCGTGGTGGAGTCGGTCATGGCCGACCGCTCTTCTCCATCCGATCGCCACCGCCGGTCCCGACGGACGTTTCGCTCGTCGGCTGGTAGCTCGTCGGCTGGTAGGCGGGCGTGGCGTTCGCGGGTCGTTTTGCCAGACGCAGGTGATTGACGCGGGCGACCTCCTCGAGGACCTCGCGGCGGTTGCCGAACTTACGCTCGTAGGCGCGGACCTTCTGGATCGTCGCCAGGTCGGCCTTTTCGAGCGCGGTCACGATCTCCTCGACGCTGAGAGCGTCGTAGCCGGGAAGCGGCTCGCCTTCACCGCGCATCCAGCGCAGCTTGTCCAGCACCGAGTCCCGGCTCTTGTGCGACCGCTCATAGCCCTCGACCGCCTCGAGCTCGATCTGTGAGTGATCCGAGAGCCCCTCTGTTACCTGCCTGGCGTCGAGGCCGTCATAACCGGCAAACGGGAGCCGAGCCTCGGCGACTGGCTCCCGCTGCGCTTCGCTGGATTGGACGGCTGAAGACTCGCGCGTCGAGAATCGATCACGGAGAGTGCTGAGGATGCTCATTGGCCGGATCCCTTCCCAGCGAACCCGCCGGGACGGATGTAGCGGCGAGATCGCTGACTGGACACAGAGTGTATCATGGATTCATGAATTCTCTTTCCGGAGATCAGCAGCAAAGGTCGTCCCCGGCGAACGGCGGCTGGGACTTTCTCACCAACCACGCCCACGTCCTCATCTGCGTGGCTCATGACCCGGGCATCCGCCTGCGCGACATCGCCGCAGCGGTAGGCATCACCGAGCGCGCCGCCCACCGGATCCTGTCCCAGCTGGTCGAAGAGGGCTACGTGCTGCGCGAGCGACGAGGCCGACGAAATCTTTACACCGTCGTGCCGGAGCTTCCGTTGCGCCATCCACTCGTCGAGGAGCGCGAGGTCGGCGATCTACTCGAGCTCCTGATTGGCTCGACCCGGCCAGTGGCCGGCGCCCGTGGCGGTCATGGCTGACGTCCGATCTCATCCCGCTGGAGCCCGAGCCGGTCGCGAGGCAGACGCCGAGAGAGACCGGGCTTTCGAGGACGCGCTCGCCCTCGAGCGCTGGGACGACGAGGGTGGCGGGCAGTTCGGCGCGAGAGCGCGTCGCCCGAGGCGGGCGGGATCCCTGTCGAACCCGATTCCGCTGCTGCGCCGAGCCGCGAGCAAGCTGCGCTCGGCGTGGCGCCGCCATCCGACGGCGGTGAGCGTTGCGGGCTTCCTCGCGGTGGTGGTCGCCCTCGTCGTGGCGCTTGCCGGACAGCGCGCCGAGTTCGTGACCGCCCTGGATGCGGCCCCGGTGTGGATCCTGCTCGTCGCGGCCGTCCTTCAGATTGTCTGGCTCGCCGTCCGCAGCGAGACGTGGAGGCTCTGCGTCGGCGGCGCCGGGGGCAGGATCACCCGACGGCTTCTGTACCCAGCGGCCAGCATCGGCTACCTGGGCAATCTCCTCAACGGCCAGTTCGGACTGGCGGTGCGGATCTCCGCCCTGCGGCGCTCGGCGCCCGAGGAAAGCCCCCGAGCCTCCGTGCTCGCTGCCACCGAGGTCCCGATCGTCGTCGTCGAGGCAGCCCTGGTGGCGCTGATGTCCTTCACGTTGGTCGGCCCGCTCGGCCTCGACTGGTGGATTCCGCTGGTGGGGCTCGCGGTCACCGTCGCGGCGATGGTTGGCCTGCGGCAACTCGCGCGCGAGCGCCGGGATGGGGTCTGGAGGGGGCTGGCGGTCCTGCGTGGCATGAGGGGTCGCAACCGCATCATCGGCTTGGTCGTGGTCGCCATGTGCCTGCAGATCACCCGCAACTGGTTCGTGCTCAACGGCGTCGGCGTCGACGCTTCCGTGCTCGATTCGGTCGCGCTGCTGATCGCGATCTCGGCGCTCGGCGTGCTCCCGGTCGGCCCGAGCATCGGCGCGGCGTCCGCTGTGATCGTGTTCGGCGCCGACACCGGAGCCGCAGCCGCGGCCGGCGCGCTCCTGACCGCGACCGCGGCGTTGGGAGCGCTGTGGTTTGCAGCGTCGGCCCTGCTCGGCTCGGCGCGGCGGTCACCGGCGCCGGCCGCTCTCGCGAGCAACTAGCGCGGCGCGCTAGCTCTTGAGGCGCCGCCGGCTACCCAGCCGACCCGCTGGCGATCGCTACGGGATCATGGAGCGCCATGGCACTCGCCTCGCCGCCACCCCAGACGCTGGTCGTCTTTGGCGCCTCCGGCGATCTGACCCGCCGCAAGCTGGTTCCGGCGCTCTACGACCTCGCGTACGAGGGCCTGATGCCGGAGCGCTACGCGATCGTCGGCTCGGGCGGAAGCCGCCTCGACGACGAGGGCTTCCGCGAGCGCGCTCGCGGGGCGGTCGAGGAGTTCTCCCGCCACCGACTCGATCAGGGACGCTGGCAGGCGTTCGCGCGCGGGCTCTCCTACGTCTCCGCGCCGCTCGACGACGCCGATGCCTTCGGTCCGCTTCGCGAGCGCCTGGTGACACTCGACGCCGAACTTGGCGCCGAGGGTCGGCGGCTGTTCTATTGCGGCACGCCTCCCTCGGCCTTCCCGACGATCGTCCGCCGGATCGGCGAGTGCGCGGCTCGGGGAAAACGCTCGGATCGTGCTCGAGAAGCCGATCGGGCATGACCTGGCAAGCGCGCTCGAGCTCGGCCGCAACGTGCGCGAGGTCTTCGACGAGGCGCAGGTCTTTCGCATCGACCACTACCTCGGCAAGGAGGCGGTGCAGAACATCCTGGTCTTTCGGTTCGCCAACTCGATGGTCGAACGAGCCTGGTGCGGCGAGGCGGTCGACCACGTCCAGATCACGGTCGCCGAGTCCGCCGGCATCGAGCGGCGCGGCCGCTATTACGAGGAGGCCGGCGCGCTGCGCGACATGGTCCAGAACCACCTGCTCCAGGTGCTCGCGTTCGTGGCGATGGAGCCGCCCGACTCGCTCGCCCCGGAGGACGTTCGCGACCGGAAGACGGAGGCGCTCGAAGCGGTGCGCCCGTTCTCCGCGGACGAGCTCGTCAGGGGCCAGTACGGGGCCGGTGTGGTCGAGGGACAGGTGGTGCCCGGGTACCGGGACGAGGAGCGGGTCGCGCCGGACTCGACCGTCGAGTCGTTCGTGGCTGTGCGCGCCTGGATCGACAACGCGCGCTGGAAGGACGTTCCCTTCTTTCTGCGCACGGGCAAGCGCCTGCCCCATCGAGCGACGGAGGTCGCGATCGTTCTGCGCGAGTCAGGGCGCCACCTGTTCGAGGACGCGGACATCGCGCGCCTGCCGGCACACCACTTGGCGCTCCGCATCCAGCCCGACGAGGGCATCTCGCTGGTCTTCAGGGCCAAGGAGCCCGGTCCCGGGATGGCGCTCGACGCCGTGCCGATGGACTTCGCCTACCGGAGCTCGTTCAGGACCCGGACGACGGAAGCCTACGAGCGCCTCCTGCACGACGCGATGGGGGGCGATCAGACGCTTTTTCTGCGTGAGGACGCGGTCGAGCGGTCGTGGGAGATCGTCGCTCCCGTGCTCGACGGTTCCGGGACCGTGCATCCCTATGCCGCGGGGACCTGGGGCCCAAGCGCCGCAGAGGAGCTGATCGCCCCGCGCGCGTGGCGCCCGGGCTGAGGCCGAGCTCGACGGGGCCGGTGCGGCTGGCGACGGCGACCCGTCCGTAGTCACCCCCGAGGCAAGGGCGGGGGTGATGACGGATGCCCGCGCCTTGCCTGATCGTGATACTCGCGACAACGGCAGGACAGGAGGCTTGTCATGTCCACCACGCGTGTTGTCGTCGATCATTACGGCGGGCCCGAGGTCTTGAGGATGGTGGAGGAGGAGGATCCCCGACCGGGCCCGGGCGAGGTGCTCGTCAAGGTCCTGGCGGCCGGGGTGTCGTTCACCGATTCTCAGCTGCGCGCCGGCACCTACCTCCCGGGCGCCCCGAAGCCGCCGTTCACGCCCGGCTACGAGCTCGTCGGCGTCGTCGAAGAGCTCGGCCCGGACTGCTCGAGGCTGCGGGTGGGCGATCGCATCGGCGCGCTGACGGTCTGGGGCGCGGACGCGGCCCGCGTCTGCGTGCCGGAGTCCGGCGCAGTCGACGTTCCCGAGGACCTCGATCCGGGGGAGGTCCTGAGCCTCCTCTTTCCCTACATGACCGCCTACCAGGTGCTCCACCGCACGGCCAAGGCGAAGAGCGGGGAGACGGTGCTCGTGCACGGCGCGGCCGGCAGGGTCGGCGTCGCGGCTCTCGAGCTGGGAGCGTTGGCGGGGCTTCGCCTCTACGGGACCGCTTCCGCTCGCGACCGCGCCAAGGTCGAGGCGCTCGGCGCGGTGGCCATCGACTACCGCAACGAGGACTTCCTGGCGCGCGTGCGCGAGGAGGCCGGCGGTGTGGACGTGGTCGTCGACAGCCTGGGTGGGCCGATCTCGCTGCGCTCGTTCCGCGCGCTGCGGCCCGGCGGAAGGCTGGTCGTGTTCGGCCGCTACGACACGCTCAGGGACGGGCATAAGGACTGGCCGGCGGTGATCAAGTGGTACGCGGCGATCGCGGCCGTCTGGCTCTGGGACAAGCTGTCGCCCCGCCGGCGGGTGTCCGCCTACCACGTCCAGAAGTACCGCGACAGGGCGACACAGCGAGACGGAGCAGTCGGCGGGGAGCCGATGGACCCGGAGCAGTTCCGGGAGGACTTCGGCGTCCTGATCGAGATGCTCCGTGAGGGCAAGATCCACCCGGTCGTCGCGGAGCGCCTGCCGCTCGCCGAGGCGCGCCACGCGCACGAGCTGCTGGAGAGCGCGGCGTCGAAGGGAAAGCTGGTGCTCGTGCCATAGCTCAGGCTCGCCAGGCGCACCAGTAGGCGTGCAGGCGCCGCGAGTACGCGCCCGGCTTCTCGGCGTAGACCCGTTCGCCGAGCTCGATCGCCTCGGCCAGCAGCTCGTCCTTGCGGCCGCGGATAGCCGTGGCCAGGAGATCGCGCCCGTCGGGCGTCAGGCTGAGGTTCGTCGGCAGCTCGGCCTCGAGCAGGGCGAGGTCGTGGTGGTCGCCGAGCAGGTCCGTGAGCCGGTGGGCCTGTTCCACCGATTCGTCGAGCATTCCCGGCCACGCTCCGCGCAGCAGCCGTTGGTGGTACCAGAGGTCCTTGGCGCGCTTGCGAAGCTCGTGAACCGACTCGTCGGAGGGCTCGCCCCGCAGCGCGCGCAGGGTCTTGCGGCCGCGCCGGTAGGCCAGCTCGAGCCCGGGGGAGACGGCATCCCAGCCGCCCGCGTCGAGCGACCACGCCTCGGCCACCGAGGCCCGCGTCGCGTCGATCTCCGCGACGGCCTCCGCCGCCGCGCGCTCGAGCTCGTGCTCGTCCACCGTGAGCGTGCGGACCGCGACGGTAGCGTCGGCGATCGCCTCCCTCGCGTCGGGCTCGGAGGCATCGCCGTAGTGGTCGCGGAGGCCCGCCAGCGCCTTCTCCCTGACCGCGGCATCGCGCGCGTGCGAGAGGCGGCGCCCGGCGCTGCGAAGTCGCTCGTTGTCGGCGCGGTATCGCCTCTCGCCGAGCGACTCGCGAACGAGGCGGATCCCCGAGCGGGCCTTCTTCATGTCCTTGCGCGCTTCGTGGACCGAGGCGTCGGGGTCTTTCGCAAGGCCGTCGCAGAGCCGCTCGTGGGCGTCGTCGAGCTGCTCGATCACGATCCGCGAGATTCCTTCGGGCACGGCCTCGGTGCGCTGGAAGCGATAGCTCATCGGTCCTTCTCGTGGCGCATGCCGTCGACGGCGAGGTCGACGTTCGCGTAATCGTCGTTCCCGGTCAGCTCCCGGCCAAACCACGACGCGCCAGGGTCAGCCGACCGAACGATCGCCGTAGGATCGCTGGGTGTCCTTTGCGCGCACGGGCCCGATTCGCCGAGAGCTCGCCGCGGCGCTGCCCGAGCGGCCGTTCTCGATCGAGTTCTGGGATCGGAGCCGGGTGAGCTCGACGGGTGACGGCGGGCCGACGTTCCGGCTTCGCTCCCCGCTCGCCGTAGCCCACGCTCTGCGCGCTCCCGGCCAGCTCGGCCTCGGCCGCGCCTACGTCGCGGGAGAGCTCGAGGTCGACGACATCGACAAGGTGATCGCCGTGCTCGACGGCTGGAAGCCCCCGCCGCTCGGGCGTCGTGCGCGTCTGCGGTTGCTGCTCGCGGCACTCGCGGCCTGCGGGATCACCCTGCCGCCCTCGCGCCCTCAGGCCGAGCTTCGCCCCCGAGGGGCACGTCGCTCGAAGGCTCGCGACGCACGCTCGGTCCGCCATCACTATGACCTGCCACCGGAGTTTTTCGCCCTCTTTCTGGATCGCTCGATGACCTACAGCTGCGCGATCTTCTCGCGCGGCGCCGATTCGCTCGAGGCGGCACAGGAGCAAAAGCTCGAGATGGTGTGCGAGAAGCTCGCGCTGGTGCCTGGCGAGCGCCTGCTCGACATCGGTTGCGGCTGGGGCAGCTTCGCCATCCACTCCGCCCAGCGCCACGGCGTCGAGGTCGTTGGCATCACCCTTTCGGAGCCTCAGGCAAGGGTTGCGCGCCAGCGAAGCGACGCGGCGGGCGTCGGCGATCGGGTCGAGATCCGAGTGATGGACTATCGCGATCTCGCCGGCGAGCGCTTCGACGCGATCGCCAGCATCGGCATGGTGGAACACGTCGGAGCGGAGCGAATCGACGTCTACGCCGAGCGTCTCGCGCGGCTGCTCGCACCGGGCGGGCGGCTTCTCAATCACGGCATCGCCCGACTGCGACACACCGACCCGGAGGCCGGGCCGTTCTCGGAGCGCTACGTGTTTCCGGATGCCGACCCCCTGCACCTCTCGCGGGTCCTGCTCGCATTGGAGCGGGCGGGGTTCGTCGTCGCTCACGTCGAGGGCTTCGCCGACGACTACGCCGAGACTCTCCGGCACTGGGCGCAGCGGCTCGATCAGCATCGAGACGAAGCGGTGCTCGTCGCCGGCGAGGAGCGAGTCCGCGTGTGGCGCCTTTACCTGCGTGCCGCCCGCAACGGCTTCGAGAGCGGCTTCACCTCGATCTACCAGGTGCTCGCTTCGAAGGGTTGAGCCGCGCGCTCCGGCCCGCAACGTATTGAACCCGCGCCGGCGAGATAATCGACCTCGGTGGAGGTGGTTGCGGAACTCGAGACCGGGCGTGAGGCCTACGGTCGCCAGGCGTGGCGCCAAGCCCATGAAGCGCTGACGGTTGCCGACCGCTCGGCCCGGCTCGGCCCCTCCGACCTGGAGCTGCTCGCGACCTCGGCCTACATGCTCGGCCTCGAGCAGGA
Organism: uncultured Solirubrobacterales bacterium; assembly: GCA_963759295.1. GTDB lineage: Bacteria > Actinomycetota > Thermoleophilia > Solirubrobacterales > 70-9 > WHSW01. The sequence continues at coordinate 5,284 of CAVWYT010000002.1, read as the reverse complement.
GTACCGGCAGGTCCTGGAACGCGCTTACCAGGCCTACCTCACCGATGAACAGCCGCTGGCGGCGCTCCACTGTGCCATCTGGATCGCGGTGAACCTCGCCCTCCGCGGTGAGCTCGGCCACGCCGGCGGGTGGCTCGACCGCGCCGAGCGACTGCTCGAGCGCGAGGGAAGCGATCGCGTCGAGCGCGGCTATCTCCTGATCCCGCGAGTCATCGAGCAGGAGTCGCAGGGCGAGCTGGAGCGCGCCGCGGCAAGCGCGGCCGAGGCGGCGACGATCGGCGAGCGCTTCGGCGATTTCGACCTGTTCTCGCTCGCCGCCTACGCGCAGGGAGGCGCGATGATCAGCCTTGGACGGCTCCGAGAGGGCCTGGCGCTCCTCGACATGGCGATGGCCACGGTGCTCGCGGGGGAGGCCTCTCCGGTGATCTCCGGAATCGTGTACTGCGGCGCGATCCTGGCCTGCGAGGAGGCGCACGAGCTTCGCCGCGCCCGGGAGTGGACGACCGCCCTTACCCGGTGGTGTGCGGGCCAACCGGATCTGGTCGCCTTCACCGGGCGCTGCCTGGTCCATCGCGCGCAGATCATGCGGATGGACGGCTCCTGGCAGGAGGCGATCGAGGAGGCGCGCCGGGCTGCCGAGCGCTGCTTGAAGGGAGAGAACCCGGTAGCTGCCGGCGAGGCTCACTACCAGCGGGGAGAGGTCCACCGCCTGCGCGGCGAGCATCCTGCGGCCGAGGAGGCTTATCGTGAGGCGAGCGGCCAAGGCTGGGAACCGCAGCCCGGGTTCGCTCTGCTGAGACTGACGCAGGGCAACGGAAAGGCCGCGGAAGCGGCGATCCGCAGGGTGCTCTCGGAAGCCAGCGGCCCCGGCAAGCGAGCGGGTCTGCTTCCGGCGTACGTCGAGATCCTGGTCGCGGCCGGTGACCTCGAGGGGGCGGAGGAGGGCTGCGACGAGCTCGACTCGATCGCGGGCAGGGAGGAGGAGCCCGGCGGGCTCGCGGCCACGGCCGCGCAGGCACGCGGTCTGGTCGAGCTGACCGCGGGCCTCCCGGAGGCGGCACTCGCGGCGCTCCGCCATGCAGGCGAGCTCTGGCAGCAGTTCAGGGCCCCCTACGAGAGCGCCCGGACCCGAGAGCTGATCGGGCTCGCCTGCCGCAGCCTCGGGGACGAGGACAGTGCGAGGCTCGAGCTGGAAGCGGCCCGGGAGACCTTCGCGCGCCTCGGCGCCGCGACGGATCTCGCCCGGATCGAGGGACCGGCAGGTCTTGGCGTCACCGTCGATTCGCACGGGCTCAGCAAGCGCGAGCTGGAGGTGCTGCGCCTGCTCTGCGCCGGGGAGACGAACAGGGAGATCGCCGCAGGCCTGGTCGTCAGCGTCAGGACCGTCGACCGGCACGTGAGCAACCTGTACGCCAAGCTCGGCGTCTCCTCCCGAGCGGCGGCGACGACCTACGCGCACGAGCACGGCCTGATCTGATCGGCGAGTGGGTGAGATCACCCACTCGCTCGCGGCTCGCATTTGGGTGGTTCAGCCGATGTATGCGCGGCGGCCTCGGCGTAGGTTCGCGACCTGCAACCGAACGCCGAACCAGGAGTGCGAATGAAGCTCGAGCGCCGAGTCATAGTCGTCGGGGCCGGACCCGCGGGGATCGCCTCCGCCCTGGCCCTCAAGGACGCCGGGTTGGCCCCGGTGGTGCTCGACCAGGCCGACCGGGTCGCCTCCTCATGGCGCTCGCGATACGACGGTCTGCGGCTCAACACCTGGCGTCGCTTCTCACACCTGCCCGGCCGGCCGTTCCCGAAGGGCACGCCGACCTTCCCCAGCCGCGACCAACTGATCGCGCACGTCGAGCGCCACGCCGGCGAAGAGGGGATCGAGCTGCGTCCGGGCACGCGCGTCGAGCGGATCGAGCGGGCTGACGGGACATGGGTGGTTCACACCAGCGAGGGTGAGCTGCGCGCACCGCAGGTGATCGTCGCGCTGGGCCACGAACAGAGTCCGTTGATCCCCGACTGGCCCGGCCGCGACTCCTTCGAGGGCGCCCTGCTTCACTCGTCGCGATACAGGAACGCCGCGCCGTTCAAGGCTCAGAGGGTGCTGGTGGTGGGCCCCGGCAGCTCCGGGATGGAGATCGCCCACGAGCTGGCAGAGGGTGGCGCCGCCAGGGTTTGGCTTGCGGTCCGCACTCCACCCAACATCCTGCTGCGCCAGGGTCCCGGGCCGGTGCCCGGGGACCTGATCGGGACCTGGCTCTGGCATCTGCCGACCCGAGTCGCCGACCGGATCGCGCGCTTCGCCAGTCGCATGGACTTGGGCGACATGACCGAGTACGGCCTGCCGGCGCCCGAACAGGGCGTGTTCACCGACGTGCGCCGGCGGGGGAAGGTACCCGCGATCGTCGACGCCGAGGTGATCGAGGCCGTCAAGGACGGTCGCATCGAGATCGTCGCCGCCGTCGAGTCGCTCGACTCGAGCGGGGTCGAACTGGCCGACGGGACGCGGCTCGAGCCGGCGTCGGTGATCTGCGCGACGGGATACCGGCGCGAGCTCGAGCCGCTGGTCGGCCACCTCGGGGTGCTCGACGACCGCGAGATGCCGAAGGCGATCGGGCCGCGCCCGGCCGCCGAGGGTCTGCGCTTCATCGGCTACCTGCCGCGTCCCGGCGGACTCGGCTACATGGGCAAGGAGGCGCGGCGGGCCGCGAGGGCGATCCACCGCGAGCTTCGCGAGGGACGACCCGTCGGGATTGGCGGCATCACCGAACCGCCGCGCCCCGCGTTGAGTCCCGAGGCGGCTCGCCGCCCTTGACTGTGAATCCCGACGAGAGGAGGACGAGGATGGCAACGGAGACCAGGAACGCGGCGCCGGCGCTGAGCGGATGGCTGGACGAGACGCTGATGACGGCCTCCCCTGAAAGCTCGAGGAGATCGAGGAAATCGTCACCGACGTCGGTCGATCCCCCTGGTTGTGGGGCCATGCCGTCAGCTTCGACCTGGAGCGACGCAGCCACCGGGTGCTCTACAAGACCCCGCAGCTGGAGATAGCCCTGTTCGGCTGGGCGGCGGGCCAGGACACCGTCTTCCACGACCACGGCGGCGCGAGCGGAGCGGTGTTCATCTGCAGCGGCCTGCTGGTCGAGGACACGATCGAGGTCGTCGACGGGCGGGTCGTCACTGAGCACACCCACACCCGGCGCGCGGAGACGGCATTCAGCTTCGGCTCCGACTGCATCCACCGAGTCAGGCACGAGCCCGACCACGGCGTCGCCCTATCGATTCACGCCTACACGCCGGCGGCCTCGGACCCGGTCGACTACGAGGTCCTCCCGGATCGGACGCTGCGCACCCTCGACGCGGTTCGCGAACTCCAGCCGGCGCTGGTCCACCCCCTCGCGATCGGACGGGCGCAGGCGTGAGCGACGGAGTGATCGAGGTTGCGGTCGACCATCGCTTCGCCGTCCCGCTCCGGGAGGGCTTCGACTACATCACGGACACCGCCAACTGGCCCGATTACTGGCCGGGCCTGGTCGCGATCGAGCCTGGGTCGCGCTGGCGGCAGCCTGGCGATCGCACCAGACTGTCGCTGCGGCTGATGGGACGCCCCACCGAGCTCGCGATGACCCTCCGGAAGCTCGAGCCCAACAGGCTGGTCTCCTACAGAAGCGAGCAGCGCGGCCTCCCCGCCGCCGAGCACGAGCGGCACTTCTCCGACGCCGGAGACGGGTTCGATTACCGGCTCGTGGTCAGGTACCGGCCACGGCGGGGACCGCGACGCTTGTTCGACCGGACTATCTTCCGCCGCGCGGTGAGGAAGGCATTGGAGGAGACGGTCGAGAACCTCGAGCGGCGCTTCGAGGATCGGGGGCGCCATGCCCCTGATTGACCTCTCCGCGCCGATCCGACCCGACTCGCCGGAGTACCCGGAGCCGCTGCGTACCGAGATCGAGTTCCAGGACCACGCCCAAGGAGCGGCGGCGATCGAGACCATCTTCGGAGTCGACCGCGAGCTGCTTCGCGACGGCGAGGGCTGGACCACGGAGACCTTCCTCCGGTTCGGCACCCACAACTCGACCCACGTCGACGCGCCCTGGCATTACAACTCCACGATCGCCGGCCGGCCGGCGCAGACGATCGACCAGCTGCCTCTGGAGTGGTTCTACGCGCCGGGGGTCGTGATCGAAGCGACCGATCGCGCCGATGGCGAGGCGCTCTCTGCCGCCGATGTCGAGGAGCGCCTGCCGCGCGAGCTGCGGGAGCTCGACATCGTCCTGGTTCGCACGGGACGCGATCGGTTCTACGACCAGCCCGACTACATCGCCCGTGGCCCCGGCGTCAGCGCCGAGGCGACCCGCTGGCTCTACGAGCGGGGTGTCCGGGTGATGGGGATCGACGCATGGGGCTGGGACGCCCCCCTGCACCTGCAGGCCGAGCGGGCGAAGACGGAGGGCAAACCGGGCATCTTCTGGGCGGCGCACCAGGTGGACCTGGCCTACTCGCAGATCGAGCGCCTCTTCAACCTCGGCTCGCTGCCGGACCAGGGCTTTCAGGTCGCTTGCTTCCCACTCCGGATCGAGGGCGGCAGCGCCGCTCCCGCCCGCGTCGTGGCGATCGTCCCCGACCAGCAGCGGGTCGAAGGGGTTCCGCGTACGTGAACTGCTCGCGCGCGTCCCGCTTGAGCGGCGACGCCGGCGCGTCCTGAGGGACACGGATGGAGCGCTACGGCGAGGACCTGGCGGCGATTCATGCGGCCGGATTCACCGCGATCGCGTCGGCCGCCGCCGCTGAGCTTCTGCCCCGCCTGGCGCCGGGCTCCAGGGTGCTCGAGCTCGGGTGCGGGGACGGAACGACCGCCCGCCTGCTCAGCGAGGCGGGTCACGATGTGCGAGCGCTGGACTCGTCGCCGGCGTTCATCGAGCTCGCCCGAGCGCGCGCGCCGCGGGCGAGCTTCGAGATCGGTGCGCTCGTTGACGCCCCGCTGCCGCCCGACTGCGACGCCGCGCTGGCGGTGGGGGAGGTGCTGGGCTACATCGCCCCGACCTCAGGTCGTGCTGCCGATCTGGATCGCGTGCTTGCCCGCATCGCCGGCGCCCTTCGTGTCGGAGGACTGTTCCTGTTCGACCTCGCCACGCCTCGCCGCGCGCCGGTCGCCGCCGAGCGAACCTGGACGGAAGGGGAGGGCTGGGCGGTGATGGTCGAGGTGAGCCGTGCGGGCGACGAGCTCAGGCGTCGAATCGTCACCTTCCGCGATCGCGGCGGGGGCCGCTTCCGTCGCGGCGAGGAGCTG
>CAVWYT010000001.1:0-3478 GCA_963759295.1 uncultured Solirubrobacterales bacterium | reverse complement strand
CGACGATCTCCAGCACCCGCTGCTCGACGCCGCCGGGCGCGGGGGCGGCGACGGGCTCGGGCGCCGGGGCGGGAGCGGGCTCGGAGGCCGGGGCGGGCGCCGCGGCGCCGGAGCGCTCGTTGACGAAGGCGACGACGCGGGTCAGGGTCGGGTAGTCGCGCAGCTGCAGCGAGTCGTCGCGCTCGATCCCGTAGGCCTCGCGGATCTTGGCGAAGACCTCGGCCTGCTTGACCGTGTCGATCCCGAGGTCGGCCTCGAGGTCGAGGTCCATGTCGAGCAGGTCGGGGGGATAGCCGGTCTCCTCGGCGACGATCTCCAGCACCCGCTGCTCGACGCCGCCGGGCGCGGGGGCGGCGACGGGCTCGGGCGCCGGGGCGGGAGCGGGCTCGGAGGCCGGGGCGGGCGCCGCGGCGCCGGAGCGCTCGTTGACGAAGGCGACGACGCGGGTCAGGGTCGGGTAGTCGCGCAGCTGCAGCGAGTCGTCGCGCTCGATCCCGTAGGCCTCGCGGATCTTGGCGAAGACCTCGGCCTGCTTGACCGTGTCGATCCCGAGGTCGGCCTCGAGGTCGAGGTCCATGTCGAGCAGGTCGGGGGGATAGCCGGTCTCCTCGGCGACGATCTCCAGCACCCGCTGCTCGACGCCGCCGGGCGCGGGGGCGGCGACGGGCTCGGGCGCCGGGGCGGGAGCGGGCTCGGAGGCCGGGGCGGGCGCCGCGGCGCCGGAGCGCTCGTTGACGAAGGCGACGACGCGGGTCAGGGTCGGGTAGTCGCGCAGCTGCAGCGAGTCGTCGCGCTCGATCCCGTAGGCCTCGCGGATCTTGGCGAAGACCTCGGCCTGCTTGACCGTGTCGATCCCGAGGTCGGCCTCGAGGTCGAGGTCCATGTCGAGCAGGTCGGGGGGATAGCCGGTCTCCTCGGCGACGATCTCCAGCACCCGCTGCTCGACGCCGCCGGGCGCGGGGGCGGCGAGCGGGCTCGGGCGCCGGGGCGGGAGCGGGCTCGGAGCGCCGGGGCGGGCGCCGCGGCGCCGGAGCGCTCGTTGACGAAGGCGACGACGCGGGTCAGGGTCGGGTAGTCGCGCAGCTGCAGCGAGTCGTCGCGCTCGATCCCGTAGGCCTCGCGGATCTTGGCGAAGACCTCGGCCTGCTTGACCGTGTCGATCCCCAGGTCGGCCTCGAGGTCGAGGTCCATGTCGAGCAGGTCGGGGGGATAGCCGGTCTCCTCGGCGACGATCTCCAGCACCCGCTGCTCGACGCCGCCGGGCGCGGGGGCGGCGAGTGGGCTCGGGGGCGGCGGGCTCGGCCTCCAGCACTGCCGGCTCGATCTCCGCCGGCGCCGCATCCGGCTCCACCAGCGGCTCCAGCCGCCTGCCGCCGGGCGGACCCTGATCGACGACGCGCAGCCGGTGCTGCACCACCTCGAGCTGCGGATCCTCGTAACCGCTGAGCCGTTCCAGCCAGGTGGTCCAGACGGCGCGATCGGCGATCCGGTAGTCGTAGCCGAGCTCGTCGACGTTGCGCCTGCGGCGATCGGCGACAGGCGTCCAGCGCAGCAGCAGCATCGAGATCTGCGAGCCGAACCCGGCCGCCAATCGGAGCGCGTAGTGGATCGGGTACGAGCCGCCCCCAGAAAGGTTGAGCAGACCCAGCTCGGGGTCGGGCTCGCGGAAGTTCGGCACCGGCGGGACGACCCCGGTCTCCAGCGCCTTCACCGCCAGCACGTCCTCGAGGCCGACTCCCATCGGGTGCCCCGTGAACCCCTTTACGTTGGCGATCACGATCCGGTCGGCCTGATCGCCGAAGACGTCGCGCAGCGCGTGGATCTCGGCGGCGGCGCTGCCGCCGCGGGCAGGCGTGTAGGTCTCGTGCGAGACGAACACGGTCTCGCCCGCGATCTCCTCCCGCCGCAGGCCGCGGCTCTCCGCCTGCTCGACGAGCTGCTCCATCGCACCGCTGATGTGCTCGACGTCGAGCCGTGTCCCATGGAAGGCGGAGTTCGCCGTCACCGACCCGAGCACATCGCAGATTGGCATCAGTCCGCGCTCGCGGGCGCCGGCAGCGCTCTCCACCATCAGGCCGGCGGCGCCCATGCCGATGATCATCCCGTGACGGCGCTGGTCGAACGGCAGCGCCGCCTCCTCGACCACGTCATCGGTCGCCGCCGCACCCGAGGCCAAAAAGCCGGCGCCGATCCAGCCCATCAGCGTGTCCGAGGTCGCGTCGTCGGCGGCCACGATCAGCACCCGGCGACAGCGCCCGGCGCGGATCCAGTCCTCGGCCAGCGCGACCGCCTGCGTGGTGCTCGCGCAGGCGGAGTTGATCTGCGTGTTCGGCCCCCGCGCCCCGATCAGCTCCGCCAGCTGCGAGTGGCCCATCGAGAGCACCCGGAAGAGGAAGCGGCGGTCGAAGGTGTACGCCTCCTCCTCGAGCGTGCGCTCGAGGTCGTGAATGCGCCGCTCGACCTCGTCGAGCACCACCGGATCGGTGCCCTCGTGATCGAGCATCCTGGAGCGCAACGATTCGAGCGCGGCCAGGCGCTCGCGCCGCATGTGGTCCGTGGTGTAGCGCGCCACCTCGTCGGCCATCTCCTCCAGGCCGGGGAACGCCGAGGCGTAGATCACCCCGGTGTCGTCGCGCATCTCGTCCGGAAGCGACCAACGGTCCGGGAGCTTCGTGCCCTTGGTGGTGAGCTTGTATCGCAGCACGAGCGGGATGCCGGCGTCGCGGAGCGCGTCGATGCCGGCGGCGATCGCAAGCTGGGTGTCGCGCCCGAGCGCGGCCAGCCGTTCGTCGTCGATCCCGAACTCATCGGCCGGATCGAACGCACCCGCCCGCGCCGCGAGCTTGATCACGGCGTCGAGACGGTCGATCGTCTCGAACGAGGCACCGCCGTCCTCCCCCTTCACCAGCCGCGTGATGTGCTTGTCGAGCATGTCGCGGCGCAGACGGCCTGGGATGACGTCGATCCCCTGCTCGCCGTTGAGCAACCGGGCGATGTTCGCATCGTCGAAGAGCCGCTCGGCGCCGGGTAGCCCGAGCGCCGCGCCCGTGATCACCACCGGCTCCGGCATCGGCCCGTCGCCGGCGACGGGCGCCCGGACCGGCTCGGCGTCAGTCCGGGGGGCGGGCTCGGCGGGCGCCCGACGCGCACGCGCCTCTCGCACGGCGCGTGGATGCGGCTGCGCGGTCGCGCCGGCCTGCAGCTCGACGGCCTCGCGCGGGACCGGATCCCGTCCGCTGCCGAGGCCGGCGGCCCAGAGGCCGCAGAGGGCGTTGTTGAACGTCGGCACATCGCCCTGCTTGGGGTGGTTGCTGGCGAGGCTGACGATCGCGTCGTCGCCGAGCACGTCCGAGGCGAAGCCCTGCAGCGCATGCTTCGGGCCAACCTCGACGAAGACCCTCGCGCCCTCGTCGTAGAGCGTGCGCAGCCCCTTCAGGAACTGCACCGGCGAGGCGACCTGGCGGCTGAGCATGTCGAG